>NZ_JAQOTI010000002.1:0-525994 GCF_028401915.1 Delftia sp. DT-2
GCAGCGGCGCCGGCATTCTCGCCCGCCACCAGCACATGCACGTCGCCGCCGCAGGCCAGGGCCGCAGTGACGGTGTTGAGCGTGGCGCTCTTGATGGAAGCGTTGTCGTGTTCTGCAATAACGAGGGATGTCATGTCTGCGAATTCCTTTAGATGACCTTGGCTTCGTTCTTGAGCTTGCTGACCAGGGTCGCCACATCGGGCACCTTCACGCCAGCGCCGCGCTTGGCGGGCTCGGCCACCTTGAGCGTCTTCAGGCGCGGGGCGACATCGACGCCCAGCTCTTCAGGCTTGACCGTGTCCAGCTGCTTTTTCTTGGCCTTCATGATGTTGGGCAGCGTGACGTAGCGCGGCTCGTTCAGGCGCAGGTCGGTGGTGATGACGGCCGGCAGGCTCAGGGCCAGGGTTTCCAGGCCGCCGTCCACTTCACGGGTCACGTTGACCTTGTCGCCAGCGACTTCGACCTTGGAGGCGAAGGTGGCCTGGGGCAGGTCGGCCAGGGCCGCCAGCATCTGGCCGGTCTGGTTGGCATCGTCGTCGATGGCCTGCTTGCCCAGGATGATCAGGCCGGGCTGCTCCTTGTCGACCAGGGCCTTGAGCAGCTTGGCGACGGCCAGGGGCTGCAGTTCCTCGGTGGTCTCCACCAGGATGCCGCGGTCGGCACCGATGGCCATGGCCGTGCGCAGGGTTTCCTGGCACTGGGCCACGCCGCAGGAGACGGCGATGACTTCGGTGGCCACGCCCTTTTCCTTGAGGCGAACGGCTTCTTCGACGGCGATTTCGTCAAAGGGGTTCATGCTCATCTTGACGTTGGCGATGTCCACGCCCGTGCCGTCCGACTTCACGCGGACCTTCACGTTGTAGTCCACGACACGTTTGACGGGTACAAGGATTTTCATGAGAAAGCTCTTTCCTGGTTTTTGAAGTAAGACCTACGCAAGAAGGAACAAGGCAAGCGGCTTGCCATGGGGCGCAGCACGTTGTCGCATCCTGTTTGCGTAAGTCCTGTGAAGATGGGCGGTCAGCGGGCCAGGCCGGCCAACCGCTCGTTGATCAGTGCATGGGCCTGGTCCATGATGCCGGAGATCAGCTGCTGGACCGTGGGCACGTCGTGGATCAGGCCGGCCACCATGCCACAGGACCAGACGCCTGCGTCCATGTCGCCGTCATGCATGATGCGCGGATAGACGCCGGCCACCTCGGGCGCGATGTCGGCAAAGGTGATGGCCGCTCCCAGCTCGCGCTCCTTTTGCAGCAGGCGCTCGGTGGCCGGGTTGGTCAGCACGCGCTCGGTGTTGCGCAGCGGACGCATGACCAGGCGCGTGTCCAGCTCGCTGGCCGCGACGATGGCCTGCTTGACGTTGTCGTGCACGGGCGCTTCCTGGGTGGCGATGAAGCGCGTGCCCATGTTGATGCCCTCGGCGCCCAGCGCCAGCGCAGCCACCAGCGAGCGGCCGTCGGCCATGCCGCCCGAGGCGACGAAGGGAATCTTCAGTTCTTCGGCCGCGCGCGGCAGCAGGATGAAATTGGGGATGTCGTCCTCGCCCGGATGGCCGCCGCATTCGAAGCCGTCCACGCTGATGGCGTCGCAGCCGATGGCCTCGGCCTTGAGCGCATGGCGCACCGAGGTGCACTTGTGGATGACCTTGATGCCGGCTTCCTTGAGCGCGGGCAGCCATTTCTGCGGGTTGTTGCCCGCCGTCTCCACGACCTTGACGCCGCCTTCGATGATGGCCTTGACGTAGCCCGGGTAGTCGGGCGGGTTGACCGAGGGCAGGAAGGTCAGGTTGACGCCGAAGGGCTTGTCCGTCATCTCGCGGCAGCGCGCGATCTCGCGCGCCAGCAGCTCGGGCGTGCGCTGGGTCAGGCCCGTGATCAGCCCCAGGCCACCCGCGTTGGAGACAGCGGCGGCCAGTTCGGCCAGGCCCACATGGTGCATGCCCCCCTGGATGATGGGGTGCTCTATGCCAAAGAGTTCGGTGATGCGTGTCTTCATGTCGATGTCACTCCACTGCAATGCCCTTGTCGCGGATCAGCTGGCCCCAGCGTGTGTAGTCCTGCTGGATGCGCTGGCCCAGCTGGGCGGGGTTCTGGTAGGCGGCGATGGCGCCTGCGTTGAGCAGCTTGTCCTGGATGTCCTTGTCGGCAAGGATCTGCTGAACTTCGCTGGCGATGCGGTCGACCACGGCCTTGGGGCTACCCTTGGGCGCCAGCAGGCCGCCCCAGGAGACGGCGTCGTAGCCCTTGATGCCCTGCTCGGCAATGGTCTTGGTGTCGGGCAGCATGGCCACGCGCTGGGGCGAGCCCACGGCGATGGCGCGCAGCTTGCCGGCCTGGATGTGGGGCAGCGCGGCCACGAGGTCGGCATACATGATGGGCACCTGGCCGCCGATGGTGTCGGTGATGGCGGGCACGCCGCCCTTGTAGGGCACGTGCTGCATGTCGAAGCCGGCCATCTGCTTGAGCAGCTCCATGCTCAGGTGGCCGAAGCTGCCGGCGCCCGAGCTGGTGTAGTTGAGCGCGACCTTCTGCGCCTTGGCGTGGGCGATCAGGCTCTTGAGGTCGGTGACGTCGGGCAGCAGCGTGGGGTTGACCACGATGACGATGGGCAGGTCATAGACCGTGGCCACGGGCGTGAAGTCCTTGACGGTGTCGTAGCCGGCCTTCTTGTACAGGTGCGGCGCCAGCAGCGTGGGCGTGGCCAGCATCATCAGCGTGTAGCCGTCGGCCGGGCTCTTGGCGACCTGCACGGCCGCGATGGAGCCGGAGGCGCCGGGGCGGTTTTCCACCACCACGGTCTGCTTCAGACGCTCGCCCAGCTTCTGGCCCACGATGCGCGATGCCGTGTCGGTGGGGCCGCCCGCCGGGAAGGGCACGACCAGCCGCAGCATCTTGCTGGGCCAGCCGGTCTCGGCCAGGGCGCCGCCGGCCAGGCCGGCCAGCAGCGGGGCTGCGGCCAGGGCCAGAACGCTGCGCCGCGTGGGGCGTGCCGGGGATGCGGGATTGCGCGTGTACATGAAGTCTCCTCTCAAAGCTGTCTCAGCAGTCGTCGGTGGCGGCCCGCTGCCGCGGGCCGGAAAAATCAATCAAGCTTCGCGCCGGCTTCTTCCACCAGCGCCTTCCAGATCGGCATGTCGCGCTGGTAGTTCTCGCGGAAGGCCTGCGGGCTGTTCATCAGCGGCATGAAACCTGCGCCCACGGTGCGCTCCAGCACCTTGGGGTCCTTGGCGATTTCGCGCAGGTGGCCGTAGAGCTGGTCCACGATCTCCTTGGGCACGCCGGCCGGCGCGCCCATGGCCACCCAGCCGTAGATGGCGTAGGCGTCGTCGGTGACGCCCTGTTCATGGATGGTGGGCAGCTTGGGCAGGATTTCCATGCGCTCCTTGCCGGTGACGCCGATGGCCTTGAGCTTGCCCGAGTCGATGAAGGGCTTGGTGTTGAGCGCGCTGGAAAAGCACATCTGCAGCTGGCCGCCGATCAGCTCCTGGATCATGGGCGCCTCGCCCTTGTAGGCGGCGTGGGTCATGTCGGCGTCCATGGTCTTGCTCATGTAGGCACCGGCCAGGTGGGCATACGAGCCCACGCCCCAGGAGCCGTACGAGAGCTTGCCCTTGTTGGCCTTCACGTAGGCCAGCAGTTCCTTCATGTTGTTGGCCGGCACCGAGGGATGGACCACCAGGGTGACGGGCGCCGCCGCGATCTGGGTGACCAGGGCGATGTCCTTTTGCGGGTTGTAGGGCAGCTTGGTGTAGAGGAACTGGTTGATCAGCATGGAGGTGCTGAGCGAGACCAGCAGGGTGTGGCCGTCGGCGGGCGCCTTGACCACGGCGTCCGTGCCCAGGATGCCGGCCGCGCCCGCGCGGTTGTCGATGACCACGGGCTGGCCCACGCGCCTGGCCAGGGCCTCGCCGATAGTGCGCGCAATGATGTCGGTGGCGCCGCCCGCGTTGAAGGGCACGACCACGCGGATGGGCTTGGTGGGCCACGCGGCCGGCTTGCCGGCCTGTGCGAGGGCGCTGGTGGCGCCCGTGGCCAGCAGGCTGGTGCCGCCGATGGCGGCCAGCCCTTGAAGAATGTCGCGGCGTGTGACTTGGTTGCTCATGGCTTTGTCTCCTGGGTGTTGCTGTCTATGGGTGCCGTCTTGGTGCGGCATGCAAACCTGGCGGGTCGGGAGCCGGGCATCAATGGCCCCCGTGGAATCAGTCGCGTGATCGGTCTTCTTATCCCTGTTGCGCGGGGGTCTCGGGCAGGGTCAGCACGCCCTTGGACTGCAGCTGCTGCAGCTGCTCGTCGCTCATGCTCAGCAGCCGGTGCAGCACCTCGCGCGTGCCCTCGCCCAGCGTGGGCGGTGCATGGCGTATGGGCAGGCGCTGGCCGTCCAGGCGGTAGGGCGGCGCGAACACGGGCGTGGTGCCGACCACGGGGTGGGGCATGTCACGCAGCAGGCCGCCACGGCGCGTGCGCTCGCTGGTCAGGGCCTCGTGCAGGCCGGCCACACGGCCGCAGGGGATGCCGGCGGCCGTCAGGCGCTCCAGCAGCAGATCGCGCGGGAAGGAGCGGATCAGTTCCTTGAGCATGGGGCCCAGCTCCAGGCGGTTCTTGGCGCGGTTGACGTTGGTGGAGAACCGCTCGTCCTCGACGATGTCGGGGCGCATCACCACCTGGCGGCAGAACTTGTCGAACTGGGCGTTGTTGCCCACGGCGATGATCAGCGGGCCGTCGGCCGCCTCGTACATGCCGTAGGGAACGATGGAGGGGTGGGCATTGCCGTAGCGCTCGGGGTCATGGCCCAGCTGCATGGCATCCAGGCCGTAGTAGCCGGTGATCATGATGCCGCTGTCGTACAGCGCCATCTCGATGAGGCGGCCCTTGCCCGTGCGCTCGCGGCGGAACAGCGCGGCCAGGATGGCCTGGGCCGCATACATGCCGGTCATGAGATCGACCACGGCCACGCCGAACTTGAGCGGCGGCGTGCCGGCCTCGCCGTTGAGCGCCATGAGGCCGGCCTCGCCCTGGATGACCAGGTCGTAGCCGGGGCGCTTGGCCTCGGGCCCGCTGCTGTCATAGCCGGCCACGGCGCAGTAGATGATGCCGGGCTTGATGGCCTTGAGCTGTTCGTAGCCCAGGCCCAGCTTCTCGGCGCCGCCGGTCTTGAAGTTGTGGATGACCACGTCGAACTGGGGCAGCAGGTCGTGGACGATCTTCACGCCCTCGGGGGTCTGCAGGTCCAGCGTGATGGACCGCTTGTTGCGGTTCATGCTGTTGTAGTAGGTGGTCTCGGTCTTGCCGATGCGCAGGCCCCAGTCGCGCGTGTCGTCGCCGCGGCCCGGGTGCTCGACCTTGACCACTTCGGCGCCGAAGTCGGCCAGCACCATGCCGCACAGCGGCCCCGCGAACACGCGCGAGAGGTCGAGCACGCGCACACCCTCCAGCGGGAAGTCGATGTCCTGGTTCTGATCGTTGTGGCTGTCGGCCATGTGCGTTGTCTCCTTGGAAAGTCTTTTAGGTCTTGAACGGTGTCAGCTGCGCAATTTCGTGAAGTCGGCGCTGCGCTTTTCGAGGAAGGCACCAATGCCTTCGCGCGATTCCTCGCTCTCCTGCGAGCGCACCATGTACTGCGCCTCCAGCTCCAGCTGCTCTTCCAGCGTGTTGCGCGGCGCCTGGCGGCACAGGTCCTTGATCAGGGCCATGGCCTGGTCGGGGCCGGTGGCCACCTGGGCGGCCAGCGCCACGGCGTCGGCCTGGGCCTGGCCCGGTTCGGACAGGCGGTTGACGGGGCCCAGGGCATGCAGGCGCTCGCCGCTGATGCGCTCGCCGGTCAGGCACAGCTCGGTCAGCACCTGGCGCGAGACGAACTCGGCCAGGAAGGCGGTGGCGCCGCCATCGGGCGTGAGGCCGACCTTGACGTAGGCGACCGAGAACACGGCGTTCTTCGCCGCCACCAGCATGTCGCAGGCCAGGGCCAGCGACAGGCCCGCGCCGGCCGCCGCGCCTTCGACAGCGGCGATCACGGGCTTGGGAAAGTCGCGCACGCTGCGGATCAGGTCATGCAGGCCTTCGAGCTTGGCGCGTCGCTCCTGCACCGGCAGCTCGCGGCGCTTGGCCAGCTGGCGCAGGTCGCCGCCCGCGCAGAAGTGGCCGCCCTCGCCCGTGAGCACCACGGCGCCCACGGTGGGGTCGGTCGCCGCGCTCTTGAGCGCCGCCGAGACGGCCGCGTAGAACTCGGGCGACAGCGCATTGCGCGCGGCCACGTTGTTGTTGGACAGCACCAGCACGGCGCCTTCGCGGCGGGTCAGCAGGACTTGGTTCGCTTCGGTCATGGCGGCTTTCCTTGGCTCAGTGTTGCGAGCCGAGTGCGATGTAACGCGACAGATGGTGGTCCTCGTCGCCGAACTGGTGGTCGATCATGACCAGGCGCTTGGCGTAGTGGGCCAGGGGCAGCTCCCAGGTCATGCCGATGCCGCCATGCATCTGGATGCTTTCCTCGGCCACCAGGGTGCCGATGCGGCCGATGCTGTACTTGGCGGCCGACAGGGCCTTCTCGCGCGCCACGCGGTCTTCGTCCGCAATGGCGGCGGCCGCGTTGATCACGGCCGAGCGCGCCTGCTCCACTTCCAGCAGCAGGTCGGCCATGCGGTGCTGCAGGGCCTGGAAGCTGCCGATGGGCACGCCGAACTGCTTGCGCGTGCGCAGGTACTCCAGCGTCTGGTCCTTGGCCACGTCCATGGCACCCACGGCCTCGGCGGTCAGCGCCAGCACGGCGTAGCCGCTGATGCGTTCCAGCAGGGACAGGCCCTGGCCTTCGGCGCCCAGCAGGGCGTCTGCGCCGACCTGCACCTTGTCCAGCACCAGCTCGGCCGCGCGGCCGCCCTCGATGCGGTTGTAGCCGCGCTTTTGGATGCCTGCGGCATTGCCGGGGACCAGGAACAGGCTGATGCCGGCCTCGTCGTACTGGCTGCCCGAGGTGCGGGCCGAGACCAGCAGCAGGTCGGCCTTCTCGCCGAAGGCGACCACGCCCTTGGCGCCGTTCAGCACCCAGCCGTCGCCGCTGCGCACGGCCGTGGTGGCGACGTTGTTGAGCTCGTAGTGGCTGCCGGGCTCGTCATGGGCCAGGGCCGCAATGGACGTGCCGCCGATGATGGCTGCCAGCTGTTCCTTTTGCGCATCGCTGCCGGCCGCGATCAGGGCCTGGCCCACGACCAGGGCGCCCAGCAGCGGCTCGGCCACCAGGCCGCGGCCCAGGCATTCGAAGACCACGCTGATGTCGAAGCCCTGGCCGCCGAAGCCGCCAGCGTCTTCCGGGAACAGCGCGCCGATGGCGCCGATGTCCGCGAACTGCCCGTACAGCAGCGGGCTGTGGCCTTCCTCGCCATAGGCGACGTGGTTGCGCGCCTCGATGGCGTACTGCTCGGAGACGAAGCGGTTGAGGCTGTCCGCCAGCATGCGGCGGTCTTCGGTGTGTTCGAAGTTCATGTTCCGTTTTCCTTGCCGGATCAGAGGCCCAAGATCATCTTGGAGATGATGTTCTTCTGGATTTCGTTGGAGCCGCCGAAGATCGACAGCTTGCGGTAGTTGAAGTACGCGGCGGCGGCCGTGGCGGCAGCCGCGTCGCCGATGGCGGGCTGGTCGTAGCCGGCCTGCAGGGCCTCTTCGATGAAGGGCGCGGCGTAGGGTCCCATGGCGCGGCGCACCAGGGACAGGATTTCCTGGCGGATCTCGGTGCCGCGGATCTTGAGCATGGAGCTTTCGGCGCCCGGCACGCCGCCGCCGGCCACGGCGGCGATCACGCGCAG
Organism: Delftia sp. DT-2; assembly: GCF_028401915.1. Taxonomy (NCBI): domain Bacteria; kingdom Pseudomonadati; phylum Pseudomonadota; class Betaproteobacteria; order Burkholderiales; family Comamonadaceae; genus Delftia; species Delftia sp. DT-2. The sequence continues at coordinate 7,793 of NZ_JAQOTI010000002.1, forward strand.
GTTGGTGGTCTTCATGTTCTCCAGGTCGATCTCGACCTTGGCCAGGCGGGCCGCGAACAGCGGGTCCTGCGTCAGCGGCTTGCCGTTGCGCAGCATGCGGCCGGCGACGGCCTTGAGCTTTTCCAGGCCGGCCACCGAGAAGCCCACGCCCGCGATGTTGGTGCGCTCGTAGGTCAGCAGGTACTTGGCGTAGGTCCAGCCCTTGTTCTCCTCGCCGACCAGGTTCTCCACGGGCACCTTGACGTCGGTGAAGAAGACTTCGTTGACCTCGTGCTCGCCGTCCAGCGTGATGATGGGGCGCACTTCCACGCCGGGCGAGTTCATGTCCACCAGCAGGAAGCTGATGCCCTGCTGCGCCTTGGCCTCGCGGTTGGTGCGCACCAGGCAGAAGATCATGTTGGCGTGCTGGCCCAGCGTGGTCCAGGTCTTCTGGCCGTTGACGATGTAGTGATCTCCATCGCGCACGGCCGACGTCTTGACCGAGGCCAGGTCCGAACCCGAACCCGGCTCCGAATAGCCCTGGCACCACCAGTCGGCGCCATTGAGGATGCGCGGCAGCCAGTGGGCCTTCTGCGCCTCGTTGCCGTACTTGATCAGGACGGGGCCCAGCATGCTCAGCCCGAAGGGCACGATGCGCGGCGTGCCCGCCAGCGCGCATTCATGCTCGAAGATGAATTTCTGCACCGCGCTCCAGCCCGGGCCGCCGTGCTGCTCGGGCCAGTGGTTGGCCAGCCAGCCGCGCTCGTTGAGGATGGCGTGCCAGCGCTCCATGTCCTGCTTGGTCAGCTGCAGGCCGTTCTTGACCTTGTGCGACAGGTCCTCGGGCAGCTTGTCCTTGAGGAAGCCGCGAACCTCGTCGCGGAAGGCCAGTTCTTCAGTCGTAAATTGCAAATCCATTGCTATTCCTCAGTAATCCTTGGCGTCGTATGCCGTTCGCAGCCCCTGAAATTGGCATGCCCCACGCGGGGGACGCCGAGCAAGGGCCGCCCCGCAGCGAAGGTGTCGTTCCCCTCCCGCGAAGCGAGAGAGGGCGCCGTGCAACGGGGGAAGCGGCGCCAGCCGCTCAGGGGGTGCTTATTCAATAAATTTCGAACAGGCCTGCGGCGCCCATGCCACCAGCGATGCACATGGTGACCACGCCCCACTTGACTGACGCGTCCCGGGCCTTGCGGCGCCGGCCTTCCAGCAGGATGTGGCCGGCCAGGCGCGCACCCGTCATGCCGAAGGGGTGGCCGATGGAGATGGCGCCGCCGTTGACGTTCAGGCGCTCGTTGGGAATGCCCAGCTTGCGCTGGCAGTACAGGGCCTGTGAGGCGAAGGCCTCGTTGAGTTCCCACAGGTCGATGTCCTCGACCTTGAGGCCGTGGCGTGCCAGCAGCTTGGGGACCGCGAAGACGGGGCCGATGCCCATTTCGTCAGGCTCGCAGCCGGCCACGGCAAAGCCGCGGAAGGCGCCCAGCGGGGACAGGCCCAGGCGCTCGGCCTGCCTGGCTTCCATCAGCACACAGGCCGACGATCCATCGGACAGCTGCGAGGCATTGCCGGCCGTGATGAACTGGTCCGGGCCCTTGACGGGTTCCAGCTTGGCCAGGCCTTCCAACGTGGTGGAGGCGCGGTTGCAGTTGTCCTTGGTGGCGACCACGTCGCGGTAGGTGATCTCGCCCGTGTCCTTGTTCTTCTCGGCCATGCGCGTGGCGCAGGCAATGATTTCGTCCTTGAACAGGTCGGCGGCCTGGGCGGCGGCCGTGCGCTGCTGGCTTTGCAGCGAGAAGGCGTCCTGGTCCTCGCGGCTGATGCCGTAGCGGCGCGCCACGATGTCGGCCGTGTCGATCATGGCCATGTACAGCGCGGGCTTGTGCTCGACCAGCCAGGGGTCCATGTCGGTGGGCAGGTTGTTGCCGGGACGGATGCCCGAGATGGTCTCGATGCCGCCGGCCAGCATGGCGTCCACGCCCTCGGCCACGATGCGGCCCGCCGCGATGGCGATGGACTGCAGGCCCGAGGCGCAAAAGCGCGTGATGGTCGTGCCCGCGATGGACAGGGGCAGCTCGGCGCGCAGCACGGTCTGGCGGCCCAGGTTGCGGCCCTGGAAGCCGTCGGGGTTGCCGCAGCCCAGGATCAGGTCCTCGATCATGGCCGGGTCGATGCCCGAGCGCTCGACCGCGGCCTTGACCGAGAAGGCCGCCAGCTGGGCGGCGGGCGTGAGGTTGAACTCGCCGCGGTGCGACTTGGTCAGGGGCGTGCGGGCAGTGGAAACGATGACGGCTTCGCGCATGGTCGGTCCTTGCTTGTCTCTTGGGAATTTCTATTGCTTGTTGTCGGCGCGGCCCAGTCGGGGACACCGAGGAAGGGCCTACGCCGGCCGCGCCGCCCCGCACCGAGGGTGTCGTCCCCCTCCCGCGTAGCGAGAGAGGGCGTCGTGCACACGGGGGAAGCCGCGCAGCGGCTCAGGGGGTGATCAGTTACGCCGCCTTGTTCAGGCTTTCGAAATCGCGGCCTTCGGCGACCAGCTTTTCGAGCAGGGGAGCGGGCTTCCAGAACAGCGCGTCTTCCTTGGCGAATTCGCGGATGTCGGCCAGCACCTTGTCCAGACCTTGCATGTCGGCCCACTTCATGGGGCCGCCACGAAAGCGCGGGAAGCCGTAGCCGGACAGGAAGGTCACGTCCACGTCCAGCGGGCGCAGGGCAATGCCCTCTTCCACCACCTTGGCGCCTTCGTTGACCATGGCGGCCATGTAGCGGCGCATGATTTCCTCAGGGGTGAATTGGCGCGGCGTCACGCCCTTCTTGGCGCGCTCGGCATCGACGATGGCCAGCACTTCGGGGTCGGGCTGGCCGACGCGCGCGCCCTGCGGGTAGAGGTAGAAGCCACGGCCCGTCTTCTGGCCGAACCAGCCGCGCTCGCAGACGCGGTCGGCCACTTCGACGTAGCGGGCCTTGGGATCGCGCGTGGCAGCGCGCCGCTTGCGCGTGGCCCAGCCGATGTCGCCGCCGGCCAGGTCGGTGACCTGGAACGGGCCCATCGGGTAGCCGAAGCCGCGCACGGCCTCGTCGATCTCGTAGGGGCTGGCGCCGTCTTCCATGATGTAGTCGGCCGCCTGCTTGTAGACGGCCAGGATGCGGTTGCCGATGAAGCCGTCGCAGACGCCGGCGCGCACGGGCACCTTCTTCATGCGCTTGGCCAGCTCGAAGGCCGTGGTCACCACGTCGGGCGCCACCTTGGCGGGCACCACGATCTCCAGCAGCTTCATGATGTTGGCGGGGCTGAAGAAGTGCAGGCCGATCACGTCCTGCGGGCGCGAGGTGGCGGCGGCAATGGCGTCGATGTCCAGGTAGGAGGTGTTGGTAGCCAGCACGGCGCCGGGCTTGCAGACGCGGTCCAGTTCCTTGAACACGGCCTTCTTGACTTCGAGGTCCTCGAACACGGCCTCGATCACCAGGTCCACATCGCGGATTGCGTCATAGGAGGTGCTGGGCGTGTAGCGCGCCATGACGGCGGCCTTGGCCTCCTCGGTCATGCGGCCCTTGGCGATCAGGCCGTTGTAGACCTTCTCCACATTGGCCTGGCCGCGCGCGATGGACTCGGCGTCGCGCTCGATCATGGTCACGGTGAGGCCCGCGTCCAGCGCGGACACCGTGATGCCGGCGCCCATGGTGCCGCCGCCGATGACGGCGATCTTGGCAAAGTGGCGCGGCGCAGCGGCCTTGGCTTCGGGAATCTTGGCGGTTTCGCGCTCGGCGAAGAAGGCGTGGATCAGGCCGGCGCGCTGCGGGCTGTTCAGGCACTCCACGAACAGGGCGCGCTCCTTGGCGATGCCTTCGTCGAAGGGCAGCTCCACGGCGGCGCGCACGCATTCCACGATCTTCAGCGGCGAGAACAGGCCGCGGCTCTTCTTGGCGGTGTCGGCGGCCAGCGCGTCGAGTTCGGCCAGCGCGGCGGCCTTGTCGGCAATCTCGATGTCACGCGTGCGGCGCGGCGCGGTATTGGTTGCCAGCAGCTCGTTGGCGTAGGCCAGGCCTGCGGCCGTGGCGTCGGTGCCGTCCACCAGCTTGTCCACCAGGCCGGCAGCGAGCGCGGCCTTGGCCGACAGGTGCTTGCCGCTGAGCATGAGGTCGGCGGCCGCCTTCACGCCCATCAGGCGCGGTGCGCGCTGCGTGCCGCCAGCGCCGGGCAGCAGGCCCAGGTTGACTTCGGGCAGGCCGAGCTTGGCAGCCGGCAAAGCCAGGCGGTAGTGGGCCGACATGGCCACTTCCAGGCCGCCGCCCAGGGCCGGGCCATGGATGGCGGCGACCACGATCTTGTCGGAGGCTTCGAGACGATTGAGCACCTCGGGCAGCGAGGGCGGCATGGCGGGCTTGCCGAATTCGCGGATGTCTGCTCCGGCGATGAAGGCCTTGCCCTCACCCACGATGAGCACGGCCTTGACGGCGGCATCCGATTCGGCCTGCTCCACGGCGGCCAGCAGGCCGGCGCGCACGGCCTGGCCCAGGGCATTCACGGGGGGGTTGTTGATGCTGACCACCAGCACGGCGCCGTCAAGGCGGGTCTGGACCACGGAAGCCTGGGCTTGTTCGCTCATCTGCATGTCTCCGAACTTGGGTTTTCCACTCAAAACATCCATTCTTGCCACGACAATGGTTCTTTACAATCCCATGAATGATTGACAGACTGTAAAAACGTATTTGACAGTGTTGAACACCCCCTGAGGCGCTTGCGCGCCTTCCCCCTCTCTGCTTGCTTCGCAAGGGAGGGGGACGACAGCCTCGGTGCGGGGCGGCGCGGCCGGCGTAGGCCCTTCCTCGCTGCCCCTGGCTTTGGAGCGCGCCAGTTTCATAGGCTGTGGGCGAAGCAAAGTATCTGGACATACCTATGGATCTGAACTCGCTGACCCTGCTGGTGGAAATCATCGATAGCGGCAATCTGAGCCAGGCGGCGCGCAAGCTGAAGATGACGCGGGCCAATGTGAGCTATCACCTGACGCAGCTCGAAAAATCGGTGGGGGTGCAGCTGGTGCGGCGCACCACGCGGCGCGTGGAGCCGACCGAGGTGGGGATGCGGATGTACGAGCATGGCCGCGCAATCCAGAACGAGATGATGTCGGCGCGCGAGACGATCACGTCGCTGGGCCAGGGGATGGCAGGGCGCGTGGGGCTGAGCGTGCCCAGCGGCTATGGACAGATCGTGATGAGCGACTGGCTGATCGAGTTCAAGCGGCTGTATCCGGCCATCGTGCTGGATGTGCTGTTCGAGAACCGGGCCGACCATTTGCGCGACGAGGTGGACATCGCCATCCGCGTGATCCAGGAGCCGCCGCTGTCGGTGATTGCGCGCAGCCTGGGCAATGTGCACTACGTGGCCTGCGCCTCACGCGAGTATGCGCAGCAGCACGGCCTGCCCGCCACGCTCTACGAGCTGCGCAACAGCCCGCTGATCACGGCCGGCGTGATGGGCCGCCAGCTGCGCCTGTCGGCCTACCAGGGAACGGACCGCCAGGAGGTGCTGCTGGCGCCGACCATGATCTCCGAGCACTTCCCCTTCCTGCGTCAGGGCATTCTGGCGGGCCTGGGCGTGGGCCTGGTGCCCGACTACGTGGTGCAGGACAAGGTGGCCAGCGGCGAGGTGGTGCTGACCCTGCAGGAGTACCGCCTGAGCATCTTCGGCACCCACATGTACCTGCTGTACCTGCCCGACCGCCACCAGACGCGGGCCGTGCGCACCTGCATCGACTTCCTGCTGGCCAAGGCCGGCCAGGGTGGCAGCGGCAGCGCCGATGCCGCCGCCACCTGACTCAGCGGCGATACCAGCCGCCGGGACGCTGGTACCAGCCGCGCGGCCCATGGTCCCAGCGGTGCGGGCGCCAGGCATAGCCGGGATGCGGCGGCGCCGCCCAATAACCAGGACGCCAGGCATAACGGCCGCCACCCCAGCCCCAGGAGCCGCCGATCCAGACATGGACCGGCGAGGGAGCGACCGGAATGACCTCGGTCTGCACCGGCGGCGGCGCCATGGGCGCATAGACCACCTCGCCCGAAGGACCTACGGGATAGGCAGGCGCCACCACGCAGCCGGTCAATGCCACCGCGGCGGCAGCCAGGACCAGGGCCGGAACCAGGCGACGGCCCGGCGTTTGAATGAATACAGGCTTCACGATGCACTCCTGGCCGCGCTTAGTACGGCCATGCAGATACAACGAAAAAGCCCCTGCCGGTTGTTGACAGGGGCTTGTGAAGCCTGGGTAAAGATCAAGTCTGGCTGTACGTGGGGTTGAGACGGGCCCTACATCCAAGGGTTCAAGACGCGCACTCCATGAACATGGAAGGGCTCGAAATCCTTGATGTTGCGGGTGACCACGCACAAGCCATGCACCTTCGCCGTGGCCGCGATCAGGCTGTCGGCCAGCGGCCGCGGCGCAGGCACGTGGTAGGCCGCGTTTTCCATGGCCACCATCGCATCCACTGGCAGTACACGCCCCTGAAAGGCCGTGAACACGCGCTCCACCAGCCAGCGGCGCAGCACCTGCCCGGCAATCGGGTCTTGCCGGGCTTTCAACTGCACGCCTTTCTCCAGCTCCATCAGCGTGATCGCGCTGATGAAAAGGGACTCGGCCGCGACCGATTGCGCCCAGGCCACAACGCCATCGTTCGCGCGGCCCGACGATGCCTTGCGCAGTTCGGAAACGACGTTGGAGTCCACCAGATACATCAGGACAGGTCCACGGCGCGCGGCAAATCCTTCGCGCGCTCAATGTCGAAATCGATATCGGCGGCCTCGGGCATGGCCAGCAATTGAAGAATGTTCCGGGTCTGCCCCGACAGTTCACGGAATTTCTCAATGCTCATCAGCACGTGGGCAGGTTGCCCCCGGTCCAGGATGTAGACCACGTCATCACCACTGGCCGCTTTCTTGGCAGCGGAAACATGCTGGTTGAATTCACGGCTGCTGAAGGTCGAAATCTGCATGACGCACCTCCGTCAAAGAAAATGCTTGTACGTTACTACATTCGCAAAAATGGAGTACCGGACAAGCATTTCTGATGGGGCTTCGGGAAGCGGAGCCCAGTCAATGACCGGGCCCCACTGGACAGGCTCCAGCGTGTCGAACCTGATCCTGAATCAGAGGTTCTGCGCGTTTTGCAGCGCGGCAATGCGCTCTTCGATCGGCGGGTGGGTCGAGAACAGCTTGCCGATGCCACCGGCAATGCCCATGGCGGCCACGCTCTTGGGCAGCTCGCCGGGGTGCATGCCGCCCAGGCGGGCCAGGGCGTTCATCATGGGCTGCTTGCGGCCCATGAGCTGGGCGGCGCCCGCGTCGGCGCGGAATTCGCGCTGGCGCGAGAACCAGGCCACGATGATGGCGGCCAGGAAGCCCAGCACGATGTCCAGCACGATGGTGGTCACGTAGTAGCCGATGCCGGGGCCCGAGCTGCTTTCGTCGTTCTTGCGCAGGAAGCTGTCCACGGCATAGCCGATGACGCGCGACAGGAAGACCACGAAGGTGTTCATCACGCCCTGGATCAGGGTCATGGTCACCATGTCGCCATTGGCGATGTGGGCGACCTCGTGGCCGATCACGGCCTCCACCTCTTCGCGCGTCATGCCTTCCAGCAGGCCCGTGGACACGGCCACCAGGGCCGAGTTCTTGAAGGCGCCGGTGGCGAAGGCATTGGGCTCGCCCTCGTAGATGCCGACTTCGGGCATGCCGATGCCGGCACGGTCGGCGAAGCCGCGCACGGTGTTGACGATCCAGGCCTCATCGGCGTTGCGCGGCTCGTTGATCACGTGCACGCCCGAGCTCCACTTGGCCAGCGGCTTGGAGATCAGCAGCGAGATGATGGCGCCGCCAAAGCCCATGATGAAGGCGAAGCCCAGCAGGGCCCCGAGGTTCAGGCCATTGGAGGTCAGGAAGCGGTTGACGCCCAGCAGGCTGGCGACGATGCCCAGCACCACCACGACGGCGACGTTGGTCAATAGAAAAAGTGCGATGCGTTTCATCAGTGGGTTCTCCACAAAGTGGGGAAAGGAGGAAGGATCTGGGCCCTGCAGCGTTGAAAAGTGAGGGCCGCACCGGCTGTTTTCAAGCCGGGTCCTGCGCCGTTGTCATTCCTTGTTGTGATGCTTGTACGGAACGGGGCGCCCGGAACACGAGAGAGTCATCATAGAAGGAAAAGTTCTCGTTTTCGCGCCACCAGCCGGGCACGCCCAGCACCGGCAAGGGCGCAAAAGGCTTGGCCGCCAGCGTGTCCGGCTCCAGCCAGGCGCTGGCGGCCAGCCAGGCGTCGATATCCGCTGCGCCAGAAGCCGGCGTGGCGCCTGCACCATCCGTGTGCACGCACAGCACATGGGCCGTGATGGGCTTGCGCGGCTGCACCAGCTTTTCCAGCAGCGCATGGCCTATGGGCAGCAGCCTGGCCTGGCGCCACAGCGCGCGCCGCTCCACGAAGAGCTGGTGCCAGCGCCGGTGGCGCAGCGCCTCGCACAGCGCGGCCGGCGCCAGCAGCAGGGCGCCGTTCTCGTCCAGCACGGTGACGGCATCGCGCAGCGGCCCGCGCTGCGCGCCCACGCCCGCCTGGGCAATGGCGCGGGCCTGCAGGGCATTGCAGCGCTGCTTGAGCGCGGGCCAGCGCAACCAGATCAGGCCGTTGAAGAAGTCATGCAGGTTGTCGCGCGTGGGGATGCAGCGCGTCTCGAAGATGAACTGCTCGTAGGCCATGCCTTCGGGCAGATCGTGCTGGGGCACAAAGCGCCAGGGCAGCGCCTGCGCATCGGCCAGCGACTGCAGGGCCTGCCAGACCGGCCGGCCCTGCGCCACCTGCAGGCAGGCCGCCCTGCCCTGCGTTTGCAGCCCCTGCAGCCAGGGCGCATTCCAGTCGATGGGGAACGTCAATTGCCGGACGGCCTGGACTGGGCCTTGGCCAGGCGCTTGTCGCGCACGGCCACGCGCGAGGTGCCTTCGTCGCGCATCTCGAACGCCTGCGTGGCGGCCAGCAGCTTGGTGAGCGTGGCATAGCCATAGTTGCGCGCATCGAACGATGCCTTGTTGCCGATCTGCGCGCCCACGGCGCCCACATGGGCCCAGCCGCTTTCATCCTGCGTGGCGTTGACGGCGCTGCGAAGCATGTTCAGCAGGCGCGTGTCCTGGCGCAGCTCCTGCGAAGGAACGCGCAGGCAGGGGCGCTGCGGCTCGGGAGCGGACAAGGAGGCAGGTGCCTGCTCGGCCTGGGCCGGCGCGCGTTCCTTGCCGGCACCGTTGGGGGGCTGGGGCGCGGCGGCGGCGGCGGATGCAGCCACGGGCGGCACCGCCGCCTGGCCCGCCTCATGCGCGGCGTCCTGGCCATTGCCGTTGGCGGGCGCCGCCTCGCCCAGCGCCTCCAGGTACAGGAAGCGCGAGCAGGCATTGACGAAGGGCTGGGGCGTCTGCGCCATGCCGAAGCCGTAGACGGCAGCGCCCTTGGAGCGCAGGTGCATTACCAGCGGGGTGAAGTCGGCGTCGGAGGAGACGATGCCGAAGGCGTCGGGCCGCTCGGTGTAGAGCAGCTCCATGGCGTCCACGGTCATCGCCATGTCGGTGGCGTTCTTGTGCTTGGAGTAGTCGAACTGCTGCATCGGCCGCAGTGCGAAATCCAGCAGCTTGCGCTGCCAGCCGCTGAGCGAATGCTTGGTCCAGTTGCCGTAGGCGCGGCGGATGTCGATGACGCCGAAGGTCGACAGCTCGGTCAGGATCTCGTCGATCATCTCGGCCGGCGCGTTGTCGGCGTCGATCAGCAGGGCGATGCGCGGTTGCGGCTCAGGCATGGCAATCCTCTGGCGGGTGGCAGTCCCGCCAGCTTAAACCAGCTTCCAGGGCAGGGCTTCGCCGGAGCGCAGCGGCTTCAGTTGCGCCTCGCCGAAGGCGAAGCTGTCTGGCGGCGTCCAGCTTTCGCGCACCAGGGTGATCTTGCCGGTGTTGCGCGGCAGGCTGTAGAAGTCCGGGCCGTTGAAGCTGGCGAAGGCTTCGAGCTTGTCCAGCGCGCCGGCATTGTCGAAGGCCTCGGCATACATCTCGATGGCGGCATGGGCGCTGTAGCAGCCCGCGCAGCCGGTGGCGTGTTCCTTGAGATGGGCCGCGTGCGGCGCGCTGTCCGTGCCCAGGAAGAACTTGGGCAGGCCGCTGGTGGCCGCCTCCACCAGTGCCAGGCGGTGCGTCTCGCGCTTGAGCACGGGCAGGCAGTAGTAGTGGGGACGGATGCCGCCCGTGAAGATGGCATTGCGGTTGAACAGCAGATGCTGGGGCGTGATGGTGGCGCCCACGAAACGGTCGGCCTCGGTCACGTACTGGGCGGCTTCGCGCGTGGTGATGTGTTCGAAGACGATCTTGAGTTCGGGGAAGTCGCGGCGCAGCGGGATCAGGTGCTGGTCGATGAAGGCGGCCTCGCGGTCGAACAGGTCGATGTCGCTGCTGGTGACTTCGCCGTGCACCAGCAGCAGCAGGCCTTCGCGCTGCATGGCTTGCAGCGTGGGGTAGATCTTGCGCAGGTCGGTGACGCCGTGGTCGCTGTTGGTGGTGGCGCCAGCCGGGTAGAGCTTGCAGGCCACGACGCCGGCCGCCTTGGCGCGCACGATTTCCTCGGGCGGCAGGTTGTCGGTGAGGTACAGCGTCATCAGCGGCTCGAAGGCCATGCCCTCGGGCACGGCCGAGAGGATGCGCTGCCTGTACTCCAGCGCCTGCTCGGCAGTGGTAACCGGCGGCTTGAGGTTGGGCATGATGATGGCGCGCGCAAACTGCGCGGCCGTATGCGGCACCACGCTGCGCATGGCTTCGCCATCGCGCACGTGCAGGTGCCAGTCATCGGGACGGGTGATCGTGAGGGTGTCGGTGGAGGCGGTCATGGTGCGCTATTGTCCCATTGCCGGGCCGGCTGCGGCCGCGCGCCCCAGGCCGGCAAGATCGACCAGCGTCAGCCGCCCATAGGCGGCCTGCAGCAGGCCGCGCTGCTCCAGCAGGCGCAGCTCCTTGTTGATGGTCTGGCGCGAGACCGACAGCATGGCGGCCAGGTCGCTCTGCGAGATGCGCAGCACCACGCCCTGCCCGTCGGGCGCGGGCTGGCCATGCGTGGGGGCCAGCCGCGCCAGCAGCTCGGCCACGCGGTTGTCGATGTTGCTGAAGGCGTGGCGCTGCTGGACGACGATCAGCTCGTGCATGCGTGCCAGCACCAGCAGGCAGATGTCCTTCCACAGCAGCGGATGGGCATCGAGCAGGGCCAGGAAGGACTCGCCGGGGATCTCCACCAGCACGGTGGGCTGGTGCGCGTGGTAGTCGTAGACGAATTGCGTGTGCTCCAGCAGCCGCGCCAGGCCCACGATGTCGCCCGCGCTGTGCATGGACAGCACGAAGCGCGAGCCCGTGGCGTCCACGCCGCCCACTTCCACGCAGCCCGAAGCCACCACCAGCACCTCGCGCCGCTTGGGGTCGGCGGCGCGCACCTGCTGGTGGCGCTCGTAGCGGCCCAGTCGGGACAGCGCCGTCAGCTCATCGAGCACCTCGGGCGGCCAGTTGCGCAGCATGCGGCACAGGCCCAGGGCGCGGCGGATCAGCGCCGAAGGGTCGGCCACGGGAGCAGGCTTGGAGCGCATGGTTCTCTCACGATGTCGAAGGCCCCGGGTTAGTCCGGTGCCCATGTACCGCCATTTGTCAATGGCTTGACAGAGTGCATCCCCTGTCGCTCGGGATAGTAGCAAGCAAGCCACCGGGCAAAGCATCCGGGGCGCTACCAAGGAGACAAGTTCGTGAAGCACAAGCATTGGCTGGCCGCCGGCGGCATGGCGGCCCTGGGCACGTCCGCGTGGGCCCAGAGCAGCGTGGAGATGTTCGGCATCGTCGATGTCCACATCAACAGCGCAAGGTCGGGCGCCACGCGCCTGAGCCGGCTGGAGGACGGGGGCAGCGCGGCATCGCGCATCGGCTTTCGCGGCAGCGAGGACCTGGGCGGCGGCCTGCGCGCCCAGTTCATGCTGGAGGCCGGCGTGGCGCCGGACACGGGCCAGGGCACCATTCCCGGCCCGGGCCTGGCCTTCACGCGCCAGGCCTGGGTGGGGCTGAACAGCGGCTGGGGCGCCGTGGAGATGGGCCGCATGTACACGCCCATGTTCGGCGCGCTGTTCCGGGCCGATCCGCTGGGCATGAACGCGCTGTTTTCCTCGCTGAACCTGGTGTCGGCCACCGATGCCCAGGCCGGCCTGCGGCCGTTTGCGGCACGGGCCAACAACCTGGTGCGCTACCGCACGCCGGCAGGCCAGCCCTGGCTGGCGGACCTGGCCTATTCCTTCGGCGAAGCGGCTTCGCCGAACAGCAGCAACGGCCGCCTCTACGGCGCCACGCTGGGCTGGAACCAGAAGCCCTGGTTCCTGGCCTACAGCTTCCAGAAGTCCGTGGAAGGCAGCGCCGCCGCACCCGTGGCCGCGCCCGCCACCAGCCAGTACCAGGCGTTGTCGGCCAGCTGGGAAGCCCTGAATGGGCTGCGCCTGACGGGCAACTACGTCATCAACCGCGTGGACCGCGCCGGCACACCCAAGGCGAGGCTGGCCCAGTTGGGCGCCGATTGGAGCGTGGATGCGCGCTCCAAGCTGCTGGTCTCGGTGGCGCGGCGCGAGGTGGGCGGCACGGACCGCGCCCAGAACACCTGGACGCTGGGCTACGACTACGCGCTGAGCAAGCGCACCGTGCTCTACGCACGCTGGCTGCAGCTGGGCAACGCGGCCAATGCATCGGCCGCCATCGCCAACGTGCCGGTGGCCGCCAACAGCGGCGACGGCGTGCGGTCCCTGGCGCTGGGCGTGCGCCACAACTTCTGAGGGACACCCATGACCGACAGCCATTGCTTCGACACTTCCCGGCTCGACGCGCTGTTCGCGCCGCGCTCCATCGCCGTGGTCGGCGCCTCGGACCAGGCCAGCAAGATCGGCGGCATTCCGCTGGACTACCTGCTGCGCTTCGGCTACGGCGGCGCGCTGTATGCGGTGAACCCGCGCGCCAGCCGCGTGCAGGGCCTGCCCGCGCACGAGCGGCTGGCCGCCATCGGCGCGCCGGTGGACCTGGCCATCGTCGCCGTGCCGCAGTCGCAGGTGGCCGGCGTGCTGGAGGATGCGGCCGCCGCGCGCGTGCAGTCCATGGTGCTGTTTTCCTCGGGCTATGCCGAGACCGGCTCCGACGGCACGGCCGCCCAGCAGGCGCTGGCGCGGCGCGCGCAGGAGGCGGGCATACGCCTCATCGGCCCGAACTGCCTGGGCTTCATGCGGCCCGGCCACCAGGTCTACGCCACGTTCTCGCCCGCGCCGGGCGGCGGGCTGGTGCGGCCCGGGCGCATCGGCATGGTCAGCCAGTCGGGCGCCTTCGGTGCCTATGCCTACAGCCTGGCGCGCGAGCGCGGGCTGGGCCTGTCGCTGTGGGCCACCACGGGCAACGAGGCAGATGTGCAGCTGGCCGATGGCCTGGCCTGGCTGGCCCAGGACCCCGAGACCGACGTGATCATGGCCTACATGGAAGGCTGCCGCGACGGCCCCCGGCTGCGCGCGGCCCTGGCCCTGGCGCAGGAGCGTGGCAAGCCCGTGGTCATGTGCAAGGTGGGCACCAGCGCCCTGGGCGCGGCCGCCGCCGCATCGCACACCGCCTCGCTGGCGGGCAACGATGCCGTCTATGACGCGGTGTTCCGCCGCTACGGCGTGCTGCGCGCGCATTCCATCACGGACTTCTTCGCGCTGGCGGCCAGTGCCTCCATCGCGCGGGCTCCCAAGGGGCGGTCCATCGGACTGTTCACGGTCTCGGGCGGCGTGGGCGCCATGATGGCCGACGACGCCAGCGCAGCCGGCCTGGACGTGGCACCGCTGTCCGATGCGGCCCAGCGCCAGCTGCGCGAATGGGTGCCGTTTGCCGCGCCGCGCAACCCCGTGGACATCACGGGCCAGGTCACCAACGACATGACGCTGTTGGAGCGCAGTGCCCGCCTGATGCTGGCCGACCGGCAGTTCGACAGCTGGCTGGGCTTCTTCGCGGCAGGCGGCCTGTCCGACGCCTTCTGGCCCGTGCTGCAAAGCCTGGTGCAGACGCTGCGCACCCACCATCCGGACACCCTGCTGGCCGTCAGCACGCTGTGCCCGCCCGAGCGCCGCGATGCGCTTGAGGCGCTGGGCTGCCTGGTGTTCGCCGACCCGGGCGCGGCCATACGCTGCATTGGCGCGCTGGCCCGCCTGCATGAAACACCGCAGGCGCTGCCCTCGATGGCCGATGCAGGCAGTGCGCTGCACCTGGCGGCGGGCACGCTGTCGGAGCAGCGCAGCATGGCCCTGCTGGCCGAGGCCGGCGTGCCCGTGGTGCCGCACCGGCTGGTGCGCACGGCGGCCGAGGCAGCGCAGGCCGTGCAGGCCGTGCAGGAGATGGGCGGACGCATTGCCCTCAAGGTCTGCAGCGATGCCATCGCCCACAAGTCCGACGTGGGCGGCGTGGCACTGAACCTGGCGGATGCGGCCGGCGCCCAGGCCGCCTTCGACCGCATCCTGGCCAATGCGCGCCAGGCCCGGCCCGATGCGCACATCGACGGCGCGCTGGCCGCCCCCATGGTGCAGGGCGGCGTGGAGTGCATCGCCGGCGTGCACCGCGACCCGGTGTTCGGCCCGGTGCTGATGTTCGGGCTGGGCGGCATCCATGCCGAGATCCTGCGCGATGTCTCGCTGCGCCTGCTGCCCATCACGCGCGACGACGCTGTGGCCATGGTGCGCGAGCTGCGGGCCTTTGCCGTGCTGGACGGCGCGCGCGGCCGCCCCCGCGTGGACCTGGACAGCATTGCCGACACGCTGTGCGCCCTGGCCGGCTTTGCGCAGCGCGCAGGCGCCACGCTGGAAAGCGCCGAGATCAACCCCCTGATCGCCCGCCCGCGCGAGGACGGCGGCTGCGTGGCCGTCGATGCGCTGGTCATCGGCAGGGAGGCTGCATGAAAGCCAATGCCCATTCCATCTCCCGCCCGGAGGCCACCATGAACACACCCCTGCTGCGCACCGCCGCACTGACCTGTCTTGCCCTGGCCTGCAGCGCCGCGCCGGCCCAGGACGGCTATCCCGCCCGGCCCGTGCGCATCGTCGTGCAATACCAGGCCGGCGGCTCCACCGACACCGTGGCGCGCATCCTGGCCGAGGGCCTGGCCAAGCGCCTGGGCCAGCCCGTGGTGGTGGACAACCGCAGCGGCGCGGGCGGCATCATCGGCACCGAGCATGTGGCCAAGAGCGTGCCCGACGGCCACACCCTGCTGCTGACCGTGCCCGGGCCCATCACGGCCAACCTGGTGCTCTACAAGAAGCTGCCCTACGACCCGCGCACCGAGCTGCGCATGGTCTCGGACGTGGTCTCGCCCTCCATGGTGATGGCCGTCAACCCGGCCGTGCCGGCCAAGGACTTCAAGGGCCTGGTCGAGGCCGTGCGCCAGTCGCCGGGCAAGTACGCCATGGGTTCCTGGGGGGCGGGCACGCAGCCGCACCAGGTCCAGGTCTTCATGGACAAGGCCTACGGCCTGCAGTCGCTGCACGTGGCCTACAAGGGCGAGGGGCCCATGTCCATCGACCTGATCAGCGGCGTGATCCAGATGACGCTGGGCTCGGCCGCCACGCTCAAGCCCTTCATCGACGCCGGCAAGCTGCGCGCCCTGGCCGTGGCCGGACCGCGCCGCAGCAAGGCCCTGCCCGATGTGCCCACCTTTGCCGAGCAGGGCTACCGCGAGCCCGTGTATGCCATCACGGGATCGATCTCGCTGATGGCGCCCGCGCGCACGCCCGACGCCATCGTCGAACGCCTGGGCCGCGAGGTCGCCGCCGTGATGCGCGAGCCCCAGGTGCGCCAGCGTGTCGAGGCGCTGGGCCTGGAGGCCCAGGGCAACAGCCCGGCCGAGGCCAGCGCCGCCTACGCCGCCTTTTTGCCCGTGGCGCTGGACCTGGCGCGCTCCACGGGCGTGACCCTCGACTGACCCCCCTCCTGCCCTGAAGAAAACAATGGACATGAACCCGACCCCTCCCTCCCTGCCCGAAGTCCGCCGCGCCCTGGCGCGCTCCATCGGCCTGGCCGCCTTTGTCTACGGCTATCCGCTGATAGAGACCTACCGCACCTGCCGCCTGCAGACCGATGCCGGCGCCGCACGCGCCACCGGTTTGGGCCTGGACATGCGCGGCGACTTCGACACGCTGCACCACAGCCAGCGCCCCTCCACCCATGAGGACCGCGACGTGGTCACGCCCGCCAACGACCTGCTGTACTCGCTGGCCTGGATCCACCTGGCCGACGGCCCGCGCCTGCTGACCGTGCCCTCCAGCGCCGCGCATCCGGGCCGCTATTTCGTGCTGGCCCTGTACGACGCCTATACCGAGAATTTCGAGAACCTGGGACCGCGCAACTGCGCGCCCGAAGGCGAGACCGTGGTCCTGGTCGGGCCGGGCGGCCAGGTGCCGGAACACCTGGCCGGCCACCGTCTGGTGCACTGCCCCAGCAACCTGGTCTGGCTGATCGGCCGCACCGTGGTGGGCGATGCGCCCGACTGGCCTGCAGCCCGCGCACTGCAGGCCGACATCCGGCTGGAGCCCGCGCCGGGCGTGCCGAAAGGAGGCCGCCCGGCCGCCGTCACGAACTGGGTCGGCCCGCCCGTGGACGCCATGGCGGCCGCCTTCGAGAACCAGGAGCCTGCGGCCGAGGTTGCGCCGCGCTTTTTCACCAACCTCTGCCATGCGCTGGCCGAGGCGCCCGGACGCAAGGAGGACCAGGGACTGCTGGCCTGGTTCGGCCAGGCCGGCCTGGTGGCCAGCGCCCACATGGCGTGGGAGCAGCTGGAGGAGCCCGTGCGCGAAGGCCTGACCGAGGGCTTTGCCGACGGCGTGCGCACCGTGGCCGCCATGGGGCGCAACCGCCGTCCCCGGCCCTGGACCATGACGCCGTCCACCGGCCGCTACGGCAGCGAGTACCTGGGCCGCGCACGCACCGCCTACCTGGGCCTGGGCGCGCTGGCCACCAGCGAGGCCATCTACGCGGCCGCCCACCACGACGCAGGCCTGCAGCCGCTGGACGGCAGCCAGCGCTATGTGCTGCGCTTCAATGCCGCCGACATGCCGCCGGCCGACGCCTTCTGGTCCGTCACGCTGTACGACGCCGACCGCTTTCTCTACGGCAACGAGATCGGCCGCCACTCCATCGGCGACCGCACGCCGGGCTTGCTGCGCGAGGCCGACGGCAGCCTGCAGATCGACCTGGGCCATGCCCGGCCGGCACAGGGCGCCGCCAACTGGCTGCCCACGCCGCACGGGCGCTTCTACCTCATCCTGCGCATGTACCACCCGCAGGCAGGCGCGCACCAATGGCCTGTTCCGCCCCTGCAGCCCGTGGCCGCATGAGACACGCCATGGACCTGAGCACCCTGGCCGAGGAGGCCGTCATCCACACCTGCCCGCTGTACGAGATGCGACGCATGCGCGCGGCCACCTCGCCCCGGCGCAATGCGGCGGGCGAGGCTGCGCCCGCACCGCTGCGCTGGTGCAACCAGTTCGTGCATGCGCGCCAGCTGCTGCGCGCCGGCACCAGCCGCGTGGTCACGCCCAACAACGACACGCTCTACACCAACGCCTGGCTGGACCTGGGCGCCGGGCCGCTGGTGATCGACGTGCCCGACACGGCGGGCCGCTACTACGTGCTGGGCCTGCTGGACTTCTTCACCAACCCCTTCGCCCACCTGGGCCAGCGCCTGACGGGCACGGCGGCGCGCTCCTTCCTTGTCACGCCGCCGGGCTGGCAGGGGACGCTGCCGCCACCGTTCGATGCGCCCGGCGCACACATTGCCGCGCCCACGCCCTGGCTGTGGGTGATAGGCCGCATCCTGGTCGATGGCGAGCACGACCTGCCCGCCGTGCACGCGCTGCAGGACGGCTTTGCGGTGCGCCCGCTGGCCGACTGGCAGGCGGGCACGCCCTCGCAGGCCCGTGCCTTCGACCCGGACTGCGATCCCCAGGCCCCGCCAAATGCCGAGCACTATGCAGCCCAGGTGAATGCCGCCTTGCGCGACAACCCGCCGCCAGCAGGGCATGCCGCACGGGTCGCGCGCTTTGCGGCCGTGGGCCTGGGCGCCGGGCTGGGCGCACCCGATGCGCAACAGCAAGCCGCACTGCAGCGCGCCCTGGACAGCGTGCTGCCCCGGCTGCGCGCGGCCAGCACGGGCCGGCGCCTGGACTCGGGCTGGGAACTCCCCGCCCTGGTCGAAGGCGGTTTTGGCGACGACTTCCAGGCCCGCGCCGAAATTGCGCTCAAGTACATCGGCATGCTGGAAAGCCACGAGGCCATCTACCCGCTGGCCTGGCATGACGCCCAGGGCCTGCCCCTGCACGGCAGCCGCCGCTACCGGCTTCGCTTTGCCCCAGGCGCGCTGCCACCCGTGCAGGCCTTCTGGTCCCTGACCCTCTACGGCGCCCACGACTGCATGCTGGTGGACAACCCCATCGACCGCTATGCCATCGGCGACCGCACGCCGGGCCTGCGCCCCGACGCTGATGGCGATGGCGATGGCGGGTTGACTATCCACATCAGCCACGAGCCGCCGGCCAGCGAAGACCAGCGCGCCAACTGGCTGCCCGCGCCGCGCGAAGGCTTCTACCTGTGCCTGCGCGCCTACATGCCCCAACCCGAACTGCTGGACGGCCGCTACGCCCTGCCCCCCATCGAACCAGACCCGGAAACCCCATGAACGCCAGAGACGACGACAAGCCCTTCTTGCTGGTGGGCACCGGCAGCGAAACCGTGGCGCCGGGCCTGCACATACTGCGCGGCCAGGGCCAGTCCTTCGTGGCCGAGACCGACGCGGGCCTGGTGGTGATCGACGCCGGCCCCGGCGGCAAGGTCAGCCAGGACATGATCGCCAGCCTGCGCCAGCTCAGTGATGCGCCCGTGCATGCGCTGTGCTACAGCCACGGCCACATCGGCTACAACGCGGGAGTGCCCGCCTGGCTGGAGCATGCGGCCGCGCGCGGAGAGCCCGTGCCGCGCCTGATCGCGCACCGCAACCTGCCGCGCCGCCAGGCACGCTACCGCGAGACCCGGGCGCTGCAGCACCGCATGGCCGAGATCCAGTTCAACCGCAGCGCGGGCTTTTTCGAGCACCGGCTGGACATGCACGAGCCCACCGAAACCTTCGACACGCGGCTGGAGATAGGCAGCGGGGACAGCCGCATCGAGCTGTTCTGGGCGCCGTCCGAGACCGACGACGCCATCGCGCTGTGGAGCCCCGGCCAGCGCGTGCTGTACGGCGGCGCGGCGCTGCTGGACTCCATCCCCAACATCGGCACGCCCTTTCGCACGCTGCGCGACACCGTGCGCTGGGCCGACACGCTGCAGGCCATGGCCGCGCTGCGCCCGCTCAAGGCCGTGCGCGAGTTCGGTCCCGTGATCGAGGGCGAGCAGGCCGTGCAGCAGGTGCTGCTGCACACCGCACAGGCGCTGCGCTGGCTGCGCGCCGAAGTCGTGCGCCTGATGAACGAGGGCCTGAACGAGCAGCAGGTGCTCGCGGCCATGGACTATCCGCAGGAACTGTTCGGCGTGGAGTGGATGAAGCCCACCTATGGCGACCCCAGCTACATCGTGCGCGACATCTACCGTTCGGAAAACGGCTGGTGGGACCGCAACCCGACCACGCTGCACCCGGCCCCGCCCGAGGCCGCAGGCGCCGCCATCGCCGATGCCATCACCGACAAGCCCGGCCTGGTGGCCAGCGCCCAGGCGCTGGCGGACGCGGGCCAGTGGCAGCTGGCCCTGCATGTGATCGACGTGCTGGCCACCGCGGCCGGCGACGCGCCCGAGATCGGCCAGGCCCGCAGCCTCAAGGCCGCCTGGCTGCGCGAGCGTGCGCGCGAGGTGGACAGCTATGTCTCGCGCAACCTCTACCGCGTGGGGGCCGACATGATCGAGCAGGGCCGGCAGGCGCGCCTGGGGCTGCGCTGACGGGGCCGCGCACAGGCAAGGCGACACACGGCGACACAAGGAGACAAGTGCATGAAGACGATGAAGAAGCACGGCATGGCCCTGGCACTGCTGCTGGCCATGGCCTGCACGGGCCACGCCCAGCCGGCGCAGGATGCCGGCAACTACCCCGCCCGCCCCGTCACGCTGATCGTGCCCACAGCCGCCGCCGGCGGCACGGACACCATCGCGCGGGTGTTTGCCGAAGGCCTGACCCGGCTGCTCAGGCAGCCCTTCGTGGTGGACAACCGGCCCGGCGCCAACGGCCTGGTCGGCGTGGAGCAGGCCGCGCGCAGTGCGCCGGACGGCTACCGGCTGCTGTTCACCTACACGGCGTCCATGGCCGTGAACCCCAGCCTCTACCGCAAGGTTCCGTATGACCCGATCAAGGACTTCGCACCCATTGCGCAGATAGGGCGCGCCGGCAATCTGCTGCTGGTCTCGCGCGATCTGCCCGTGCATTCGCTCAAGGAGTTCGTGGCCTATGCAAGCGCACGGCCCGGCCAGCTCAGCTACTGCTCCTGGGGCCAGGGCTCAGGCGGGCACCTGACCATGGAATTCCTGCTCAAGCAGGCCGGCCTGCAGATGCAGCATGTGCCCTACAAGGGCAGCAGCCCCTGCGTGCAGGGCCTGCTGGGCGGGCAGGTGCAGGCCGCGTTTGCGGACACCTCTTCCACCGTGGAGCTGGTGCGTGCGGGCCGCGTGCGCGCCATTGCGCACAGCGGCGACAAGCGCATTCCCAGCCAGCCGGACCTGCCCAGCCTGACCGAGGCGGGCTACCCGTTCCACAACTATTCCTGGTACGGCGTCTTCGCGCCCGCCAAAACGCCGCAGCCCATCGTGGACAAGCTCAACGCCGCCATCAACCAGTTGCTGCAGGACCCGGCCACGGCCAAAAAGCTGGGCGAGCTCAACCTGACCGACCTGCCCCGGACCACGCCCGCGCAATTCGCCGACACGCTGCGCCAGGACCTGGCGGACTGGGGGCGGCTGGTGCGCGAGGTGGGTGTGCAGTTGGACTAGCAGCTCACTCGGCGACGATGCCCGTCCTGCGCACCACCTCGCCAAAGCGCTTCAGGCGCTCGGACATCATGGCCTCGAAGGCGGCGGGGCTCATTTCCTCGGGCGGGGTCACGCCACGGTCCTGCAGGCTGGCCACCATGGCCGGCGCCGTGGCGGCCTGGCGCACGGCCTTGAAGAGGGCCTGCACCACGGGCGCGGGCGTGCCGGCCGGCGCGGCCAGGCCGGTCCAGGAGCTCATGTTCAGCTGCGGGTAGCCCACCTCGGCCAGGGTGGGCACATCGGGCAGCTGCGCCACGCGCTGCTCGGAGGCCACGGCCAGGGCGCGCACCTTGCCCGCCTGGATGTGGGGCAGCATGGAGATGAGGTTGTCGAAGAACACCTGCACCTCGCCCGCCAGCACCGAGGTGACCAGCAGCGTGCCGCCCCGGTAGGGAACATGGGTGATGTCCAGGCCTGCATCGGCCTTGAACATCTCCATGTTGAGCTGGCCCATGCTGCCCGTGCCGCCGCTGCCGTAGTTGAGCTGGCCAGGGTGCTTTCTGGCATAGGCGATGAACTCCGCAAAGCTGCGGATGGGCAGGCTGGCGGGCACGACCAGCACATTGGGCAGGCGGCCCAGGATGGCGATGTTCTCGAAATCCTTGATGGGGTCGTAGCCCACCTTGGGCTGGGTCAGAGGATTGGCCAGGTGGCTGCTCTGCGAGGACACGACCAGGGTGTAGCCGTCCGGCTTGGCGCGCGCCACGGCCAGCGCGGCCACCGAGCCGCCCGCGCCGGGCCGGTTCTCCACGACGATGGGCACGCCCAGGATGCGTGCCATGGGCTCGGCGTACTGGCGTGCCATGGCATCCACCGAACCGCCCGGAGGGAACGGCACGATGAAGCTGATCTGGCGCGAGGGGTAGCCGGCGGCCTTGCCTTCGGCGGCCAGCGCCGCAAGCGGCGCCAGCATACCCAGGCCCAGCCCCGCGCCAAGCACACGGCGGCGGGAAGGGTGGCTGGCAGCCTGGCGGGCGATAGGGGTCATGCTCATGTCTCCTCCTTATGGAAATACGTCGGCTGCGCCCGGCCATCCGGGGCGCCCTGGGGGCGCCCTGGGCGTGCCCTGCTTACTCGGCCACGATATGGGCCTTGCGCACCACCTCGCCGAAGAGCTTCAGGCGCTCGGCCATCATCTTCTCGAACGCGGCGGGGCTCATCTCCTCGGGCGCGACCACGCCGCGCTCCTTGAGGCTGGCCACCATGGCAGGCGCGGTGGCGGCCTGGCGCACGGCCTTGTGCAGCGTCTGCACGATGGCGTCGGGCGTGCCCGCAGGCGCCGCGATGCCGGTCCAGGAGCTCATGTTGAGCTGGGGATAGCCGACCTCGGCCATGGTGGGCACGTCGGGCAGCATGGGCAGGCGCTGCTCCGAGGCCACGACCAGGGCGCGCACCTTGCCCGACTGCACATGGGGCAGCATGAAGACCAGGTTGTCGAGGATGAACTGCACCTCGTTGCCGATGGCCGCCGTGACCAGCGGCGAGCCGCCGCGGTAGGGAATGTGGGTGGCGAAGATGCCCGTGGCGGCCTTGAGCATTTCCACGTTGAGCTGGCCCATGCTGCCGATGCCGGCGCTGCCGTAGTTGACCTGGCCGGGGCGCTTTTTCACGTACTCGATGAACTCCTGGAAGTTCTTCACGGGCAGGCTGGAATGCACCATCAGCGCATTGGGCTGGCGGCCCAGGATGGCGATGTTCTCGAAGTCCTTGATGGGGTCGTAGCCGATCTTGGGCTGGGTCAGCGGATTGGCCAGGTGGCTGCTTTGCGAGGACACGACCAGGGTGTAGCCGTCCGGCTTGGCGCGCGACACGTACTGCGTGGCGACCGAGCCGCCCGCGCCGGGACGGTTCTCCACCACGATGGGCACGCCCAAGATGCGCGACAGGGGCTCGGCGTACTGGCGGCCCATGATGTCCACCGAGCCGCCGGGCGGAAACGGCACGACCAGCGTGATCGGGCGCGAGGGGTACTTGTCATCGGCGCGTGCGGCCAGCGGCGCCAGCGCGGACAGGCCCGCCAGGCCAAGGCCTGCGCCCAGCAGCTTGCGGCGGGTGGGGAAGGATGCATTCACGGACAGGTTTTTCATGGGTATCAGCGGAGTCAAGGATGGTCGAAGATGGCGAGGGCCACGGCCTGGGCGCGCGGCACGAAGGTGGCCAGCTCGCAGTACTCGCGCTCGGTATGGGGATGGCCGCCCACGGGGCCGGTGGCGCACAGCGTGGGCACGCCCACCGAGGCCGTGAGGCCGCTGTCGGCCGCGCCGCCCGTGAACTCGCCCTGCACGTCGAAGCCCAGCGACTGCGCGCCGCGCCGGTACAGCTGCAGCAGCGCATCGGGCGTGGGCGCCATGGGCAGGGTGCGGCGCACGGCGGTGACGCGGCCCTGGGTGCGGGGCACGGATTCTTCCTCCACGATGGCGCGGATGCGCTCCATCAGCGCATCGGGATCGGTCTGGGCCGTGTAGCGCACATCGAGCTCGGCCTTGGCGTGGGGCGCCACCATGTTCGGCACGATGCCGCCCTGCAGCACGCCCACATTGGTGGTCGTGCCCGTGGCGGGATCGGTCAGCGCATGCAGGGCCAGCAGCTTGCGCGCCATGGCTTCCAGCGCGCTGGCGCCGGCCGCGTGGTTGATGCCGGCGTGGGCGGCCACGCCCTGTACCTCGAACTCCACGGCCATCGATCCCTTGCGGCTGGTCACCAGGTTGCCGCTGACGCGGCCCGGCTCGGCGTTGAAGACGGCGCGCGCACCGCGCACCGTATCCATGATGGTCTGGCGCGTGGCGGGCGAGCCGATCTCCTCGTCGCACGAGAAGAACAGCTTGAGCGGCGCGCCCAGGCCGCCGCAGCGCGCAAAGGCCTCGGCCACGAAGACGTTGAGCACCAGGCCCGACTTCATGTCGGCCACGCCGGGACCGTAGGCCCGGCCTTCTTCCACGCGGAAGGGGCGGCGCGCCACGGTGCCGGCCGGAAAGACCGTGTCCATGTGGCCCATCAGATAGATGGGCGCGCCCTCGCCGGGCCCGGGCACGTCGGCATGCAGCAGCACGCCGTAGCCTGGAACGTCCTCGAAGCGCACGGCCACGCCGGCCGCCTCCAGCCGCTCGCGCAGGGCCTGGGCCACGGCCAGGATGCCGGCTTCATCGCGGCTGCCGCTGTCGATATCGACAATCCTGTGCAACAGATCTTGCATGGCCTGCTGCTGGCCGCCCAGCCAGTCCAGCAGTCTCGCGCGCTGCTGCACGCGGCTTTGTTCGAGGGTATCGTGCATGGTGGAATCTCCAGAGTGCATGCAGTGTTGCACGCGACCCCCTATTTTGCAACACACGTTGCATATACAAGAAAAACATGAAATCACCATTGCAAAAAGCCGCGCTGCTGCTGCCGCAGCGCCTGGCGCAGCAGGGCGCGGAACTGACGGCCAGCGAGCAGACGCTGGCCCAGACCCTGGGCAGCGACTATCCGCATGCGCTGCTGGAATCGGCCACCGCCCTGGCAGCGCGCACAGGCACCAGCGCCTCGACCGTGGTGCGCCTGTTCGCCAAGCTCGGCTATGCCAGCTATGCCGAGGCCCAGCGCGAGGCGCGCGGCGAGGTGACGGCGCTGCTGCAGACGGCTGCCCAGCGCGCGCCCGTGCTGCTGGGCGCGCAGCGCAGCCTGAGCGAGTGCGTGGACGATGCACTGCTGCACGACCAGCACAACATCCAGTCCACGCGCGAGGGGCTGGACATGGCGGCCTTCGAGGCCATGGCCCGGCAGCTCGCGCAGGACGAGGGCCGGGTATTCGTGCTGGCCCAGCTCAACAGCTCGCCGGTCTCCGCCTGGCTGGCCCTGCACCTGAACATGTGCCGCCCCGGCGTGCAGCAGCTGGATGCAGGCGCCATCGCCCCGGCCGACCAGCTGCTGTGGGTAGGCCCCACCGACACGCTGCTGGCCTTCAGCGTGAGCCAGTATTCACGCGGCACCTACGAGGTGGCGCAGCGATTTTCGGAAGCCGGCGCCCGGGTGCTGGCCATCACCGACAGCCCCACGGCCCCCCTGGCCACCGTGGCCCACCACTGGCTGCAGGTGCGCACGGCCAATGCCTCGCCCTTTCACTCCTACACGGCAGCCTTCTACCTGTGCAATGCCCTGGTCTCGGCCGTGGCCCAGTTGCGCCATGCCGATGTGTCCGAGGCGCTTGCCCGGCGCGACGCGCTGTGGAGGGAGTTCAACCACCAGCTGATCAGGACGCCCGAGCCGCGCGGGCCGGCTCGCGCCGCGCGCAAGCCCACCGCGCGCAGGTCTTCTACATAGACCAGTAGTACTTGAAGCTCAGCGTGGCCTCGCGATCCACGCCGCGGAAGATGCCTGCGAAGTACCTGCGGTTGAACAGGTTGTTGATGTTCAGCGCGATGCGGTACTGCGGCGTCTCGTAGGCCAGCGCCAGGTCGGCCAGCGTGGCGGAGTCGTTGATGTTCAGCGTGCCGTCCGCCGCCACGTTGTAGGGAGAGCGACCCTTGTAGCGCAGGCCGCCGGCCACCATCAGGCCCGGCACCGCGCGCGGGCGGTAGTCCAGCCACAGGCTGGCCATGTGGCGTGTGGTCTGTATGGTCTGGCGGCCGATTTCGGCGGGCCGGTTGCTCTGCGTGGTGCGCGGGTCCAGGTAGGTGTAGCTGGCCAGCGCGTTCAGCTCGCGCGTGAGCGCGAAGCGGCCTTCCAGCTCCAGCCCCGTGGAGCGCACCTCGCCCGTCTGGATGCTGAAGCGCGGGTGGTCGGGGTCCAGCGTGGTGACGTTGGTCTGGCGCAGGTCGAAGACCGAGGCCGTGATCAGCGAGGTGCTTCCCGGAGGCTGGTACTTCACGCCCGCCTCGTACTGCTTGCCGCGCCGGGGCTCGAACGGATTGCCGTCGTACTGCAGGCCCGTGACCGGATCGAAGGAGGTCGCATAGCTCGCATAGGGCGCCCAGCCGCTGTCGAACAGGTAGAGCAGGCCCGCGCTGCCGGTGGTGGCGCTGTCGCTCATGTGCGGCTGGGTGCTGCTGTTCTGCGTGGTGCGCGCCTGGTCATGGCGCAGGCTGAGATTGGCCACCCAGCGGTCCCACTTGAACTGGTTGAGGGTGTAGATGCCGGTCTGGCGCAGGTCCGTGCGGCTGTCCTCCAGCTCTGGATAGGCGATGGACTGGCCATAGGCAGGGTCGAGCATGTCCAGGTCGGGCACATCCCAGCCAAAGCCCAGGCCGCCGCGCTCCCTGTACTTCACATGGTCCATGCCAAAGGCCAGCCGGTGCTGCAGCCCGCCCCATCGCAGGTCCTTGTGCAGGCGGGTGTCCAGCGCCAGCGTGCGGCCCTTGGTGCGCTGGGCCAGGCTGGCGCGCGAGACGCTTCGGCCGTCGGCCAGCACGTCCATGGCGTAGATATGGCGGTAATCGATGTCGATGGTGGAGTAGCGCAGGTTCTGCGTGAGCTGCCAGCCGCTGTCGGTCTGGTGCGAGAACTCGTAGCCCAGCGATCGCGTGTCGCGGTCGAAGCGGTCGAAGGACGGGTCGCCGGCGGTCAGGTGCGCAGGCAGGTCCTTGATCTGCGGGTAGGTGAACAGGCTGGGCCACCAGGACTTGGGCGTGCCGCGCTCGCGCGAGTAGCTGCCCAACACGGTCAGGTGGGTGCGGCCGGAGAGGTTCCAGCGCAGCGAGGGCGCGATGGAGATGCGGTCATCGCGCGAGCCCACGGTGCGTCCGTCGCTGTCACGCGCCTTGAGGTTGAGCCGGTACAGCAGGTCGCCCGAGGCATCCAGCGCGCCGCCCAGATCGGCCGTGGCCTGGGCGCGCTGGTAGCGGCCATAGGACAGGCCCACGCTGTTCACATGGTCGGCCTCGGGTTTCTTGGAGACCACGTTGATCACGCCGCCCGGCCGCCCCTGGCCAAAGAGCACGGAGGCCGGGCCCTTGATGACCTCGATGCTGTCCAGCTCGTCGATCTCGTCGTTCCACGAACCATAGGTGCCGGCCGAGAACTGCCGCAGCCCGTCCTTGTAGTAGGAGCTGCCATCGCTGAAACCCCGGATGATGGCGCCCGTCATGCGCAGGTCCGCGCCCGTGACTTCGGTGGACACGCCGGCCGTGTACGACAGGGCCTGCTCGATGCTCTTGGGCGCCTGGTTCTGCAGCTGCTCCTGGGTGACGATGGAGATGGAGCGCGGCGTCTCGATCAGCGGCGTGTCCAGCTTGGTGCTGGCGCTCCTGCCGCTGCCCACGTAGCTGCCCGGCGCGGCCATGCGCTGCGAGGTCACGTTGACCGTGGACAGCGTGGTGCCCGCCGACGCCTGCGGCGCAGGCTCAGGCGCAGGCGCCTTTCGCAGCGTGAACGTGCCCTGCTCGGTGCTGTGCGCGGTCACGCCGGTGCCGGCCAACAGCCGGTCCATGGCCTCCTGCGGCGTGAAGCTGCCCCGGAGGGCCGGCGCCTGGCGGCCGCCCAGCACGGCTTCGTCGTACAGCACCTGGAACTGGGTCTGGCGGCCAAAGGCGCGCAGCGCGTTGATCAGCGGCTGGGCCGGCTGGTCAAAGGCCAGCCGCTGTCCGGATGACGGCATCGGTGAAGAGGCGGCCGGCTGCTGAAGCTGTTGCGCACGGGCGGACGGCGCGGCGCCCATGCCGGCCACGGCACCGGCCACCAGCCACGCCAGCAGGCGCGGACTGGCCTGCGGGCCGGCGCCCTGCTCCTTCATGTTCCTGCGTCGGGCATGTGTGCCCCTGCCTGCGAATTCCCTGCCTGCTGCTTCTTGCGCTCTCATTGCCACTCCGTTGCTGTGCCGTTGCACGGGCACGCGACGGGCAGGCCGCAGGCAGCCGTCGCGGGCGATCAGGAACCGCGTCGGACAAGCCATGCCAGCCCACCCGCGCATGCGCGTCAGGTGTTGCGGCCGTTGGCTGGGGCGTGAGGGACGAGCGCCCTCGGTGGTCCTTGGCTGGCAGCCGTGCGGGCCTGGAAAATCCACGCCCCTGCCCCTATAGAAGCCAAAACCGGTGCAAAGCTGGAACCTGGGGTTGGCCACCAATTTGAAACAAATTGTTTCACGTCCTTCGATTCATCCCCGCACGATCAGCCAACCTCCGCCGTTGCGCGGCTGCACGCGCACCGCAATCAAGGCCGGCAGCGCGCGCACAAAGCGCTCGGGCGCGGCCGTGGCCAGCAGGCCCGAGACACGCAGGCGGCCCAGCGACTCGTCGCCCAGCTCCACGGGCGCACCCAGATAGCGCGACAGCTCCTGCGCCACCTCCGCCAGCGGCGTGCCGCTGAAGCGCACCTGGCCCGTGCGCCAGTCGCCCACGCTGTCCGCATCGGCCACCACGGTGCTGTGCCGGCCGGCGCCGTCCACAGCCACGCCCGCGCCTGCCGCCAGCAGCAGGACATCGCCACCGGCCCGGTCACGCTCGGGCCGCAGCTGCACCTTGCCCTCCAGCACCTTCACCACCAGCCGCGGCGGCCCGGCGCGCACATTGAACGCGGTGCCCACCACCCGGACGCGGCTGGCGCCGGAGTCCACGGTGAAGGGCCTGTCCGGGCCGGGCGTGACCTCGAAGAAGGCCTCGCCCCGATCCAGCACCACCTCGCGGCGGCGCGGGTAGTAGCGCACCTGGAGTTCGCTGTCCACGTTGAGGGCCACGCGCGAGCCATCGGGCAGCTCGATGCTCTGCGTCTGCCCGGGCGCCGTGCGGGCCTGCAGCGTATAGCCTGGCGTGTGGTCCCAGCGGTACCAGCCACCCCCGGCCAGCAGCGAGACCACCGCCAGCACGGACAGGGCCGCCGCAGGGCGGCCGGGCCAGCGGGCAAGAACGCGCTGGCGCGGCGGCGCGGCCGCTGGTGCAGCGCAGACGGCAGGCGCGGCGGGCGGCACCGCTGCGCCGAACTCATCGGGAAACAATTCCCTGAGCTGTGGCGCGCCATGCCAGTGGCGCGACATGCCTTCGAAGATGCTGCGGTGCAGCGGGTGGGCGCCCAGCCACGCATCCAGCGCGCGCTCATCGGCGCCCGTCCAGTCCGGCTGCTGGCGGCGCACGAACCAGTCGGCCGCCCTGTCATGCAGCCCCACCAGCTCCTGCGGCGAAACGCCCGGGGGAAGTTCGTTGCTCATCGTGTGTTCTCTGCGGCGCCCGGCCGCTGCTCGTCTGCGCGCAGCAGGGCACGCATTTGCTCGGCGCTGGCGTAGCGTACGCGGATCTCGCAATAGGACAGTGCCCGGCTCAGGTGGCGCGAGACCATGCGCACGGTGATGTCCATGCGCTCGGCCGTCTGCTCCAGCGTCAGTTCCTGCACGCGGTGCAGCACGAAGGCCTGGCGCTGGCGCTCGGGCAGCTCGTTCAGGGCATCGCGCAGCCGGGCCAGGCGCTGGCGGCGCTCATCGTCCAGCGCATGGTCGGCTCCGTCGCGGGCCGGCAGGGCCTCGACCTCGTCGCAGCAATCCTCCACGGACACCAGCCGCACACCGGCCTGCTGCGGCGCCGTGCGGTGCGCGAAGGCCGCCACGCTGCGCACGACCTGATGCAGATAGGGCCGCTCTTCGTCCACAGGCAGGCGCTTGTCGGCCGACAGCATGCGCACGAAGACTTCCTGGGAGGCATCCTCGATATCGGCCGGGCTCTTGAAGTACCGCGCCAGCATGCGCTGCAGCGGCTTGCGCCAGCGGGTGTAGAGACTGCGGGAATGGCCACCGGGCTCTCCCGGGGCGTCGTCGCGCTTCATGGCAGGCATGGCACGGCGGATGTGGAAATTGTCCGGTGGCGGGGAAATGGGGGCGGGATCTGGAGCACGGTGCAAACAGCTGAGCCGGCGATTGTATCGAGAACGATTCTCATCATCGTCTCGCCGCGGCCACAAAAAAGGGGCGCCGAAGCGCCCCCTTGATTGTCGTGCCCGCAAGGGCCGCACCGGTTCAGTGCTGCAGGATCTTGTTGAGGAATTCCTTGGTCCGGGGCTGGCGCGCTTCCGGGTTGCCGAAGAATTCGTCCTTGGAGCAGTCCTCCAGGATCTTGCCGCCCACGTCCATGAAGATCACGCGGCTGGCCACCTTGCGCGCAAAGCCCATTTCGTGGGTCACGCACATCATGGTCATGCCTTCGTTGGCCAGGCCAATCATCACGTCCAGCACTTCGCCGACCATTTCGGGGTCCAGCGCGGAGGTGGGTTCGTCGAACAGCATCACGATGGGGTCCATGGACAGCGCGCGCGCAATGGCCACGCGCTGCTGCTGGCCGCCCGACAGCTGGCCCGGGAACTTGTCCTTGTGCGCCGTCAGGCCCACGCGGTCCAGCATCTTGAGGCCGCGCTTCCTGGCGTCGTCCGCGCTGCGGCCCAGCACCTTGACCTGGGCGATCGTCAGGTTCTCGGTCACCGACAGGTGCGGGAACAGCTCGAAGTGCTGGAACACCATGCCCACGCGGCTGCGCAGCTTGGGCAGGTTGGTCTTGGGATCGTGCACGGCCACGCCGTCCACGAAGATCTCGCCCTTCTGGAAGGGCTCCAGCGCGTTGATGGTCTTGATCAGCGTGGACTTGCCCGAGCCCGACGGGCCGCAGACCACCACGACCTCACCCTTCTGGATGTTGGTGGAGCAGTCGGTCAGCACTTGAAAGCTGCCGTACCACTTGGAAACGTTCTTGAGTTCAATCATTGCAATTCCTCAATGGGGTGCTGGCTCATCGAATGATGGCAATTTTCTTGTGCAGGCGCTTCACTGCCCAGGACAGCGAATAGCACAGCACGAAGTAGGTCACGCCAGCGGCCAGATAGGATTCGATGGGACGGCCGTAGTTCTTGCCGGCCACTTCGAAGCCCTTGAGCATGTCGTAGGCACCGATGGCGTAGACCAGCGAGGTGTCCTGGAACAGGATGATGGTCTGCGTCAGCAGCACGGGCAGCATGTTGCGGAAGGCCTGGGGCAGCACCACGAGGCGCATGTTCTGCCCATAGGTCATGCCCATGGCCTGGCCCGCGAAGACCTGGCCGCGCGGGATGGACTGGATGCCCGCGCGCATGATCTCGCTGAAGTAGGCCGCCTCGAAGGCGATGAAGGTGATGATGGCCGAGACCTCGGCGCCGATGGGCCGCCCGATGATCAGCGGCATCAGCAGGAAGAACCACAGGATCACCATCACCAGCGGCACGGAGCGCATGCCGTTGACGTAGAGCGTGGCGGGCACATCGAGCCATTTCTTGCCCGACAGGCGCATCAGCGCCAGCAGCGTGCCGAAGAGCACACCGCCGATGGTGGCGATGACGGTCAGCGTCAGGCTGAAGTACAGGCCCTTCAGCACGAAGTTGCTGAACAGGTCCCAGGTGAAGAACGACCAGTCGATTTGCAGGTTCATGTCAGTGTCCTCCGCCGCTGGCAGCGATCAGGCCCGGGACGCGCGAGCGCTTCTCGATGAAGGCCATGATGCGGTTGATGGCAAAGGCGGAGACCACATACAGGCCGGTGACGGCCAGGTAGATCTCGATGCCGCGCGAAGTCTCTTCCTGCGCCTGCATGGCGAACATGGTCAGTTCGGCCACGGACACGGCAAACGCCACGGACGAGTTCTTGAACACGTTCATGGTCTCGCTGGTCAGCGGCGGAATGATGATGCGAAACGCCATGGGCAGCAGCACGTAGCGGTAGTACTGGAACGTGGTGAAACCCAGCGCCATGCCCGCATAGCGCTGGCCGCGCGGCAGCGCCTGGATGCCGGAACGCACCTGCTCGGCGATACGGGCCGAGGTGAAGAAGCCCAGCGCCAGCACCACGAGCACGAAGCCCGGCAGGGACTTCAGCGCGGGGAAGATGGACGGCACCACGTGGTACCACATGAAGATGTGGACCAGCAGCGGAATATTGCGGAACAGTTCGACCCAGGCATTGCCCAGCCGCACGATCCACGGCCGGTCGGGCAGCGTGCGCAGCGTGCCGATCAGCGAGCCGACGATCAATGCGATCAACAGCGACAGCAGCGACACGGAAATGGTCCAGCCCCAGGCCGACAGCATCCAGTCGAGGTAGGTGATGTCGCCGTTCTTGCCGAAGCAGCTTTGACCGACCTCTTGGGTAATGGTGTCCTGGCAGAACACCTGCCAATCCCAACTCATAGGAGCACCTCTTTATTCAGATTCTTGAAAAATGCACTACCGGCAAAAACGGCGCCGCAACAAAAAACGCCCCTTCCAACCGCATGGCAGAAGGGGCGGCATTCAGCTGGTGCTTACTTGACTTCGTACGACTCCATGGGCTTGTCGTTGGGGTTGGCCCATGCGTCCTTGGTGGCGTCGGACAGCGGCAGGCCGACCTTCACGTTGGCCGGGGGAATCGGCTGCATGAACCACTTGTCATAGAGCTTGGCCAGGGAGCCGTCGGCGATCTGGCGCTTGATGGAGTCGTCCACGGCCTTCTTGAAGGCGGGGTCGTCCTTGCGCAGCATGCAGGCGATGGGCTCGACCGACAGGGTTTCGCCGACGATCTTGTAGTCGGCAGGTGCCTTGGACTTGGAGATGTTGGCGGCCAGGATGGAGCCGTCCATGATGAAGGCGTCGGCACGGCCGGTTTCCAGCATCAGGAAGCTGTCGGCGTGGTCCTTGCCCATGACTTCCTTGAAGGTCAGGCCGTCGGCGCGCTTGTTCTTGCGCAGGGTCTGCACCGAGGTGGTGCCCGTCGTCGTGACGATGGTCTTGCCGTTCAGGTCCTTGATGCCGGTGATGCCGGAGTTGCCCTTGACGGCGATGCGCACTTCTTCCACATAGGTGGTCACGGCGAAGGCCACATCCTTTTGGCGGGCCTGGCTGTTGGTGGTGGAGCCGCACTCGATGTCCACGGTGCCATTGGTCACCAGGGGGATACGGTTCTGCGAGGTGACGGGCTGGTACTTGATGTCCAGCTTGGCCAGGCCCAGCTGCTTCTGGATGTCGGCCAGCACGCGCTCGCCCATCTCGGTGTGGAAGCCCACGTACTTGCCATTGCCCAGCGTATAGCCCAGGCCGGAGGATTCACGCACGCCCAGCGTCACGGCGCCGGAGGACTTGATCTTGGCCAGGGTGTCGCCAGCCTGCGCAAAAGCGCTGCCTGCAGCCAGGGCGGTCACGGCGATGGCCAACAAATGCTTCTTCATACGGGTCTCCTGAGATGAGAACGAAAACGGTCTTGATGAGAACGGTCGAGTCGCCTTGTGGGCTGGCTCGAACTATCAACGATGTGACACATATTGTGCAATCACGCACGGTGCTGGAGCACCGACACGTGCTAGGGCTTTCCAGCACGTCAGCCAGATTCAGGTAAGCAACTGCCGTGCCATGGCACGCGTTTTTTGCCCGATCCAGCGCGCCTGCGGGCCTGCACACGGCGTGGCTGCTGTGCGCGCACTCTAATGCCAGGCGTGGCAGCACAGCCAATGCCGTTTGCAGAAACCCTTATGCATGCCATGCATAATAGGTGTTTACCCTAGGCATAACCCATGCACCAAGTCGGTCTCTTGACGGGCTTTGCCGTGCACCAGCGTGCAGCAAAAAGGGGCTCGAGAGCCCCTTTGTCTTCATGTGTGCCGCCTGGCGTGTCAGCCGATGGTCTCGCCCTGCTCCAGCAGGAAGTTCCACAGCGCGCCGGCCACGCCCTGGGGCGCATCCTTGCTGGTGGGTTTTTCGCGGTAGGCACGCACTTCCATGTCCATGCGGAAACCGTCGTCACCGGCAGGTGCCGCGCTGACCAGGCGGCCGGCCTCCAGCTCGTTGCGCACGGCGCTGAATGGCAAAAAGGCCACGCCATGGCCTTCCAGCGCCATGGCCTTGAGGCCTTCGGCCATGTCGGTCTCGTAGACGCGCTCCAGGTGCACGGCCTCGGCCGCTTCCTTGAGGATGAGTTCCGTCACGCGGCCCAGGTAGGCGCCCGGCGCATAGCCCAGGTAGGGCAGCGGCTGGCCCTGGCGGCCCGGCAGCTGGTGCAGCGGCAGGCCGTCGGCGTCGGGCCTGGCGTAGGGGGCGAGCACCTCATGGCCCAGGCTGACCATCTCGTAGCGCGCCGGGTCAAGCTGGAAGGGCTGGGACGGATGGAAGTAGGCGATCAGCAGGTCGCAGCCGCCCTCGACCAGGCGCATCACGGCGTCGTGCACGTTGAGCGCGAACAGCCGGCTGCGGAACGGCCCGAACTTGGCCTGCACGCTGGAGACCCAGTTCGGGAAGAAGGTGAAGGCCAGCGTGTGCGGCACGGCAAACCCCACCATGCCCTTGCCCGCGCTGACATGGGCCCGCAGCATGGTGCGCGTGCTCTGCAGCGACTGCAGCATTTCCAGCGCCTGGTCATACATGGTCTTGCCGGCCGGCGTGAGCCGGGTCGGGTAGGAGCTGCGGTCCACAAGGTCGGTGCCGGCCCAGGCCTCCAGTGCCTGGATGCGGCGCGAGAACGCAGGTTGCGTCACATGCCGCAGTTGGGCGGAGCGGCTGAAACTGCGTGTTTCAGCCAGGCTGACGAAATCTTCTAGCCATTTGGTTTCCATGCCCGCCATTATCCGCTGTGATGGAAGGCACCCCCTGAGCGGCTACGCCGCTTCCCCCTCTCTCTCCGGGAGGGGGACGACACCCTCGGTGCGGGGCGGCGCGGCCGGCGTAGGCCCTTCCTCGGTGCCTCCACGCCGGGCATGCCCGTATCATCGTCCCGCATGGGCCGCCACACTGAGGAAACCGCCATCTGATGCGGCGCTCGTATGCGCACATAATGGCGCTGCGCCGCATTTACCCAATGTGACATTTTTTCCTCACGGCCCCCGGCACACGACGCCGAGGAAGCTCAGTGACTGCATCTGCCCCGCCATGTGTAATTTTCTGACTCCCCGCGTCCATGTCATCCCCTCCCACCGAAAACGGCGCCGCTGAGACGCCTTCCCAGCCGGACGAGCCGCGTTCGCTGCGCATCGAGGACTGGCTCACCGTGGTCATCATGGCCCTGCTGGCCCTGATCACCTTCGCCAATGTGCTGGTGCGCTACTTCACCTCCTCGTCCTTCGCGTGGACCGAGGAAATCTCGGTCTTCCTGATGATCCTGCTGGCCATGGTCGCGGGCTCGGCGGCCGTGGCGCGCAACGCCCACATCCGCATCGAATACTTCGCCGAAGGCGGCAGCGCCCTGCGCAGGAAGCGCCTGGCGCGCTTCGGCACGCTGATGGTGGCCCTGCTGTTCGCGGTGATCGCCGCACTGAGCGTGCGCGTGGTCTGGGACGACTACCGTTTCGAGGAAACCTCGCCCGGCATCGGCGTGCCGCAGTGGTGGTATTCGATGTGGCTGCCCATCTGCTCGGCGCTGATCACGCTGCGCGCGCTGCAACTGTTCCTGCGCCAGGGGCGCCCCGGCGCATTCGTGGACGAGGAGAAGGCGCCATGATCGCGACCCTGCTCTTCATCGCCTTCCTGGGCCTGATGCTCCTGGGCGTGCCCATCGGCGCGGCCCTGGGCCTGGCAGGTGCGGCCGCCATCGCGCTGGCCAGCCCCGACACGCAGTGGTTCGGCCTGCTGGCAGTGCCGCAGAACTTCTATGCCGGCCTGGGCAAGTACCCGCTGCTGGCGATTCCGATGTTCGTGCTCGTGGGCTCGATCTTCGACCGCTCGGGCGTGGCGCTGCGCCTGGTGAACTTCGCCGTGGCCATCGTGGGCCGCGGCCCCGGCATGCTGCCCCTGGTGGCGATTGCCGTGGCCATGTTCCTGGGCGGCATCTCGGGCTCGGGCCCGGCCAATGCCGCTGCCGTGGGCGGCGTGATGATCGCGGCCATGAGCCGCGCCGGCTATCCCGGCAGCTTCTCGGCCAGCGTGGTGGGCGCGGCTGCGGCCACCGACATCCTGATCCCGCCGTCCGTGGCCTTCATCATCTACTCGGTGCTGGTGCCCGGCGCCTCGGTGCCGGCGCTGTTTGCGGCCGGCATGATCCCCGGCATCCTGGCCGGCGTGGCGCTGATCGTTCCGGCCGTGTGGATGTCGCGCAGGCACAGGATGGGTGCGCTGGAATCGTCCATGCCGCGCCCGCCGTTCTGGCGCAGCCTGCGCGAGGCCTCCTGGGGCCTGGCCGCCCCGGTGCTGATCCTGGGCGGCATGCGCGCCGGCTGGTTCACCCCTACCGAGGCCGCCGTGGTGGCCGTGTTCTACGGCCTGTTCGTGGGCATGGTGATCCACCGCACCATCACGCTGCGCGACCTGTATCCCATCCTGCGCGAGGCCGGCGAGCTGTCGGCCGTGATCCTGCTGGTGGTGTCGCTGGCCGGCATATTCGCGTTCTCGCTGTCCACGCTGGGCGTGATCGATCCGGTGGCCAAGGCCATCGTGGAATCGGGCCTGGGCGAGTACGGCGTGATGGCGCTGCTGATCCTGCTGCTGATCACCGTGGGCATGTTCCTGGACGGCATCTCCATCTTCCTGATCTTCGTGCCGCTGCTGCTGCCGATCATGCAGCACTACCACTGGGACCCGGTGTGGTTCGGCGTCATCCTCACGCTCAAGGTGGCGCTGGGCCAGTTCACGCCGCCGCTGGCCGTGAACCTGATGGTGTCCTGCCGCATCGCGGGCGTGCGCATGGAGTCCACCGTGCGCTGGGTCGGCCCCATGCTGCTGGCCATGTTCCTGGTGATGATCGCCGTGATCGCCTTCCCGCAGCTGGCTCTCTGGCTCCCAGCACGCCTGGGCTACTGATTTCCCAAAAATTCAACAAGGAGACCTTCGCAATGAAACTTCGCACTTTCCTCGCCAGCGGCCTGGCCGCAGCGGCGGCCCTGGCCCTTTCGTCCGCTCCCGCAGTGGCGCAAACACCGGCCAAGTACAAGAGCGAGTACCGCATGTCGCTGGTGCTGGGCACGGCCTTTCCCTGGGGCAAGGGCGGCGAGATCTGGGCCAACAAGGTGCGCGAGCGCACCAACGGCCGCATCAACATCAAGCTCTACCCAGGCGTGTCCCTGATCCAGGGCGACCAGACGCGCGAATTCAGCGCGCTGCGCCAGGGCGTGATCGACATGGCCGTGGGCTCCACGCTGAACTGGTCGCCCCAGATCAAGGAGCTGAACCTGTTCGCCCTGCCCTTCCTGATGCCCGACTACGCGGCCGCCGACGCGCTCACGCATGGCGAGCCCGGCAAGCGCCTGTTCCAGCGCCTGGACAAGGCCGGCGTGGTGCCGCTGGCCTGGGGCGAGAACGGCTACCGCGAGATCAGCAACTCCAAGCACGCCATCAAGACCCCTGCCGACCTCAAGGGCCTGAAGATCCGCGTCGTGGGCTCGCCGCTGTTCCTGGACACCTTCACCGCGCTGGGCGCCAACCCCACGCAGATGAGCTGGGCCGATGCCCAGCCCGCCATGGCCAGCGGCGCCGTGGACGGCCAGGAAAACCCCGTCTCGGTCTACATGGCCGCCAAGCTGCAGTCTGTGGGCCAGAAGCATCTGACGCTGTGGGGCTACATCAACGATCCGCTGATCTTCGTGGTCAACAAGGACATCTGGGCCACCTGGACCAAGGAAGACCAGGACATCGTGCGCCAGGCCGCCGTGGACGCGGCCAAGGAGCAGGTCGTGATCGCGCGCAAGGGCATGATCGAGGCCGACAAGCCCCTGCTCAAGGACCTGGCCGCCAACGGCGTGACCGTGACCCAGCTCACGCCGGCCGAGCGCGAAGCCTTCGTCAAGGCCACGCGCCCCGTCTACGACAAGTGGAAGCAGCAGGTCGGCGCCGACCTGGTGGATGTGGCGGAGAAAGCCATTGCCGCGCGAACTCGTTAGAATGCTATCGGTTGATCGCACACTCCGGTAGAAGCAAAAGGCCCCGCTCTGCGGGGCCTTTTTTTTTCGCCATCCTGCTGCGCAGGAACAGCCCGGGCCTCCGGCACGCCATCAACGAACGCCATGCCCCATGATGGCCTCGGCGAATGGAACAGCCTCTATGAGGCAGCAGCGCCGGCGCCCTGCACGCCACCCAGCAACATGTCTGTCCCCATCTCGCACAGCAGCTCCTCCAGTGCACCCGAGGCGATCAGCGGCGAGGCCTCCAGCGAGGCGAAGCGCACCGTGCCCAGCACGGCCCGCGTGGCCACGTAAAGGCGCGCATAGGACAGCGAGGGGCCGCCCCAGCGCTGCAGGTGGGCGGCCATGCGCTCGGCGGTCTCGCGCATGGACAGGGCAATGCGCTCGTCACCATCCTGGCGCCAGGCAAAGCGCGCCAGCTTGCGCCGCGCAGGCGTGCGGCCCGCAAAGCCCTCGACGATGCAGGCGACCACGCCGCGCGCCACGGCCTCGCGCGGCAGGCGCTGTTCCGACGCCTGCTCCAGCCAGGTCTCGATGGCCGCGACGGCCGCAAGGCGCTGGCCATCGACCATGGCGCGCAAGACGACCTGCTTGTCGGGGAAGTACTGGTAGAGCGTGCCGATGGAGACGCCTGCGCGCTCGGCAATGCGATTGGTGGTGAGCGCGGCTTCGCCCTCCTTGACCAGAATCTGAGCTGCTGCCTGAAGAATGGCCTCCAGCGTGCGCTGCGCACGGGCCTGCACGGGCTGTCTTCTTCTCTGGGATTCAGTGGTAGCGGAGGTATGGGAGGGCATGCGGCAAAACCTGAGCACAAGGCGAGTTTTCTGCCCGGAGTTTAAGCACTACAGTGGCCGACCATTGCAGCAAATCCCAAGGAATACACCATGAAGAAGCATCAGCACACCGGCGCGTGGGAAGCCCTGCCGTGAAGGGCGTGCAACTGCTGGCCCTGGCCGCCGCCCTGTTCGACACGGCGGCCGCGCTGGCCCACTTCGCCTGCATCGTTTGGGGGGGACGTGGGCTGCGGCTCATGGGTGCCGGCGAGCGCATGGCGCGCATGGCCGAGGCCGGGCACTGGTATCCGCCGCTGGTGTCGGCGGCCATCGGCGTGGTTCTGTCGCTGCTGGCGGGGTATGCGCTGGCAGGCGCGGGCCTGCTGGGCCCCCTGCCCTTCATGCGCCCGGTGCTGGCCGGGGCCGGCCTGGTGCTGGTGGCGCGGGCCGTGGCCTATCCGTGGTTGAAACCACGCTTTCCGGACAACAGCGACCGCTTCTGGCATGTGTCCTCAGCCATCTGCCTGGTCATGGGACTGCTGCACCTGGCAGCAGCTCTTGGGAGGTAAAGGGCTGAATCCGGCCTCAGGCCGTGACGGGCGAGACCAGCGGGCGGCCTTCCAGGTGGCAGCGCATGTTGGCGATGAAGCGGTCCACCGAGGCCTGCACGGCTTCGGGCGACCAGCCGCCCACATGGGGGGTGAGCACCACGGCGTCCAGGTCCAGCAGTTCGGCTGGGGGCGCGGGTTCGCTTTCGTAGACATCCAGGCCCGCTCCGGCAAGGCGGCCTTCGCGCACGGCGGCGGCCAGGGCGGCGGTATCGACCACGCTGCCGCGCGCGATATTGACCAGATGGCCCTGCGGGCCCAGTGCGTCCAGCACCTGGGCGTTGACGAGATGGCGCGTACCCGGGCCGCCCGGCGTGGCGACCACCAGCACATCGGCCCATTGCGCCAGGGACAGCAGGTCGCCGAAGTAGCGGTGGGGTAGCCCGCTGCGCGGGCTGCGGTTGTGGTAGCCGATTTCCATCTCGAAGCCCAGCGCGCGCTGGGCGATCTTGGCGCCGATGGCGCCCATGCCCAGGATGCCCAGGCGCTTGTGCGAGACATTGGGCGGCAGCGGCATGGCGGTGCGCCAGACGCCGTCGCGCGTGGCGCGGTCCAGGCGCACCAGGCCGCGCACGGAGGCGATCAGCAGGCCCATGGCATGGTCGGCCACGCAGTCGTCATTGGTGCCTGCGCCGTTGCCCACGGCAATGCCGTGGGCCTGCGCATGGGCGACATCGATGTTCTCGTAGCCCGCGCCCAGCGCGCAGACCAGCCTGAGGGCGGGCATGCGCTGCATCTGCGCGGCCGACAGGCCGATGGAGCCTATGGTCAGCACGGCCTGTATGCGCGTGCCGTGCTCGGCGATGGCGGCCTCGCACTGGGCGGCGTCGGGCGCGTAGAGCAGGTCGAAGGAGGGAAAGGCCTGGGCCATCTGGCGCAGATGGGCCTCGGTATTGAAGTTGAGCACGAGCAGGGCAGGTTGCATGGCAGGAAGGCGGCGCCCGCCGCCACAGGGCGGGCCTTGGGGAAAACCTCATTGTGCGCCGGCCGGCCGGATCCAGCGCTACAGGTCCAGCACCAGCCGGGCGGATTTCGCGCGCGAGCAGCAGGGCAGGAACTGGTCGCAGGCGGCCTGCTCGTCGTCGGTCAGGTACATGTCGCGGTGCTCGGGCTCGCCCGAGAGCACACGCGTGAGGCAGGTGCCGCACACGCCCTGCTCGCACGAGGTCTGCACCTCCACGCCGATACCGGCCAGGGCCTGGACCACGGTCTGCTCCGGCGCCACGCGCACCACCTGGCCGGTGCTGGCGATCTCGATCTCGAACCCGGCATCGCCCTCGCGCTGCACGGCCTCGCCTGCAAAGAATTCGTAGTGCAGGCGGTCCTCGCTCCAGCCCGATGCGCGAGCCATGCCCAGGGCCGCGTCCATGAAGCCGCGTGGGCCGCAGACATACAGGTGCAGGCCCGCCTGCGGGGCGCCGAGGAGCTGCGCCATGTCGAGCGCACCCTCGCAATCCACATGCAGGTGCACGCGGTCGGCCCAGGGCATGGACTGCAGCAGGGCCGTGAAGGCCATGCGCTCGCGCGAACGCGCGCAGTAGTGCAGTTCGAAGTCGGCACCCTCGCGCGCCAGCTGGCGCGCCATGGCCAGCACGGGCGTGATGCCTATGCCGCCGGCCAGCAGCAGATGCCGCGCAGGGCCACCCGCATGCAGCGCGAAGTGGTTGCGCGGCGCGCCGATGGCGATCTGCTGGCCTTCCTGCACCTGTTCGTGCACGGCGGCCGAGCCGCCGCGCGAGGCGGCCTCGCGCAGCACGCCGACCACGTAGCGGCCGGTGTCCTGCGGGTCGTTGCACAGCGAGTACTGGCGCACCAGGCCGCCGGGCAGGTGCAGGTCGATGTGCGAGCCGGCCGTGAAGGCGGGCAGGCTCTGGCCGTCCAGCGGCACGAGTTCAAGGCTGCAGATGTCCTGCGCCTCGGCGCATTTGCGCGCGACGCGCACCTGGAGGATGGGGTTGGCTTGCATGGGAAGAAATCGCGGAAAGGGATGGGTTCGGAAAAATCAGGCCGCCGCCAGCGCCCGGGCGCTGGCCTCGCGCAGCCGGCTGATCACGCGGCGCGCGCGGTTGGGGCCGGCGTCCACGTGGATATCGATGACGGGGCGTGCGCCAAAGCGCTGCTGGTTGCGGAACTGGGCCTCGATGACGACCTTGTCCTCCTCGAAGGTGGCAGCCGTCTGGTCGATCACCAGGCGCGTGGTGTCCTGCATGTCGGGATGCGGGTTGGTGGCAATGGTCCAGAAGTAGTGGGCCGAATGCTCGGTCTCCGGCGTCACGCCGTGAAATCCCCGCATGTGAAAGCCCTCGCGCTGCGGATCGTCGAGCCGGCCGCTGCCTGCGTCCATGGCGCCGGTCCAGATGCACACGTGCGAGGGGTGGAACTCCACCTCCTGCCAGCGGTCGATGCGGCCCGCGAACGGCCAGGCCGCCGCATAGGTGGGCGGCGGGTCGGAGTCGGGCATCCAGCGCAGCACGGTGACGCTGTCCCCGTCCTGGCGGACCTGCAGCTCCGCATTCATGTGGATGCCGGCATTGCCGCCAATGGTCTTGAGGTGCACATAGCCCAGGTGGCTGAGGTCCAGCAGGTTGTCGTGGATGAGCTGGTAGGGCGCGTCGTAGTGGTAGACATCGCCGCCGAAGCGGTAGCGCGCATCGCCGTGCACGGGATAGGCGGGCGGCTCCTGCGCGGGCACGGAATCGGGCGTGGCGCCCATCCAGATCCAGAGGATCTGGTCACGCTCGCGCAGGTCGAAGGACTTGACGCAGGCCTTGGGCGGTATGCGCTGCTGGCCCGGAATCTCCAGGCACTGGCCGGCGCGGTCGAACAGCAGGCCGTGGTAGCCGCAGCGCAGGCCCCGCGCCTCCACCGTGCCGCAGGACAGCGGCAGCTCGCGGTGGCAGCAGCGGTCCTCCAGCGCGGCGACGCTGCCATCGGGCGTGCGAAACAGCACGACGGGCCGGCCCAGCAGGGTGCGTGCCAGTGGCGCGTCCTGCAGCTCCCAGGCAAAGCCGGCGACATACCACTGGTCCAGCGGGAAGGCAGGCGTGGAGGCAGGCGTGGAGGCGGGTGCAATGGTGGTGCATTCGGTCATGGGGTTCTCCTTCTTGTCTGCAAGTCGCGCTCAATGCGCCGACAGCGTGCGGCCCGTGGCTGCGGGCCTGCCGGCTTCGGGCCCCTGCAGCCGGTGCAGCGACACGATGCAGGCCGCGAACACGAAGGCCAGGCCATAGCCCACATAGAGCTGGCTGGGCGACCACGCGGCGTCCAGCAGCGAGCCCGCGACCATGGGCGAGACGATGGCGCCGATGCGCCCTATGCCTATGCCCCAGCCCACGCCGGTCACGCGCACCTCGCCGCCATAGACCATGGGCGCGATGGCATAGAGCCCGGCCACGCAGCCGTTGACGAAGACGCCGATCAGGAAGGCCAGCGCATACGACAGCAACAGCGAGCCCGGATTGCTCACGATGAAGCACAGCAGCACGGCCGTGGCCAGCATGAAGCCGGCCAGTGCGCGGTGCACGGGATAGCGCGCCGCCAGCAGGCCCAGCAAGGTGGCGCCCAGGATGCCGCCCAGGCTCAGCAGCACGCCGCCGGTCACGCCCTGCTCGGGCGTGAGGCCCGAGGCGGCCAGCAGCTTGGGCGTCCAGCTCATGACGAAGTAAAAGCCGAACATCACCGCGAAGAACGACAGCCAGACCAGCAGCGTGGGCCGGCGCAGGCCCGGTGCGAACAGCTGCAGCGGGCCCCGCCGCGCCGGCCCCGCCGATGCGGGCGCGGCAGGCGGCAGCGCAGCCAATGCGGGCAGGCCCAGCCGCCCGACCAGGGCGTTGAGCCGCTGCAGCGCGCCGGCCGGGCGCCGCGCCAGCAGGAAGTCCATGGACTCGGGCAGTCGCCACCAGGCCAGGACCAGCACGCCCAGCGTCACGCAGCCGCCGAACAGGAAGACCGCGCGCCAGTCATGGCGCCCCAGCAGCCACACCGCGATGGAGCCGCCAATGCTGGCGCCCAGCGCGTAGCCCGTGGACTGCAGCGTGACGGCCAGGCTGCGCCAGCGCTGCGAGGCGTATTCGCTGGCGATCACGTTGCTGCAGGCCAGGATGCCGCCCACGCCCAGGCCCGTGAGCACGCGCAGCGCCGCCAGCTGCGTGGCGCTTTGGCTGAAGGCCGAGCCCAGCATGCCCACGCCCGAGAGGGCCAGGCACGCCAGGATCAGCGGCCGGCGGCCCAGCCGGTCGGCCCAGGGCGCGATCAGCAGCGATCCGCCCGCCATGCCGAACAGGCCCGCACTGAGCAGAAAGCCCAGCTGGGCGCCGCTGAGCTGCCAGTGCGCCGACACGGCAGAGGCCGTGAACGCCATGACCAGGACGTCGAAGCCGTCGATCATGTTGAGCACCATGCACAGGGCTATGACCGACCACTGGAAGCGCGCCATGGGCCGCTGGTCGACGCTTGCACGCAGGTCGGCGCTCATGGCCGCAGCTCCCGCAACGGGCAGTTGGACGATGCGGCGGCGCAGGGCCGCTGCAGCCATGGGACAGGGGTAGAGGCAGTCATCGTGGGTCTCCTTGGGTTGAAGCTCTGTGGAAGCTTTCTTGTGTTCTCAGCACATCATTACGTATGCTGAATGTGATTCAGTTTACTGAATGAAAATCGGCGCCAGATACCGGGATTTCCCCGGTCAGGCGGGGCCGCGCAGTCTCGGACGCGGCGGCGGCCGGGCCGCTGTCAGTCGGATGAGGAAGCGTCGAGGGCGTCGCGTGCGTCGTGCAACTGCACGAACTTGCGCAGCAGGCGCTTGAACTCGGCCTGCTCCTCGGGCTCCAGCGCGGCCAGCATGCGGTTGTGCAGTTCGTGCACATTCGGCACGAAGCCGCCCAGCATGGCCTCGCCCTCGGCCGTGAGCGTCAGGCGCCGCTGGCGCCGGGGCAGGATCTCGCGCAGCACCCAGCCCTTGGCCTCCAGTCGCGCCGCGATGTCGGCCGTGGTGGA
Source organism: Delftia sp. DT-2 (assembly GCF_028401915.1). Taxonomy (NCBI): domain Bacteria; kingdom Pseudomonadati; phylum Pseudomonadota; class Betaproteobacteria; order Burkholderiales; family Comamonadaceae; genus Delftia; species Delftia sp. DT-2. Next base: position 51,990 of record NZ_JAQOTI010000002.1, read on the forward strand.
GTTGTCCAGCGCAACCAGCCGCGCCAGCGTCACCTGGTCGATGCCCGGCTTTTCCTGCAGCATGCGCAGGATGGCGTACTGCACGGGCGTCACGTCCGGCCCCAGCACGTCGCGGAACAGCTGCGCCGCGATCTGCTGCGCGCGCCGGATCAGGTGGCCCGGCTGGTCGTAGAGGTCGATGGAAAGCGGATCGGAGGCGGAGTGGACCATCGGTGGCGGCAGGCCTTGCGGCCCTGGGGTTGAAGCCCGCCGAGATTACCCCATCCCCGGCGCCGATCCTGGATGCGCGCCGGGCCATGGCCGGCCTCAGGCCACCGCGGCGGCAGGCTGGGCCGCTGCTGCGGCCACCGCCGCCGCCTGCTGTTCCTGCGCAATCCATTTGTCGATGACCTTGCGCGACTGCACGCCGCCCGCATCGATGTTGAGCTTGAGCAGCTTGCGGTCGGGGTGGGCACTGAGGTTGCGCTGCTGCAGCTCCAGCATCTGCAGGTCTTCGCTGAAGATCTTGTGCTGGCCCTCGCGTATGCGGTCGGTGACTTCGGCATCGCCCGGATTGAAGCGGCGCGCCATGCCCCAGAAGTACCACATGGATTCCTCGGTCTCCGGCGTGATGAAGTCCACCACCATGCTGTAGACCTTGTGCTCGTCGGGCGCGTCGTAGCCGCCGTGGCCTGCGTGGGCCACGCCGACCTCGATCAGCACATGGCTGGGCGGGGTGAAGCGGCAGACCTGCCAACGGTCCACGGGCACATCGTCGGCCAGGCCGTTGCTGCGCAGCGCCATCTTCCAGAACGGGGGCGCGGGAATGTCGTTCATGAAGCGGCTGGTGACCACCTCGACATCGGCGCCCTCGCCGCGCGTCTCGGTCTTGCAGGGCGTCTCGTCGATCTCGGCCTGGCCGATGGAGCTGGCGTGCACATAGGTCTCGTGCGTCAGGTCCATGAGGTTGTCGATCATCAGCCGGTAGTCGGCCTGGATGTGGAACATGCCGCCGCCATAGGCCCATTCGGGGTTGTCGTGCCAGGGCAGCTTCGGGATGAGCGCGGCATCGGCCAGCGCCTTGTCGCCGGGCCAGACCCAGATGAAGCCATGGCGCTCCTCGACGGGATAGCTGCGGATCTCGGGGAAGCCGCGCACGCGCTGGCCCGGCATGGCAATGGTCTTGCCGTCGCAGCCCATCTCCAGCCCGTGGTAGCCGCAGACCAGCTTGCCTTCGCAGACAAAGCCCAGCGACAGGGGCGCGCCGCGGTGCGGGCAGAAATCCTCCACGGCGGCAACGCCGTGCTGCGCGCGGTAGAAGGCGATGCGCTCGCCGCAGATGCGACGGCCCAGCGGCTTGTCCTGGATCTCATCGGACGTGGCGGCCACGTACCAGGTGTTCTTGGGAAATGTGCTCATGGGGGTCTCCTTTATGGGTGGGGTCCGCAGTCCTTGGCGCTGCGGTGGCTGGGGCGCAGGCGGCCGAGGCCGCCGGCGCACATCAAGGGCAGATCAAGCGCAGATCAAGCGCGGGTCAGACTCGAATCAGGCTCGGATCAACTGCACGCCAGGAACCGCATGGCTGCCGGGCTCGCTCACGGCCTCGCGCAGGTTGCGGCGCGCAATGCGCGAGTGCTCCTTCATCAGCGCCTCGGCCCGCGCGCCCTCGCGCGCGGCAATGGCGTCCAGCACCTGGCGGTGCTGGTCCTGGGCCACCATCAGGCTGTGGCGCGCACGCGGGGATTCGGCCCGCGCCAGCACAAAGCCCGAAGGCGAGGCGAAGGGCATGCGCACCACGCGCTCCAGCTCGCGCTGCATGACGCTGCTGCCGGCCATGGAATGCAGCAGGTCGTGGAACTCGGAGTTCAGCGCCACATAGCGCGAGAAGGCCTCATCGCCCCAGTCGGGCGTCTCCAGCACGCGGTCGATGGCATCCAGGCAGCGGCCGGCCTGGGCCAGCAGCGGCTCGGCCACGCCGCGCTCGGCCGCCCAGCGCGCGGCCAGGCCTTCCAGCGTGCCGCGCAGTTCGATGGCATCGGCCACATCGGCTTCGGAGAACAGCCGCACGCGGTAGCCGCGCCCGCCGGCCATGGCTTCGAGCAGGCCTTCCTGCTCCAGCCGCATCAGCGCGGCGCGCACCGGCGTGCGGGAGATGCCCAGGCGCTGCACCACGGTCAGCTCGGCAATGCGCTCGCCTGCGGGCAGTTCGCCCGCAAGAATCATCTCGCGCAGTTGCAGCTGGGCCTTGATGACCTGGGAATGGCTTTCCGCTTCGGAGGCGGCGGGGGCAAGCTGGGGGCTCATGGGGCTTTGTCTGGATGGAATGGCGTGAATGTATACATCCAAGGAGATTCATGGTGCATTTTTCCGCAAAAACACGGGAAAACACCAATCAAATGTATACAATCAATCCCATCAAAGACAGTGTCCCGCTTGTTTGTATACAGCGCCATGGCATCATGGCCGGCTCCCTTTTTCCCCTGCCGCTGCAACCCAGGAGGTCACCCTTGCCGACGTTTTCCCGACACCCCGCCATGGCCGCCCACATCCTCAACCTGGCACGGGATGCCAGCGCCGATGTGCAGGCTCCGCAGGCCTATCCGATCAAGGACTTCTTCCGCAATCCGGAGCGCGGCTTCTTCCGCCTGGCCGATGACGGAAGCATGCTGGGCTTCATGCAGCCCGTCAGCGTGGACGGCCATCCGGCGCGCATGAACATCCATGTGCAGGCGCTGGAGGGCAGCACCCCTGTGGGCGAGCCGCGCCGCATCACGGCCGAGACCGAGCGCGACATCAGCAACTTCTTCTGGAAGGGCCCGGATGTAGTGCTCTACCAGAAGGACTTCGGCGGCGACGAGAACTTCCATGTGCTGGCAGTCAACGCGCGCAGCGGCGAAGCCACCGACCTGACGCCCTGGGAAGGCGTGCGCGCCAGCATCGAGGACGACCTGGAAGACGACCCCGACCATGTGCTGATCAGCCACAACCGGCGCGATGCCGAGGTCTTCGACGTGTACCGCGTGAACGTGCACACGGGGGCGGCGCAACTGGTGGCGCAGAACCCCGGCAACATCGTCGGCTGGCAGACCGACCACGCAGGCCGCGTGCGGGCCGCCGTGGCCAGCGACGGCCTGAACAGCGCCCTGCTCTACCGCGACGACGAGGCCGGCGAGTTCCAGACCCTGATCACCACCGATTACCGCACCAGCGTCAGCCCGGCCTTCTTCACCTTCGACGACCAAAAGCTCTACGCCCTGTCCAACCGGGGCCGCGACAAGCTGGCCCTGGTGGTCATCGACCCGGCCCGGCCCGATGAGGAAGAGGAAATCTTCGTGCCCGAGGAAGTCGATCTGGGCGCGGCGGCCTATTCGCGCAAGCGCCGCGTGCTCACCCTGGCCGCCTACCAGACCGACAAGCCGCAGTACCGTTTCTTCGATGCCGAGACCGAAGCCCTGTACGGCCGGCTGGCTGCGCAGTTGCCCGGCTACGACTTCGCCATCCAGGGCGCCAACCGCGCCGAGGACAAGTTCATCGTCGCCGCCTTCAACGACCGCACGCCGGGCGCGCGCTACATCTACGACGCGGCCGCCGACGCGCTGACCAAGCTGGCCGACATCAACCCTGCCATCCCCGAGTCCGCCATGTCGCGCGTGCAGCCCGTCAGCTACACCAGCCGCGACGGCCTGACCATCCACGGCTACCTGACCCTGCCGGCCGGCCGCGAGCCCAGGAACCTGGCCTGCATCATCAACCCGCACGGCGGCCCCTGGGCCCGCGACGGCTGGGGCTACAACCCCGAGGTGCAGTTCCTGGCCAACCGGGGCTTTTGCGTGCTGCAGGTGAACTTCCGGGGCTCCACGGGCTATGGCCGCGCGTTCTGGGAAGCGGGATTCGGCCAGTGGGGCCTGAAGATGCAGGACGACATCACCGACGGCGTGCACTGGCTGATCGACCAGGGCATTGCCGACCCTGCGCGCATCGGCATCTACGGCGGCAGCTATGGCGGCTATGCCACGCTGGCCGGCGTGGCCTTCACGCCCGACCTGTATGCGGCGGCCGTGGACTATGTGGGCGTGTCCAACCTGTTCACCTTCATGAAGACCATTCCACCCTACTGGAAGCCGCTGCTGGACCAGATGCACGCCATGGTGGGCGATCCCGAGCGCGACAGGGAGCGCCTGGCCGCCACCTCGCCGGCCCTGCATGTGGACCGCATCAAGGCCCCGCTGTTCATCGCCCAGGGCGCGCGCGATCCGCGCGTGAACAAGGACGAGAGCGACCAGGTGGTGAAGGCGCTGCGCGAGCGCGGCGTCGAGGTGCAGTACATGGTCAAGGACAACGAGGGCCACGGCTTTCACAACGACGAGAACAAGTTCGAGTTCTACGAGGCCATGGAGCAGTTCCTGGTCACGCACCTCAAGCCCTGAAGCCGTCCAGGCACCCGGCCACCCGGCCGCCCGGTCCCTCGGCCGCCCCGCGCTACAGCACGGCGGGCTCCCCGCTTTGCTGCAGCGCCCACATGTCCGCATAGCGCCCGCCCGCCGCGACCAGCTGGGCGTGGGTGCCGCGCTCGACGATGCGGCCCGCGTCCATGACCAGGATCTCGTGCGCATCGACCACGGTGGACAGGCGGTGGGCAATCACCAGCGCCGTCTTGTTGCGCGCGGCGCTTTGCAGCTCGGCCTGGATGGCGCGCTCGTTGGCCGAGTCCAGCGCCGACGTCGCCTCGTCGAAGATCAGGATGGGCGGGTCCTTGAGCAGGGTGCGAGCAATCGCCACCCGCTGCTTTTCGCCGCCCGACAGCTTCAGGCCGCGTTCGCCCACGCGCGTGGCATAGCCCTGGGGCGTGGCCTCGATGAAGTCGTGGATGCGCGCGGCGCGCGCGGCCGCCACCACCTGCTCGCGGCTGGCGCCAGGGCGGCCGTAGGCGATGTTGTATTCCACCGTGTCGTTGAACAGCACCGTGTCCTGCGGCACGATGCCCACGGCGCCGCGCACGCTGTCCTGGGTCAGCTCGCGCAGGTCGTGCCCGGCGATGCGCACATGGCCGGACTGCACGTCGTAGAAGCGGAAGATCAGCCGCGCCAGCGTGCTCTTGCCAGAGCCCGAAGGGCCGACCACGGCCACGGTCTTGCCGGCGGGAATGGTGAAGCTCACGTCCTTGAGGATGGGCCGCTCGGGGTCATAGGCGAAGTCCACATGCTCGAAGCGCAGCTCGGGCGGTGCGCCATGGGTCTGCAGCGGCTGGGCGCCGGGCGCGTCGGCCACCTCGCGTTCCTTGTCCATGAGGGTGAACATGCGCTCCAGGTCGGTCAGGCTCTGCTTGATCTCGCGGTAGATCACGCCCAGAAAGCCCAGCGGGATGTAGAGCTGGATCATGAAGGCGTTGACCATGACCAGGTCGCCCAGCGACAGGCGGCCATCCACCACGCCCTGCGTGGCCCGCCAGAGGATGGCGACCAGGGCCGTGGCGATGATCAGCTGCTGCCCGCAGTTGAGCAGGCTCAGCGTGCTCTGGCTCTTGAGGCGAACGCGGCGCAGCGCCTCCAGGTTCTCGTCGTAGCGCCGCGCCTCGAAGCCCTCGTTGCCGAAGTACTTGACGGTCTCGTAGTTCAGCAGCGAGTCGATGGCCTTGGTGTGGGCCGCCGACTCCTGGGCATTGGCCTCGCGCCGAAAGCGCGTGCGCCACTCGGTCACCGTGACCGTGAACGTGATGTAGAACACCAGCGCCGCCAGCGTGATGGCCGCGAACCAGATGTCGAAGCGCAGCGCCAGGATGCCCAGCACCAGCGCCATCTCGATGAAGGTGGGCAGGATGCTGTAGAGCGAATACGAGATCAGCGACTCGGTGCTGCGCACGCCGCGCTCGATGTCGCGCGTCATGCCGCCGGTCTGGCGCTCCAGGTGAAAGCGCAGGCTCAGCGCATGCAGGTGCTCGAAGGTGGACAGCGCAATCGCCCGCGAGGCGCCCTGCGTGGCCTTGGCAAAGACCAGGTCGCGCAGCTCGGTGAACAGCGAGCTGGAAAAGCGCAGCAGCCCGTAGGCCAGCAGCAGGGCCACGGGCACGACGAGCACCGCGCGGGCATCGCCGGCCTTCAGATCCAGCGCATCGACCAGGTGCTTCAACAACACCGGCACGCCCACGTTGGCGAGCTTGGCCCCGATCATGAAGCCCAGCGCCGCCAGCACGCGCCACTTGTATTGCCACAGGTAGGGCAGCAGGCGCCGCAGCGCGTTCCAGTCCCGCGACGGTGCCGGGGTTGGGACTAAGGGTAAATCCGTAGGGGAAGCGCTCTCGCGTCGCATGAAAGACAATTCTCGGTTGTTATATTGACCCGATTGTGCCCATGCCACCCCGCCCAGACCTCCCGCCCCATCCCTTGCCCGCAGACAAGGAGCTGGTTCTCAAGGTCATTCCCATGCCTGCCGATGTCAACGCCAATGGCGACATCTTCGGCGGCTGGGTGATGGCGCAGGTTGACTTGGCAGGTTCGGTGCTGCCCTCGCGCCTGGGCCAGAGCCGCATGGTCACCGTGGCCGTGAACGAGTTCATCTTCAAGCAGCCCGTGCGTGTGGGCGACATCCTGTCGTTCTACTCCAGCGTGCAGCGCGTGGGCCGCACCTCGGTCACGGTCGATGTCGAGGTCTATGCCGAGCGCTTTGCCGACCAGGGCCGCTTCGTCAAGGTGACCGAGGCCCTGCTGACCTACGTGGCCATCGACGGCCAGGGCAAGCCCCAGTCGCTGCCGGACAACGACCAGGTGCGTTCCTGGCGCGCAGCGGCCGAGCGCAATGCAGAACGCAAGCAGCAGCAGGCCGGCTGAACCCGCCCCACTTCTGCAGCCATGAAAAAAGCGACCTTTGCAGGTCGCTTTTTCATTTCCGGCAGCAGAGATGGCTCATGCCAGCGACGGCGTGACGCGCGGCTGCAGCGAGGCCGCTGCGGTGGCCGCAGCCAGGGCCGCGGAACTGCTGGCGGCGCTGTCGCTGGAGACGGCCGACGAGGAAGAGGACAGGCTGGAGGCGCTGGACGCCACGGCCGAACCCGAAGATGAACGCGGCGAGGAACCGGCCTCGATCTGGCCCGTGAGCTCGCCGCCCTCTTCGATCACCACCTTGCCGTAGCGGATCTTGCCGCTGACCTTGCCCGTGCCGTAGATGACCAGCTTCTCGCGCACGGTCAGCGTGCCGTCGAACACGCCATGGATCTCGGCGATGTCGATTTCGGCCGTGCCGTGGAAGGCACCCTGCTCGGCGATCTGGATCACGCGCGAGTCCATGGTGGCTTCCACCGTGCCTTCGACGACCAGCGTGTCGCAGTCGGTGATCTCCACGCCCTTGAGCTTGATATTGGGGCCTACGGTGAGCTTGCTGCCCTGGGAGTCCTGCGCCACGGCCGATGCCTGGCGCTGGGCGGTCGACGGACTTGTCACGCTGGAGCTGGGCGTGACGGCACCGGAGGGGCTGCCGCCCGTACCGGTGGCGCCTATGCCGCTGCCCAGGGTGTTGCGGGAGGTGAAAGCATCGTTGTCGCGCTTGCCAAAGAACGGGTTCTGAACAGCCATGGGTGGGTCTCCTTCGGAAAAATCCGATGCTACGCACACGAACTAGCAACAAATGCCGGCATCTCGCAAGAAAAGTAACCAGATGGTTCTCCCGTTTCATGTGCTTGCAAGCCTTTCTCGATCACACACCGCGCATGCGCAGGTCGCGCAGCGGACATGCGCAAATCAATAGGTGCATCTACACTCATTTCCATTCCAGGCCACCTGCCCCACGCCCCATGACCTCCTCCACCTCAAGCGCCGCCAGTCCGGTCTGCACCTGCTTCATGGTGCGCAGCCTGTCGCGCAAGATCTCCCAGCTCTATGACGACACGCTCGCGCCCAGCGGCCTGCGCGGCACGCAGTTCAGCCTGCTGGTGCAGGCGCGCAATGCGCCCGACGGCCCGCCCACGGTCTCGGCCCTGGCCGAGCAGCTGCACACCGACCGCACGACGATGACGCGCAATCTGCGCACGCTGCAGCAGGCTGGCTTCATCGACCTGGTTCCCGGCGCGGATGCGCGCAGCCGCTGCGTGGTGGTCACGCCCGAAGGCCGCGCCCGCATCCGCGAGGCTGCCGCCCTGTGGCGCCAGGCCCAGCAGCGCGTGCGCGAGCTGTGCGGCAGCGAGCAGATCGGCGCGCTGGAAAGCCTGGTGCTGGGCATGCTGCCCGTGCTGGAAACCGCCACGCAGGAGAGCGCGGAATGAACGCCGCCCTGCCCTCCGCAGCCCCTGGCGCTGCGGCCAGCGGGTCCGCGCATCCGTTGGTCAGCGGCCCCATCGCCTCCACCCTGGTGCGCCTGGCCGTGCCCAACATGGTGGCGCTGAGCATGTCGGTGCTGGTCGCCGTGGCCGAGACCTACTACGTAGGGCAGCTGGGAACCGTATCGCTGGCGGCCATGGCCCTGGTGTTTCCGCTGGCCATGCTCACGCAGATGATGAGCAACGGCGCCATGGGCAGCGGCGTGTCCTCGGCCATCAGCCGCGCGCTGGGCGCAGGCGACGGCGCGCGTGCCTCGGCACTGGCCCTGCACTCCATCGTCATCGGCACCATCGCGGGGCTGCTGTACTCGCTCATCTTCGTGCTCTGCGGCGCCACCTTCTACGGCTGGCTGGGCGGGCGCGGCGAGGTGCTGGCAGCGGCCACAGGCTTTGGCGCCGTGCTGTTCAGCGGCGCCATCCTGGTGTGGCTGTGCAATACGCTGGCATCGGTGGTGCGGGGCACGGGCAATATGCGCATGCCGTCGGCCGTGATCTTTGCGGCCTCGCTGGTGCAGATCGCTGTCGGCGGCACGCTGGGGCTGGGCCTGGGACCCATGCCGCGCTGGGGCATGCCGGGCGTGGCCGTGGGCAACATCGCGGCCATGGCACTGGCCGTCGCAGTCTTCCTGGCCTATCTGCAATGGGGCCAGCAGCGCCTGCAACTGGACTGGCGCAGGCCCCGCCTGGCCTGGCCCATGTTCCGCGACATCCTGCGCGTGGGGGCCCTGGCCTGCCTGTCCCCCGTGCAAACGGCGCTGGCCGCGCTGCTGCTGACAGGCATGGTCGCCCGCCTGGGCCCGCTGGCACTGGCCGGCTACGGCATAGGCCAGCGGCTGGAGTTCCTGCTGATCCCCATGGCCTTCGGCGTCGGCATGGCCGCCGTGCCCATGGTGGGCATGGCCATGGGCGCAGGCCAGGTGGCCCGCGCGCGCCGCGTGGCCTGGTCGGGCGGCGCCATGGCCGCCGCCCTGCTGGGCGTGCTGGGCCTGGTGGTCATGGTCTGGCCGCAGCTGTGGTCGGGCATCTTCACCGGCGACCCGGCCGTGCGCGCCTATGCCGACCTCTACCTGCGCACCGTGGGCCCGGCCTTCGGGCTGTTCGGCCTGGGACTGGTGCTGTACTTCGCCTCCCTGGGCGCAGGCCGCGTCTGGGCGCCCGTGCTGGCCGGCACGGTGCGCCTGCTGATCGTGGTGGTGGGCGGCGGCTGGCTCATGTCCAGCGGCCTGGGCAGCGCCCAGTCGCTGTTCATTCTGGTCGCCGTGGCCATGGCCGCCTATGGCGCCGGCACGGCCTGGGCCGTGTGGCGCACGCGCTGGGGGTGAAGAAACGCAAAAAGAAGGCCCGCAGTCAGCGGGCCATGCTTCAAGAAACGATGTACGCCGCCGTCCCCGTGGACAGCAAGCTGCCATCGGCCCCCAGGAATTCCATGCGCGTGTTGGCCACGCGCGAACCCAGCCGCAGCACCTCGGCGCGCAGGATGAATTCGCTGCCGATGCCGGGGCGCAGGTAGTCCACGCGCAGGTCGATGGTGCCCAGGCGCGAGAAGCGGTGCAGGCGCTGCAGCGGTGCGTCGTCCATATGCTTGGCGCCGATGGCCGCCATGACGGCCAGGCCGCCCATGGAGTCCAGGCCGGCGCTGATCACGCCGCCGTGGATGCGCTGGTAGGCCGCGTGGCCTATGAGCTCGGGCCGCATGGTGATGCGGCCTTCAACCCGCTCGGGCAGCACTTCGGTGATGCGCAGGCCCAGCACCTGGTTGAAGGCGATCTGGCGCTCGAACACCTCGCGCAGCCCGGCGATGAACTCGGGCTCGAACTGCACGGGCGCCTCAGAGGCCTTCGTGGATTTCAGCACTGGCTGAAGTCCGGCTTGCGCTTCTCCATGAACGCGGTGAACGCCTCCTTGGCAGCAGGCCCGCCCATCAGCTTGCCGAAGCTCGCACCCTCCTCGGCCATGCGCTCGCGCACCAGGCCGGACTGGCCGGCCTTCATGAGGCGCTTGGTCTCGATCAGGGCCGACAGCGGCTTGGCGGCCAGCTTCCTGGCCTGGGCCTGGGCCAGCGCATTGCATTCGCTGGGCGGCACGACGCGGTTGACCAGGCCCACTTCCAGGGCGGCCTCGGCCAGGAAGGGCTCGCCCAGCAGCAGGGCCTCGGCCGCGCGGTGGTAGCCGAGCATCTGGGGCAGCAGCAGGCTGGAGGCCGCTTCGGGGCACAGGCCCAGGTTCACGAAGGGCAGCGAGAAAGCCGCGTTGTCGCCCGCATAGACCAGGTCGCAGTGCAGCAGCAAGGTCGTGCCGATGCCCACGGCCGGGCCGCAGACGGCGGCGATCACGGGCTTGGGAAAGGCGGCGATGTTGTGCAGGAAGCGCCAGACGGGGCGCTGCTCGCCCTCCGGCCTGGCGGCGCCGCCGGCCGACTGCTTGAGGAAGTCGGCAATGTCGTTGCCCGCGCTGAAGATGGCCATGTCGCCCTGGAAGACCACGCAGCGCACGGCGGCGTCTTCGCCGGCCTGGGCCAGCGCATCGGCCATGCTGGCGTACATGGCCTCGGTGATGGAGTTCTTCTTGTCGGCGCGGTTGAAGGTGATGGTGCAGACACCGGCTTCGGTGTGCACGAGGATGTCCTGGGTGGTTTCGCTCATGATGGTCTTGCCTTGCTTATTCCTTGAAATACACGATCTGGTGGCTGCTCGCCAGCATCACGCCGGCCTCGCTCCACAGCTGGGCGCTCTGGTCGAAGAAGCCGTTGCGAAATTCCTGGCCGCGCGCCTGGGCCAGCAGGTGGCCCGTGCCTGCGGCAGCCAGTTCCTCGCGCCCCGCATGGAAGTAGACGGTGATGGACACCGTGCCCGCCGGGGTGCGCTGTGCGCGGCGCAGCCACACGCGCGGGAAGAATACGTCAGCCAGGCCGGCCAGCGCGCAAAAATCCAGTGCGCGCGGCGGCTCGTCGCGCACCCACAGGCGCGTGAGGCTGTCGGTCTCGCGGCCATCCCAGGTCTGGGGAATGATGCCGTCGAGAAAGCGCATGTCGTAGCGGTTGAGCCATTCCACGCCGCCCAGCGGCGGCACGCGCGGCACGGCGGCGGGCGACGGCACCTCGGGCATGGCCAGGTCGGTGCCGCCCCAGGTGCTGCGCCGCACGGCCGTGACGGCCGTGGCCGTGGTGACGACCTGGGCATCGCCGTCCTGGTCGGGCTGGGTGATGGTCAGCAGCCAGTGCTGGGTGGAGCGGTTGGTGCGAACGGGGCGGGCCTCGATGTCGAAGCGCCCCGCGCCCAGCGCGGCCGCGTAGTTGACGGTGATGGACAGCGGATCGCCCAGGCACAGCGGATGCTGCTGGATGGCCCGCACCAGCGCGGCGGCGGTGATGCCGCCGTACGGGCCCACCATGTTCCAGTAGTCCTGCGTGGTCTGGCCCTGGTAGTGGCCCACGGCGCCGGTGGGCGTGAGCGCCACGGCCTGGTCGAGAGGATGGATGTCTGTGCTCATGGCAAACGAGTGTGATGGCAAGCGGCGCCCGCGTCCGTCAAGCCGGCGACTCTGCGGGTGAGGGAAAGCGCGGGTGGGCCGCGGCGGCCGGCGCCTTGGTCCAGCCCGAGAACACGTCCACGGCCCGGCCCCAGAGCGCGTCGCGCATATCGGCGCGGAAGAAGCCGAAATGCCCTATGCGCCGCAACTGCAGGGCCTTGGGTTCGATGCGCTCGATGCGGCTGGGGGCATTGGCGTAGAGCGCGAACAGGTGCTCGGTGCCGCGCCAGGTCATGAGTTCGTCGTCGCTCATGGACAGCGCCATCACCGGAAAGCGCACGGCGGCGTAGCTGCGCGCGGCGGCCTCGCCCTCAGCACCCACGCTGTAGCGCGGATTCAGGCACCAGCGGCGCCACTGCAGCATGACGCCGGCCGGCAGGTCGCCCACCTTGCGCAGGCGCCTGCCCGGAAAGTAGCCGCACAGGCGCGTGGCCACGGGCACCAGCACATGCCAGAAATAGGGAACCAGGCGCTTGAGGCGGGGCGCATTGTCGCGCCAGTAGCCGCTGCCGGCCGCAATGCTCAAAAGGCCGTCCACCAGCTGCGGGGAGCGCAGCAGGCCCGGCAGCTGGGCGCCCAGGCTGTGGCCGATCAGGAACAGCGGCTGGTCCGGCAGCTGCGCCTTGGCATGGGCGATGACCGCCTCGTAGTCGCGCGCCCAGTCGCACAGGTCGGCACGCACCTGGCGCAAAGAGCCTTGCAGGGAATCGCCATGGCCCCGGTAGTCAAAGCTGGTCACCCGATAGCCCTGGCCCGCAAGCCAGGTGGCAAAGGCCTCGTAGAAGGCCTGGCGCACCCCCATGGCCCCGCCGATGACCACGCTGGCGCGTGGCGGGCCAGCGGGCGTGTAGACGCGCAGCGCCAGCGTGGCGCCGTCGCTGCTGAGTTGGTGTTGTTCCATGGCTGTCTCCTGGTCGGTGCCGTTTCTGTGCCGGCTCGCATGGATGGGAAAAAATGGGATGAGCGAAAAAGACAAAGCCCCGCGAACGGGGCCTTGAGCAACGGTCAGACCCGCTCGAAGATGCCGGCGGCGCCCTGGCCCATTCCGACGCACATCGTCACCATGCCGTAGCGCAATTGCTTGCGGCGCAGCGCATGCACCACGGTGGCCGAGCGGATGGCGCCTGTGGCACCCAGCGGGTGGCCCAGGGCGATGGCGCCGCCCATGGGATTGACCTTGGCGGGGTCCAGCCCCAGCGTGTTGACCACGGCCAGCGACTGGGCGGCAAAGGCTTCGTTGAGCTCGAACCAGTCGATGTCGTCCTGCTTGAGGCCCGCATAGCGCAGCGCGGCCGGGATGGCTTCGATGGGGCCGATGCCCATGATGGCCGGCGGCACGCCCTTGCTGGCATAGCTCACGAAGCGCGCCAGCGGCGTGAGGCCGAAGCGCTGCACGGCGGCGCCGCTGGCCAGGATCAGCGCGCCTGCGCCATCGCTGGTCTGCGAGCTGTTGCCGGCCGTCACCGAGCCGCGCGCCGCGAACACGGTGCGCAGCTTGCCCAGGCCTTCGAGGCTGGTGTCGGGGCGTGCGCCCTCGTCCAACTCCACGGTGCGCGTGCGCACCACGGGCTCGCCCTTGGCCAGGTCCAGGCTCCGGTCAGTGACCTCGATGGGCGTGATCTCGTCCTTGAACTCGCCGGCCTGCTGCGCGGCCAGGGCACGGCGGTGCGACTCCAGCGCAAAGGCGTCCTGCGCATCGCGCGAGACCTTCCACTGCTGGGCCACCTTCTCGGCCGTCAGGCCCATGCCGTAGGCAATGCCCACGTCGCCGTCGCGTTCGAAGATGGACGGCGACAGCGAGGGCGCGTTGCCCATCATGGGCACCATGCTCATGCTCTCGACGCCGGCCGCGATCATCACGTCGGCCTCGCCCACGCGGATGCGGTCCGCCGCCATGGCCACGGCCGACAGGCCCGAGGCGCAGAAGCGGTTCACGGTGATGCCGCCCACGCTGGTGGGCAGGCCCGCCAGCACGGCGCTGATGCGCGCCACGTTCAGGCCCTGCTGGGCCTCGGGGATGGCGCAGCCGCAGATGATGTCCTCGATGGCAGCCGGGTCCAGCCCCGGCACCTGGGCCAGCGCGGCCTTCAGCGTGGTCGCCAGCAGGTCGTCGGGACGGTAGTTGCGGAAAAAGCCCTTGTGCGACTTGCCGATGGGCGTGCGCGTGGCGGCGACGATGTAGGCGTCTTGGATTTGTTTCATGGAGATTGCTCCTAGATCTCAGTTATTCGCGGCCCGCAACGCACGCATGTCCCAAGTCAGGGACAGCAAGCAAGGGCCGCCCCGCCGCGAGGCTGTCGTCCCCCTGGGGGGAAGGCGCGAAGCGACTCAGGGGGGGCATATCAATTGCGGACGGGCTTGCCGGTGTTCAGCATTCCGAGAATGCGTTCATGGGTCTTCGGATGGCCGATCAGGTGGCAGAACGCCTTGCGTTCGAGCTTCATCAGATAGGCCTCGTCCACCAGGGTGCCCGCATCCACGTCGCCGCCGCAGACCACGTTGGCGATCAGGCTGGCCACATGCTGGTCGAACTCGCTGATGAAGCCGCCGTCACGCATGTTGACCAGCGAGCCCTTGATGGTGGCCACGCCGCTGCGTCCCGCCACGGGGAAGCTGCGCGGCAGCGGCGCGCGCCAGCCGCCTGCGGCCATGGACTTGGCCTCGTTGATGGCGACGAAGAGCAGCTCGTCCTTGTGCGGCACGATGAGGTCGCTGTCCAGCAGGTAGCCCAGCTTGCGCGACTCGATGGCGCTGGTGCCCACCTTGGCCATGGCCGCGGCCGTGAAGCCTTCGGTCAGGAAGGGCAGCAGGTCCTTGCCCGTGCTGGTGGCGGCGTTCTCTGCCGCGCGGCGCGCGATGTAGGTCAGGCCGCCCGCGCCGGGCACCAGGCCCACGCCGACTTCCACCAGGCCGATGTAGCTTTCCATATGCGCCACGCGGCGTGCGCTGTACACAGCCAGCTCGCAGCCGCCGCCCAGCGCCATGCCATGGATGGCCGCAACCACGGGCACCTGGGCGTAGCGGATGCGCAGCATCAGGTTTTGCAGCTCCTGCTCCACGCTTTCGATGGCGTCGGCGCCGCCGATCACGAAGGCCGGCATGGTGGCTTCCAGGTCAGCGCCCACGCTGAACGGCGCATCGCCCGACCAGATGACCATGCCCTGGAAGTCGGTCTCGGCCACGTCCACGGCCTCCATCAGCGCTTCCATGACTTCGGGGCTGATGGCGTGCATCTTGTTCTTGATGCTGGCGATCAGGATCTGGCCGTCCAGCGTCCAGGTGCGCAGCGCCTTGGATTCGGCGATCGTGGTACCTGCCGTCTTCCAGTCGGGCAGGCTGTCTTCGCCCAGCAGCTTCTCGGGGAAGATCTGGCGCTCGTAGACGGGCAGCACGCGGCGGGGCACGAACTGGCCCTTGGCAGGGCTCCACGAGCCCTGCGCCGTGTGCACGCCGCCGGCCTCGGCCACCGGGCCTTCGAAGACCCACTTGGGCAGAGGTGCCTTGCTCAATGCCTTGCCGGCATCGATGTCCTCCTGGACCATCTTCGCCACTTCCAGCCAGCCGGCTTCCTGCCACAGCTCGAACGGGCCCTGCTTCATGCCGAAGCCCCAGCGCATGGCCTGGTCCACGTCGCGTGCGGACTCCGCAATGCTCTCCAGGTGGATGGCCGCGTAGTGGAAGCTGTTGCGCAGGATGGCCCACAGGAAGCGGCCCTGCGCCCCCTCGGCATTGCGCAGCAGCTTCAGGCGCTCGGCAGCAGGCTTCTTGAGCATGCGGCCATAGACCTCGTCGGCCTTGCCGCCTGCGGGCACATAGTCCTCGCTGTCCAGCTCGAACTGCAGGATGTCGCGGCCGACCTTCTTGTAGAAGCCCTTCTTCGCCTTCTGGCCCAGGTTGCCCAGCTCGATCAGCTTGGCCAGCACGGGCGGCGTGCCGAAGCTGGCGTAGAAGGGATCGGTCTCGGCGCTGAGGTTGTCCTGCAGCGTCTTGATCACATGGGCCATGGTGTCCAGGCCCACCACGTCGGCCGTGCGGAAGGTGCCGCTGGATGCGCGGCCCAGCTTCTTGCCGGTGAGGTCATCGACCACGTCGAAGGTCAGTCCGAAGTTCTCGACCTCCTTCATCGTGGCCAGCATGCCGGCGATGCCGATGCGGTTGGCGATGAAGTTGGGCGTGTCCTTGGCGCGCACCACGCCCTTGCCCAGGCCGCTGGTGACGAAGGCTTCGAGCTGGTCCAGCACCACGGGCTGCGTGGTCGGCGTGGCGATCAGCTCCACCAGCGGCATGTAGCGCGGCGGGTTGAAGAAGTGGATGCCGCAAAAGCGCGGCTTGATCGCGTCGGGCAGCGCCTCGGACAGCTTGGTGATGGACAGGCCCGAGGTGTTGGACGCCACGATGGCGTGCTTGGCCACATGGGGCGCGATCTTGGTGTACAGGTCGAGCTTCCAGTCCATGCGCTCGGCAATGGCCTCGATGATCAGGTCGCAGCCCTTGAGCAGCTTGAGGTGCTCCTCGTAGTTGGCGGGCTGGATCAGGTCCGCGTCCTCGGCCACGCCGATGGGCGAAGGCTTGAGCTTCTTGAGGTTGGCGATGGCGCGCTCGGCGATGCCGCTTTTCGGGCCTTCCTTGGCAGGCAGGTCGAACAGCACCACGGGCACCTTGACATTGACCAGATGGGCCGCGATCTGCGCACCCATCACGCCAGCGCCGAGCACGGCGACTTTCTTCACATTGAATCGGGACATGGATGTTCCACAAGTGGGAGGGAGGTGGCCGCTGCGGCCGCCTTCCGGAATGGTTTACTGCACGCGCACCCAGGTCTGGGTGCGGCCAAAGGGGCCGATGGAGCCGCGCACCTCGAGCTTGGCGCCGCCCTCGATGGGCGTCAGGCGCAGGGTGTAGGTCTTGCCGTTTTCGGGGTCGAGGATCTTGCCGCCTTCCCAGACGTCCTTGCCCTCGGCCTTCTTGGCGCCGCGGATGATCTCCAGCCCCTTGAGCGGCTGGCCCTTGCGGTCGTCAGAACATTCGGTGCAGGTGGCGGCCGGATCGGCGCCCTTGCGCAGGATCTGCTCGATGCGGCCCGTGACCACGCCGTCGTTCTCGGCCACGCGGATCTCGGACTTGGCTTCGCCGCTCTTGTCGTCCACGCTCTTCCACAGGCCCACGGGCGTCATCTGCGCCTGCGCCGCGACGGCCGCGAGGCCCAGCACCATTGCTGCCAGTGCTTGATATGCCTTCATTTCAAACCCCTTTCGCCTAGAAAGGCGCACAGGCCACGCTGATGCGCACAGCCCGTGCTCCCATGTTGGAGTGAAGCCGTTCAGGCCAGCGCCGCGTCCGTGTCCATCAGGGACTTGCTGCCTGCGCGGGCCGTGCGCATCAGCGTCGCGGTCTCGGGGAACAGCTTGGCGAAGTAGAAACGCGCGGTCTGCAGCTTGGCCTGGTAGAACGGGTCGGTGTTGCCCTTGGCGATTTCACGCAGCGCCACCTGGGCCATGCGGGCGAAGAAGTAGCCGAACACCAGGTGGCCCGCCACACGCAGGTAGTCCACAGAGGCGGCGCCCACCTCGTCGGGGTTTTGCATGCCCTTGAAGCCGATCTCGGTGGTGAACTTGGTCATCTGGTCGCCCAGGTAGGCGATGGGATTGATGAACTCGGCCATCTTCTCGTTGACGCCCTCTTCCTCCACCAGTTGCGCCACCAGCTTGCCGAACTTCTTGAGCGATGCGCCCTGGTTGCCCAGCACCTTGCGGCCCAGCAGGTCCAGCGCCTGGATGCCGTTCGTGCCTTCATAGATCATGTTGATGCGCGCATCGCGCACGAACTGCTCCATGCCCCATTCGGTGATGAAGCCATGGCCGCCATAGACCTGCTGGCTCATGGTGGTGGCCGTCCAGCCGTTGTCGGTGATGAAGGCCTTGACGATGGGCGTCAGCAGCGCCACCAGCTCGGCGCTGTCCTTGCGCACCTTTTCGTCGGGGTGGTTGAACTCCTTGTCGATCAGGAAGGCGCAGTAGGTCACCAGCGCGCGGCCGCCTTCGGCATAGGCCTTGGCCGTCAGCAGCATGCGACGCACGTCGGGGTGGACGATGATGGGGTCGGCCGGCTTGTCCTTGGCCTTGGTTCCCGACAGGCTGCGCATCTGCAGGCGGTCCTTGGCATAGGCCAGGGCGTTCTGGTAGGCCACCTCGGTCAGGCCCAGCGACTGGTTGCCCACGCCCAGGCGGGCGGCATTCATCATCACGAACATGGCCTGCAGGCCCTTGTTCGGCTGGCCCACCAGGGTGCCGATGGCGCCGTCGATATTGATCTGAGCCGTGGCATTGCCATGGATGCCCATCTTGTGCTCCAGCGCACCGCAGAAGATGGGGTTGCGCTCGCCCAGCGAGCCATCGGCCTTGACCACGAACTTGGGCACCACGAACAGGCTGATGCCCTTGGAGCCCGGGGGCGCATCGGGCAGGCGGGCCAGCACCAGATGGACGATGTTCTCTGTGAAATCGTGCTCGCCAGCGCTGATGAAGATCTTGTTGCCGGTGATCTTGTAGGTGCCCTCGGGCGCGCCGGCCACGGGCTCGGCCTTGGTGCGCAGCAGTCCCAGGTCGGTGCCGCAATGGGGCTCGGTCAGGCACATGGTGCCGGTCCACTCGCCGCTGGTCAGCTTGGGCAGGTACAGCTTCTTTTGCTCTTCCGTGCCATGCACATGCAGGGCCTCGTAGGCGCCGTGCGACAGCCCGGGGTACATGGTCCAGGCCTGGTTGGCGCTGTTGAGCATCTCGTACAGCGCCGAGTTCACCGCAAAGGGCAGGCCCTGGCCGCCATAGGCCGTGTCGCAGGACAGTGAAGGCCAGCCGCCTTCCACGTACTTCTGGTAGGCCTCCTTGAAGCCCTTGGGCGTGGTGACCTCGTGGGTTTCCTTGTTCAGCACGCAGCCCTCGGCATCGCCGCTGATGTTCAGCGGAAACGTCACATTGGCCGCGAACTTGCCCGCCTCTTCCAGCACGGCGTTGATGGTGTCGGCATCGACCTCGGCATGCGCCGTCATCTGCCGGTAGTCATCCGTGACCTTGAACACCTCGTGCATGAGGAATTGCATGTCGCGCAGGGGCGGGTTGTAGCTGGGCATTTGTCTTCTCCTGTGTTGGCGGGGTTTGCAGTGGATGCGGTGAAAACGGTGAAACTGAAAAATCAGGTCGGGCTGGCGTAGCGCGCCAGAATGCTCTCGAAGCCGTCGATGGCGCGCTGCATGGAGCCTTCGTTGCGCAGGAAGCGCGCCTCGTAATGCAGGGCCAGGATCAGGCCGTGGATCTCGAACAGCAGCTGGTTCTCGTCCAGGTCGGCACGCAGGTCGCCGCATTCGCGGCACTGCACGATGGTGCGGCGCATGGCTGCGTGCCAGGTCTGCACCGAGGCCGTCAGCGCATCGCGCACCGGCCCCGTGCGGTCGTCGAACTCCACGGCGCCGCTGATATAGATGCAGCCCGAGTCCAGCTCGATGGAGGTGCGCTTCATCCAGTTGTCGAACAGCGCCCGCAGACGCGCCACGCCGCGCGGCGCCTGAAGCGCCGGAAAGAACACTTCCTGCTCGAAACGGTCGTGGTACTCATGCACCACGGAAATCTGCAGCTCCTCACGCGAGCCAAAATGCGCGAACACGCCCGACTTGCTCATGCCCGTCAGCTCGGCCAGAGCGCCTATGGACAGGCCCTCAAGCCCGATGTGCGTGGCCAGGTTCAGGGCAGCCTCCACAATGGTGGCCTTGGTCTGCTGACCCTTGTGCAGCGCGCGGCGCGGCGCGGGCGCAGCCGCTTCGTGCACGGAAGAGCCGGCCTTGGGATCGGCATTGGAGTTGGTCGGAGAGCGAGCGGTGCGGCGTGGGGCGGAAACGCTGGACATGCGAAATTCTTGTTAAAACGAACGTTCGTGCTATTTTGCATGGAAAGCTTGTCGCGGCGAAGACATGCGGGGGAAAACACCTAGCTTGTGGGCAGGCGCAAAAAAGCCGGCAGGTGCCGGCTTGGTTGGTTGTCACGCCTCAGAGCAAGTCATGCCTCCACGGCAAATACCTTGATGCCCTTGAAGCGCATGTGGCGTTCGGGAGGAAGGTCGGAATTGACCATGGCTTCGGTCACTTCCCAGACCCGACTGTCTTCGAAGTGGACAGAGAAACGGATGAAGCCCTTGGCCATGGAGGCCAGCACCACGCGCTCGCGGCCATCGCGCGACCGGATGGGCAGTCGAAAGCTGTCATCCTTGGCCAACACCTGCGCGCCTGCCCGCAGCTCGGCAGAGAAGGCCAGCGTGGCGCCTACCGGCACCGTCGCATCGGTAAAGTCGGGAGTATGTACAAAGTCCTCCTTGTCGGCCGCGATGCCGGTGATGACGATCTCCGGCATCGCGGGTTCGGGCACCGGCTCGGGCAGGGCCTCATAAGGCAGTTCGACCCAGGCCAGGCCCGTGAAGTTGCTGCGCGGACGGCCCGGTGCGTCGTGGGTCTGCATGTTGTCAGGCGGCAGCGTGGTCGTGCGCTCGCTGGGCGACGTGGCCATGCCCACATACCAACCCCACAGGTCATATTCGTAATTCATGCGGCCCCCTGTTCGTAGTAGAACTCACGGTCGTTGTCGACGTCGGATAGCAGTCCCATGCCTTGGGTCCCGAGAAACAAGCCCTTACCAGGCTCCAGGGCAAAGATGGGGGTTGTCACATCGACTACCCCTGTTCGAGGGACGAATGCTGGGGGGAACAAGCGCCAGTTCGCCCCAGCGTCGTATGAGGCCACAAGGCGTAAGCGGCTCGCATTGGCGTTGTCCAGCGTCACGGCCCGCGCATAGATCACGCCGTCCAGCACGATTGCGCTCGTGATGCTCTGGACATCTTCTCCATCAAGCAGGGGCAGCAGTTGGACCTTCAGGTCGAAGTTGTGCCCATCTTCGGACGTTGCCGTCCACATCCGCTTCCCCACCGCACCAAACAGCACGAACTTTGTGCCGACCGCAATGCCCTGATTGAGCGCGGCCGATGCTGCTGATACCGTGTTGCGCAGCGCGTTGAACCCGGTGGAGCTGATGAACGAGGCCCCGGAGTCTGACACTGCAGCGTTGATCCAGGAGGGGCCTGCTCCAGACAATGCCAGATAAGCAGACCCGTTGAAAAGGAATTTATGCCATGGGTCTCCCGAAGGCATGGGCGTGTTCAGCCAGGTATCTGTCCCTGCGACGGACCTGTAGCAGTAGGAGAGGCCGGTCGACGTCTGCTGACCAAAAAAGAACCCACCGGCCCGGCTGATCGCGGCCACGGCTTGAGCGCCAGCGGGCGCCGTGAACGACACATCATTCGTGCTCGCGCGCAGGCCGTATTGCGATCCATCGACATAGCTGACGACGATGGTGCCGTTGTGCTGTGCCAAGCCCTGGATCGTCCCGGTCGTCACAAACCTGGACGTGATGGTGCGCAGGTCCGGTGTCGTGTAGAGCGTCGTGGCAGTGGCGACGGCATACACGCGGCCGTTCCACACTGCTCGAGTTGGAACCCCTAACGAAAAATTCGGCAGGAAGCCCTGGTGCGCCTTGAACATGTTTTCCACGCGCACACTGGCTGCAGGCAGCTTGCGCTCCTCGCCGCTCCAGATGCGCCGGCGCATGAGCGCAGCCGGTTGGCCATACAAGGTATTGAACGAAAGCATCAGATCCACCCCAGGGTTGCGGTTTGTGTAAAGGTGCGGTCGGCGAAGCGCGAATCCAGCACCAAGTCGTCCTCGATGCCGGAGAACTTGCCGCCGTTGCGGCGCAGCACGGGCGTCAGGGCGTTGGAGCGGTTGGTGACGCGCAACTGGTCCTGAGGCGCGGCGCCTGCAGGCATCAGGCACACGCACAGGGGATGCGTGACCAGATAGTGCATGCCGACGATGAGCTGGTGCGGCCCAGCTGAGGTCAGATCCTGCTGCGGCATCGACATGGGAGAGCCTGACAGCCGCCAGCCGGCAGGGTCCTGTGCGGGGTCAATGGCGCTGGCTGAGAGCCCCACTTGTACACGCCGATAGGTCAGCAGCGAGATAGGCGACCAGACTGCATCGCCCTGGGCATAGTTGCCCGGCTCCCAGCGCTGCGCCCCGGCGACCAAGGCGGCGTTCTGTGCGCTAGTGGCCGAAGCTGCGGCGGCAGCCTGGGCGGCGTTCTTATTGGCTTCAACTGTCTGCAGTGCCTGGACTAGTTCCGCAAGAAAGGTCTTCAGCCAACCGGCCAGACCCGCTGTCCAGCTTCTGAAGCCGGAAAGCCAATTCAGGTAGACATCAGTCTTGACGTCGAATACATCCTGCGGGTCGGTTCGTCGGTTGGGTATCGACACTCCTTCATCCGGTGGATCAGGTGGTTGCGTGAAGTTCATCGTCTTCCAGTCCTTCAATGGTTAGGTTGCAATCGGAGAAGCCATGGGCCACCAGTACCTGGTCGAAGCCCGTGATGTAGCCATACGTGGTGAGCACGCTGTAGCCTCGCGCACCTATCCATACGACCGGCCTGGCGCGGTACGCCAAGATTTCGTTGCGCACGCGCTCGTACTGCGTGCCGTGAACGAGTACCTGCAGCTTCAGGCGATCGCTGTATGCGCCGGGCTCGGCTACCCAGCCCCCCCAGTCGTCGCGCTTCTTGAGGCTCCAGTCGTCAAAACTGATGGAGGGTCGCCACTGTGTGTTGCCCAGCCACACGGCACGACCGATGACTGCCTCCGCACAGCGCGCCTTGGCCCCACGGTTGCTGATGCGAATCGTGATGGTGGCCTGGGTGTATGCCGGCAGACCCGTAAGGGAGAACTTGTGTTCGCGAGCGATGGGGGCGAAGAAATAGTTCCAGTGGGAGTTGCCCGACGGCTTGAGCATGAGTTGCGCGCCACTGTCGAATACGTCGCCATCGACGGGATCGCGCATCAGCACTTGGACCGTGTGAGCCTGAATACCCAGCAGCTCGATATCCGTCACGATGCAACCTGGCTTGATCTGCACCTCAATCAGGTCGTCAGCCTCCGTGTAGGAACCCAGACTTGCATCGAACATGCGCAAGCGGTTTTCCACACCGCGCCGTTGCCATTTCCCTTCGGACGTTGCTGGAGCATTGCCCGTATTGCCTGCGACCAGGGATCGCCAAATGAGTCCTGTGACGTCAATGATCTCGTCACCCAGGGCATACGTCTTGTTGACCATCCAGGGCGCCAGTTCACTGGGTGCAACGTTTGTTGTCATATTGGAAAGCGTGACGGCGATGGGAGGCAGAAAGCCCATGCCTTTCGTGAATGCGCCATTCGTGCTCATGCTGCGACCCTCCGCTTGATACCCAACGCATCGGCCTTGCGTGCCAAGCCCTCCATGCTGTGCAACAGCACAATCTGCTGACGGCCTATGTCAAAGATCAACTGATGCAATGCCTGGATCTGCCTGGATGTTTCACCGCCCCCCATTCCGGCGAACAGTTGCTGGGTTCTCTGTGCGCTGTAGATGCGCGATGGGCCGGTGAATTCCAGCTCAGGCCCCAATTCGCCGACCATGCGCACGCCTCCGGCGTGATCGCCACCTCGCGCGAATCGGGGGATTCCCATCTGGTCTAGAACAGCATTCACGTCGCCCAGCGCATAGCCTCCCAGATTCGCGATATCTTTTGCCGTCCCGCCAGCCGCCTTGATATCTCGCACCAAGCCTGCGACATCCCCAGTCCCCTCGTACCTGCGATAGGTCTCAGCGATGCGCTTTGCCCGATCAGCGCCTGAACCATCTCCACCGCCAGGGCCGAAGCCGCTTTCGCTCTTGCCGTCAGCCCCGTCCAGATCGCCTGCGCTGCCATGGCCTACACTCTCCTTGAGCAGTGCCGCGCGGAATTCCGCCCATGCGAGATCGGACGACAGCAGCCGCGTGTCGATGCCACGCGCTATGTCCAGCGCCTCCTTCTCGGTCTTGAGCAGCCGGTCCAACGCATCGACCTGGCTTTTTTCCTGCTCCAGAATCAATTCATCGGCAGACAGCTGCTCGCCCGCCGCGTCATGCAGCACTTCGAGCTTGTTGGCCAGGATCAACTGCGCGGCCTCATAGTCCAGGCGCGAGCGGAAGTTGCCCGAGGAAATACCGCCGCGCGCAGCCGAGACGGCCTCGCCGATGTCAGCCGATTCGGGCAGATAGCCCGTGCGCCGGTACGCAGCCAGTGCCTGGTCAATGACCTCGTTGGCTCTGGCCAAGGCCATGGCCTGGGTGCTCTCGATCTGGCCGCGCAGTTCGACGACATGCCCGCGCAAGGTGTCCATGAGGGCGCGCTCGGTATCCACGCGCTCCTGCGCGACATCGATGCGTGCCTGTATGGCCGAGCGCTCCGCATCGACGGAACGCTGCAGCAGGCTCCACGCCGCATCCGTATCGGCCTCGTTCTTCTTCTTCGCCTCCTGCGCCTGCTCCTCCTGCTTGCGCTTGGCTTCCTCCGCCTGTTTGGCCGAAGCCGCCGCAGCATCCTCGGATGTCTTGGTAACGGCCTTGAACGTGTCGTTGAGCTTGAGCAGCTCGGCAGCGGTCTCGGCCGAAGACTTGCCGGTGCCGCCGATATTGCCGATCAGCTTGTCCATACCGGCAGTGAAGTCGGCCAGCGACGTGCTGGTGTTTGCCAGGTTCTCGAGATCAGCCGCGAGTTTCCCGATATCGCCCGAACCTTCTCCCAGGGTGGAGCTGGCCCAGTCCTTGAAGGCGCCAGTCTTGGCCATGTCCTTGAGGCCTTGCGTGCCCTGGACCTTCGAGATGGCGTCCTTCAATACCTTGGCATTCGCCTCCTCGGAGTTGGCTGCCTTGAGCTTGTCCTCCACCAGCTTGCGGAACCGGGCCTGGGCGTCGTCGGCATCCAGGTCGATGTCCACGCCCAGGTCCTTGAGCTTGCTGCCCACCTCGCGCTTGGCGATGGTCTTGCGCTCATCCTCGCTGTAGAAGTTCTGGTAGAAGCTGCCCGCGTTGGTATTCAGCGCCTCGATGCCGCCCGAAGCCTTGATCAGGGACTCGAAGGCCAGGTCGGTCAGGTCGGCAAAGCCCGTGATCTTCTTGCCCAGTTCCTCGAAGGAGCGGCCGATCAGGTCGATGGTCTGGAAGGCGGCCTGCAACGCCTCGACATTGGGTGCTTCGCCCAGCGAGTCCAGCGTGGTGCGCATCCAGCTGGGCAGGTCCGCCTTCTTGAGTTCGGACACCAGCAGGGAACCGGTCTGGCCCAGGAAGGCCTTGTAGGCCTCTTCCGGGTTGTTGCCCAGCGAGCGGTTCTCGAAGCCGGCCAGGATCATGCCGGTCGTCTTGTCGATGATCTTGGCGTAGCCGTAGGCGTCCTCGTCGGTGTACTTTCCGTTGGCGGCAAAGCCGCCCACCAAGTCGATGTCGCGCACTCCGCCCGTGGCGTACTTGCCCAGGGATCCGTAGACCAGGGCCAGTCCGTCCAGACTGGTCTTGAGCTGCTTTTCGATGCCATCGCTGTGGCGGCGTGTCAGATCGTCGTACCAGTCGCCTGCCGCGCGGCCGAACAGCTGCTCGGCCGCCTTGTCATTGCCAATGCCGGCCGTGCTGTAGGCCGCGCCGCCATGGTTGGCGCCGCGGGAGCCGAAGGCCTTGTCGAGCGCTCCACCTAGGAAGCTGCCGATCATCGAGCCGATGCCCGGAAGGATCCAGGTTCCCACCGCCTGACCCACAGCGGCTCCGTACTGTCCTTGGGACAGGCTGTACAGGCTTCCCAGGTAACCGGCAGCAGAGCCAATCCCTCCCTGGAAACCGGGAATGTCTTTCAGCCAGGTGTCGAACCGGCCCACGGTCTTGCCCAGGTCCTGCAGTGCTTCACCGGCCATGTTCCAGCCATTGGACATGAGCTTGAGTGCGGATTCATTCAGGTACTTCTGCGCCGAGGTGCCCCAGGTGGACCAGTCCGTCAATCCACCGCCCAGGCCCGTGCCCTGCGCATCACCAGCGCCCGCTGTTCCCGGAGCACCGCCTTGACCGAGGAAGTTGCCGACGAACCCCCTGAGCTGAGCGAAGACAGGCACGAGAAACGGCCGCGCAAACGCCTTGTACATCTCATCGGCCACAGAGGCCTTGAACGTCGCACTCAGGCTCTTGGTGAAGGTACGCCAGCCTTCGGTGCCGTTGGCCAGCATGTCCGTGAAGCCCTTGCGGAACATCTCGTCCATCTGGTCGACCGATTTCTGGGTCTCCTGCATGCGGACACGTTCGGCAACATTGGCCTTGGCCTGGTTGGCTGCGGCCGTGGCGTCGTCCTTGAGTTTCTGGGCGCCAGCCGCATCATCCGGATTCTTGGCCGAGATGTCTTCGAGCTTTTTCTTGAGCTCGATCGCGACCTGGTACTGCTCCAGCGCGATCTTGCGGTCGCGTTCCGACATGGCTGCCAGAGACTGCTCGAACTGCACCGCCTCACTGGCCGCCTTCACGCTTTTGGTGTACTCGTCCACCTTGCTGGCAGACTCGTTGTAGCCCTTGACCCGGGCGAGTTCGCGCGTGGCCTCGGCCTCTTTGCCAACGGCCTCGGCGACCTCCCTGGAGCAGCGGACACTCTCTTGCCCGGCCGCGTTGTCTTCCATCTCCGCGATGGTCTTCTCGACCTGCTCCTGGCGCAGTTGTCCCAACGCCTCACCGGTCAGGCCAATCGCGCGCGTTTCCTGCCGGGCGAGGTCCAGGTTCTTTTCAGCCAGTTCGGCCTTGGCCTGGTGTTCCTTGACGAGTTGCGCCACCTCCTGCTGCCTTTTCTGCAGTTCCTGATCGCGCTTGAGCTCCTCATCGTCCTGCTGCGTTCTGGCTGGCACGGCCGGTGGTGCGTAGCTGACGGTGCGGGGTACCGCAGGCGGCTCTTTCTTCTGCGCAGGCGCATCGGTTTTCTTGCTTTGCTCCTGCGGCTGTGGCTGTCCCACCAGCGGCGGATTGATGAACCCGCGGCCGCCGCCTGCATTGCGCTGACCCTGTGCCGCCATCAATTCGCGCTGCACCTGCTGCAATTTTTCGACCAGCCGCTGGGCATCGTCATGGGCCGTGCGCACCCATACATTGCGCGATGTGGCTGCCCCCTTGGCCTGCAGCATCTCCAATTCAGCCCTGGCGCGCGGAAGCTCCTTGGCCAGATAGGCTGCCTTTTCCGCATTCGACTGGAAGGCCGTGCTGATGTATTGCAAGCCCACCGCGCGCCCGGCGATGTTTCCCAGCCCGCTGCTGATCTGGCCCAGGAAGCCCGACCCGTTGTCACGCGCGCGCGACATAGACTCCGAAAAGGCGTTCATGTCGTTGGCCGCTGCATTCATGCCAAAGGAGATCATATGGCTGATGCCGGAATCTCCCACGGCGGACTTGAGCTTGTCCCAGGCGTTGGCCATGCGTTGGGTGCCGGCATCCAGCCTGTCCGCCGCCTTGTCCGTCCCCTCTCCCAGGGAGCTTTGCAGCGCCTGCGAGAAACGGGGCAGAAAGTCCTGCGTCACGACCTCGCCGGTCTGCAGCATCTGGGAGAACCGCTCCTGTGTCACACCCAGGGCCTGAGCGCCGACCAGCGCCGCCTCCGGGATATGTCCCAGTTTCTCGCTGAAGTCCGACGCGCCTATCGTCCCCTTGCCCATCAGGTCGAGTACGGCTGCCAACGAGGCATTGCCCTGCTCCACGGAAAGGCCCATGGCCGCGTTGGCCGAGGCAATCCCCGTGAAGATGGTCTGCACCTGCGCGCCCTCCAGCGCCGTACCTCGCGCCTTGGTGGCGAAGTCGGCGTAGGCCTGGCCGGTGGCATTGAGCTGCAGGCCCAGCCGATCGGCCAGGGCCGTGACATAGGCCAGTTCCTGCGCGCCCTTGCCGCCGGTGGCAAGGTCCAGCCGTGTACGCAGATTCTCTGTCTGGGCACTGGCCGTGTAGAGCGCCTCTCCCACCTTGGCCGCCGAACCCGCCACTTCCAGCATGGCATTGGCGCGGCCTGCAATCTTGCCCATGGAAGTAGACAGGCTCTCGATATCGACGCTGGCACGCGCCGACACAAGCGCCGTGTCCGTTGAGGCACCTGCGAACTGCGACATGCCGGCATACGCCTGCTGCAGCTTGCCGTGGAGTTTGTCGAGCTCCTGGGAGAACTGGGCATTCTGCGCACGCAGCTCGCTCAGGCTGGGCGTCTCGGCGATGCCTATGCTTTTGACCGCTGTACTCATGCTGATCTCTGTTCGGTATGCTTGACCGCTTGTGTTTGTCTTGAAAGGCCGGAGCCGAGGCCCCTATGCCTCAGCCCCGGTTGAGCTGGCGCAGCGCCTGCGCCTCCAGTACCTGCAATTGCGCGAAGACCTCGCCGCGCTGCGCGGCGGGCACCGCGTAGCGGCGCATCACGATCTCGACCCCGGCGTAATCCAGCCCGTCCCAGTGCCACTGGCCCCAGGGCGTGGCCGTCCTACGCCACTGGGTGGAGCAGCCGAGGTACACGCTCCAGGCCATCGCATGCTCCGGCCACAGTTCGTAGTCCTCGGGGTGCTGCCGTTGCAGATCGCCGGGCACCATCCGGTCGGGGTCGATCCCCATCTGCGCGCACTGGGTGCGCAGCTCGTCGTCTACGAGATAGCGGTCTGCGCCGTCGAGGCCGAGGTGATGCCGGACAGCGCCACGGAGTTTTTTGTGGCGGCATCCCGCTGGTGCACGTTGAGTCCGTCGAACCAGGCCACGGCCATGGCCTGCTCCAGTCCCGGGTAGGCCTCCTCGGCCGCCAGGCGCTCGTCGCGGCTGTAGGGCACGGGTGTTCCTTCGTCGCCCAGCATCCCCTCCCAGCCCACAACCACTTCGTCGAGCAGTTCAGGGATGGTCATGCGCCGTACCTCCTGCGAGCCATCGGGCTGCGTGGCGGGCTTGCCGACGACGATGAGTTCATTGATCTCGTCACGCCGCGCCTTGCCCAGGCGCTTGAACACGACGGCAAAGTGATGGGCTCCGAACCTGCCCTCATCGACGGGCAGGTACAGCGTTGCGGGAACGGAGATGGTGGGCTTGAGCCCGGAAATCTTGACGGCCATGGTGATCCTTGGATGTGTAGTTGTCAGGCAGGGAGGTGAGGCGTCAGATCTCGATGGACCATTCGTCGTTGCCCGCGTCGGAGGGAATGAACGACAGGGGGATCGTGATCATCTGCACGCCATCGCTGTCGCTGTAAGTCGGCTTGCCGATCTGGGCGCGCGCGCTCTTGAAACTGACGGTGTTGGTGGCGCCGGGGCCATGCTTGAGCGTGACGGGCACGATGGCGCTGGCGCGCGCCAGGCCGATCCAGTCCTTGGTGGCCACGCTGGTGTTCTCGAAGGTGACGCTACCCGTGGACTTTCGGTCCGTGATTTCCACGGTGTCCACGTTCATCAGGTCTCGCTTGACCACCTGGTTGCCGCACTTGAAGCTGAAGGCGCTGCAGGCCACCGCCAGGCCATCGAGGGTCAGTTGGGTGTTGGTCTTGTTGACGCCCAGAGGAGCGACGAAGTCGCTGTAGTCCACAGCCGGCAGGGCCTCATCCACGGCGGGGACAAAGGAGCCCGTGAACTCGAACTTCCACTTGGGAATGGCCTTGGCATCGGTGCTGAACTCCACCTCGCCGCGTGCACCATGCATCTTGTAGAGGGTGCCGTCCACGTTGCCGTAGATGGTCACGCTCTGGATGCCGTCGGTCACGGGAGAGAAGACTGTCTTCACGCCAGTCTCGGTGCTGGCGCTGGCGGCGCACGCACGCAACAGGTCGGTCACGCCGGGACGCTCACCCGCTGCGGCCACACCCGCGAATTCCACGGAGAACGACACCTTCTGGTATTCGGTGACCAGGGTGCTGCCGCTGGAGCCGAAGAAGGGACGGATGTTGTTGCGCTCGACCACGTCGCCCTCGATGGGGGTCAGGGTCACGTCGCTGACCAACATGGCATTGGCCGCCAGCGGTACGACAGCCGTGCCGACAACGGTTTCAACCAGGGCCAGGAGGGCCATCTTGCGCATGATTTTTGCTGCCATTTGGAGAATCCTTTGAAGAGATGAAGAGATGTTTCGCGACCTTGGGCGCCGTCCTCCAGCGCCGCGGGCCACAGGGGTTGCGGGAAAGGTGCGGGTTATCCGGTCTAGGCCCGGTTCGGGGGTGTGCAGGTCACAGGTAGCTCCAGGTTCTGAGTTGCAGGACAACGGAGTGGCAACGCACTCCCGCGAAATCCACAGGCTCGGCACGCATGAGCTGCACGCCATCGGTGCTGTCGTCGCTGCCTGCCAGGGGACCGGGCTGGCACGCGCCGCCCAGGGTCGGATCGGCTCGCACCAGGGCGCGGAACTGCTCGACCAGGTCGTCCAGCAACAACTCGCTGGCCTGGGCGTCGGCAATGGCCAGGTAGCCATGCAGCGTCCACTGGTGCACGCTTACCGTGCGGGCCGTGCTGCTGCCGTGCTCGGCCGTGCTGCTTCTGCGCAGCCACCAGCCGCGGACATGGGCCGTGCCTGCTGCAGGCGGCGTGTACGTGAACAGGGCTGCCAGTTCGGCATCGCTGGCGGCATGGCGTTCGCGGTCCTGCACAACGCCGATCTGCGGCACCGAGGC
This sequence comes from Delftia sp. DT-2, assembly GCF_028401915.1. NCBI lineage: Bacteria > Pseudomonadati > Pseudomonadota > Betaproteobacteria > Burkholderiales > Comamonadaceae > Delftia > Delftia sp. DT-2. The sequence continues at coordinate 82,374 of NZ_JAQOTI010000002.1, forward strand.
CAGGATGGCCACGATGGCGTTGCGATGCTGGGCCAGTGCATTCATGAGCGCAGCACCGGAAAGGCCGCCACCACACTGGCCGCAGCCTCGGCCACGATGGGCCGCAGATGAGCGGCAAAGAGCAGGAACAGTTGTGCGATGGCGTACATGGGTCACTCCGTTGGGGGACGCAGAAAAAGATGCGTCGTTGCGATGGAGTGACTGTGCCGAGGCAGGCAAAAATGAATAAGGCCTGCATATGCAGGCCCGGTTTCAGCGTCCACAGGCGCGCGCCTTCTCAGGCGCAGCGGACCTGGATGCCAGCCACATGTGCCTTGGCCCGGCACATCCCAACGGCCAGGCAAGCGCAAACGTCCTGCCGCTCGGGCAGGCACGGACGCACGAAAGAGGAGGACGAGAAAGGCTGGGTGAAGACGGAAGCGCGCAGGCTGGCCTCAGGCCCGCGGCAAAGTCTTTGGAGCGATGCTGGGCGGCGCGGCCCGGGGGCTAGAGTTCTCCGCCGTGCCAGAGAACCCGGCCGCAGATGCGCAGCCGGTTGGCCGCTTCGCCTTCCAGAACCTGGGGCGGATAAGCGGGGTTGTAGCTGACGATGCGCACACCGCCCGTGCTGAAGTCGCGCTCCAGCAGCTTGACGTAGTTCTCACCCTCCAGCTCGATCACATAGACACCATCCTGGGTCAGCGTATCGACCGAGGTGTTGACCAGCAGGATGTCGCCATCGTTGATGCGGTCCGCCATGGATCTTCCACGGGCACGCACGATCTTGGCGTTGTGTCTGCCCAGCCCCTTGGACTGCAGCCAGGACGAACGGAAGGCGAAGCGGCCTATCACCTCGTCGGGGCCGTTGACGGCCCCATGCCCTGCGCTGACGTGCGCATCGAGCATCTCGATCTGCGTGAACTCGTCTTCGGCCGCCCCACCATGCCGAGCCCCAGGCTTCGCTGCGCCCGTGCCGTTGAAATACTCCAGCGGCCGGCCCGCTCGCTGCGAGGCCCGCAGCAGTTGCCGTGCTGGCACTTCCCCGCGCTTGCGCCAGGTCCGCACCGTTTCAGGCTGAACCTCCATGCCCGCCATCCAGTCGGGTCCCAAGGCTTCAGCCATGCGCGCCAGTACCTCATCAACGTTGGATGTAAGCGCATCAGTCACTGGTTTTGCAGGCATGGCGAATCTTGACAGTGGTTCGTTATGGACCAAGAATATGGTTCAAATTGAACCGTTTCCTTTTGAACCAAGAGCGTACAGCCAAAATGCATTCCGAACACCATCCGGCACCTGTCTTCCAGGGCTTTCGGCCTGCTACCCTGCCCCCCACCATCGGCATACCCACGCCCGGAGCAGCTGCCATTGACCCGCGCCATGGCACTTGCAGTGATCTGCTCCCGCCCCTGCTGCAGGACTTCGAGCGCCTGATCGGACTGCAGCCCACGATGGCCTTGGTGCAGCGCTGGGGTGGGCTGCGCATCTACGTTCCCACGCCGGACAAGGTCACACCCGAGCATCCCTATGCGGCCACCATAGGCGTGAAAGCCTTGCTCCAGCTCGCCCGTGAGTATGGAGGCCTGCCCCACTTCCAGCTGCCCAGGGCAGCGCGCGCACTGCAGGCACTACGCAACCAGCGTATCGCCGCAGACTACGCCACGGACAAGACGGCCCGGCAACTGGCTGCCGAGCATGGGATTACGGAAGGCCAGGTGGGGCGCATCGTTGCGGCGCTGGGCGTGACAGCACCGGCCAGGCGACGGCGCAATCTTGCCGGCTGAGCACTGCCACCGCGAAGAAGCAAGGCCCTGGTCGCAAAAAAGCCACCGGCGCAAGCGGGTGGCTTTGCTGCAGAGCGGACCCTGGGGTCCGCTGGGCCGTGTTCAGACCATCAAGGCCAGGCTGGCTTCCAGATGCTCGGTCGGCAGGCGGCGGAAACCCGAGCGTGCGTAGCGCTGCAGGCGGCCCAGCGCGAACGACGTCAGCACGCTGGCGGCGACCTGGGCATCGACCGTCGGGGCGGAGGAGCCCAGCGCACCGGCGGCGGGGCGCAGGCACTGGCGCAGCGTGGATTCGATGCGGTCGAAGAACTGGTTCATGCGGGCCTGCAGACGCTCGTGCTCGAAGACGATGGCATCGCCCACCATGACGCGCACCATGCCGGGGTTGCGCTCGCCGAACTGCAGCACCAGCGAGATCACGCGGCTGGCCTGGCGCATGCCATCCACTGCGGGACGCTCTTCCTCCGGCACATCCCGCCCGACGATCTGCTGCACCAGCGTGAAGACGGATTGCTCGATGAACTCGATCAGGCCTTCGAACATCTGTGCCTTGCTGGCGAAGTGGCGGTACAGGGCCGCCTCGCTGACGCCCAGGTGAGCGGCCAGCGCTGCCGTGGTGATGCGTTCTGCGCCGGGCTTTTCCAGCATGGCCGCAAGCGCCTGAAGGATCTGCTCGCGCCGCTCCCCGGGTTTGGGGCGTTTGCGCGCAGGCGTGGGGGCGGAAGCGGAGGCGGCTTCGTCGGAAACGACATCAGCGCCAGGAGCGGATAAAGGCGACAGGACTTCAGACTCGGACATAAGCAGATCAACTATTTGTAAGTAATTCTCTCACAGCCCTCGGCGGCAACTCCGCACAAAGCTGTCCCCATGAGCGCAACCGTCAGGATCGCGTCCCTGTTGGCTGCGCTGCTACTGTTTCCGAGAGCACGGCCGGCATTTGCAATGGAAGCTCCAAGCGTACCAGCAGGCCCTTGCCCTGCGCGCCAGCGCCAAAGGCCAGAGTGCCCTGGTGCAACAGGGCGATTTCATCGGCAATCGCCAATCCCAGCCCCGTTCCATCGCCGGACGCACCCTGGGCGCGGTAAAAGCGCTGCGTGATCTGCGAGCGCTCGGCCTCGGGCACGCCGGGGCCATCGTCCTCGATCTCCAGGAAGGCCCACCCTGGCGGCTCATCCGCAGACTGCACCGCGCCATGGTACATGCCGCAGCGCAGCGTGACGCTACCGCCGGGCGGCGTGTACTTGATGGCGTTGTCCACGAGATTGGACACCAGTTCGCGCAGCAGCCAGCTGTGACCCCAGACACTGGCCGGAGCAACGTCAAGGCCGAAGTCCAGCCCCTTGGCGCTGGCCTGGTCGAAGAACATTTCCAGCATGCTTTCGCACAGGTCCTTGAGGTCCACCTGCTGCAGCGGCTGGACTTCGGCATTGCGGGCGTCGGCACGTGACAGCGCCAGCAACTGGCGTGCCAGCTGCGAGGTGCGCCGCGTGGCGTCGCGCAATTGCTCGATCTGCGTCACGCTGAGCACCACCTGGGCCTCGGTGCCCTTGCGCCTCGCTTCGGCCTGGGCAGCCTGCGCGCTCAGCGCCCAGGCCTCGACCTGGGCTTGCAAGGCCGCCAGAGGCGTGCGCAATTGATGGGCGGCATCGGCCACAAAGCGCCGCTGGCCTTCGGCCTGGGCGTTGACCAGTGCAAACAATCGGTTGAGCGAGCGCACCAGCGGGCGGACCTCGGCCGGCGAGCTGTGCTCAGAGATGGGACTGAGGTCGCGCGGCGAGCGCCGCTCCACAGCCTGGGTCAGGGTCAGCAGCGGCCGGAAGGCCCGGCTGACCGACCAGTAGATGGCGATGCCAGCGCCCGCGATCAGCAGAACGCTGGGCAGCAGCACATGCAGCAGCAACTGGCGCACCCATTGCTGGCGTACGTCGCCACCGTCGGCCAGCACGAGCACCATTTCACCGGCGCCATAGGTTTCGGCGCGCATGACGGCCACGCGGTAGGTCAGGCCGTCATGCTCCTGGCTGTGGAACTCGGCCAGCGGCGTGGAAGGCACATCGAAGCGGATCCAGGTGTCGCCGGCAACGACATGGCCCTGCAGGTCGCCCACGGCATATCCGACGTCGTTGCCGCGCTGGCGCAAGACTTCCTCGATGGCGGGCGTCAGCGCGACCAGCGGCGGCGTTCCCTCGGCAATCGACGGTGCCAGCACGGAGTCGGCCAGCGCGGGCAGCAGGCGCAAAAGGCGCTGGTCATGCTGGGTGGAGGCCTCGTCTGCCGAGCGGTAGCCGAACCAGCCGCCCATCAGCGCCAGCAGCGTCAGCGGCACCACCAGCAGCACCAGCAGGCGAAGTCGCAGATTGGCTGTCATGGGCGGTCAGCGCCTGGGGCCATGCGCCATGTCCGCATCAGGCAACGGTATGCGAGAGTTCCAGCCGATAGCCGAAGCCCCGGATGGAGCGCAGGGCCACGCCGTGCGGCTCCAGCTTGCTGCGCAGGCGAGAGACATAGACCTCGACCGCATTGGGCGTGATCTCTCGGTCCCAGCCCGTGAGCGCCTGCAGCAGCTTGTCCTTGCTGGCCGGCTTGGGCGCGTGGATCAGCAGGTATTCCAGCACGGTCCATTCGCGCGGGCCCAGGTCGATGGGCAGCAGCTTTCCCTCGCTCTCATCGTCTTGTGCAGGCTGGCGCGCGCCGGCGCGGCGGCCTGCCGTGTCCAGCTCGATGGGACCGAAGCTGAGGACGGCCGATGTGGCTGCCTGTGATCGGCGCAGCAGCGCGCGCAGCCGGGCCAGCAGTTCAGGAAGCTCGAAGGGCTTGACCATGTAGTCGTCGGCGCCCTGGTCCAGGCCCTGCACGCGGTCCTGCAGCGCGTCGCGCGCCGTCAGAATCAGCACGGGCATGGCCGAGCTCTCCACCGCGCTGCTGCGCAGGCGGCGCGTGAGCTCCAGCCCGTCGATACCGGGCAGGCCGATGTCGATCACGGCCAGGTCGAAGGCTTCCTGGGCCAGCACCTCCAGGGCGCGCTCGGCACTGCCGACCCAGTCCACGGCATACCCCGCATCGGACAGCCCCAGCTTGATGCCGCTGGCCACCATCACATCGTCTTCCACAAGAAGCAAACGCATATCAAACCTAAAAAACAAAAGCCGCCCAAAGGCGGCTTGCAGCAGACCGGCCCAGGCCGTCAGACCACGCCCGGGCCATGCGCGATGGTAACGCGAACCGCAAAGTCCGCGCCATCGGGCCTCAATGGCTGCGGATCATGGTGCCGTAGGCCTGGTCGGTCAGGATTTCCAGCAGCATGGCATGCGGCACGCGGCCATCGATGATGTGCACGGCGTTGACGCCGGCCTTGGCGGCATCCAGGGCGCCGCTGATCTTGGGCAGCATGCCACCCGAGATGGTGCCGTCGGCGAACAGGGCGTCGATCTCGCGCGCCGTGAGGTCGGTCAGCAGGCTGCCCGCCTTGTCCAGCACGCCGGGGGTGTTGGTCAGCAGCACCAGCTTTTCGGCCTGCAGCACCGTGGCCAGCTTGCTGGCGACCACGTCGGCGTTGATGTTGTAGCTCTCGTTTTCCTCGCCAAAGCCGATGGGGCTGATCACGGGGATGAAGGCGTCATCCTGCAGCGCGCGCACCACGCTGGGGTCGATGGAGACGATGTCGCCCACCTGGCCCACGTCGTACTCGATGTTCGGATCCTTGTTGTCGACCATCTTGAGCTTGCGTGCGCGGATCAGGCCGCCATCGCGCCCTGTCAGGCCCACGGCCTTGCCACCGGCCTGGTGGATCAGGCCCACGATGTCCTGCTGCACCTCGCCGGCCAGCACCCATTCCACGACTTCCATGGTCTCCGCGTCGGTCACGCGCATGCCCTGGATGAACTCGCCCTTCTTGCCCAGGCGGTTCAGGGCCGTCTCGATCTGCGGCCCGCCGCCATGCACCACCACCGGATTCATGCCCACCAACTTCAGCAGCACCACGTCTTCCGCGAAGTCGGCCTGCAGGGCCGGATCGGTCATGGCGTTGCCGCCATACTTGATGACCATGGTCTTGCCATGGAACTTGCGGATGTAGGGCAGGGCCTGGGCGAGGATTTCGGCCTTGTCGCGGGGGGCAATCGAGAGGATATCGTTCATGGTGCTAGCCCGGGGGCGTGGAAGTAGTCAACAACAAGGCGGGCATTGTGCCGCAACTGCGCGGCAGTGTTGCATGCCCGGATGACGGAACGCCCATGGCGCCCGGTCATCATCCATTGTTCTGCATCCAGCCCGGCAGCTTGAAGCGCACGATGGCCAGATAGGCCACCACGTAGCTGACCACGAACAGCAGGCAGAACCCCACCAGGACCGGTGTATTGCTCCAGAACAGCAGCGCAGGCACCACGGTCAGCAGCGTGAAGGCCCACAGATAGGGGGAGGTCCGGTTATTGCGGCGAAGCATGCGCCGGGCCAGATCATCGTCGAACACGCCGCGCACGATGCGCCGATAGATGAGCTGGTGGAAATGCAGGGCATCCGCCATGCCCGGCGACATGCCGCGCATCAGCTTGCGGTAGATGGAGAACACCGTCTCCCAGACCGGATAGATCAGCAGCAGCATGGGAAACCATGGAGAGACTGCGGAATTGCGCTGCACCAGGGCGATGCTGGCCAGGGCAATCGCCAGGCCCCAGACATAGGCTCCGCCATCGCCGGCAAACATCATGCCGCGCGGGTAGTTCCAGACCAGGAAGCCGCAGGTGGCGGCGGCCAGCGTCACCAGCATGGCGGCCAGCGTGCGGTCGCCCACCTGCAAGGCCACATGGGCCAGCGCCAGGCAGATGATGGTGGCCACCATGCCCGCCAGCCCGTTGTAGCCGTCGATGATGTTGAAGGCATGGGGCAGGCCTGTCAGCGCCAGCACCGCCAGGCCCATGCCCAGCCAGGGCATGGCAGGACCCAGCGCCTGTTCCAGCCAGGGCCAGCCGAGCCGGGGCACGGTGAGGCCGCACAGCAAAACCGCCAACACGGCGCTCAGCAGGGTCAGCACCAGCCGGTAGCGCACGCTCAGGCGCTGCGATACATCCTCGATGATCCCCCCGACCACGGCCGGCAGCATGGCGGCCAGGCATACGACGACCCACAGCTGCATGCGCAGCGACGAAGGATCTCCGCGCATGCTCAGCCAGGTGCCGACTCCCCAGGAGACAGCCAGCCCGAGGTACATGGGCACGCCCCCCAGCCGGGGTACCTCGCCCATGTGGAAACGCTGAGGCTTGTCGTATCCGTAGGAGGACGTTGCGGACCGCCGGGCCCAGCGCAGCAGCAGCGCACAGCCGATGAAGGAGACCATGAAGGCCAGTACCGACATCCAGATCACGATGGTTCTCCACGCAGGCTGCGCAGCGAGAGCGCTGCCTGCGGCAGGGCCCTGGCCTTGCGGTAAGCCGGCCGGCTCCACAGCCGCAGCAGGCTGGCCACGTGCCATGCGCCGTGGCGCAGGCTGCGCCGGCTCGCCCTCTGGCCCGCATGGACCACAGGCAAACCGCCGCGCCTGAGTTCTCCGCCCAGCACCCGCAGGCGAAGGCACAGATCCACATCCTCACAATACATATAGAAACCTTCGTCAAACCCACGCAGCCGCAGCCAACTGTCCCGGCCCAGCACCAGGCAGGCCGCATTCACCCATTCCACACGCCGCTCCACGCGCCCGCGCAGCTTGCGCCGCAGCAAATTCCACAGCGATGGCAACTCCCGTTCGAAATCCTGCAGCGCGCCGTCTTCACCGATCTGCGGGGGATAGGCCAGGGCCAGTCCCGGACGGGCCACCAGCGCCAGAAGGTCTTGCAACGGCTCCTCCTGCTCGCTCCAGAACACATCGGGATTGATCACGCAGACAAACGGCTCCCGTGCGCTCGCCAGCGCCCGGTTGTGGTTGCAGCCGAACCCCAGAGGCTGCGCATTGCGCCGGATCTCCAGAGCAAAGGGCCAGCCGGCCACGGGCGCCTGGGGCTCCGCCTCGGGAATGTTGAGCGTCAACACCACACGGGACACCGGCGCAAGGCGCGCCGAAGCCAGGCACTCAAGCAGCCTCTGGATATGAGCGCCATGTCCGTGGCTCACCACCGACACGACCAACGATGAACCCATCAATGCCGCCCTTCAAATCTTCAAATTCCCGCACGGGAATCACGCGCCGCAGAAACGGCGGCACAGAGTATTCCGCCGACAGCCTTTGTCAAGCGTCAGCGGCCATGCCGTAATGCAAAAAAAATGCAACAGCCGCGCAATATGTCATTACCCGGCCATGCCATGCAGTCACTGCAGTGGCCGGGATTATGATGCGCGACAATCTGCCGCCCGGACTTCCGGGATTTTTTGCGCCCTGACGTGGGCGCAGCTTGCTGCCCGCTGCGGACTGGCCAAGGCCGTCTGGCATGAATGAATACGGCCGCGGCACCTGCTCCCAGCGGAGAGATTGCCCGGCACCCCTTTTCCTATGACCACACCCATTCCCGATCCCCACGTCTACCTGCGCACCGTCGATCTGAACGAGCGCACGTCGCTGTCCGTGCTGGCCGGCCATGTCCGGGCCCAGGCGCACATACTGGATCTGGGTTGCGGCAGCGGCGCGCTGGGCGCCTTTCTCGCCGAGCACAAGCAATGCGTCTGCGACGGCGTCACCCTGAGCCAGGAAGAGGCACGCCATGCAGCGCCCTTCTACCGCCATGTCCATGTGGCCGACCTGGAAGACTGCGACCTGGACCAGCTCTTCGGCGAAGCACGCTATGACTACATCGTCTGCGCCGACGTGCTGGAGCACCTTCGCCAGCCCGAGCGCATCCTGGCTGCATGCCGCAAGCGGCTGACGCCCGAAGGCCGTCTGCTGATCTCCGTGCCCAATGCAGGCTACAGCGGCCTGGTGGCAGAACTGCTGCATGGCGAATTCCGCTACCGCGAAGAAGGCCTGCTGGACCGCACCCACCTGCGTTTTTTTACGCGGCGCTCGCTTTCGCGCTTTCTGGCCGAGCAAGGCTGGCAGGTGGACGACATCGACACCATCGAACGGGCGCTCCCCGAATCCGAATTCCGCGTCGCCTACGACAGCCTGCCCCCTGCCGTTGCCCGCCACCTGCTGGCCACGCCCGATGCACTGGCCTATCAGTTCATCGCCAGTGCCGCCCCGGTGGCCCAGGCACAGGCCATCGAGCCGCCGGTGAACTATCCACAGGCACATGCCCTATTCACGGCACAGCTCTACATGGCACGCGCTGGCCGCTATGACGAAGAAAGCAAGCTCTCCACCACGGGCATCATTGGCCAGGCACGCCAGACACTGCGCTTTGCGCTGCCCGACCACAACACTTCACTGAGCCATCTGCGTCTGGACCTGGCCGACCGGCCGGGCTTCATACACCTGCATCGGCTGGCCTTGCTCGATGCGCAAGGCGCCGTCGTCTGGCAATGGCTGCCCGAGGATTCGGACGCTGCCCTGCTGGGGCAACGCCCGCATCATCAGCTCGTGTGGAATGGACTTCATCCGGCAGGCGCCTTCTCGCTGATGCTGCTTCTGACCGGCGATGACCCCTGGTTCGAACTGCCCATTCCCGCAGAAACCCTGGCTGCACTGCGTGGCGCCTCGCTGGAGATCGAGATGGGATGGCCCATGTCGGCCGACTATCTGGCGCTGGCGGGCGCCGTGCAGCCGCTTGAACGGCAGATCGCGCAAGAGCGCAGCCGGGCCAATGATCTGCAGGATCAGTGGCACACACAGCGCATGCGGCTTGAGCAGCAGCACGCGCAGGATGTCCAGCAACTGGAAGAGCGAAGCGCTGCGATCCATAGGCTGCAGCACCGCAACGCCCTCCTGGAAGACAGCCACCAGTCGCAGAGCAAGGAGCGCGCCATCTGGCAGCAAGAGGCCACCCGCGTGCAGCGGGACTTCGCGCGCCTGGAGCAGCACCTGCGCGATATCGAGAACTCCACCGTCTTCCGGGCCACGCGCCCTCTCGTCCACGCCAAGATGCGCATTGACCGCCTGCTGGGCCGCACGTCCGTGCCTGCCCCTGTCCTCCACACACCCGTGCCCCAGCCGATGCCGCAGCAACCCGTCGATGTGATCGTGCCCGTGTACCGCGGCCTGGACGACACGCGCAACTGCATCGAATCCGTTCTGGCCAGCCCCTGCCGCACGCACTGGCAACTCGTGGTCATCAACGATGCCAGCCCGGAGCCCGAAGTCACGGCCTGGCTGCGCGAGAAGGCTGCGCAGGAGCCCCGCATCACTTTGCTGGAGAACGAGGAGAACCTCGGCTTCGTCGGCACCGTCAACCGCGGCATGGCGCTGAACACCGCCCATGACGTGCTGCTGCTCAACAGCGACACCGTGGTTGCCAATGACTGGCTGGACCGCATCCGCCAGGCTGCCTACGGCGATGCACGCATCGCCTCCGTCACGCCGTTTTCCAACAACGCCACCATCTGCAGCTACCCGCGCTTTTGCGAGGGCAACGACCTGCCGCCCGGCATGGACACGGCCGCCATCGACGCACTGTGCGCGCGCACCAACCCCGGCCAGGTGGTGGACGTGCCGACCGGCGTGGGCTTTTGCATGTACATCCGCCGCGACAGCCTGAACGCCGTCGGCCTGTTCGACACCGAGCACTTCGGCAAGGGCTATGGCGAGGAAAACGACTTCTGCCAGCGTGCCGCAGCCGCTGGCTGGCGCAACCTGCATCTGCTGGACACCTTCGTGCTGCACACAGGCGGCGTGAGCTTCGGAGAAAGCAAGAGCCCGCGTGAACGTGCCGCCATGGAAACCCTGCGCAGGCTGCATCCGCGCTACGAAGCCGATGTCATGGCCTTCGTCCAGGCCGACCCTGCGCGCACGGCACGCCTGGCGCTGGATGTGGCACGCCTGCAGGCCGAGGCAGCGCAGCAGCCCGTGGTGCTGGCCGTGCTCCACGATCGGGCGGGCGGCACCGTGCGCCATGTCCGCGAACTGGCGCAGTTCCTGCAAGGCAAGGCACTGTTCCTCATGCTGTCCCCAGCCGCAGGTGGAGTCGTGGTCCTGCGCCGTGCCGAAGAGAAGGAAGCCTTCGAGCTCGCCTTCCGCATCAACGACCAGATGGAGGAGCTGGTGCAGGCCCTGCGCCAGCTGGGCGTGGTGCACGTGCACTACCAGCATCTCCTGGGCCACAGCGAAGCCATCCTGGACCTGCCCGCACGCCTGGGAACGGCCCATGACTTCACGGCCCATGATTTCTACACCTACTGCAAGAATATCTCGCTGACCGGCATCGACAACCGCTACATCGTGCCGCCCCGCGCGGGCGAATGCGGCTGCTGCGAACCAACGGACACAGCCCCCTATGCCGGCACCGTGGCCCAGTGGCGCCACCGCAATGCGCTGCTGCTGAACAACGCGCGCCATGTGCTGGCCCCCAGCCAGGACACAGCCAGCCGGATCGCCGGCTTCGTGCCCGGGGCACGCGTCCAGGCCGTTGCCCACACCGACATGCCGGCACAGTTGCCGACCCCAACGGCACGCACATTGGCCGCCACGGCCCCACTCAAGATCGTCGTGCTGGGAGCCATGAGTGCCATCAAGGGGGCCGACGTGCTTGAAGCCGTGGCTATCGAAGCCGCCAAACGCGGAGCTCCTGTGGAATTCCATCTGCTCGGCTATGGCTACCGCAGCCTGCAGACCCAGCCACGCGCACGCCTGACGGTGCATGGTGGCTACAAGGAAGAGGAATTGCCTGCGCTGCTGGAGTGGCTGCAGCCCGACCTGGCCTGGTTCCCCGCCCAATGGCCGGAGACCTACAGCTACACGCTCAGCGCCTGCCTGGCCGCCGGACTGCCCATCGTCGCGCCCGACATAGGGGCCTTCCCCGAAAGGCTGGCAGGCCGCGACTGGTCCTGGGTCATGCCCTGGGACGCCAGCACCGCCCAATGGCTGGACTTCTTCGCGCAAATACGCGAACGCCACTTCATTGAAGGACAGCTGCCGCAGCAACCGGCCGCAACAGGGAGTGCCGCCGCCCAGCCGGGAGCGGCTTTCTATGGCGACGGTTATCTCCAGGGGCTGCAGCCGCGCGATCAGGCCCTGCTCCAGCCACTGGATGCGGCCTTCCTGGCCACACATCGCCTGCAACGCCAGGACCATGCTGCAAGATCGGGGGCCTTGATCCTGCTGGCCCACCTGCGCTCGCTACCCATCCTGCGCGGCGTGGCAAGGCGTATTCCCGCGCACTGGCAGCGCCGGGTCAAGAATTGGCTGCAGGCCTGAGTCAGAAGGCAAGACCGTCGCTGGCGGGCTTGCAGCCCCGACTGCCCTGAACCTTGCGCGCTTCAAGGCAAGGTCCGCATCGCACAAAGGTTGACAACGCTTCTCAGGCCATGCACTCCATACGCCAGTCATTCCACAGGGTCATCCATCGGATATCCTTCCTGCTGCTGACCATACTGCTTTGCGGCTTCCTTCTACCGGCCGGTGCAACTGATACGGCCTTCCATGACCAAGGAGTACTGGAGGATATCCATTTCGATGCGGCCAAACAGCAGTTGATCGCCAAGGGTTGGAGCGCCTCCGGACGCAGCCACGCCTTTCCGACCCAGGCTTCGATCTTCCTGGACGACCACCTTGTCTACCAAGGCCGGCTCAATGCCCTGTCGTATCCCAGGCCCGACGTTGTGGCGGCTACAGGCAATCCGAACTGGGCCAACGCCGGATTCCACATCCGTGCCCCGCTCGACCCGGACTTTGCCTCCGGCACCTACACCGTACGCATGGAAATCATGACCACGGACGGCAGGCGTTTTGCGCTGACCACCATGGACAAGGCGCGACAGATCACGCTGCACCAGGCTGCCCGCGCCGGCCTGCTGCCCAGAGCCGGCGCCCTTGTGGCCTTCTGCCTGCCTGCGCTGCTCCTGTTGCTGTCCCTGTCCGGATGGCAGTCCAGGCTGCGCATTGGTGCCAGGGCTTTTGGTGCGGCAACCGCAGCAGCCTTCATCATTCTGGTGGCGGGTGGATGGACCGGCTCCTCCGTTGCCCTGCTCTTTCAGAACGACGAGCTTGTTACCCATGACGAAAATGCCTGGCTTGGTACCCCCCAGATCATTCGCAGCGATGAATGGCAGGTCATCACCGCCATGGCCATCAGCCAATACCATGCCGCCGCACCCGGACACCTGCTGAAGAGCTTCGAGAACACCAGCACGGTTTTTTCCAGCGCCGGCCACAACATGAACACTGTGGGCATGAGCGGCGTGCCCGTCTCCAACCTGTCTGCGCTTGCCAAGCCAGCTACTTGGGGCTTTTTCATCCTTGACCTGCGGCGGGCGCTCGCATGGTACTGGTGGTTTCCTTACTTTGCCGGATTCGCTGCATGCCTGTGGGTCCTGGTGCGCATCGCACAACTGCGCTGGCAGCCCGCAGCTGTTCTTGCACTTAGCGTAAGTGCGTCCCCCATGTCAGTTGGCTGGTCGGGCTGGCCTGTCTACATCCTGTTTTTCGCACTGCTCGCCTTCGGCATGTTCCTGACCGCTTGGACAAGGCAATCCATCCGGCAGGTGCTGCCCAGGGCGTTGGTGGCAGGCTGGGCACTGGCAGGCTTTGCCCTTACCCTGTACCCGGCCTGGCTCGTAGTGGTGGCCAGCCTGCTGGGCCCGCTCGCCATAGCATGGCTGTATATGCACCGCGGGGACTGGCGCTGGAACTGGCAACAGGCACTGCTCGTGGTGGTCATGGCGCTTGTGCCCGCCCTTTTGCTCTACGCATGGTGGCTTCATGCTGCAGACGCCGTGTCGTCGATTGCTGCCACGGTCTACCCGGGAAGGCGCATGGAGACAGGGGGATACATGGATCCCTGGTATCTGACCAGAGGGCTTTTCGGTCCGGATCAGATGTTCCACATCACCGACATGCTTGTACCCAGCGATGCCGGCTCCTACATTTTCCTGGCCATTCCGCTGGCCTTGCTGTTTGCCTGGCAGCAAACGCAGGACATGCGGTGCAGGACGCCACGGCAACTGGATCTGGCGGGGTGCCTCTGCCTGACCTTCATTGGCTGGACCCTGTACTTTTCATACCAAGGCATACCTGCCTGGCTGGCTCAGGCGACGCAATGGGCCAAGGTTCCTGTCTACCGCACGGATATCGGCTTGCTGCTGGCTCAGACCTGGCTGCTGGCCAGCGTGCTCAGGAAACAATGGCCCACCCAGGCCTCGGAAATCATTCCAACCATCCCGGAAAGGCAGCGCCAGTTGTCGGCACTTGCGGTAACGGGAGCAACCGCCTGCGCATGGCTTGCGGTTTTCACCTATTCAACGCTGCCTGCGGCGATCTCCGAGACCATCAGTCCTGGGGTCGCCGTCATCACGGCAACGGCCTTTGCCGTCCTGGCCCTGCTGCTGGCAAACCGGCAATTTGTTGCCGCAATGGCCATCTACATGGTCTGGATGCTGGGAACAGCCCTGCCCTTCAACCCCTTGCTGCAGGCGCCATTGCATGTGGAACCAGGGCCAAAGCTGCAACAGCTGGACGCCGATGCCACGAGCCGCCAGGCCCGCTGGGTCGTGCTGGACAACAATCGGCAGGCCATGGCGCTGGCGGCATCTGGCATCAGGATCAGTTCAGGGATCTTCTACCACCCGCCTCTCGCGTTCTGGGAAAGACTGGACCCCGGGAGAAAATACTACGGTATCTACAACCGCTATCAGCACCTGACCATAGAAGGCGCCGAACTGCAAGGCACGGATTTCGAGCCCGTCCTCCATAGCCTGGACCATGTGCTGCTGCGTGTGAACACACGCAGCTTCGACTTCTCGAAGATTGCTGCCACCCACATCGCAGCACCGCAACGGCATGAGCAGGGCCTGAATCAGAATCCGCACCTGCGGCACCTGAAGTCCGAGGGCAGCTGGAGCTTCTATCGCACGATAGATTGATGGACGGGCCTGAGGCCCGATCCCGGCTATGGTTTACCCAGCAGCAGCAGGATCTCGTTGTTGCGCAACCAATCTTCGGGATAACGTCCCTGCAATGCCTCGGGAATGGGCATGTCCACATGGCGCCGCTCCTCACGCAACACCTCGAAACCGGCCTGCCGGGCGATATCGATCAGTTCATCAGCAGTGAGCCGGTTCAGCGCCTGGTATTCCTTGAACACGAAGCGCTTGTAGCCATCCGCACCGAAATCCGCAAAGCCAAAATCCACCTCGGCGGCATCGAGAGGGCCCTCATGCTTTTCGATGGTGTTCCACAACTCCTCTTCCGAGGCCATCAAATGGTGCCAGGGCATATCATCATAGCGACGCAGATGCGAGCCCCAAGGGGAGTGGAACAGGGGCTCGATCTGCAGGAAGAAGACGCCACCCGGCCGCAGACAGGCATGCAGGTCCGCCAGGATGGGCAGCACCTTGTCTCGCTGCACATGCTCGAAGGTGGACCAGCTCAGCAAGCCATCGTAGCCTGCATGCCTGCCCGCCAACGGCGAGTTTGGCACGATGGTCTCGAAGCTCAGCGCGGCGGGAATGCGCGACATGCCCAATTGCTCTCGTGCAATCCGGGGCAGCTTGGCATACTCCTGTCGAATGTCTATGCCGTGGATGGATGTCGCGCCGTGGCGCAATACCAAAGCTAGGTCGGTGATGCCGTCGCCACAGCCGAAATTCAGCAATTTGGCCTGGGACAGATTCAGCGACCGTCCCAGCCAGTCGTGGGCCAGATCAGCCGCATAGTTGAAATGCGCACGAAACCATTCATCCGTGATCTTGTCGGCATTCCATGGGGAAATGCCTAACAGCCGCTCCTGCAAACGCAGCATCCAACTCATGCGATCGTCCTCTTTGTTCTTTCTTTAGCCCAGATAACGTCTACAACAGCTGCAGTACATAGGCATCCTGGTGATTCCAGAAATGCACAAGAGAGCGATGGCGCAGCGCATCACTGCCCCAAGTCTCGGCAATGCGGTCCAGCACAAAGCGCTCAGAGGTAAAAGCTGTTCCGTATTCATTGGCGTCGATGGCGCTCGACTCGCTGGATGGGGCGAAGAAAAAACCATCATCATCGAGCTTCACGCTATCGAAGTCCGCCGCCTTCACACCATGCGTGCTGAACACCAGCAAACCGCCTGGTGCCACCGCATCGCGCAATACCTTCAGCCAGCGTGTCCAGGTCGAGCGCGGCAGATGGCTGAACAGCGACAGCACAAACACCAGCTCGTACTGCTGGGGCCAGCGTACCTGCTCCGGCACGCTGGCCGACGCAAAGCCGTTCACGCCGAATGTCTGCTGCGAGAAATCCACGGCATCGGCCACGATATCCGAGACCGTGACGCGTTCAGCCCCCAGGGCCTTGACCAAGTGCCGCGTGAAGCGGCCATGGCCGCTGGCGAACTCCAGCACGCTGGCCGTGCGCAACAGCGGCTTGTCCACGGCCTCCAGCAGCAGCATGAGTTCCGACAGCGTGCGCCAGCCGTCGGCGAAGTAATCGCGCAGCGGATTCACACTGGACGGATGACCTCGGAAGAAGCCAAAAATATCGTCCTTCGGGGAAATTCTGCAGTCCAGTCCCATTATGTTGGAGAACGAGCCCACAAGCCCATGGGCTTCTATCAGCGCATGCGCCTGCAGCAGGCTGTCGTCGTTTTCGCGTGCACGGACCAGCACCTGCGCAGCACCTGCGCGATCGCCACGCTCCAGGAGATGCAAAGCCTCCTGCAGCAATCGCTGCCCTTCACCGAGGGGATTCGAAGAATTGTCGGATGTCATGGGGTGTGGATTATGGAGCCAACGACAGGCAGCCGTGTATCCCGCCGTACGGGCTCAGCTCCAGTGGTGGGGCAACCGCACCAAGCCCGGCAAGGGTTTGGGAAAGATGAAGCGCAGGTGCAGGAACTGGAACCACTCGTCATAGACGGCCAGCCCTGTCTCATCGAACAGGAAAGCGCTGATCACGTAGTCGCCGCTGTGGAGCGGCAGCTCCGGGAACGTCAGTACGGTCTGCCAGGTTCCATCGGGCAACTGGCGAGGGACCGCTCCATCCTCATGCGTGGCCAGGGAGGTGATGCCCACGCCCTTGGACTGCTCGATCATGAAGCCGATATGGGGCCGCTCGCTCCCCCGGCCGCGCGCTGTGATGGTCACGACCAGATCCTGGCTTTGCAAGAGACCGGGCTGGTCGCCGGCAGGTTCGGCCAGATCCTTCACATCCACGGAAAGAATGCAGGCCGAACCACTGTCAACGGCCGCGACGGGACCTGCAGGCTCAGGCTGTACCTCCTGGTGTCCGGCACCCTCGCCCGCAGACACCTGCAGTGCGGCGACGGGAGCCTCCAGCGACTGCTGCTCACGCTCCTGGCGCTCGCGCGTATGCAGATCGTACGCGGCCAGCACTGGTTCGGTCGGGCCGAACTGCGCCACTTGGCCACCCCGCAGCCACAGGGCGGCATCGCAGAGATGGCGAATGTGATAGGGGCTGTGCGAGCAAAACAGGATGGTGCAGCCGCTTTTGCGGAACGCCATGATGCGTTCGATGCATTTCTTCTGGAAATGCTGGTCGCCCACAGCCAGGGCTTCATCGATGATCAGCACGTCCGGCTGCACCGCCGTCACCAGCGCAAACGCCAGCCGCACCGTCATACCGGATGAATAGGTCTTGACGGGCCGGTCCAGTGCTTCGCCCAGCTCGGCGAACGCCGCGATCTCGGGCTCGAGCTCGCGCATACGCTCATGGCTAATGCCGATCAGGCTGCCGCCGAAATACAGGTTGTCGCGCCCACTGAAATCAGGGTGGAAGCCCGCGCCCAATTCCAGGATGGCCGTCACCCGCCCCACGCGCTCGATCTGTCCGCAACTGGGCTGCAAGGTCCCCGCCAGCAGCTTGAGCAGTGAGCTCTTGCCAGCGCCGTTGTCACCGATCACGCCAATGCACTGCCCGCGCCGCAACTCGAAGGACACGTCCCGCAGTGCCCAATGGCTGCGGTGCGTGGCAGCACCTGTCAACAGCGCCTTCAGGCGCGAACGCGGAGAGGGATAGAGCTTGTATTCCTTGCCCAGTTGGCGCACACGCAGCACCATGTCATCGGGCAGGGCATTGCCATGCTTCATGCTCATAGCCAATCCACCAACTGGTCACGGCTGCGCCGCACCAGCGCATTCAAAACGATGGCGCCGCCCGCAAGCCAGGCCAGCGACACCCACCACACACTCAGCGGCGGCCAGGCCCCCTGCAAAAGCACCTGCTGATAGCCCTGGACCAGCCCCGTCATCGGATTGAGCCAGAGCACCCAGCGCCAGCGCTCGGGGAACATGCTCAACGGAAACAGAACAGGGGTCAGGTAGATACCTACGGACAACAGAAAGCCCACCACCTGTACTGTATCGCGCAGGGCGGCGGCCAGAATGGCCAGCACATACGCAAGCACCAGGCACAGCAGCACCTGCAATGCCAGCAGTGGCAACAAGGCCAGGACGGCGGGCTGCAGTCCATGGGAGGGAATATAGGCCAAGGCCACCAGCAGCAACAGCGGGCCATAGATCAGCGCACTGGCCAGCACCGAGCGCGTGACGAAAAGCACGGGGGGCAAGGGGTTCTTCTGCAACAGCCCGCCTGCGTCGATCAGGCTGTTCATGCCCCGCGAGACGGCATCGCAGAAGGCCATCCAAGGCAAAGCACCCACCACGAGAAATGCCCCCACCGCACGTGTTGGTGCGTGCTCACCCAGCCGCATGCCGAACACCACATCGAATACCAGGTAATAAGCTGCCACAGTCAGCAGCGGCTGCAGGTAGGGCCAGGCAATGCCCAGGGCCGTGCCGGTGTGGCGCGAAGCGATCTCGCGGCGTATCAGCACCCACGCCAGACCGCGCCCGCGCCACAGCGCAAGCGCCTCGTTCCATAAAGCGTTCATCGTAGAAAAACTGGAGGCTGCCCGCCAGCGCCATCGAGGCACAGGCAGGGCAGCCTTTGGATCAGACAGGATACGCCGTATCAGCGCTGTGTCGCGGCAGCTTTCTGTGCAGAAGGTGCCTGGCGTTCGACAAACGCGTCGAGCGCCTTGTCATCGGCCACCATATTTTCCTGCACCTTGCGCACCAGCGCCATGCGGGCGTCATTGGCAGACTCTGTTCGAACCTCGCGCAGCAATTCGTCCTTGACTTCATCAAACGGGCGGACCGAGGGCGCACGCCGCTCTTCCAACTGGATCACATGGTAGCCGAACTGGGTCTGGACCACGTCGCTAAGGTCTCCTTTTTTCTGCAGGGCAAAGACGGCCTTGTCGAACTCTGGAACCATGCGACCCTGCGTGAAGAAGCCGAGATCGCCACCGCGCGCCGCGCTGCCCTTGTCGGCTGAATTTTCTTCAGCAAGTTTCGCGAAATCGGCACCCTTCCTGGCCTGGGCCAGCAGTTCTTCCGCTTTGGCACGCGACTCGGGCGTCGTGCCAGAAATCAGGATGTGCCGGGCCTTCACCTGCTCACCCACCTTGAAGCGCTCAGGCTTGGCCTGGTAGATAGAACGCGCCTGTTTCAGCATGGCCGCCTCGCTGGCCCCGCTGTTGCCAGCCGCACGGTTCAACAACTCGTCAGACAGCACCTTGTCGCGTGCCACCTGCAGGGCAGCAGCCACCACAGGATCCTTGTCCAGCCCATCGGCCAGAGCCTGCTTGCCCAAGGCCCGGCGGACAAAGAGATTCTGTGCAATCTGCCCCACAGTCTGCTTGCTGGCCAACGCCTGCGAACGCACCTCGACAGGCAAGCGCATCTGCACATCGGCCTCCACATCAACCGCAGTGACGGCGGTCTGGCCATCGTGCACCAGCGTGACCGCATCGGCGGCGTGCACCACTGGCACAGCAGCTACCAGCGCTGCCACGGCCCAGGCTTGCAACGGAGAGAAACGGATGGTCGAAAGCTTCATGGAATTGAAAACGTATAGTGAAATAAAAAAAAGGCAGGGGAAACCCCTGCCTTTTCGGATCGCGTTACCGCGAAAAAGTGCCCACTAATTAGGGAGCAACGCGCGTGTAGCGGTGAGGCCAAGTCACGCCGTAGGTGCCGGACATGCCTTGACGAGCGGAGGGGTTCTCCAGCTTGATGAAGGCGGAGCCGATCAGGGGCAGGCCCAGGCCGGAGTTGGTGGTCGTCAGAACACCCCAGCCGTTTTCGTAGGTGCCGGAAGTAGCCGTGGTACGGGCCACCGAGGCGCCCAGCACGGAGTTGCCGGTGTCCTTGAATGCCAGCACGCTGACTTCACCGCAGAACTGCACGGAAGTGGTACCGCCGGGCGAGAACTCGGGGATCACGCCGCTGGTGGTTTCTTCACGATCCCAGAACTTCTGACCGTCAGCCAGCACGCAGATGTTGCCCTTGGAGTCAACCGTCGTGTTGCCGTTGCCCTTGTAGGCACCTGCGCCAGCGGCAATATCGTTAGCAGCAGCGGGGTAGAACCAGTTGTTAGTTTGGCTAGCTGCAGCAGTGTTCAGGTTGGTGAACAGGCGGTAGTTGGCATCGCTGGTCTTCGCAGCAGCGTAGTTGGCCACCACGTTGTAACGGCGTGTGGGCATGGAGAACACCCAATCCGTCTTGGCCGAGATGATGGCGTCCGTAGCGTACTGGTTGGTCACCGAGGTGGCAGCCAGGGCCGTGGTCAGGTTGGAGGCCTGAACGCGGGGATCGGTCACACCGCCAGTGTAAGGCGTGGACATGTCGGGCAGGTCGCTGAAGTTCATCGTCAGCGCTGCAGTCGCGATGTTCTTGCCATCTTGACCGTACACGTTGGCCGTGCGGAACAGCGGATCAGCCGTGGTAGCGTTGGCAGAGACGCCAGCAGCTTCCTGGTTGACCTGCGGGAAGTGCACGAAGTTGCCACGGCCCGTAGCCTGGATGGCGGTTGCAGCACCCGAGAACGTGGTGGTTTGAGCCACGTTCAGGATGTACCAGTCAGCCATCAGGCCGCTGGTGGGAGTCTGCAGGCCGGCTTGGGCAGCAGTGGCTTCTGTGAAGTTCGTCACGGCCACGGTGTCGACCAGCGAGCGGGCGGCAGAGCCAGCCACCGAGCAAGGCGCCACTGCGTTCACGTGCTTGACAGCAGTGTACAGGGGCGAGCGACGGTTGCCGCTCAGATCAACAGGAGCCACGCCGTCAGCGTTCCATGCAGCAGCGCTGGTGATGTCAGCCATGTTGAAGATTTCAACGTAGCCTTCACGGGTCTGGTTGGCCTTGTCTGCATCAGACAGGCTGGGATTCAGACGACGGGTGCCGAAGGGCACGGCCACGTTCTTGGTCAGAGCGGGCACCGTGCAGGTGTTGTCGGCGCTGACCAGAGTGGCACCATCGGTACCGTTGGCGGACACAGCACCGGTCCAGACGTCGCCGGGCGACAGGTAGATCTGGAAGTCCAGCAGGTCGTCAGAGTTCGCGGCGCTGCGGAAGCGGATCTTCACTGCCTTACCGTTCACGGTGTCCGTGTTGGTCAGGTGCAGAACGGTAGCGTTGCCGTTCTGGGCGTTGAAGTAAGGCACGACCAGAGCGTGACCGACACCACCGTGGGCGAGAGTCAGGCCGCCGTTGGTAGCCTGCAGCAGCTGCGAAGCAGCGGCAGCAGCCTTGGCATCCGTGCCGGCGTTCGAACCGCCGATAACGGCAGCCGAAGCCACGCCGGCAAAGCCCAGGCCACCAACCATGGCAGCAATGCTCAGGGCCAGAACATTTTTCTTCATAAGAACTATCTCCAGTAAAAAGATAAGGTAGTTGCAACCACCACGATTGATCGCCGAGGAATCGTAGCACAGCCATTTGCGCCACTTACCGCTTATTTCGGGCGCTCAAATCGTGTTTCGGAAAAAAACAACACTTTCAGGGCACCCACAAGTGGAGGACTGGATTATTGCAAACATCTGCGTCCCTGCCTAGCGTTTGCGAGCGGTCAGAGGCGAGCTGCCGATTCCCGGCCTACTCCAGGAACAGCCACCACTGGCCGTCCTCACGGATCCAGACTTCCTGCATGCCCATGGGCACGACAGCTCCCTTGGCCATGGGCAATTGCGCCTTGAACTTGATGTTGAACTCGCAGCGATCCGCCTCGCACTGAGCCTTGCCGGCCTCAAGGTCCTCGACGGCGGGCGGCGTGCCATAGGCACGGCGGAACTGCTCCTGGGTCTTGACCGCACGGTAGCCAGGCGAGGTGAAGCCATAGGCCTTTGCCACATCCCCATCCACGCGTGCTTGCCAGTAGGCCAGCGAGCGCTCGGCCACGATGGTTTCCGGGTCCTTGGGCTTGCCCAGGCCTGCACAGCCGGCCAGCACGGCGACGCCGGCCAGGGCTGCGCCCCATTGCAGCCAGCGCACCCGGCCCGGCACAGGACGTTGGTTCGTCAAGAGATTCATGAGCTTGTTTTCTCCAAAAAGAAAGTTTCGAGGCATGGCGCCTGCATTGGTTCCGGCCTCAGCGCACACTGCTCGACGACAGGGGACCGATCTCCACCTCCGCCTTGGACCCGGCGGGCTCCGGCGTCTTGAGCAGCGGGACCAGGGCACGCATCTGATCGCGCAGATCATCGCTGACGCTGCGGATATCGACATCGGAGCGGACTACGCGCGGTGTGATGATGACCAGCAGCTCGGTGCGCCGCCCGGAGTTGGAGGTTGAGCCGAACAGGTTGCCGACCACGGGCAAGTCGTGCAGGAACGGCACGCCATTGCGGCTATTGGTATTCGTCTCCTGGATCAGGCCGCCCATGACAATGGATTCGCCGGAGCGAACAGACACTCGGCTGGAGAGTTGGCGCTGCAGGAAGGCAGTTTGCTTGGTAATCTTGTCCTCGCTACCCACGTCAATGACCTGCTGGTTGACCGTCATGGTGACAAGGTTGCCGGCATTGACCGAAGGCGTAACCTGCAGGTTGACGCCCGTGTCCTTGTACTGATAAGAATTGGTCGTGGTAGTGCCCACCGTCGCGCTAGTGGAGGTCTCGCCGGACCGATAGGGCTGCTGCGTGCCCACGGCGATGGCGGCCGTGTGGTTGTCCAGCACCATGAGGGAAGGGCTTGCCACCACCTTCACATTAGTTTTGGTCGACAGCGCGTTGAGCGTAGCCCGCACCCTGCTGGCAGAAGACCTCACCGTGTAGTTGAAGCCCATGCCCAGGGCCTCACCAAGGTCGGATGTCGTGCTATCCGCTGTGCGCAGCGTACCGGTGCCGTCGGCATTGCTGTTATGCAATCCACCATTGAAGGACCATTGCAAACCGAATTGCAGTCCATCATTGAGCGTCACCTCGACGATGCTGGCCTCGATCAGCACCTGGGTTGGAGGCAGGTCCAGCTTCTTGAGTGTTACCTCGATGCGCTCGAATTCTGCCGGTGTTCCCCAGACCAGCACGGAGTTGTTGAGTTCGTCGGCCATGACGCGGATGTTGCCGATGCTGGCCGTGCCGCCGCCCTGACCGCCTACACCGGTTTGCCCCAGGCGCTGCTGGTTGTTGCCGAAGCCACTGTTGCCAAGGCCACTGCTACCGAAACCGCTGTTGCCGAAGCCGCTGTTGCCGAAGCCGCTGTTGCCGAAACCGCTGTTGCCGAAGCCGCTGTTGCCGAAACCGCTGTTGCCGAAGCCGCTGTTGCCGAAGCCGCTGTTGCCGAAACCGCTGTTCCCCATGGAGGTCCCCAGCCCCGGCGCCACGCCGCTGTTGGTTGATGAGCCACCACCCGATCCGCCAAAGATGCCCGACAGGACGCCCGCCAGATGCTTGGCATTGCCGTTCTGTACGTGATAGATGTTCAGTTGGGGCTGCGCGCCGCCCGAACCGGGCTGATCCAGCTTGGCGATCCAGCGGCGTGCTTCCTCGAGGTAGGCAGCGCGGGGCGTGATCACCAAAATGCTGTTGAGCCGCTCGATGGGCATGATGCGCAATGCGCCAAACAGCGGGTTGCCTTCGCCCAGGGCGGTTGCAGCATTGGGTGCGGCTGCGGCCGCAGCCCCCCCCGGCCGAGCGGCGCCGGCCGTGCCCGCCGCGCCTGCAGCCGGTGCTGCCGCCTGGGCAGCAGCGCCCCCGCCGCTCATCAATTGCAGAGCAGCATTGACTTCCTGGATGGTCACATACTTGAGCGGGAACACGCCCACCGACATGCCCTCCAGCAGGTTCACGTCAAAGGTGCGCACCATCTCCAGCCAGCCTTCGGCCTGGGCGCGCGACCCCACCATGACCAGCAGGTTGCGGACATTGTCCACGCGCACGATGGCATCACCCGGCACCATGGGGCGCAGGATGGACGCCATCTCGTTGGCGCCAATGTACTGAAGCGGAACGATGATGGTCCCATACCCAGGCGCAAGCGGTTTGTCGACCACTGCCTGGCGCACCGTTGCGCCGATGCTCTTGAGCGCATCGACACGACCCACATGGTAGGTCCCTCGCGCGTCGCGGACCATGGCCATGCCATTGGCCTGCAAGGCCGTCTCGAGAAGGTTCAGCGCCTGGTCGGCGGGAACTTCCTTTTGCGTGCTCAGCGTGACGGTGCCTGCAATGGGCGGATGCAGCACATAGTCCAGCGACAGGATGTCGCCCAGCACGGTACGGACCACTTGCGCGAGCGGAGCATCTTCGAAACTGAGCTTGACCGGCGCGCCGGAGACAGGAGGCAGCGCCTTGGGCTCGCCGATCAGCCTGCCCGTCCCTTCCATGATGCGGGGCTGGCGGCCTTCGTCCGCTTTGGAGTCGGATTTCTTTTCCTCCTCCGGCTCAGTGAAGAAATATTCCTGGGTGTGGCCGGTGCCGAAGTGGCTGACGAAGCTCTTCTGGGCCGGTTGCGCGCACGCCAGCAACAACTGGCATACAGCGACGGCCAATACGGTTTGGACGGGACGGTAGTGGAATTTCATGATTTTCTGACCGATCTCTTTCATTTCTGCGGCTTGGCAACGGCAGGGCCACTGCTGCCGAACGACGGCACAGGCGCTCCCTGGCCGCTTCGGGTCAGCCCGGCGGGCAGCGGGAACTGCGGCTCTTCCGGCGCGGAGTTCGCCTGGGCAGGGGATCCCGGCCGTGGAGCGGCTCCCTTGTCCATACTGGATCTGGCGATGGTGAGCGTGCGCCGGCTGCCTTCACGCTCCAGCTCAACCTCACGTCCATCCACCCGGATGAGCTTCCAGCCATTGAGGCTCTGGTTCACCATCAGACGCTGCTCCTTGCCGTCGACGCGCAGGATGATGCCCGTCACCTTGCCCGCGAACGAGCCCAGCACCTGGGCATTGGCCAGGCGGTCGGGCTCGGGCTCCTTGGCAGGTGGCGGCGGTGGTGGCGGCGGCGGCGGCGGGCGGCGTGTCATGGCGAACAGCGGACGCTCCTGCATCTGCAGGAGTTGCCGGTCATCCTGGCGGGGGGCAGACCCGGACGGAGACTGGGGAACCATGGCCTGGATATCGCCTCGCTGCACTCCTGGCGGTTGCCAGGTCGTGTTCCGAAGTTGAAGCTCGGGCGTCAGCCACAGGGCAGCCAGCCCTGCGCACAGTATGAGCTGGGTGCCTGCAATGCCCCAGACCGGTAAATTAGGCCGCCTCACGAGATTTTGCTCCGGAGAATGCTGAACGTGAATTGCGCGCTGAGCTTGGGTACGGCCTTGGGATCATTGCTCAGCAGGCTGCCCTGCAGGCTGATTTCCAGATCGTCGAGCCATACGGTGGGAGAGAGGTCCTTGAGAGCCACCAGCGCCAACTGGATGGCGGACCATGCGCCCTCGGCCGTCATGGCCACGCTGATGCGTTCATAGGCGCCATCGTCGGTCACCGGCTTGACCTGGCTGCTGACCACCGACAGGCCCGCCGCATCGAGCATGGTGCGCAACCTCTGCTGCATGCCATTGCCGGTCTGGGTCGCATCCAGCTCTCCGGGATAGACATGCTTGGCCTTGATTTCCGCCACCTGGACCAGGGCCTGGCGGATTTCATCTTCCTGGTCGCGCATTCCCAGCAGCCGCGCATACCGGGGCGCCAGCGTATCAAGGGCTTCCTGCGCGGCCTGATGCCGGCCATGGATCCAGAGTCCAGCCAGGCTCACAGGAACGAGCACCAGCAAAACGAGCGCGCCCAGCAGCAGCAACTGGCGTGCCAGGGGGGCAGGTATCGCGATTTTCATTGGCCCTCCTTGGCAGCCGGGGGCACAGAGGCAATACCAGGCTCCGCAGAGGTGCCTTCCGCCGGCGTGGCCGGCTCGTCAGGCAGAGCATGGGAGCCAAACACCTTGGGGTCGATCACGGCCTCCAGGACAAAACTGTCCTTGCTGGTCCCTGCGGCCCGCGTGACGGCACTGGGCAGTTGCACATCGACGAACCCCGGCACCTTGGAGAGCAGGTCCACAGCGTGCGACACATTGCCGCTCAACCCCAGCACCGTGAGCTTGTTTCCCTTGAATTGAATGCGCTGCACAGCGGTGTCGTCGGGCAAGGTGGCCGTCAACGCGGACAGGACACGCAGGTGGTCGAGTTGCTGGCGCTGGCGGTCCAGCAAGGTGGCCACATCCTGCCCCCCTTCCGCCAGACCCTGCCGGGCAGCCACGACCTCCGAGACAGAACGTGAAAGCTGGGTGAACTGCCGCTGGGCATCCAGCGCGCGAAACCGCAGTTGCAAAGAGGGCGTGGCAGCGATCGCCAGAGCCAGGGCCAGCACGGCGCCCAGGCCCAGCATCAGCCAGCGCCAGCGCCATGCTTCTTTTTTCAGGCGCTGCTGCTCGCCGAAGCCGTCAAGCATGACCGGGATACCCGATGCGCTCATCGCCCAGACCTCGGGCTCGGCGCCCTTGGCCAAGGCCGGATGGTCGGCGAACGCCTTCAGAAGCCCGTCGATGTGAGCACGCGAGACGATCACCACATCGACCGGACCCTGCGACGGAATAGCGCCATGCGCCGCGTCGGGGGCCTTGCGCCGGACGTAACCGCAGACGGTGTCCAGCGCGGAAAACGGGGACATGGTCTGCACGTCCAGCGCAACCGCCCCCTGCAGTGAGGCGGGCGGCATGGCAGGCAGGCGAAGGCTGCGTGACAGGACATTGCCTTCATCCACGAGCACCGCCACGCCAGCGGGGACGGAGCTGCCCTGCCCCGGCTCCTGCCAGCTCAGCCAGCGGCCTGCACGCACCCACGCACCTGCCTTGTGGCCCAGCACCTCGATCCCAGAGGCGGGCATGAGGCGGCGGAGCACCGGCCAATCCATCATCTGCGGCCATGCTTCCTGCCATTGGCGCCCCAGCGCCGACAGGTCCAATCCAAAAAGCTTGGCGTCGGAGGTCATCAATCCCATGAAGCCTGCCATTTCCTACAAAAAAACTGTCTCATCACGACGAATCCTTCTAGCAATTGCAGCGCGCTGCCCTGTACATCGCCACGGGGCACCCACTACATACGTCCTTGCCATACCTGCATGGAAGAGAAATCCGTCCACGGCAATTGCCCCATAGGCCGCTGCTGGCGCACGTCCACCTGGCGCATGACCAGCACCGCCCCCGCTGCATCAAAAGGAACGCGCGCTATCACGGTGTACCGCGAACTGGACTGCGCCTGGCGAATCCCACCCACGTCCGCCGTCTCCAGCACCGCCCTCAGTGCCAGGGGCGATGCTTCGAGGTTGACGCCCGGGCGCCCATCTGAATCCGCGACGACGAAATGGCGCAGAGGTGCGTAGATGGCATAGGTCATACCGGGCACCTGCAGCAGGTCTTCAGTGGTTTCGAAAGGCACTCTTATAGAGCGCCGCCTCATCTCCTCGCGGGTCTGGACAATGGCCTGGGCCATCGCTTCCGCCTGCCCGCTTCCGAGTCCCGAAAACCGGGACAGCACCAGTGCCAGCAGGGCAGGCGGCGCATTGTTGATGTTGACCAGGCCACTCCAGGGTATGACTTCGACCGGGATTATCCGTCCCGCGACCGGAACCGTCACCGATTCAAAGGCCTTCAGGTTTGTCGGGCTGGCCGCCATGCGCTGCAAAGTCAGGTAAATCGCCGCCTCACCCACGGCCCGGCCTTCGGCCATGTTGCGGGTCACCCCTCCAACCGCAGCCTCCTGGCGGACGACCCCGCCCAGGCTGCTGGCAAAAATGGCCAGTGCAGCGACAATCCAGAGCACCAGCACCAGCGCCATGCCCTGATCGCCCCTTGCCATGGCCGCCCGCCGTCTGACGCGCGACATCATTGCTGACCTCCACCGAACGAAGGCATCAGAACGCTTCGAGGGTTCGATCCAACCGGTGTGCGCATGGCGATGACCATCATGGGCCACACACCCGACGCCGCCTGCAACTCGATCTGCACAGCGGATGGCAGCTCCTTTTCATTGTCTTTCTCGGGTCCCCATTGCGGCTGCCAATGTGCCACGCCCAGCTTGGCATTCTGGTAACGCAAGGCAAAAGCCGTGACACCGCGATCAATCACATAGGACTGGCTCTGCCCCCAGTCGGGCATGACATCGGGCCCCTGCCAGGGCGCGAAGCGCAACACCAGAGCATCCCCCTCGACCGAGAGCTGGAAGTGGGTTCGGCCACCCATGCCGAAGCGCGCGGGCATGATACCCAGCCAGCGCATACCTTGTGGGCCGCCTTCGAAGAACAGTTCGCTCTCGCCCTGCTTGCGCAGACCCGCCTGCCGCCGTATGGCAGAGGCCTGGCCCAGGACGGAACGCAGGAACGCGACGGACACGCGCTGGTGGTCCATGCGGTCCAGCCGCGCATCGACACGCTCCTGCGTCTGTGAAACCGTGGACATGGCCGAGGCCAGTCCCAGCATGAGCAGGGACAGCAAGGCCATGACCACCAACAACTCGACCAGGGTGAAACCTCCTTGCCCTGCCGGCAAACGGCTATGCCGGCTCATCGGGCTACCTCGCCCTGCTGCAACGGGCGCTGTGGGCGCAGGGTCTCGAAGACCCAGTTGCGCCCTTCGGTGGAGATGGTGATGCGCAAGGCGTGCAGTGGAACAGCGGTCTCGGGCAGATCGGCCACGGGAAAAGGAGCCGATGCCACCTGCCATGCATAGGCACCGTCCTGCCCAGAAACCTGCGTGCCTCCGGGATCGACCATGGGAAATGCATCCATCAGCGAATCTGCCAGCATGGCCACGCCCTGGCTCTGCTCCAGCTTGGCAACGCCCCTTGCGGATCCGCCGACTGCACGGTAGATAAGGGCCAGTGAGAGGGCCATGATGGATAGCGCCACCAGCAGCTCCAGCAGGGTCATGCCCCGCACCCTGGGGCGGAAACCGGTGCGCCGACGCACTACAGTGCCTCTTTGGTGACCTGGCCGGACAGCCAGTCAACGCGCAGGCGCACGCCGCCGCCGCTTTGCGCGCGAGCCAGAGAGATGCTGCCCCCCGTGGCACCGCCCTCCGGCAGGAAGATGATGGTCTGGCTGCCGTCGGGCAGGGCCATACCCGCCGCCGTGGTCAGTTGCACGGTCAGGCTGTCCGGCAGCCTGGCCGGGGCCTGCCCGGCGATGCCGTACTGGCGGCTGTTCGTATTGACCGCAAAGGTCACGGGCATGCCCTGCATCGCGGCCTGCTGGCGCGCCTTGCGCAGCAGGGCCGTCACGTCCTGGACCGTCTGCCGGTAGTCCACGGCATCGCGCAGCTTGCCCATGGCAGGCGGCACGATGCCGATGATGGCGCCAAGAATGGCGAACACCACCAGCAACTCGATCAGCGTAAAACCCTGGGCGCGCTTCAAGACTCATCCTTGGCGAGACGGTACGGCAACGGCTGCTGCTGAGAGGGTGTTGCGCAACGCGTTACTTGGTGTTGCGCACGTCGGCGGCCTCACCCTCGCCACCAGGAGCGCCGTCCGCGCCCAGCGAGAGGATTTCCACATCGCCGTTGGCCGCCGGATAGGTGTAGCGGTAGGGATTGTTCCAGGGGTCGTTGGGCACGCCACCCTTGAGGTAGGGGCCAGCCCAGCCTGCTGCACCCGCAGGCTGCTTGACCAGCGCATCCAGGCCCTGCTGCGAGGTGGGGTAGCGGCCCACGTCGAGCTTGTACAACTCCAGCGCCTTTTCGATGTCGGCAATCTGCACGCCGGCCGTCTTGGTCTTGGCTCCGCCCAACTGATTCAGCACCTTGGGGCCGACCAGGCCGGCCAGCAGGGTCAGGATGGCCAGCACGACCAGCAGTTCGATCAGCGTGAAGCCACGCTTGCGGGCGCGGGAGGACAGTTGCTTTTGCATGCGCATCATCTTCTACATACCTTTCAGACAATTCAGATTCATCAGACGGCCAGATCGTTGACGGACAGGATTCCGAGCAGGATCGACACGATGATGGAGGCGATAAGGATACCGAGGACCAGGATCAGCGCCGGCTCCAGCATGGTCAGGAGGCGTTTGATCGCGTTTTCGACCTCGCGGTTCAATATGTTGGACAGCTCCAGCATCATGTCGCCCAGGCGGCCGGTTTCCTCGCCCACCCGCACCAGATTCAGGGCCAGGGGCTCGAATTCTCCGGTTTTCTGGGCAGCATGGGCCATGCGATGGCCTTCCTTGACCATGGGACCCATTTTTTCCAGGCGCTCGCGGATGGCGACGTTGGAGACCGTGTCGCTGGCAATGCGCAGTGCGGTCAGCAGCGTGACGCCGTTGCCCAGCAGCGTGCCCAGCGATCGGCTGAACAAGGTGAGCTGGTACTTGCGCACCACGCCACCCAGGCCCGGCAGGCCCAGCAGCCACGATTGCCAAGTCTGGCGGCCCTTGGGGCTCTTGACCCAGCGGGAAAAGGCCCAGCCCAGCGCGCCCAGCACGATGAACACCGCCCAGCCGTAGCTGCGAAACGCATGGCCCAACCCCATCACGAACTGCGTGGGAAGGGGCAGCGCGTCGCCCATGTCGTTGAAGAGTTGCTCGAACTGCGGGACCACGAAGCCCAGCATGGCCACCAGGGACAGCACGGCCACGCCCAGCAGGATGGCCGGATAGATGGTGGCCGAGACCACGCTGTCGCGCAGGGCACGCTGGCGCGCCATGTGTTCCACCAGCCGGTTGAGCACGCCCGACATCTGGCCGCTGGCCTCGCCCGAGCGCACCATGTTGATATAGAAGTCGCCGAACAGGTCATGGTGCTTGCCCAGCGCCTGGCTCAGCGGCATGCCGGCCTTGACGCTGTCGAGCACGGACTGGAGCATGGCCTGCATCTGCACCTTGTGGCTCATCTCCACCAGGACCTTGAGCGCATTGTCCAGCGACAGGCCGGCACGCATCATGATGGCCAGTTCCGTGGTCATGCCCTGGATGTCGTCGGCCTTGATGCGGCCTTTCTTGAGCGCACGCGCCGCCAGCGGCACATTGCCCAGGCTTGCGGCTTCCTCGACCTTGATGGGCGACAGGCGGCTCTTGCGCAGGTGCACCACCACCTCGGCCACGGCCGCAGCGGAAAAAGTGCCCTTGACCATCTGACCGCGGCTGTCCACGGCCTCCCAGCTGTAATCAGGCATCGCTCTGGTCCTGGGTCACGCGCAGCACTTCGTCGAGCGTGGTGACGCCCGAAGCCACCTTGCGCAGGCCGTCGTCATAGAGGCTCAGCATGCCGCTCTTGGCGGCCATGGCATGCAGGGCGTTGGCATCCTGGCCTTCGATGATGGCGCGGCGCAGCGGCTCGTCGATGACCATGAGTTCGTGGATGCCGGTACGCCCCTTGTAGCCCGTGCCGCGGCAGTGCTCGCAGCCGACGGCGCGGTAGATGGGCGAGCCCTCGCGCAGAAAGCGCTTGAGGCCGCTGCCCTCGATGGCGGCCGTCGGCAGTGTGTCGGGCTGCTTGCAGCGCGAGCACAGCGTGCGCACCAGCCGCTGGGCCAGCACGCCGTTGACCGAGGAGGTGATCAGGTAGCTCTCCACCCCCATGTCGCGCATGCGGGTGACGGCGCCTGCGGCGGTGTTGGTGTGCAGCGTGGACAGCACCAGGTGACCTGTCAGGGCGGACTGCACGGCGATCTGCGCGGTTTCTCCGTCACGCATTTCGCCGATCATGATGATGTCCGGGTCCTGGCGCAGGATGGAGCGCAGGGCGTTGGCGAAGGTCAGGTCGATCTGGGGATGGACCTGGATCTGGTTGATGCCGTCGAGCTGGTATTCGACCGGGTCCTCGACGGTGATGATCTTGTTGGAAACCGCGTCGATCTTGGACAGGGCTGCATACAGCGTGGTGGTCTTGCCAGAGCCCGTGGGGCCCGTGACCAGCACAATGCCGTGCGGCTTGGCCAGCAGCGTGTTGAATTTCTCGAGCGTGTCCGCCTCGAAGCCCATGCTTTCCAGGCGCAACCTCACGCTGGCGCGGTCCAGCACCCGCATGACGATGCTCTCGCCATGCACCGTGGGGGCGGTGGAGACGCGCAGGTCCAGTTCGCGGCCCTTGGCGCGGGTCTTGATGCGGCCGTCCTGCGGCAGGCGGCGCTCGGCAATGTCCAGATGGGCCAGCAGCTTGACGCGCGAGCCGACGGCCGCGCTCAGGCGCGGCGGCACGAGTTCGGCCGCGTGGATCACGCCGTCCATGCGGTAGCGCACCTGCAGGCCGGCTTCAAAGGGCTCGAGGTGGATGTCGGAGGCGTGCAGCTCGATGGCGCGGGAAATGATGCCTGTGACCAGGCGGATGACGGGCGCCTCGCTGGCCAGGTCCTTCAGATGTTCGACGAAGTCGCCACCCGTGGCGTCCGATTCCCAGTCCTGGCCTTCTTCCCCTTCGGGTTCCTGGCCTGCTTCGGACAGTGCCTTGCGGATGTCGGCCTCCAGCGCCAGCACGGGCTTGATCTGCAGCCCCGTGGCCAGGCGCAGCGCCTTGGTGATGAAGGGGTCCTGCGGCACGGACATGGCCACTTCGAGCACGCCGTCCTGCAGCGAAATCGGGCAGACGCACTGCGCATCCAGAAAACTGGCCAGCAGGCCCGGCACGTCGGGCAGCAGGTCGGGAAACTCTTCCGCACGCAGCCAGCGCATCTGCAGCTGCTCGGCCAGCGCCTGGGCCACGTCGGTTTCCGCCACCACACCCAGCTGTACCAGCACCTGGCCCAGGTAGCCGCCCAACTCCTGCTGCGCCTGCAGGGCGTTTTGCAGATCGCGCTCGTTCAGCTTGCCGGCGGAAAGGAGGCGTTCGCCCAGCCGCCCCTTGATCGGGGCTTCGACAGCGGCAATCGGTTCCATGAGGTGATTGGTGGAAGACATTGCCGCGGATTATCCACTGTCGCCGCATCCCCCGCCAAAGGCATAGCATGCGACACCCAGGGGGCGCCGCCTTCCCGTCATCAACTGTTACGCGCTCAATCGTGCGGCGCGATGCTGCGCTGCACGATGAAAAGTGGCCTCAGGCGGTTTCAGGCGTTGTCAGGTGGTTCAAGGCGGCTTCAAGCCGCCTTCACCGCCTCTGCGGGCAGGCCGCTGGCATCACCCCAGCGGCGCTGGGCCATGACCAGCAGCCCCTCGAAGATGAGGTTGTCCACCAGTTCGAAAGGCCGCGTCATGCTGGGCACCATCTTCCAGCCGGCGCCGCCGGCCATGACGCAGGCAGGCTCCATGCTGCAGTGCATGTAGAGATGCTGGTACATGCGCTCCACGGCACCGGCGATGGCGTAGGTGCCGCCGCTGGTCAGGGCGTCGCTGGTGTTGGTGGGAAATGGCGTGACCGCGCCCGTGGGCACATGCAGGCCGGCCGTGCCGCTTTCCAGGGCGCGCAGCATGATGCCGTGGCCCGGAAGAATCAGCCCGCCCATGAAGTGGCCATGCTGGTCCAGCGCGTCCACGGTGACGGCCGTGCCGACCATGACCACGATCAGGGGCCGCTCGGGGCCGCGCTGCAGGATGTGCTGGCGCGCACCGATCATGGCCACCCAGCGGTCTGCGCCCAGGCGCGACGGAAAATCGTAGCCATTGGTGACGCCGGCCTCGGCTGCGCTGGGCACGGCCCACTGCGGCTCGAAATCCCAGCCCAGCATCATGTCGATCTGGTCGTGCACGCGCCGTCGCGCCGTGTCGCCAGCCACCACGCAGCCCAGCATGCGCGTGGGCGTGGGCAGGTCGCTCCACGGCCCTTCGGCCAGGTGCTCGATGTGCTCAAGGAACTCGGCGCCGTGCGCCAACAGGGCAGCGCCAGGCCGATGCGCGTCGTACATCGCCCATTTCAAGCGGGTGTTGCCGATGTCTATGGCCAAAAAAGTCATGGGCGGGATTATCGGAGTTTTCCGGAGGATAGCGTCAGCCATGGACGACAACTGAGTGAGGACGTGAACGCAAGAATGGCGCAAATGTCAAAAATCCGGGAGCGCTCCTGCCCGGCAGCGCGCGCTGCCACTGTTAGGCGTTACATTGGCCTTTCCGTTTTTCCACCCACCAACAGGAGTCACCCATGGGACTTTTCAGTTTCATCAAGGAAGCCGGCGAAAAGCTGTTCGGCGGCAGCGCCGCACAGGCAGCCGAGCCTGCGCAAGACCTGAATGCCAAGGCGGCCAAGGCCATCGAGACCTATATCGGCACGCAGAACCTGGGCGTCAGTGACGTGAAGGTGCAGTTCGACGGCTCGCAGGGCAAGGTCACGGTGCTGGGCACGGCACCTACCCAGGCGGCCAAGGAAAAGGTGACGCTGTGCTGCGGCAACGTCTCCAGCGTGCAGTCCGTGGACAACCAGATGACGGTGACCAACCCCGAGCCCGAAGCCCAGTACCACGACGTGGTGCGCGGCGACACGCTGTCGGCCATTGCCAAGAAGTTCTATGGCGATGCCAACAAGTACCCGGTGATCTTCGAGGCCAACAAGCCCATGCTGAGCCACCCCGACAAGATCTACCCCGGCCAGAAGCTGCGCATTCCGGCAATCTAAGCCCCCTGAGCGGCGTCGCCGCTTCCCCCTGAGGGGGACGACACCCTCGCGGCGGGGCGGCCCTTGCTCGGTGTCTCTGACCTGGCTCATGCCAGTTCTGGATGCCGCGAATTAGACCTACCCCGCTCCGAGAAAGGCCGCAATAGCGGCCTTTCTCAAGGAAAGATTCAGTATTTACCGCTCAACAGCGCACCGAACCCCGGAACGGCTGTCGGCAAGCCCAGGCGCTTGAGCATCATGAACGTCGTGGCCACCGAGGAAGACAGTACCGGCAGGCCCACGCGGTCCTCGATGGGCTGCACCGAGGCCAGCGAGGGCATCTGCACGCAGGCCGAGGCGATGACCGCGTCGGCATTGGCCGTGTTCAGGCGCCGCGTGATCTCGATGGGTGCGCGCGCATCCTGGGCGCCCACCTGCAGGTTTTCGGCAATCTCCAGCGAGATGCTGTCCACCACTTCGATGCCTTCGTTCTCTATGTAGTCGATGACCAGCTGCGTCAGCGGCTTCATATAGGGCGCCAGCAGCGCCACCTTCTTCGCGCCGATGGCGTGCAGGCCATCGACCAGGGCGCCGGCGCTGGTGACCACAGGCGCGGGGCCGCCGTTGTCCACGGTGCGCTGGTGCAGGCGCGCCTCGGAGACCCGGTGGTAGCCGCGCCCCATGCTCATGATGGCCACCAGGCAGGCATAGCCGAGCACATCGACACGCGCATCCGACAGTTCCAGC
The DNA here is from genome assembly GCF_028401915.1 of Delftia sp. DT-2. Classification (NCBI taxonomy): domain Bacteria; kingdom Pseudomonadati; phylum Pseudomonadota; class Betaproteobacteria; order Burkholderiales; family Comamonadaceae; genus Delftia; species Delftia sp. DT-2. The sequence goes on from NZ_JAQOTI010000002.1 coordinate 117,670, forward strand.
GCGCAGCGGTCGCTGTCGCCGTCCATGGCGGCCAGCTCCTCCTTGGTCACATGCTTCATGCGCATGCGGCTGGAGTGAAAGGTGAAACGCTCGGGCGCCAGGGCCTCGCGGGCACGCAGGATGGCAGGGATCTCGGTCTCCATCGTAGTGTTGGAGCTGGGCACGATCTGCCCGATACGGAAATGGGTTTTGGCTGTCATGTCAATCCATCGTGATGTGGTTGGCCTTGATGACCTTGCCCCAGTGGTCCGTCTCGCGCTGGACCAGGGCGGCCAGCGCCTGCGGGCCGAGGAATCGCGGCTCCACGCCCTGCAGGGCCGCGCGCTTTTGCACGTCAGGCGACTCCAGGGAGGTCTTGAGCGCGTCCGACAGCCTGGCGATGGCGTCGGGCGGTGTGCCCGCAGGCGCGAACAGGCCGACCCAGGCCTCCAGCTCGAAGCCCGGCAGGCCCGCTTCGGCCGTGGTGGGCACATCGGGCAGCATGGGGTGGCGCGTCTTGCTGGTCACGGCCAGGGCCCTGAGCTTGCCCGTCTGCACATGGCCCAGCACCGAAGGCGGCGTGGTGATGAACATCTGCACCTGGCCGCCCAGCACGTCCTGGATGGCCGGGCCGGACCCCTTGTAGGGCACATGCGTGATCTGGGTCTGGGTCACCTGGGCGAACACGGCCGTGCCCACGTGCGACAGCGAGCCATTGCCCTGCGACGCATAGTTGACCTTGCCCGGGTTCTTGCGCAGGTAGGCAATGAATTCCTGCAGACTGTTCGCCGGCACCGAAGGATGGACGGCGATCACATTGGTGGCGGCCACGATCAGTCCCACGGGCACCAGCTCGGACTGGGCCCAGGGCAGCTTGGGAAACAGCGCCGGATTGCCCACGTGGTAGGCCGAATACGAAGCCAGCAGCGTGTAGCCGTCCTTGGGTGCCCTGGCCACCATCTGGTAGGCAATGTTGCCGCTGGCCCCGCCCCGGTTGTCCACCACGACCGACTGCCCCAGCAGGCGCGACATCGGATCGGACGCCAGGCGTGCCGCCGTGTCCACCACGCCTCCGGGCGGATTGGGGACCACGAGGGTGATGGACTTGGCTGGAAAGGCCTGGGCCTGGACGGTTCCTGCGCCCAGCAGGGCGGCTGCTGCCAGGCCGGCGGCCTGCAGCACAATGCGTCGATTCATGCTTGTCTCCATGTTCTCTTTGTACCGGCGCATTCTTGCGGGCCTGCTCGCGGTCGAACAGCCGTATCTCGTTGATCCATCCTTCGTCTCTGGTGGAGGATGGGAATGATCAACCTCCACCGCTTCGATCTGCTGACACTGCGCCTGTATGTGGCCGTGGTCGATGCCGGCAGCCTGACGGCCGGCTCGCGCACGCTGGGGCTGTCACTGGCAGCCGCCAGCAAGCGCGTGGCCGAGCTGGAGCAGCACTGCGGCGTGACCCTGCTGGTGCGCAGCAAGCGCGGCGTGACGCCCACGCCTGCCGGCCAGAGCATGTACCACCATGCGGTGGATGTGGTGGCCCGGCTGGAGCACCTGGCCCTGGCCATGGACGACTTTCGCAGCGGCGCCACGGGCCAGTTGCGCCTGTGGGCCAACAACTCGGCGTTCGCAGGCTTTCTGCCCCGGCTGCTGGCCGACTTCATGGCGGCCCACCCGGGTGTGTCGGTGGACCTGGAGGACGCGCTCAGCGAGGAGTCCGTGCGCGCCGTGCTCAGCGGCGTGGCCGAGCTGGCCATCATCGGGGAGAACACGCCCCTGGAAGGCCTGAGCACCCAGGTCTGCGATGTGGACGAGCTGGTGCTCGTCATGCCGCGCGGCCATGCGCTGGATACGGACGACGCCTCCCCCGTGCCCCTGGCCACCGTGCTGGACCACGACTTCGTGAGCCTGGCCCGCTCCACCTCGCTGATGCGGCGCATTGCGGCCGAGGCCGAATCCATCAACCGCCCCGTGCGGATCCGCATCCAGGTGCGCAGCTTCGACGCCATGTGCCACATGGTCTCGGTGGGTCTGGGCCTTGCCATCCTGCCGCGCGCCGCCACTGCGCCGCACCTGGCAGCGCGGGCACTGCGGCTGCGCCCGCTGGGCGCGCTCAACACCCGGCGCCGGCTGCTGCTGGCCATGCGCTCGCAGGCCACGCTGTCAGGGCCGGCCCAGGCCCTGGTGGACATGGTGGCCGCCCGGGCGGTGGCACTGGGTTTTGCGGAGCCGGAGTGCTGAAACCCCTTGTCAAACGCCGTGCTCGCCGCACCACTGCGTGACCGCATCGCGGAAATCCAGGCACAGCGGCGACAACCTGGCGCCTGCACGCCAGCAGACGGCCAGCTCATGGCTCCAGGCCATGCCTTCACCGCACAGGGCCACCAGGCACTGGCCCTCGGGCTGCTGCAAGGCACGCGACAGCATCAGGCCGAGCAGGTCCGACTGACGCAGCAGCTGGGCAAAGGCCACGGGCGAGGCCGTGCTTTCCACTGCCACACGCGGCGGTGTCAGCCCGGCCAGGGCGAACTTCTCATCCAGCCATTGCCGCAGGTACAGCGAGGCGGCCGGCATGGCCCAGCGCTCGCCCACCAGATCCGGCCAGCCGCGCAATCGGCGAAGCCTTGGATGGCCCTCGCGCGCCACGATCTGCATGCGCATGGGCCCCAGCGGCAGGCACTCCACATCCGCAGGAATCTGCGCCGGCACGGCCACCAGGGCCAGGTCGATGTGGCCCTTGCGCAGGAGGGTCATGAGGTGCGCGCTCAGATGGGTTTCTATTGAAAAGGTGGCCAGCGGGCGCTGTACGAAGAAGCGCGCCAGCAGCGGCGAGACCAGCGACGGCATCAGGTAGGGAATGGAGCCCAGGCGCACTTGGCCGGCATGGCTGGCGCGCTGATCGTCCAGCGCGCTGCGCAAGGCCTGCATGGACTGCAGCACGCCGCGCGCATGCGCAAGCATGCCGGTGCCCGTGCGGGTCAGGGCCAGCCCCTTGGCCGCGCGCTCGAACAGGGCCAGGCCAGCCTCGTCCTCCAGCCGCGCCATGGCCTTGGACAGTGCCGACTGGGTGAGTCCCCTGGACTCGGCCGCCCGTTGCTGGCTGCCGTGCTCGGCCACGGCCACAAACAACTCCAGGTCATCGATGCGCATGCGGTATCCCTCCACGAATGGCCCGCGCGCATTCCCGCATGCCCGGCAGGCATTCCAAGTTTCCACATGGGAATACCGGCGCACCAGGGGGATACCTAGACTGGTTTTTGTCGCCAGCCGTGCCAGACCCTTCCCAATCCACAGGAGACAGACATGCGGCAACCCTTGCAAAGAGCGCAGCCCCCATGCGATGGGGCAGCCATGACACGCCGCCGATTCGGTCTGTGCGCTGGAGCGGGGCTGCTGGCCCCGGCGGCCATGGCGGCCGCGCCGGACGGGCCGGACGGACCTTCCCGCTATCCGCGCAGACCCATCACCATCGTCGTGCCGTCGGTGGCAGGCAATGTCAACGATGCCGTGGCGCGCCTGCTGGGCCAGGGCCTGACCGAGCGCTGGGGCCAGCCGGTGGTCATAGACAACCGTCCGGGCGCTGGCACTACCACAGGCACCAAGCTGGTGGCACGGGCACCTGCCGATGGGCACACCGCCTTGCTGACCTTCACTGCCCATGTGCAAAACCCGGCCCTCTATGCGCAGGTCGGATACGACCCGATTGCCGACTTCGAGGCCGTGAGCCTGGTCGCAAAATCCTCGGTCATCCTGGCCGTCTCGGCGGACTTTCCGCACCGCAGCCTGGCCTCCCTGGTACAGGCCGTGGCAGCGGAGCCGGACAGGTACGCCTACGGCTCCTACGGCGTAGGAACCACGGGGCACATCCTGGGCGAGCTGCTCAAGCGCCAGGCCAGGCTGAAGATGGCGCATACGCCCTACAAGGGCGGCGTCCCCCTGGGCAACGATCTGGCGGCAGGCCACATTCCCATCGGACTGATCGCCGTGGGCACGGCCATGCCGCTGCTGCAGGCGGGCCGCATCGTGCCCGTGGCCATCACCGGGGCCCGGCGCTCGGCCCTGCTGCCACGAGTGCCCACCTTCCTGGAGCTGGGCTACCAGGGCTTCGAGCCCGACGCGTGGATGGGACTGCTGTTTCCAGCCGGCACACCGGAGGCCATCACGACGCAACTCTCACGCGAAATTGCGCACTTGGTGCGGCAGCCCGCCATCGTGCAGCGCCTGCATGACCTGAACCTGGAGCCTGTGGGCAGCACGCCCCAGGCCTTTGCCGCCACGCTGCGCACCGACCAGGCCAAATGGGCGCAACTGGTGCGCGAGCTCGACATCCGGCTGGAGTAGAAATGCCCGACAAACACTACCAAGCCCTGGTCTGCACCCACTGGGGCCACTGGAATGAACTGGAACTGCAGGCACTGCAGCGGCCCGCGCTGGCACCCGGCCAAGTCCGCATCCGTGTACGCCATGCTGGCATAGGCTTTGCGTTGAGCCTGTTCGTCGCCGGCACCTACCAGCGCCGCCCGCCCCTGCCCTTCACGCCGGGCACCGAGGTGGCGGGTGAAATCATGGAGGTCGCCCCCGATGTCCGCCAGTTGCGCCCGGACCTGCGCACGGGCCAGCGTGTCATTGCGGCCTTGGACTGGGGCGCGCTGGCGCAGGAAGCGGTGGCTTCGGCCCACACCGTCTATGCCCTGCCCGATGCCGTCCCGCTGTGCGCAGCGGCCGCCCTGCCCATCACCTATGCCACCTCCTGGTCGGCACTGCAGTGGGCAGCCCGGCTGCAGGCCGGTGAAAGCGTGCTCGTGCACGGAGCCAGCGGCGGCCTGGGCATGGCGGCCGTGCAGATCGCCAGCCACCTGGGCGCGCAGGTCATCGCCACGGCCAGCACCGGGGAAAAACGCTCGGCAGCGCTGGCCCATGGCGCCGCCCATGCGCTGCCATCCGACGCCGTGGCGCTGCCCGTGGCCGTGAAGGCGCTGTGCCCCGGAGGCGGGGTCCAGGTGGTCTTCGACCCCGTGGGCGGCGACCTGACCGACGCCTCCCTGCGCTGCATGGCGCCCGGAGGCCGCCTGCTGGCCATGGGCTTTGCCAGCGGGCGCATTCCGCAGATTCCCGCCAACCTGCTGCTGGTGAAGAACCTGGGCGTGCTGGGCTTCAACTACGGCCGCTATATCGGCTGGGGACTGACCGACGAGCGTGCTGTCCACGCACCGGCCGTGCAGGCCCTGGTCGGGCAGATCACGCAGGCCATCGCCAGCGGAGCCATTGCGGCGCCGCGCACCATGCACTTTCCCTTGCCGCAGTGGCAGCAGGCACTGGACACCACCATGTCCCGCCGCGCCGTGGGCAAGGTCATCCTGGATTTCTGATGTCTTCGACTCCCCACCCATTCGACGATGAGCCACTGCTGGCCGGCATCACCGTCCTCGACATCAGCCAGGGCGTGGCCGGCCCCTATTGCGGACTGCTGCTGCGCCAGCAGGGCGCGCGGGTGATCAAGATCGAACCGCCCGGGGGCGACTGGAGCCGCCAGATGGGCAAAAGCCGTGATGGCCAGACCGCCATCTCGGTGGCCTGCAACGCCGGCAAGCACAGCGTGGTGCTGGACACGCGTGCGCCCGAAGGGCGCGCGGCGCTGCAGGCGCTGGCCTTGCATGCCGACGTGGTGCTGCAGAATTTCCGACCCGGCGTGGCGGCCCGCATGGGCGCTGATCCCGTGCAACTGGCCGCAGGCAACCCGCGCCTGGTCTATGTGTCCATCTCCGGCTATGGCAGCGAGGGGCCGATGGCCGGCCTGCCGGCGCTGGACACGACCATGCAGGCCTACGGCGGCCTGATGCACACCAACCGCGACCCGGCCACGGGCCAGCCCCGCCGCATCGGCCTGCTGCTGGCCGACCTGGCCACGGCCCTGTATGCCGCCCAATGCGCCACGGCAGCGCTGTTGCGGGTTGCACGCACGGGCCGGGGCCAGCACCTGGAACTGTCCATGCTGCAGGTCTGCGCGGCCCTGCAGTCCTACCTGGTCATTGAAGGCGCCCTGTTTCCCGGCGCGAAGGCCTCGCCCTTCAACGCGCCCACGGGCCTGTTCCCCGTGGCCGATGGCATGCTCTACCTCAGCATGCTGGACGACGCCATGTTCGCCCGCCTGTGCAAGACCATGGGTTTTGACGATTGGCTGCAGGACCCGGCCCTGCGCAGCAGCGCGGGCCGGCTGCCGCAGGCGCAGCACCTGTCTGCCCGGCTGGCGCAGGCCCTGCTGCACCAGCCACTGGCCCATTGGGAGCGGCTGTTCAAGCACAACGACATCCTGTTCGGACGCGTGCGCCACCCCTTTGAACTGCTGGACGATCCCCAATCGGCTGACCTGTTCCAGCGCACGCCCGACCACTGTGCCTGGCCAGGCCTGCCCCTGCCGCGCCTGCCGGGACAGACGCATGCGACGGATGCCCAGGCCCTGGTGCCGCCCGCGCTGGGCGAACACACGCAGGCCGTGCTGCGGGAGTTCGGCCTGCGCTGACTACTGGCGCCAGGGCAGGCCGCGCAGGCGCCAGCCGCCGACATGGCCGCGCTGGCCGTTGGCGTCCACATCGCCCTCGAAACCTTCGAGGATGTTGTAGGCCTCGATGCCCAGTTGCGCCGCGCGCTGGGCGGCGGCCACCGAGCGCACGCCGCTGCGGCACAGCAGGACCACCTTGCCGCCTTCAGGCACGGCGGCGCGCAGCTGGCTGTCGAAATCGGGGTTCATCGCCATGGACGGCCACTGCTTCCAGGCCACGGCCACGGCGCCGGGTACGCGGCCCACCCACTCGCGCTCGGCATCGGTGCGCACGTCCACCAGCACGGCTTCGCCGGATTGCAGCCATTGCCAGGCGAGTTCGGGAGGAATGTCGCCTGCATAGCCCTGTGCGGGCTGGACGGTCAGGGGAATGGCTGCGGGAACGGGAGCGCTTGCGGACATGGATTGGCTTTCTTGATAGGACGCGGTTGTGTGCCCGGCAAGAATAACCGTCCAGCCCGACTGGCGCCGCCTCGCCGGTGCCCGGATCGCCTATTCCCAGGGCGGCAGCAGCCTGTCGCGCAGCACCTGGCGCTGCGCCTCCCAGCCCGGCATCACGCTGGCCACCGTGGCCCAGAAGCGCGGGCTGTGGTCCATGTGGCGCAGGTGGGACAGCTCGTGCACGACCACGTAGTCGATGACCTCGGGCGTGTGCTGCATGAGCCGCCAGTTCAGGCGGATGGTCCCTGCAGTGTTGGCGCTGCCCCAGCGCGTGCGCGCGCTGGTCAGGCGCAGGCTGGTCCATTGCACGCCCAGCAGCGGCGCATGGCGCTGCAGGCTGGCCGTGAACCAGGAGCGGGCCTCGCGCAGCATCCAGGCCTGCACGCAGGCACGCACCTCGGCAGCCGATGCGTCTGGCGCCAGGGGCAGGTGCAGGGACTGGCTGCCGTCGGCCGCCTGTTCGCGGTGGACCTGGCGGGTGCGCAGCGGCTGGGCTTCGCCACCGGTGAGAAGCAGTGCCAGGGGGCGCCCCAGATAGTCGATCTGGCCGCCGTGCTCCCACCGGATGCGTGCCGACTGCTGGGCCCGCTGGCGCTGCCCGGCCTCCTGGAGCTTGCGCAGTATCCAGCCCGACTTCGCATCCAGTGCCTGCCCGATGGCCGTCATGCTCACCCATGCGGGCGCGCTGACCACCAGCCCCTGCGTGCCGATGGTGAAGCCTATGGTGCGCCGGCGCGACCGCTGCAACCGATAGTGCAGCACCTGCCCCTGGAGAACCGCCTGCTGGTTGGCTTGCGGATGAACGAAGGAACTGTGCACGGAGCCGGCGGGCGGGGTGGGTGCAGGTGCAGGCAAAGCCTGCGGCGCTTCGGGTTGAGCGGATCGCTCACGGCGCGGCCTCAGCCCGCCGTCCTGTCTTTCCACGGCGGGCGGCACCAACCAGTCCCAGGAACGCTGTGCCGTGTCCGCCATGCCGACTCCTGCCTCAGGCGCGGTAGGCCTCGGGGTCGAGGCGCTGCATCTCGGATTCGATCCAGTTTTCGACTTCCACCATCAGCTCCTCGTGCTTGCGGCCCACGGAAGGGATGGGCTTGCCTATGGAGACATCGACCACGCCCGGGGTCTTGATGAAGGCCTTGCGCGGCCAGCACTTGGCCGAGGTGACGGCAATGGGCACCACGGGCACGCCGGTCATGATGGCCAGGCGCGTGGCGCCGGTCTTGTACTCGCCGCGTTCGCCGCGCGGGATGCGCGTGCCTTCGGGGAACATGATGACCCAGGTGCCCTGGGCCAGCAGGCGCCGGCCCTGCTCCACGACCTTGTGGAATGCGCGCGAGCCGTGCTTTCGGTCGATATGGATCATGTCCATGCTGCCGATGGACCAGCCGAAGAAGGGCACCATGAGCAGTTCCTTCTTGAACACATAGGCCAGCGGGCGCGGCATGATCGCCGGCATGAGGAAGGTTTCGTAGGTGGATTGGTGCTTGACCAGCAGCACCACGCCCTGCTTGGGATCGGTGGGCAGGTTCTCCATGCCCTGCACGCGGTGGCGCACGCCCATGATCACGCGGGCGCTGTCCACCGACAGCTTGAGCCAGGCGCGCGCCACGGCATAGACGCGGCGCGGCCCGCCGCCCAGCCAGCGCGTGAGCAGCACGGCCAGGGTGTAGGGGATCACGGTGATGCCCATCCAGAGCATGTGGAGGGTGGAGCGGATCAGGGACATGGCGGCAGTGTGGTGCAGAAAGCGGCGCAGGGGCCGGGCGGCAGGCCCGGGCCTTGCGCCCTCAGGAATCGGAATTCACAAAGATAGCATTGTGCGCAGGACGGCAGGCCGGCGGCGCATGGGCAAAGCGCCATTCGGGCGTTCAGGCGTTCAGGGAGCGGGTGCGGCATCTGCCGGAACCAGCGCATCGGCCAGCGCGGCCAAGCTGGCATGGCGCCGGGTGCCGGCAGGCAATCCGGGCGGAAGTTCGCCGTCCAGAGACACTCCGGCGCTGGCGCCCGTGCAGACCAGGTGCAGGCGCGCGCCCATGGCGGCGCCGGCCTGCAGGTGGGCCACGCAGGAGCCGACCACCCACAGCTGATGCCCCTCGACGCCGAAGCGCTCGGCAATCTGCTCGAACAGCGCCGTGCCGGGCTTGCGGCAATGGCATTCCTCGTCCGGGGCATGGGGGCAGTAGAAAACCGCATCGACGCGCGCGCCTGCCGCCGCCATTTCGCGGTGCATGCGCGCGTGCACGGCATTGAGCTCGGTCACGTCGAACAGGCCCCGGCCCAGGCCCGGCTGGTTGGTGGCGACCACCACATGCCAGCCCGCCCGGTTCAGGCGCGCCACGGCTTCCAGCGCACCGCGCTGGGCCTTCCAGGCCTCGGCCGAGCCGATGAAGCCCTCCTCACCGATCTGGTTGAGCGTTCCGTCACGGTCCAGGATCGCAATTTTCATGGTCGAGGTTCCCGAAAGTTTAGGACTCAATCGCCAGCCAAACCCGCAGCGTACGAGACAGGCATGACCCAAGACAGGGGACACCGAGCAAGGGCCGCCCCGCCGCGAGGGTGTCGTCCCCCTCCCTCGCGCAGCGAGAGAGAGGGGGAAGGCGCAAAGCGCCTCAGGGGGTGCCCCATTTCACGCCAGTCGCGAAAGGTCCGCCACGCGGTTCATGGCTTCGTGCAACGTGGCCAACAGGCCCAGGCGGTTGGCCTTGAGCGCCGGGTCTTCGGCGTTGACCATCACATGCTCGAAGAAGGCATCGACCGGGGCGCGCAGCGCGGCCAGGGTCTGCAGGCTGGCCGTGTAGTCGCCGGCAGCAAACTGCTGCTGCGCCTTGGGCGCCACCGATTGCAGGGCTGCGTACAGGTCCTTCTCGGCCACCTCGGCCAGCACGGCCGCGTCAACCTGGGCCTGCACGGCCTGGTCGGCCTTCTTGAGGATGTTGCCCACGCGCTTGTTGGCGGCGGCCAGGGCCGGTGCCTCGGGCAGCTCGCCGAAGGCGCGCACGGCTTCCAGGCGCTTTTGCACGTCGGACAGGCGCTGCGGGCGCAGGGCCAGCACGGAGTCCACTTCCTGGGCCGAGAAGCCCTGCTCGCGCAGGTTGCCGGCCAGGCGGTCGTAGATGAAGTCGGCCAGCTGGGGCGTGGCGTCCTCGATCTTGTCGCCGAAGGCGGGCAGCACGCTGACCAGTAGGGTTTCCAGATCCAGCGCCAGGTCCTTCTCGACCAGCATGCGGATCACGCCCAGGGCGTGGCGGCGCAGCGCGAAGGGGTCGCGGTCGCCCGTGGGCAGGTTGCCGATGCCGAACATGCCGACCAGGGTTTCCAGCTTGTCGGCCAGGGCCACGACCACGCCGGCGTTGCCGCGCGGCAGTTCGTCGCCCGCAAAGCGGGGCTTGTAGTGGTCCTCGATGGCATCGGCCACGGCCACGTCCAGGCCATCGTTGAGCGCGTAGTAGCGGCCCATGGTGCCCTGCAGTTCGGGAAACTCGCCCACCATGTCGGTCACGAGGTCGGTCTTGGCCAGTTGCGCGGCCAGGTCGGCCTGCTGGGCCAGGCCCGTGTCGCCCAGCTGGCGGGCAATGCTCTTGGCGATGGAGCGCACGCGCTCCACGCGCTCGCCCTGGGTGCCGAGCTTGTTGTGGTAGACCACCTTGCCCAGCCCGTCCACGCGCGAGGCCAGGGTCTTCTTGCGGTCCTGGTCGAAGAAGAACTTGGCGTCGGCCAGGCGCGGGCGCACCACGCGTTCGTTGCCGCCGATGACGGCGCTGGCATCCTGGGGGCTGATGTTGCTGACCACCAGGAACTGGTGGGTCAGCCGGCCGGCGGCGTCCAGCAGCGGGAAGTACTTCTGGTTGGCCTTCATGGTGAGGATCAGGCATTCCTGCGGCACGTCGAGGAATTCCTTTTCGAACTCGCAGACCAGCACATTGGGGCGCTCGACCAGCGCCGTGACCTCGTCCAGCAGGGCCTCGTCCTCGATGGGACGGACACCGCCGCCCACGCGCTCGGCAGCGGCCTGCAGCTGGCGCGCGATCTCGGCACGGCGCTCGGCGAAGCTGGCGATGACGGCGCCTTCCTCGCGCAGCTGCGCGGCGTAGTCATCGGCGGAGCGGATGACCACGGGATCGACCGCCGCCTCGAAGCGGTGGCCATGCGTGGCCGTGCCGGCCGTCAGGCCCAGGGCCTTGACGCCGATCAGCACCTCGGTGCCGTGCAGCACCACCAGGCCGTGGGCCGGGCGCACGAAATGGACGCTGCTCCAGCCGTCGGCCAGCTGGTAGCGCATGACCTTGGGGATGGGCAGCCTGGCAATGGCTTCGTCCAGCGCCTTTTGCACGCCGTCGGCCAGCATCACGCCGCGCACGGTGGAGGCGTGGAACAGGGCTTCGGCCTTGCCTTCGCCCTGGCGGGTCAGGCTGGCAACGGCTTCTTCGCCGGCGCCCAGGGCGGCCAGCTTCTTGATCAGTGCGGGCGTGGGCTTGCCGTCGGCGTCCAGGCCCACGGAGACGGGCATGAGCTTTTGCGACACGGCCTTGTCCTCGGCCTGGGGCAGCACTTCGGTGATGTGGGCGGCCAGGCGGCGCGGCGAGGCATAGGCCGTCAGGCGCGCTTCGCTGGAGGCCAGCAGGCCCTGGGCCTTGAGCTGCTCGAACAGCACGCCGGCAAAGGCGTCGCCCAGCTTTTGCAGCGCCTTCGGGGGCAGCTCTTCGACAAACAGTTCAACAAGAAGATTCGATGCGTTCATGGTCTGGTGTTCTCTCGGTGCAGCGGTGTCCGCCTCAGGCGGCCTTCTTGCCCTGTTGTTCGGCGGCCTTGGCCAGCTCGGCCAGCACTTCGTCGGCATGGGCCTTGGGCGCCATGGGGAAGCCCAGGCGCGCACGGCTGTCCATATAGGCCTTGGCCACGGCGCGGGCCAGGTTGCGGATGCGGCCGATGTAGGCGGCACGCTCCGTCACGCTGATGGCGCCGCGCGCATCGAGCAGGTTGAAGGTGTGGGCGGCCTTGAGCACCTGCTCGTAGGCCGGCAGCGCCAGCTGTTCGCCGATCAGGTGGTTGGCCTGCTTTTCGTGGGCGCTGAAGGCGGTGAACAGGAAGTCGGCGTCCGAGTGCTCGAAGTTGTAGGTGGACTGCTCCACCTCGTTCTGGTGGTAGACGTCGCCGTAGCTCAGGCCGTCGGTCCAGGTCAGGTTGTAGACGTTGTCCACGCCCTGCAGGTACATGGCCAGGCGCTCCAGGCCATAGGTGATCTCGCCGGTGGCGGGCTTGCAGTCGATGCCGCCGACCTGCTGGAAGTAGGTGAACTGGGTCACCTCCATGCCGTTGAGCCAGACTTCCCAGCCCAGGCCCCAGGCGCCCAGCGTGGGGTTTTCCCAGTCGTCCTCGACAAAGCGGATGTCGTTCTTCTTGAGATCGAAGCCCAGGGCCTCGAGCGAGCCCAGGTACAGCTCCAGGATGTTGTCGGGCGCGGGCTTGAGCACGACCTGGAACTGGTAGTAGTGCTGCAGGCGGTTGGGGTTGTCGCCGTAGCGGCCGTCCTTGGGGCGGCGGCTGGGCTGCACGTAGGCGGCCTTCCAGGGCTCGGGGCCCAGGGCGCGCAGGAAGGTGGCGGTATGCGAGGTGCCCGCGCCCACTTCCATGTCATAGGGCTGGAGCAGCGCGCAGCCCTGGTCGGCCCAGTAGGACTGCAGCTTGAGGATGATTTGTTGGAAAGTGAGCATGACTTGTTTCAGGCGTCGCACGCAGGCCGGGGCCGCGCCGGTGAATGAGAGGCGGCTCGCGCCGCGCAAACGACGATTTTAAGGCGCCGCCCGGCCCTGCGCCGTGGCGCGGGCCTGCGGCCCCACGGCAGACGCTCCACAGGGCGATCTGCATCAAAAAACGGAGCAAGCGACACATGCCGGCAAAGGCCGTGGCGCGCGAAGCCCCGAAAGCCCGCCTTGCACGACGCATCCGGATCATTTTTTGACAATTCACCGGGGCAGCGGCCGGTGGCCGTTCTCCCCGCCGCCATGCACGCCGCCTAGAATGGCCCATTGACCTTTTTTGTCGTGGACCACCACCGTTTCGGAGCCTGCCATGAACCTGATGAACATCATCACCAAGCAACTGATAGAGATCATCGAGTGGACCGATGACTCGCGCGACACGCTCTCCTACCGCTGGCCCGACGACGACAAGGAAATCAAGAACGGCGCACAGCTCATCGTGCGCGAGTCGCAGCAGGTGCAGTTCGTCTCGGCCGGCCAGTACGCCGACCTGTTCAGCCCCGGCAAGCACACGCTGACCACGCAGAACATTCCCATCCTGTCCACCATCCAGGGCTGGAAGTACGGCTTCAACTCGCCGTTCAAGTGCGATGTCTACTTCATCAACACGCGGCTGTTCACGGGCAACAAGTGGGGCACCTCCAACCCCGTGATGGTGCGCGACCAGGACTTCGGCGCCGTGCGCCTGCGCGCCTTCGGCACCTATGACTTCCGCATCGTCGAGCCGGCCAAGTTCCTCAAGGAAGTGGCCGGCACGGACCAGAACTTCCGCATCGACGAGTTCGCCGACACCATGCGCTCGCGCATCATCAGCGTGTTCACCGAGTCGCTGGCCAAGGCCCGGGTGCCCGTGCTGGACGTGGCCCAGCGCTATGGCGAGCTGGGCGATGCGCTGCTGCCGCTGATCAACCCGGCCATGACGGACAAGTACGGCCTGGAGATCACCAGCTTCGTGCTGGAGAACGTGTCCGTGCCGCCCGAGGTGGAGCAGGCCATCGACAAGCGCTCCAGCATGACGGCCATCGGCAACCTCAACGACTACGTCAAGTACCAGATGGGCCAGGCCATGACCACGGGCGGCGAAGGCGCTGCCGCAGCCACCCTGCCCGCCACCATGGCCATGGGCTTCGGCATGGCGCAGGAGATGATGAAGAGCATGCAAAACGGCGGCGGCGCCGGTGGCGCACCGGCCGGCCAGGCCTCCGACCCGTTCTCGCCTGCCGCCGCCCAGGCGCCGGCAGCACCCGCCGCCGGTGGCCTGCAGGTGCTGACTCCGGCACAGGCGGCCCAGGTGCTGGGTGTCAGCGAGGCCGATGTGCTGGCCGAGATCCAGGCCGGCAACCTCAAGGCGCGCCAGATCGGCAGCCAGTGGCGCATTGCGCAAGCCGCACTCGATGACTTCCTGCGCGGCTGACATTTCCGTGGTTTGACCCTTTGCGGCGCCAGGCCCTGCCTGGCGCCGCGTCCCGTTTTCCAGGACCGATGCCGTGAGCGCGCCCTCCTCCAGTTCCTCCAGCACCTCGACTTCCCCCGCCTCCGGTTCCTGGGAGGCCGCTGCCGCCGCGCCGGCCATGGTGCGCAAGCACCCCTGCCCCGAATGCGGCGCCAACCTCGAATGGAATGCCCAGGCCCAGGCGCTCAAGTGCCCGTACTGCGGCACCACGGTGCCCTGGAGCGAGGAAACGCGCGAGGAACTGGGCCGCGATGTGGTCGAGCAGGACCTGGCCGAGGCACTGCGCAACCCAAAGTCCGGCCGGGGCTGGGGCACGGAGGACCGCTACGAGGTCCAGTGCCAGAACTGCCGCGCGATCTCGGTCTTCGTCAACCGAACCGTGGCCCAGCGCTGCGACTTCTGCGGCTCGCCCTCCATCGTGGCCCACGAGGGCCAGGGCGATGCCATCACGCCGCAGAGCATCCTGCCCTTCAAGATCAGCGACGGCCAGATCCGCGACCGCATACGCCAGTGGTACGGCAGCCGCTGGTTCGCGCCCAACCGCCTGAAATCCGCCGCGCTGACCGACACGCTGCACGGCGTCTACCTGCCCTACTGGACCTTCGACGCCCACGCCAGCGCCGACTGGCAGGCCGAGGCGGGCTTCTACTACTACACCACCGAGTCTTACCGCGACAGCAACGGCAACGTGCAGACGCGCCAGGTGCGCCATGTGCGCTGGGAGCCGGCCTCGGGCAGCCTCGCCCATTTCTTCGACGACGAGCTGGTGCCAGGCACCGTGGGCGTGCACGCCAACCTGCTGCGCCAGGTGGAGCCCTTTCCCACCACCACCGACCTCAAGCCCTACACGCCCGAGTTCGTGCGCGGCTGGACCGTGGAGCGCTACCAGATCGACCTGGGCAAGGCCGCCCAGGTCAACGTGCAGGACATGGACGAGCAGCTGCGCGCCCTGTGCGCACGCCAGGTGCCCGGCGACACCTACCGCAACCTGCAGATGCAGCGCGAGTACCAGGGCCGCACCTTCAAGCACATCCTCGTGCCGGTCTGGCTGGTGGGCTACACCTACGGCAGCAGGACCTTCCAGATCATCGCCAACGGCTACACGGGCCAGATCGCGGGCGAGCGCCCCTACAGCGCCCTCAAGATCACGCTGGCCGTGCTGGCCACGATCATGGTGCTGGCGCTGCTGTGGGTGATGTTCGGCCAGTAAGTAGGCCGGCTGCCGCTCACCACGCGCTCCAGACCTCCTCGGCCAGACCGAACGCCGTGCTGGCGCCGGACCCACCCGTCACAGCGACCACGCGCGTGGCCTCGTCGGGCGCATGCACCACGCAGGGCGCGTCCTGCGCGCTCGGGTAGACGCCCACCCAGCGCTCCACCACCTGCGCATCGCGCAAGTGCAGGGCCTCGTTCATGTGGCGCAGCATCAGCCGGTCCACGGCCTCGCTGGCAAAGGGCGGGGGCGCTGCGCCGTAGTGGTGGGAGTCGCCCACCACCAGGCTGCCGTCGGCGCTTTGCACGGCGATCAGGTGGATGCCGTGGGCCAGGCTCTCGCCCTCCTCCCGCTCCAGTTCGGCGCGCAGCACGGCGGCTTCGGGCAGGGCGCTGTAGCCCTCGTATCTGACCATGCTCAGGTCCCCCATGACCGAGCCCTTGAGCTGCAAGCCCGGCTGCGGCCGCACGCGCAGCATCTGCAGCTGGCACAGCTGGATGCGGTGCGGCGTCCACAGGCCGGCGAACAGGCCGCCCGGGTCGGCGTTGTTGCAGACCACCACGCGTTCGCCGTGGTAGCTGGCGCGCGTGCTGCGCACCCGGGGCGCGGCCACGTCGAGCACGGCCTCGCCAAAGCGGAAATCCACGCCCATGGCCTGCTCCAGCCACTGCGCCAACCTGGCAATGGCTGTGCGCGACTCCACGCGCAGCTCATGCGGGCTGTAGAGCACGGCGCTGAGGTCTTCGGTGCGCAGTGCCGGGTGGCGTTCGGCGGCCTGGGCCGGCGTGAGCAGCTCGCAGCGCTCGCCCATGGAGGTGCTCAGAAAGGCGTGGAGCACGGCCTCGGCGCTGGCCCGGCGCGCCGTCAGCCACAGGCCGCGGTGCACGACCTCGATGCCGGCCTGCGGCGCGATCTCGGCCCAGGTATCGCGCGAACGCATGGCCCGCTGCCAGTGGGCGCCCGCCTGCTGCCCCGTGACAGTGACAAAGCCGAAATTGCGGATGGAGGCGGAGATGCAGGCCGCGTCGCGCTCGATGACGAGCACGCTGCGGCCACGGCGCGCAGCCGCATAGGCGTGGGCCAGGCCGACAATGCCGGCCCCCACCACGATCAGGTCGTAGTTCTTCATGGGAGAAAACAGAGGAGAGGGAAAGGAAAAAAGTCAGCGCTGGCGCCAGCGCTGCGTGCGCCGCTGCACCCAGGCATCCAGCGCCGCGATCAGCAGCCGGCCCGCAGCGGCCGTGGCAAAGATCAGCGTGGCCATGGCGGCGGCCGGCGCGGTGTCGCCCGCGTCGTCCATGGCCAGCACGGCCACCGAGGCCAGCGTGGTCTCGGGCGAGTACAGGAACACCACGGCCGACACCGTGGTCATGGCGTTGACGAAGAAATAGCCGGCCACCTGCATGACCACGGGCAGGCATACCGGCAGGTGCACGCGCCACAGCAGCGTCCAGAAGGCCACACCCATGGAATCGGCCACGCGCTCGTACTCGGCATCGAGCTGCTGCAGCGCGGCCAGTTGCGTGATGTGCGCCACCGAGAAGAAATGCGCCACCGAACACAGCACCAGGATGGCCATGCTGCCGTACAGGAAGTGCAGCGGATTGCCCTGGGCATTGAAGAACAGGATGTAGCCCAGGCCCAGCGCCAGCCCCGGCACGGCCATGGGCAGCGTGGCCACGGCATGCAGCCACTGGCGCGTGCGCGCCCAGCGCACGGGCTTGGCCACCAGGTAGGCGGTCACAAAGCTCAGCACCGCGCCCAGCACGGCCGTGGCCAGCGCCATGGACAGCGAGTTGCCATAGCTGGCCCAGCCGCCGCCGTCCATCATGTCGAAGCGGTAGTTCTTGAATGTCAGCGTGAGGTTGTACGGCCAGTAGCTGACCAGGGAGGCCAGCACGGCCGTGCCCAAGACGGCCAGCAGCGCCAGCGCCACCAGCGCGCAGTAGGCGAACAGCGCGCGGTCCAGCGGCGCATGGGGCTGGGGCACCAGCGGCACGGAGCGCACGCCCATGGTGGCCGCCTGGCGCGCACGCAAATGGCGCTCGGCCGCAAAGGCCAGGCCGGCCGGCACCAGCAGCAGCATGGCCACCACCGCACCCATGGACAGGTTTTGCTGGCCGATGACCTGCTTGTAGATGTCGGTGGCCAGCATGGCCGTGTTGCCGCCAATGACCTTGGGCACGCCGAAGTCGGTCACCACGAGCACGAAAACCACGATCCACGAAATCATCAGCCCGTAGCGGCTGGCCGGCAGCGTGACCTGGCGGAAGCTGCGCCAGCGGCTGGCGCCCAGCGTGGCGGCCGCCTCGTACAGGCGCGCATCGCCCGAGGCCAGCGTGGTGCACAGGATCATCAGCGCATGCGGAAAGGTCCAGAGCACCGAGCCCACGATGATGCCGAAGGGCCCGTAGGCCGAGCCCCCCTGCAGCCAGCCCTTGAGCAGGCCCTGGCTGCCGAACAGGTAGATCAGGCTGATGGCCATGAGCAGCGAGGGCGCCAGCAGCGGCACCAGGGCCAGCGCGCGGAACCAGCGCGCCAGCGGCATGCAGCTGCGCACCACGCCATAGGCGTAGGCATAGGCCAGCAGCACGCAGACCGTGCTGCTCACGGCCGACAGCCACAGGCTGTTGAACAGCGATTGCGTCACGCCCGGCATGCGCGCATAGGTGATGAACTGGGCCAGGCCCGTGAAGCGGCCCGTGTCGTCCCAGAAACTCCTGCCCAGCAGGCTGGCCACCGGCAGGGCGATGGTGGCCAGCAGCCAGGCCAGTGCGCCCAGCACCAGGGCGCCCAGCCACCAGCGCTCCCAGCCTGCGCTGCGCCCCTGCGGACGCACGGGTCCTGCAGGCGCGCTGCGGCGTGCGCAAGCGAAGCGGTCCACCGGCACCGGCACGGAAACGGCCGTGTCCATGGGATGCGCGCTCATGCGGCCTTCCTCGCATCGGGCGCCGCCAACGGCTGCAGCGCAGCGGCGGGCAACTCCATCAGCACCTCGCCCTGCAGCCAGTCGGGCAGGCCGACGTCGTGGCGCAGGGGCCACTGGGCGTCAACCTGGCATTGCAGCGTGGGGCTGTACAGGCGCACCAGGGCCATCGATCCGAGGAAGGAGGTCTCCACCACGCGGGCGCGCAACAGGTTGGGCAACGCCGTGGGCTGGGCCGGGTGCAGCACCACGCTTTCCGGACGCACGCCGACCAGCAGCGCGTCGCCACGCTCGAAGCCGGCCGGCGCACAGCGCAGGCTGGCTTCGCCGATGCGCACCTGGTCCGCCCCCTCGGCCGTGGCCGGCAGCAGGTTCATGCGGCCCACGAAACCGGCCGCGAACTGGCTCACGGGCTGGGCATAGAGCTGCTCGGGCGAACCCTGCTGCTCGATGCGGCCCTGGTGCATGAGCACCACGCGGTCGGCCATGGACAAGGACTCTTCCTGGTCGTGCGTGACCATGATGGAGGCGATGCCCAACTGGCGCTGCAGTTGGCGGATCTCGCTGCGCAGCTCGGTGCGCACCTGGGCATCGAGCGCGGACAGCGGCTCGTCGAGCAGCAGCAGGCGCGGCCGGGGCGCCAGCGCGCGGGCAAGTGCCACGCGCTGCTGCTGGCCGCCCGACAGCTGGGCCGGGTAGCGCTGGGCCTGCGCGCCCAGACCCACCAGGGACAACATCTCGGCCACGCGCTCGCGCGCCTGCGCCGCAGGCTGCCCGTTCAGCCCGAAGGCCACGTTCTGCGCGGCCGTCAGGTTGGGAAACAGCGCATAGCTCTGGAACACCACGCCGAAGCCACGGCGCGCGGCCGGCCAGCGCGTGATGTCATCGCCCTGGAACAGCACCCTGCCCTCGTCAGGCATGTCGATGCCGCAGACGATGCGCAGCAGCGTGGTCTTGCCGCAGCCCGAAGGGCCGAGCAGGCTGACGAACTCGCCCGCCTCCACGTTCAGGTCAATGCCGCGCAGCACCTGCTGCTCGCGGTAGCGCTTGGCGATATGGTCTATGCGCAGCATGGCGTGGCTCCGGCTTACTTTTTCTCTGCCTTGGCTTCGTAGCGGCGGCTCCACTCGGCCAGGATGCGCTCGCGGTTGGCCGCGGCCCAATCGAAGTCGTTCTTCGCCAGCCGCTTTTCGAGGTCGGCAGGAATGAACTCCAGCTTTTCCTGCGCCTCGGGCAAGGCCAGCACGGCGAAGTTGGCGGCGTAGAGCTTGTTGGCCTCGGGCGTGACGGCCCAGTCGGCCAGGGCCTTGGCGGCTTCCTGCTTCTTGCTGGTCTTGAGGATGGCCGTGGCCTCCACATCCCAGCCCAGGCCTTCCCGGGGGAAAACGATGTCGATGGGCGCACCGTCCTTCTTGGTCTTGCTGGCTCGGTATTCGAAGCTCAGGCCCACGGGAAACTCCCCGGCCCCTGCCTGGCGGCAGGGCTTGGAGCCGCTGTGCGTGTACACGCCCATGTTCTGGTGCAGGCCGTCCATGTAGGCCCAGCCCTTGTCCTCGCCCATGATCTGCAGCCAGGCCGCGACCATCAGGTAGCCCGTGCCGCTGGAGGCCGGGTGGGGCATGGTGATCGTGCCCTTGAACTCGGGCCTGACCAGGTCGGCCCAGCTGGCGGGCACCGGCAGCTTGCGCTTGCCGGCCTCCACGGTGTTGAAGCAGATGGCCGAGGACCACAGGTCCATGCCCACCCAGGTCGGCTGGGCGCGCGGATCGCGCATGTTGGCTCGCACCTTGTCCAGGCCCTTGGGCGCGTAGGGCTGGAGCATGCCCTGCTTGTCCAGCAGCATCAGCGAGGTGGCGGCCACGCCCCAGATCACGTCGGCCTGGGGATTGGCCTTCTCGGCCAGCAGGCGGGCCGTGATGATGCCCGTGCTGTCGCGCACGAACTTGAGTTCGATCTCGGGATGGGCCTTCTCGAAGCCGCTCTTGTAGGCCTTGATCTGGTCGGCCTCCAGCGCGCTGTAGACCAGCAGCTCGGTCTTGGCCGCGTGGGCCAGGGAGGCGAAGGAGGCGACGGTCAGCGCCGCAGAGGCAATGGCGAGGCGGCGGCCCAGGGAGGCAAGGGTGTGGCGCATGGCGTGTCAGTTCCGTTGTGGGTTCGTGGACAGGCGGCAGGGTCGCCACCTCTGACACCCACTGTAGAAAGCGCAGGTGAAACGTCCGTGTCACACAACGGAAATTTAGCGAAGCGGGTATTGGCGGATTTGGGTGCCCTCCGCCCCTCGGCGCCCCCTCGCCCCGCTCCCGCCTTCTTCAGCGGCGCGGCTTTACCCTGCCCGGGCGCTCACCCTGGGCCGTCTGCGGCTGCAGCGCATCCAGCAGCCGGTCCTGCAGGCGCGCGCGGTGGGCAAGGTCCTCGTCCAGCCGCGCGGCCAGTGCGTCGATGTGATCGCGCATCAGCTGCTCGGCGCGCGCCATGTCGCCGGCCGCCAGCGCATCGACGATGGCCTCGTGGTCGGCATTGGAGTGCTGGGCCTCGGTCTGCGACTGGTACAGCGCAGACACCAGGGTGGTGCGCGCCGACAGGTCGGCCATCATGGCCGTGAGAAAGCGGTTGCCCAGTTGCTCGGCCAGGCAGACGTGGAAGTCGGCCAGCAGCACGCTGCGCTGGCCGGCGTTGTCGGCCTCGGCGATGGCGCCGCGCTCCTGGGCCACATGCTCGCGCAGCGTGCGTATGGCCGCCTGCAGCGGCCGGCCCGCGTCGCGCAGCATGCCGGACTCCAGCACGCGGCGCGCGGCATAGGTTTCCTGGGCTTCCTCGAACGAGGGCTCGACGACGTACCAGCCCTGGCGCGAGCGCACCTCGACGAAGCCGCGCGCCTGCAGCTGCATCAGCGCCTCGCGCACCATGGTGCGGCTCACGCCGAAGACCTCGGCCAGTTCCTTTTCGCCCAGGCGTTCGCCAGGGCGCAGCTTGCGCTCGACGATGGAGCGCATCACGCGCTCGGCAATCAAGGCCGGCCCGGTGGCCGGCGCATCCTGCGGCTCGGACATGGCGGCCTCCTCAGGCTGCGGCCGGAATGCGGCGCGGGCGCAGCGTGGCCATCACCCAGTACACGCTGCCGCCGATCAGCACGCCGAAGAACCAGCCGTAGGTGCCCCACCAGGCCGGCAGCAGGCTGGTGAAGTTCGGCAGGATGGTGGAGAACACGCTGCCGATGCCCGTGGCGATAAGCGCGTTGACGTTCCAGCCGCCCTCGTAGCGGTATTCGCCATGCTCGTCATACAGCGCCGCCACGTTGATGTTGCCCTTGGCCACCAGGTAGTAGTCCACCAGGATGATGCCCAGCAGCGGCCCCATGGTGGCGCCGATGGCGTTCACGAAGTGGCCAGCGCCGCCCTCCCATGGTGCAAAGGGGTAGAGAGCCAGGGCGATCAGTGCGGCGATGTATCCGCCGCGCTTGAAGTCGATGCGCTTGGGAAACACGTTGGAAATATCGAAGGCCGCCGAGACGAAGTTGGCCACCACGTTGATGCCCAGCGTGGCCACGGCAAAGGTGACGGCGGCCAGCAGGGCCAGCACCCAGCTGTCGAACTTGGCCGAGATCTGCTCGGGATGCAGCAGCACCTCGCCATAGACCTTGAAGGCCGCAATCGTGGTGATGCCGGCCACCAGCGAGAACGCGATCAGGTTCACGGGCAGGCCCCAGAGGTTGCCCTTGGCCACCGCCTCCTTGTTCTTCGCATAGCGCGAGAAATCGCAGAAGTTCAGGTACAGCGCCGCAAAGTAGGTGATCCAGGTCGCGCCCACGGCCATCAGCGCCCAGAAGCTGCCCGGCGCGCCGCTCACCCCCGCATCCTTGGTCTTGTCCAGCAGCACATCCATGGGAATGCCGTGGTCGAAACTGAAGCCGCCGGCCTTCACGCACAGGCCGATGGCCAGCACCAGCATGGCGATCCACACGGCAGGCCCGGCCCAGTCCTGGAATCGCCGCACGGTCTCCATGCCCCTTTGGATGATCAGCAGCTGCAAGGCCCAGATGACCACGTAGCAGATCACCTCCAGACCCGAATGGCCCAGCCAGTGCGTGGTCTGGTGGAAGGACAGCAACGCCTCATTGCGCACCAGCAGCGCCACCATGGCGCCCGAGGCCGCCGCCGTCTGCGCCCCGTACCAGAAGCAGGCCACGATGGCTCGCACCAGGGCAGCCAGATTCGCGCCCCATACCCCGAAGGACGCACGCGCCAGCACCGGATAGGGCACGCCGGTCTTCTCGCCCGCATAGCCCACCAGGTTCATCAAGAAGAAGATGACCAGGGAGCTGATGCCGATGGCGATCAGAAAATTGACGAAGCTGCCGCACAGCAGAAACAGGCTGGCCGCCAGGTAGTAGCCCCAGAGGCTGTGCACGTCCGAAGTCCAGACGTTGAAAATGCTGAAGGCGCCCCAGCGGCGGTCCTTGGTGGGCGCCAAGTCTTCGTTGTAAAGACCCGGCGAGGGATTGCGAATATCCATTGCTGCGCTCCTTGATCACGAGCAATCACTGACACAAGACCAGCCGAGACCCATGAATCAGCTGGCACACAAATTGGCACGCAAACTGGTATGCAAGAAGTGTGCCTTCAGGCGCAGGAGTTGTTTCCAGGGACATACCCGGCCACGCCGGCCCTGCGCATCACGGCGCCATGTTGAAATGGCGCCAGGCATTCCTGACCCCAACACCCCGCCATGTTCGTCACGCAGCTCAAGTCCTTCTTCTGGGTGGCCCGCCTGGGCAGCATCACGCAGGCGGCACGCCAGCTTTCGCTGAGCCAGCCCACCGTGACCACCCAGATCCGCGCACTGGAAGAGCACTATGGCGTGGAGCTGTTCCATCGCCAGGGCGGGCGCCTGTCCATCACCGATGCCGGGCTGCGCCTGCTGCCCCAGGTCGAGCAATTGCTGCTGCAGACCATCCAGCTGGAGTCGGCGCTGCGCCATTCGGGCGATGCCAGCCAGGGCCAGTTGCGCATCGGTGCGACGGCGCCCTACTACGTGCTGGACATCGTCAAGCGCTACCAGCGGCGCTTCGAGCGGGTGGAAGTGGCCATCGTGGGCGGCAACTCGCGCCAGATGGTGCAAGCGCTGGTGGACTACCAGGTGGACCTGGCGACCTCATCGCACCTGGAAGGTGATCCGCGCCTGCTGCGCGTGGAGCTGGGCCAGGACCCGCTGGCCCTGCTGGTGCACCGCAGCCACCGGCTGGCGCAGCGCACCATGGTGCAGGCGTCCGATCTGGTGCAAGACACGCTGATCCTGCGCGAGCGCGGCTCCATGACGCGCCAGCTCACCGAACAGATGCTGGCCGCCGCCGGCCTGGCACCGCGCCACATCATGGAAATCGCCAGCCGCGAAGCCATCCGCGAGGCCGTGATCCGCGACATGGGCATCAGCGTCTTCGCCCGGCATGAAGCCTCGGCCCACCCCGACATCGTCGTCCTGCCCTTCGCAGGCCCCGTGCCGCGCCTGCCCGAGTACCTGTACTGCCTGCGCGAACGCCGCCAGGCCCGGCTGATCGCCGGCTTTCTGGAGGAAGCCGTGCCGGGCGGGATGCTGCCGGACCAGATGTGAACTGGCTCAGGCCAGCTCGGCATCCGCCAGCAGCGGCTGCCTGAGGTCCTTGTCCGACAGCGATAGCTCCACATCGAGCTGCGGCCACTGCACGCCGATGGCCGGGTCGTCCCAGGCAATGCCGCGATCGGCCTGGGGCGCGTAGAAGGCCGTGGCCTTGTAGAGGAAGTCGGCGCTGTCGCTGAGCACCATGAAGCCGTGGGCAAAGCCTGGGGGCACCCACAGCTGGCGGTGGTTGTCTTCCGTCAGCTCGGCGCCCACCCATTGGCCGAAGGTGGACGAGCCCTTGCGGATGTCCACGGCCACATCGAACACGGCGCCGCGCACCACGCGCACCAGCTTGCCCTGGGCATGGGGAGGCAGCTGGTAGTGCAGGCCGCGCAGCACGCCCTTCTTGCTGCGGCTGTGGTTGTCCTGCACGAACTGGTGGTCCGTGCCCGTGGCCTGGTTGAAGGCCTGCTGGTTGAAGCTTTCGAGGAAGAAGCCGCGATCGTCACCAAAGACCTTGGGCTCGATCAGCATCACCTCGGGAATGGCCAGGGGTGTTGCTTTCATGCGTGCACCTTTTCCTTGAGGATCTGCAGCAGGTACTGGCCATAGCCGTTCTTGGCCAGCGCCTGGCCCAGCGTCTCGAGCTGGGCACGGTCTATCCAGCCCTGGCGGAAGGCGATCTCCTCGGGGCATGACACCTTCAGGCCTTGGCGCTGCTGCAGCGTGGCGATGAACTGGCCGGCCTCCAGCAGGCTGTCGTGCGTGCCCGTGTCCAGCCAGGCATAGCCACGGCCCATGAGCTCCACATTGAGCTGGCCCTTGTCCAGGTACAGGCGGTTGAGGTCGGTGATTTCCAGCTCTCCGCGCGCCGAGGGCTTGATGGACTTTGCCAGCTCAACGACCTGGCTGTCGTAGAAATACAGGCCCGTGACCGCGTAGTTGCTCCTGGGCTGCCTGGGCTTTTCCTCCAGGGAAAGAACCCGGCCCTGGGCATCGAACTCGGCCACGCCATAGCGTTCCGGGTCCTGCACATGGTAGGCAAACACCGTGGCGCCTTCGCTGCGCGCGTCAGCGCGTTCGAGCAGGCGGGGGAAATCGTGTCCGTAGTAGATGTTGTCGCCCAGCACCAGGGCGCTGGGGGCGCCGGCCAGGAAGTCTTCGGCGATCAAAAAGGCCTGGGCCAGGCCATCCGGGCTGGGCTGGACTGCATATTCGAGCTTCAGGCCCCATTGCGAACCATCGCCCAGCAATTGCTCGAAGCGCGGCGTGTCCTGCGGGGTGCTGATCACGAGGATCTCGCGGATGCCCGCGAGCATGAGGGCGCTCAGCGGGTAGTAGATCATCGGCTTGTCGTAGACCGGCAGCAGTTGCTTGCTGATGGCCAGCGTGGCCGGGTGCAGGCGGGTGCCGGAGCCGCCCGCGAGGATGATGCCTTTGCGTGTCTGGTTCATGTCCTGGATCCTGGGGTTCTGCCGAAGCGCGCAGCCGCGCTCAGATGATTTCCTGCAGCATGCGGTCCACGCCTGCCTGCCAGTGGGGCAGGCGCAGGCCGAAGGTCTGCTGCAGCCGGTCGGTGTTCAGGCGGGAATTGTGCGGACGCTGCGCCGGGGTGGGAAAGGCGCTGGTAGGCACGGCAGCTATGCGCTGCACCTTCCAGGGCCGGTCGGGCGCGAGTTCGCGGGCGCGGGCGATCACGTGGCTGGCGTAGGCATGCCAGGTGGTCTCGCCACCGGCCACCAGGTGGTACAGGCCCTGGTCGCCGGGTTGGCGCTGCAGCTGGCGAATGGCATGGGCCGTGACGTCGGCGATGAGGTCCGCGCCCGTCGGTGCGCCCCATTGGTCGTCGATCACGCTGAGTGCTTCACGCTCCTGGGCCAGGCGCAGCATGGTCTTGGCGAAGTTGCCGCCGCGCGCCGCATAGACCCAGCTGGTGCGAAAGATCAGGTGGCGGCAGCCCGAAGCCTGGATCAGCTGCTCGCCTTCGAGCTTGCTGCCGCCATAGACGGACAGCGGCGCCGTGGCCTCGGTCTCCGTGCGCGCAGCGCTGCCGCTGCCGTCGAAGACGTAGTCCGTGCTGTAGTGCACCAGCAGCGCGCCGGTCTGCGCCGCCTCGCGGGCCAGCACCTGGGGAGCCAGCGCATTGAGCAGCCGCGCCTGGTCCGGCTCGCTTTCGGCCTTGTCCACGGCCGTGTGGGCGGCGGCATTGACGATGACATCGGGACGCAGAGCGCGCACGGTCCGTGCGAGTTCATCGAGGAGAGAGAGATCGCCGCACAGGCCCTGGCCACCGGCGTCGCCCTGGCGCTCCAGCGCGACCAACTCGCCCAGCGGCGCCAGGCTGCGCTGCAGCTCCCAGCCCACCTGTCCATTGCGGCCCAGCAGCAGCAGCTTCATGCGCCGGCTCCCTCCGTGTACTGGCGGCTGACCCATTCGCGGTAGGCGCCGGACTGCACATCGGCCACCCACTCGGGATTGTCCAGGTACCACTGCACGGTCTTGCGGATGCCGGTCTCGAAGGTCTCCGCGGGCTTCCAGCCCAGTTCGCGCTCGAGCTTGCGCGCGTCGATGGCATAGCGCCGGTCGTGACCGGGGCGGTCCTTCACATAGGTGATCTGGGCAGCGTAGCTGGTGCCATTGGCCTTGGGGCGCAGCTCGTCGAGCAGCGCGCAGACGGTGTTCACGATCTCGACGTTGGGCTTTTCGTTCCAGCCGCCCACGTTGTAGGTCTCGCCCAGCCTGCCGGCCTCCAGCACGCGGCGGATGGCGCTGCAATGGTCGCGCACATAGAGCCAGTCGCGCACCTGCATGCCATCGCCATAGATGGGCAAAGGCTTGCCGGCCAGGGCGTTGACGATCATCAGGGGGATCAGCTTCTCGGGGAAATGCAGCGGGCCGTAGTTGTTGCTGCAGTTGGTGGTCAGCACGGGCAGGCCGTAGGTGTGATGCCAGGCGCGCACCAGGTGGTCGCTGGCGGCCTTGCTGGCCGAGTACGGGCTGTTGGGTTCGTAGTTATGGTCTTCGGTGAAGGCCGGTGCCGCTGGCGCCAAGCTGCCATAGACCTCGTCAGTGGAGACATGCAGGAAGCGGAAGGCCGCCCTGGCCTCGGCATCCAGCGCGCTCCAGTAGCCGCGCACGGCCTCGAGCAGGCGGAAGGTGCCGACCACGTTGGTCTGGATGAAGTCCTCGGGGCCATGGATGGAGCGGTCCACATGGCTTTCGGCCGCAAAGTTGACCACGGCGCGCGGCTGGTGCTCGGCCAGCAGGCGGGCCAGGACTTCGCCATCGCCGATGTCGGCCTGCACGAAGACATGGCGCGCATCGCCCTGCAGGCTCTCCAGGCTCTTGAGGTTGCCCGCGTAGGTGAGCTTGTCCACGTTGAGCACCGGCTCATCGCCGGCAGCCAGCCAGTCCAGCACGAAATTGGCGCCGATGAAGCCGGCGCCGCCTGTGACAACAATCATGGTTCAACCTTGCAAAATTTCATTGTTCTTGGTTCGGGGTTCGGGCAGCAGCCTGCCGTGCTGCCTCCCGCGCGACCTGGGCATTGTCGGCGTTCACCAGTGAAAAAGCCCGCAGGAGGCGGGCTTTTTCCTTCAGGACACGCCTTTTACACACCAGGGCGTATTCACTGGCCCTGCCAGCGGCGCAGCACCAGCGAGGCGTTCGTGCCACCGAAGCCGAAGCTGTTGGACAGCACGGTGTTCAGCTGGGCATCGCGTGTGCGCGTGACCAGGGGCATGTCGTTCAGCGCGGGATCGGGCGTGTCCACGTTGACCGAACCCGCGATGAAGCCCTTGTTCATCATGATCATGCAGTAGATGGCTTCCTGCACGCCGGTGGCGCCCAGCGAGTGGCCGGTCAGCGACTTGGTGGAGGAGAACGGCGGCACCTGGTCGCCGAACAGCGCGCGCATGGCGCGCACTTCCTGCATGTCGCCCACGGGCGTGGAGGTGCCGTGGGTGTTGATGTAGTCCACGCCGCCTTCGAGGCCTTCAAGGGCCTGCTGCATGCAGGCGATGGCGCCGTCGCCCGAGGGCGCGACCATGTCCTCGCCATCGCTGGTGGCGCCAAAGCCCACGACTTCGGCCAGGATGTTCGCACCCCGGGCCTGGGCGTGCTCCAGGCTTTCCAGCACCACCGCGCCGCCGCCACCTGCGATCACGAAACCGTCGCGGTGGGCGTCATAGGCGCGCGAAGCCTTTTCGGGCTGGTCGTTGTACTTGCTGGACATGGCCCCCATGCCGTCGAACAGCAGTGCCATGCCCCAGGACAGCTCTTCGCCGCCGCCGGCAAACATCACGTCCTGCATGCCCCAGGCGATCTGCTGCGCCGCTGCGCCGATGCAGTGCGCCGAGGTGGAGCAGGCCGAGGTGATGGAGTAGTTGATGCCCTTGACCTTGAAGTTGGTCGCCAGGCAGGCGGACACCGTGGAGCTCATGCAGCGCGTGACCTGGTAGGGCCCGACGCGGCGAATGCCTTTTTCGCGCAGCGTGTCGGCCGCCTCGATCTGGTTGGCCGGCGACCCGCCGCCCGAGCCCATGATCAGGCCGGTACGCGGATGGCTGACCTGCTCGGGAGCCAGGCCGGCCTGGGCGATGGCATCTTCCAGCGCGATCTGCGCATAGGCAGCGGCATCGCCCATGAAGCGCAACTGCTTGCGATCGATACGTGCCTCGACGTCGATCTCCGGCACACCGGCCACCTGGCTGCGCATGCCCAGTTCGGTGAACTTCGGCATGGCCTTGATGCCCGTGCGCCCCTCGCGCAGCGAGGTCTCCACGGTATCGAGGTCGTTGCCGATGCACGAGACAATGCCCGCGCCGGTGATGACTACGCGACGTTTGGTCATGCTGCCGTTCCCTGGCCTTCACCCTCGCGCAGGAACAGGCCCACGCGCAGGTCATTGGCGACGTAGATTTCCTTGCCGTCGGCCAGCAGGCGCGCATCGCCGATGGCCATGTTGAGCTTGCGCTTGATCACGCGCTTGATGTCGATTTCGTAGGTCACGAGCTTGACGTCAGGACCCACTTCGCCCGTGAACTTGACTTCGCCGGCGCCCAGCGCACGGCCCCGGCCGGGAAGGCGCAGCCAGGTCAGGTAAAAGCCGATCAGTTGCCACATGGCGTCCAGACCCAGGCAGCCGGGCATGACGGGGTCGCCCCGGAAATGGCAGTCGAAGAACCAGAGATCAGGCTTGATGTCGAGTTCGGCGACGATCTTGCCCAGGCCGTGGGCGCCACCATCCGTGTCGATGTGCGTGATGCGGTCGAACATCAGCATGGGAGGCAGTGGCAGACGCCCGCTGTCTGCGGAAAACAGCTTGCCTTCGCCCGAAGCGATCAGTTGCTCATACGAAAAAGAATCGGCCATTGTCTAACTTGCTCCACGGCGGCACTGACGCCACCTCTATCTCTGAATGGGTGCGGCCCGCAGCGGACCATGCAGCCGCGCATTATCGGGGCTGAACGTTGCCAGACTGCAACAAAACCCCGAGGCCGCATCAAAACTCTGCCACAAAAGCCACGCCGACCCAGGTCGCGGGACTTGGCTACAGCCCCTGAACCGAGGCCCTGCGGCGGCCGATCCAGGCCACCAGCAGCACCGCCGCAGCAGCGGCGCACAGCGGGACCAGACCTGCTGCATTCACCCAGCGCGCAAACGGTGTCAAGGCCTCGCGGCCCTGCACACTGGCCTCAAGCACCGCGCGCTCGTAAGGCACCAGCGCGTGCGTCACCACGCCCCGGTGGTCGATGGCCACCGTGGCGCCGGTATTGGTGGCGCGCAGCATGGGGCGCTCGAACTCCAGCGCCCGCATGCGGCTGATGGCCAGATGCTGGTCGATCGCCACGCTGTCGCCAAACCAGCCGATGTTGCTGAAATTCACCAGCACCGTGGGCGCCGTCGCTGCATTGCCGAAATGTGCACCCAGCTCTTCGCCAAACAAATCCTCGTAGCAGATGTTGGGTGACAGCCGCTCGCCAGCCCAGGCCATGGAAGGCTGGCCCAGCGCGCCGCGGTTGAAGTCGCCCAGCGGTATGTTCATCATCTGCGTGAACCAGCGAAACAGCGGCGGGATGAACTCCCCGAAGGGCACCAGATGGTGCTTGTCGTATTGGTAGTCCTGGATCTGGCCAGGCTGCCAGCCCACGACCGAGTTCGTATAGCCGGCCTCTTCCGAGCCCAGCGGAATGCCCAGCAGCGCCGCCTGCCGGCCTCCCTTCTTCAGATACGGTTCGCGCAGCAGGTCCAGGTATTCCTCGGGCAACTGCTGGGGCAGCAGGGGCACGGCCGTCTCGGGTGCGACCACCAGCTGCGCCGTGGCCGCGCGCAGCTCCCGCCCGTACCAGCCCAGGGCCAGCGGAATGCCGCTGCCGGCCTCGAACTTCTCATCCTGCGGGATATTGCCCTGCAGCATGGCCACGCTCAGCGCTGGCCGTTCGGCCGATGGTGCATTGATGGCGGCATCGCGAAGCCACCACAGCCCGCCCCAGGCCAGAACCAGGGCCGCCACAGTGGCCGCGCACCGTGCAGGCTGAAGGGCTTGTCCGCCCCGCGAACCGGCCGCCAAGGCGGCCAGCCAATATGCCAGCCAGGACGCCACCGCCCCCGTGCCGTAGACGCCGATCCAGCGCGGCAGCACCGACAGGGGCCCTTCGACGTGGGCATAGCCCCCCGCGCCCCAGGGAAAGCCGGTCCACAGCCAGCCACGCGCCAATTCGGCCAGCAGCCAGACGGCGGCGAACAGCAAGGCGCCGCCCGCCGTGCTGGTGGGGCGCAGCTTGTGCCAGCCCCAGGCGGCCACCGCGTAGTAGCTGCCCAGGAAGGCCGCAAGCGCCAGCACGGCGGCAACGGCCAGCGGCGCAGGCAGGCCGCCATAGACATGCATGGAGATGAACAGCCACCAGAAGGTGGCCACCAGCCAGGCGGTGGCATAGAGCATGGCCCGCCCCGCCGCCTGGGCCGGGCGCTGTGCCGTCTGCAGGGCGCGTGCCAGCACGGCCAGCGACAGAATCTGCAGCCACCACAGCGGGCGGCCATAGCCGCCGACCAGGCTCAGCGGCCCGTCGCCCTGGCCGCGCGCCCAGGGCCAGGCCAGCGACAGGGCCTGGGCTGCACCCGCAAGCAGCAGCAGCACGCCCACGGCGAGCCGGCCCATGCGCCGGCCGTCTTGCGAAAAAGCGGAAGAACTGGACAGGGGCATCGGCCAGGTACGGGAGAGATGTCGGTGGGGATAGAAAGGGGCAGCCTCAGCTGCGCAGCAGACTGTCGGCTGCGGGATCGCGCACCACCTTGAACCAGCGCACGGCGCCGCCCTTGGTGTGCAGCACGGTGAATTCCAGGCCGGCCAGATGGATCTGCTCGCCGCGCTTGGGCACATGGCCCATTTCGTGGGCGATCAGGCCTCCGATGGTGTCGAACTCATCTTCGGGATCGCGGGCATGCAGGGCGACCTCGAAGGCTTCGTTCACATGCTCGATGGTGGTGTCGCCCGCCACGCGGTAGCTGTTGTCGGCCAGGGCGAAGATGTCGCCCTCGTCCTCGGGGATGTCGAACTCGTCCTCGATCTCGCCGACGATTTCCTCCAGCACATCCTCGATGGTCACCAGGCCTGCCACGCGGCCGAACTCGTCGATGACCACGGCCAGATGGTTGCGGTTGCCCCGGAACTCGCGCAGCAGATCATTCAGGCCCTTGCTCTCCGGCACGAAGGCGGCGGGGCGCAGCAGGGCGCGGATGTTCAGGTCCGGTGAACGCTGCAGCTTGAGCAGGTCCTTGGCCAGAAGGATGCCGATGATGTTCTCGCGCTCGCCCTGGTAGACCGGGAAACGCGAATGTGCAGTGGTGATGACCTGGTGCAGCAGTTCATCGAACGGAGCGTCGATGTTGACCAGGTCCATGCGAGGGGCTGCGACCATGACGTCGCCGGCCGTCATGTCGGCCATGCGTATCACGCGTTCGAGCATGACGCGGGACTCGGGGCCGATGACCTGGTTGTCCTCGGCGTCGGCCAGGGTCTCGATCAGCTCGTCAGGAGAATCAGGGGCCGGGTGGATGAACTCGGCCACCTTTTGCAGGAAGCTTCGCTTGCTTTCCTTCTCGGAAGAGCGCGCAGGATGGGGGTCGGACACTGTCTTGGAGTGCAGGACGTGCGGTAGTGAAACAAGCCGCAAGGATAGCGGATTGCTCCGTCACCCCTGCATGCGCTGCGCCAATTCCCTTTGCGGCGTTTTGCGCCTATTCGCCGGCCTGGTGGCGGCCATCCTGCACGCCACGGCGGATTTCCTGCACGTCGGCCAGGAAATCCCAGAACTGCTTGGCCTGCTTCTTGAGCTGGTAGTCCACCTCGCCGATGTGCTCGGTCATCAGCGACGCCATGTGCGTGTCGATGCCGGCGGGCGGCAGCTGCAGGTAGGCCTCGGACTCGGAGCCATCGCGCTTGATGGTGGCGCCGGCCTTGCGCGCAATCTTGAGCATGGCCGTGTTCTCCGACAGCGCGTGGATGAACATCATGGACACGCCCTTGGTGCGTGCATGGATCACCGCGCGGTTGAACAGGCGCCCGCCGTAGCCGCGGCCGCGTGCCTGCTTGAGCACGGAAACGCCGAATTCGGCGCAGCTCTTGTGCTCGGGATGCGAGGCAAAGGCCAGATGCGCCATGGCGATCAGCTCGAGCCGGCGGTTGTAGATGCCGAAGATGTCGTCGCGCTCGAAATCAAGCTGCATCGCATAGCGGCGAACCTGCTCGTCGCTGGCGGCATAGCCGAAGCGCAGGTAGCGGTCGCCTTCATCGAGCTTGAGCAAATGCGCCACCACGCGTTCGCGGTGGGACGGGCCCAGCGAACGAATGGGCACCATGGACGCGGAGCGCCCATCGGGACGGTGCGGCTGGCCTGCGCTCGCACGCAACATGTCCCGGCCGGCCTGCCAGGACGCCTTCAACCAGTCTTTGGATGCATTCATGGCTCAAATATAGGTAAAAACCCGAGGTCGAGCAACGAAGATATTGCAATGCAACAAAACCGTAAGGTTTTGGCATGCAAACCAATTTCTCCTCCCTGCAACACCCAACGGCCTGGCGCCTGTCGAGCCCGAAGGCTACAAAGGCACGGCCGTGGTCACCTTGACGCGATCCATCACGAAGCTGGTCTTGCAATCCTGCACGCTGGGATGCTTGAGCAAGGTGTCCATGACGAAGCGCGTGTAGTGCTGCATGTCGGCCACGACCACACGCATCAGATAGTCCATCTCCCCGGTCAGCGACACGCACTCCACCACTTCGGGCCAAGTCTGCACGCTGGCGCGGAACACGTCCATGGGGTTGCGCTTGCTGGTCTCGGTGTACTTCTCCAGGCGCACGTTGAGATAGGCGGTCAGCCCCAGGCCCACGGTCTCCGGCTGGACCAGGGCCACATAGCGGTCGATCACGCCGCTGTCTTCCAGGCGCTTGACCCGGCGCAGCACGGCACTGGGAGACAGGCCGACCTGCTCCCCGATGACGTCATAGGTTTCCCGGCCGTTGGCCTGCAGGCGGCGCAAAATGGCCCGATCCAGTTTGTCGATGGTGTGCGTGGCGCTCATGGCGGTGGACTCGTAAATAAGTACGGATTTCTTCAGGGTTAACCCGAATTAACCAGTTAAATTGCGATAAACAAAAGAATTCCGCAATTTTCATGCATTCCGCATTTTCCCACCAAGGGCAAACGGCAAAAAGCTGAAGCCCCTCCCGCCTACAGTGACAGCACTGATCGCAAGCCCGCAGGCCATGCCTGGGGCGCCCGAAACACTGTCCTGCACAAAAAGGCCGGAGACCCCCATGAAAGCCCCGCTGAACCTGGCCCAGTTCCCCGCCCGCGCACAGACGGCCCGGCGCGCGCAGGACATGGGCGCGTGCGGCCTCAGCGGCAGTCGGCGCTGCCTATACTGCGGGGATCGCCTCCATTTCGCTTCACGCCATGACGCCCCGCCACGACGCCACCCGCGCCATGCCACGCGATGCCCGTGCATCTGCGCCAGTACGTGCACCTGCGGCAGCCGGCCCGCAGCCGTCGGCCCGGATGGCGCGGCGCAGCCTGCTGGCGGCCCTGGCCGCCCTGCCCTGGCTGCCGGCTTCGGCACAGCCCCAGCCGCCCCAGCCGCCCCCGACAGCCTTGACAGCCCCGGCGCGCGACGCGAAATCCGACGCCCTGACCCTGATCGTTCCCTATGCAGCCGGCGGCCCCCTGGACCGCACGGCGCGTCCTCTGGTCGAGGCCAGCTCCGCGAAGCTGGGGGCCATCCACATTCTTTACGTGCCGGGCGAAGGCGGCGCCAAGGGCTCGAACATGGTGGCCCAGGCCACGGCCCAGGACCGCTTGCTGCTGATGGGCGCGGCCGCCACGCACGCCGTGCTGCCCTGGCTGCAGCCCCAGCTGGGCTACGACCCGCTGCGCGACTTCCAGCCGCTGGTGCTGGTGGCGCGCATGCCCAATGTGCTGGTGATGCGCAGCGATCTGGCGCGCCAGTGGCGCATACGCACGGCGCTGGACCTGCAGCGCTTTCTTGCCAAGCACCGCCAGCCGCTGCGCTATGCCTCGGGCGGGCCGGGCAGCAGCGGGCACCTGTCGGGCGAGATGTACCAGATGCTCACGCGGCTGCCGCTGCTGCATCTGCCGTTTGGCGGAACGCAGCCGGCGCTGTCGGCCCTGCTCGACGGATCGGCCGATCTGCTGTTCGACAGCCTGGCGTCCTCGCTGCCGCACATCCGTGCAGGCCGGCTGCAGGCCCTGGCCGTGACCACGCTGGAACGCGTGCCGCTGCTGCCCGAGGTGCCCAGCCTCAACGACACGGTACCGGGCTTCAACCTCGCCAACTGGTTCGGCCTGTTCGCGCCTGCCGGCTGGCCCGCCGACCTGGCCCAGCGCCATGCCGCCGTGTTCTCGAAGGCCATGCGCAGCAGTCCGGTGCAGGAAACGCTGACCGCCATGGGCGTGCTGCCCGAAGACCTTCAGCTGCAGGAGTTCGCGCGCTTTGTGCGCTCCGAGCACAGCAAATACGGCCTGCTGGTGCAGGCCGCCCGAATCCGCCAGCTCTGAGCCGCGCAGGTGCCTTGCCTGCCCCCGGCCCGGGGCAGCAATGACAAGATCCCTGGAGAGCACCATGATGAGCACCGCAGCGACCCCCACCTCGTCCCACGTACCCGCCCACGCCCCCGGCGTGGCACCCGTGGTCTACGGTCAGGCCGACCGCCCGCCGCGCGGCGACTACAGCCGCGCCAGCGACGACTACACCTGCGCGCAGGACTACGACGCTTACACCGAGGCCGACCACGACACCTACCGGCGCCTGTACGAACGCCAGTCCGCCCTGCTGCCGGGACTGGCCAGCCAGCACTTCATCGACGCCCTGCCCTCGCTGGGCGCCAAGGACCGCATTCCGCGCTTCGAGGAAGTCAACGAGCGCCTGCGCCGCGGCACGGGCTGGGAGATCGTCGGCGTGCCGGGCCTGATTCCCGAGGTGCCCTTCTTCTCGCTGCTGGCCAACCGCAAATTCCCGGTCACGGACTGGATCCGCAAGCCCGAGGAGTTCGAGTACATCGTCGAGCCCGATGTCTTCCATGACCTCTTCGGCCATGTGCCGCTGCTGTTCAACCCCGTCATCGCCGACTATATCCAGGCCTATGGCCAGGGCGGGCTCAAGGCCGCCGAGCTGGGCGCCTGCGAGATGCTGTCGCGCCTGTACTGGTACACCATCGAGTTCGGGCTGA
Organism: Delftia sp. DT-2; assembly: GCF_028401915.1. Lineage (NCBI taxonomy): Bacteria > Pseudomonadati > Pseudomonadota > Betaproteobacteria > Burkholderiales > Comamonadaceae > Delftia > Delftia sp. DT-2. Next base: position 153,338 of record NZ_JAQOTI010000002.1, read on the forward strand.
TCCGCGAGCAGGGCGGCCTGCGCGCCTACGGCGCGGGCATTCTGAGTTCTTCGGGCGAGCTCAACTACTCGGTGCGCAGCCCCGAGCCGCAGCGCCTGCCGCTGTCGCTGGAGCGCGCCATGCGCACGCTCTACAAGATCGACACCTACCAGCACACCTACTTCGTGATCGACGACCTGCAGCAGCTGTTCGACCTCACGGCCGCCGATTTCGAGCCGCTGTACCGCCAGCTGCGCGATCAGCCGACCATCGCGGCCGATGCGCTGCTGCCCGGTGAAGTGGCCCTGCAGACTTCCGCGTCCTGAAGCCGCTCGCGCAGCTCCAGGCAAAAGCGCCAGACGCGCTCGTCGAACACCAGCTGCACATGGGCCACATCGTCCAGGCGGTGCGCGTGCTGCCCTGGCAGCGTGGCCACGGGGAAGGGAAAGACGATGTTGTCGCAGCAGCTCCACCAGCAGCTGAAGGCCACCTCGGGCGGCGGCGGCCCCAGGCGCTGCAGCCAGGGACTGTCCTCGCGCATCTGAAGCGCCGGCAGGCCCTGGGCGAAGCGCGCCATCCAGGTGCCGCGGTGCGGCGTGGCCAGGGTCACCACATGGGCAGCCAGTTGCCGGCGCTCCTGCGCGGACAACCGGCCCAGCCAGGCACGCACCACCAGTCCGCCCATGCTGTGGGCCACGATCAGCGGCGCCCGCCCCGTGGCCTGGACCATGCGGCGTGCGCAGGCATCGAGGTCGGCCACCATGGCGTCGATGGATGCGCCGTGCGCCGGCTCCAGCGTCATGGCCGCGCAGGCAATGCCGCGTTCCTTGAGCCGCCGCAGCCATGGCGCCCAGACCGCGCGATTGCAGAAGAAGCCGTGGACCAGCACCATGCCGACCTGGCCTGTGACCGGGCTTGAGTTTTGTCCTGCGGCCGGGTCACCTGGCCAGCCATCGGCCTCGGCATGGACCCGGAAGGGCAGGCGCCAGCCAAACACCTGCACGGCCAATGCCCACTCGGCGAGCCAGGCTGCCGCCACCGTGCGCCAGGCGGGCACGGATGCGCCGGCCTTGCGCACCACGCGGCGCATCAACACCATCTGCAGGCCCAGATGCAGGCCCGGCCAGCACAGGCCCGGCAGCGCTCCTGCCAGCGCCAGCCCGCGCGATTCCGGCCACCACCATGCCAGCCAGGCCATGGCGCCGGCCAGCGTGCCCAGCGCCACCATTTGCAGAATGCGTGCGTTCACGGCAGCCCGCCCTCCCTGAAAAAACGCCAACGTAGCACAGAGCGGCCGCACTTTCTCGGGGACGCCGGCCCCTGCCTAGGACAACCCCGCGTAGACCGCAAAGCACCCGCCTGACCAGAATCAGCCGCAGCGGTGGCCGGCCGACCGGCGCCTGCCCCTTTGCCGTTCCCCTGTCTCACCAGCAACCCAAGGTACCCTGCATGGACGCTGCGCCCTGGCTCAAGAACTATCCCGCCGATGTGCCCCACGAGGTGCATCCCGAGCAATACCGCTCGCTCACACACCTGCTGGAGGAGGCCTTCACCCAGCATGCGGACCTGCCCTTTTCGGTCTGCATGGACCGCTGGATGAGCTACCGCGAGCTGGACCAGCTGTCCACCCGCCTGGGCGCCTGGCTGCAGGGACTGGGTCTGGAGCCCGATGCGCGCGTGGCCATCATGCTGCCCAATGTGCCGCAGTTCGCCGTGAGCATGGCGGCCGTGCTGCGCGCCGGCTACACCTGCGTCAACGTCAATCCGCTGTACACCCCGCGCGAGCTGGAGCACCAGCTCAAGGACTCGGGCGCCACGGCCATCATCATCCTGGAGAACTTCGCCCACACCCTGGCCGACGTGATCGAGCGCAGCGCCATACGCCATGTCTGCGTCACGGCCATGGGCGATCTGCTGGGCGGCATATATGGCAGCTGGATCACCTTCGCCGTGCGCCACCTGGCCAAGATGGTGCCGGCCTACAGCCTGCCGCTGGACGGCGAGGGCGGCACGGTGCGCGAGGTCACGACCTTTTCCCAGGCGCTGGCGCGCGGCGCCCAGAAAGAGCTGCGCCCCAGCCAGGCGGGACTGGATTCGGTGGCCTTCCTGCAATACACGGGCGGCACCACCGGGCTGTCCAAGGGTGCCGTGCTCACCCACCGCTGCATCGTGGCCGCCACGCTGCAGGCGCATGCCTGGTTCACGCCGGCCCTGCACGGGCGCGTCAGCGCGCAGGACACGCACATCATCGCGGCGCTGCCGCTGTACCACATCTTCGCCCTCACGGTGAGCCTGTTCGCCATGCGCATGGGGGCCAGCCTGAGCCTGATCCCCAATCCGCGCGACATCCCCAAGTTCGTCAAGGTGCTGCAGAAACGGCCCTTCCACATCCTGCCGGCCGTCAACACCCTGTTCAACGCCCTGCTCAACAACGCCCAGTTCCGCGAGCTGGACTTCTCGCAGCTGCGCGTGTCGCAGGCCGGAGGCATGGCCGCCAGCGAGGGCACGGCGCGCCAGTGGCAGCAGGTCACGGGCAGCGTGATGATCGAGGGCTGGGGCATGAGCGAGACCTGCGCCATCGGCACCAACAACCCCGTCACCGCCACCGCCTTCAGCGGCACCATCGGCCTGCCGCTGCCGGGCATCTCCATCGCCATCAAGGACGACGAAGGCCGCGATCTGCCCATGGGAGAGGCCGGCGAGCTGTGCATCAAGGGCCCCAACGTCATGCGCGGCTACTACAACCAGCCTGACGAGACCGCCAAGGCCTTCACGGCCGACGGCTACATGCGTACCGGCGACATCGGCGTGATGGACCAGGAAGGCTTCACCCGCATCATTGACCGCAAGAAGGACATGATGGTGGTCAGCGGCTTCAACGTCTATCCGAACGAGCTGGAGAACGTGATCTCCATGTGCCCCGGCGTGCTCGAATGCGCGGCCGTGGGCGTGGCTGACGAGCGCCAGGGCGAGGCCATCAAGGTCTACGTGGTGCGCAGCGACCCGGCGCTGACCGAGGACCAGGTCATGCGCTTTTGCCATGACCAGCTCACCGGCTACAAGCGCCCGCGGCAGGTGGAGTTCCGCGACGAACTGCCCAAGACCAATGTAGGCAAGATCCTCAGGCGCGCCCTGCGCGATCCCGCCTGAAATCCGGACAGCCGCAGCTGTAGCCCACGCGTCAGCCGTGGCTGCCTGCGGCTGTTAGCCTTGGGAAAGGCTTCTCCCCTCATGACCTCCTTCGCCCCCACAAGCGCCACCGCTGCGCTGCCCTGCGGCATGACCGTGCTGGAGCGCGGCTGGCTGTCGGCCAACAACATCGTCTTCGCGGCCGACCCTGCCGATCCGCAGGACGACGGCGCAGCCGTGGTCGATACCGGCTACGTCAGCCATGCCGATCAGACCGTGCTGCTGGTCGAGCAGACGCTGGCTGGCCAGCCGCTGGCGCGCATCCTCAACACCCATCTGCACAGCGACCACTGCGGCGGCAATGCCGCACTGCAGGCGCGCTGGCCGCAGGCCCGGACCTATGTCGCGCCGGGGCAGGCCGAATTCGTGCGCCACTGGAATCCCGAGGCGCTGAGCTACACCCCCACCGGCCAGGAATGCCCGCCATTTGCGCTGACCGGCGTACTGCAGCCCGGCGCCAGCGTGCGGCTGGCCGGGCGCGACTGGCAGATCCATGCCGCGCCGGGGCATGACCCGCACTCCATCATCCTGTTCGAGCCCGCCAGCCGCACACTGATCTCGGCCGATGCGCTCTGGGAAAACGGCTTCGGCGTGGTGTTTCCCGAAATCGAGGGCCTGCAGGCCTTCGAGGAAGTGGCCGCCACGCTGGATGTGATCGAGGCCCTGGCACCGCTCACCATCGTCCCCGGCCACGGCGGCGTTTTCACGGGCGTGGCCGCGGCGCTGGACACGGCGCGCCGCCGCCTGGACGGCTTTGTGCGCGCCCCCGAGCGCCATGCCCTCTACGCGGCCAAGGTGCTGCTCAAGTACCGGCTGCTGGACTGGCAGCGCGTGCGCACCACTGAACTGCTGGCCTGGCTGGACGCCACGCCCTACTTCGGCATGCTGCATACAGGCTATTTCAGCCACGAGACCGCCGAGCACTGGAGCCGCACGCTGGTGGATGCGCTGGTGCAAGCGGGCGCGGCGCAGCGCGAGGGCGAATGGGTTCACAACGCCTGAACGAAACAGATCCGCGATAGGCGCAAACCACGCCAATCACATCACCGGCCGCAAGCACTGCGCAGCTGCGGCACCACGGGCAGCATCTTCATCGACCGCGTGCGCAACCTGGGCAGCCCGATGCGCGACACCTTCAACATCGAGGACATCGAGATCGTCAAGGGCGCCTCGGGTTCCGAGTACGGGCGCAGGCGCCCTGGCGCCCGCCAATCTCTACGATCCCGGCGTCAGCGATGCGATCACGGGCCAGGACATCCGCTATGCCGGCCAGATCAACGAAGGCCACACCAAGACCCTTGCGCTGTACGCCTTCATGGCCTGGGAGCTCAGCGCGAACCTGAGCCTGCAGCTGAACGTCTACAACCTCGCCAACCAGCGTTACATCGCCAGCCTGAACAGCGACGGCGCGCGCCACATCCCGGACGGGGCGCGCTCGGCCAGGCTGGTCGCCGCGCTGAAGTTCCGAGACAGGGCTGTTGCTGGGCGGCAACGGCCATCCATTCACTTATCAGATTATTCTTATATTTTTATTAGGAATCATTACCATTCTCAATCCAGGCAAAACTGCCTGATCCAGCCAGCACCGGCAAGCCAAGACAGCTCTCCAGCCGCCCGCGCAACGCCGGCCAGCAAGCCAGCATGTTCACTGCCCATCCCGCTTTCCGTTCAACCATGGCGAACTCCAACTCGTACATCAAAAGCCGCAAACACGACAGCGCTGGCCGCTCGCCGTCGGCCGGCATCATCGCTGCAGCCGCGGCCCTGGCCACCCTGGGCCTGCCGGCCGTGGCCCAGACACAGACGCCCAGCGCCAGGACCGCACCCAGCCTCAAGGAAGTGACCGTCGAAGGCTCGCGCAGCACCGGCTACGAACCCGCACAGGTCTCCTCCCCCAAGTTCACGCAGCCGCTGGTGGACACGACGCAGACCATCTCCGTCATCAAGGAGCAGGTGCTGCAGGAACAAGGCGCCACCACGCTGACCGAGGCGCTGCGCAACGTGCCCGGCGCCGGCACCTTCTACGCGGGCGAGAACGGCAACACCAGCACGGGTGATGCCATCTACATGCGCGGCTTCGACACCTCCAACAGCATCTATGTGGACGGCGTGCGCGACGTGGGCTCCATCTCGCGCGACGTGTTCAACACCGAGCAGGTGGAAGTCACCAAGGGCCCCGCCAGCACCGACTACGGCCGCAGCGCGCCCACCGGCGCCATCAACATGGTCACCAAGCAGCCCAGCCTGGCCGACAGCTTCGGCGCCTCGCTGGGCGCGGGTTCGGGCAGCTACAAGCGCTCCACCGTGGACTGGAACAAGAGCCTGACCGGCATGGGCGGCGCGGCCTTCCGGCTCAACGCCATGGTGCAGGACGCCGGCGTCGCCGGCCGCGACCGCGTGGCCAATGACCGCTGGGGCATCGCACCGTCGTTCGCCTTCGGACTGAACACCGACACGCGCACCTACCTGAACGTGCTGCACGTCAAGCAAAGCAATGTGCCGGACGGCGGTGTGCCCACCATCGGCCTGCCCGGCTACAGCAACACCGATGCGCGCCTGAACGCGGGCCGCCCCGTGGACCCCAGCCGCTTCTACGGCACCAGCGCCGACCACGACGACGTGACGGCCGACATGGTCACGCTGCGCGTGGAGCACGACTTCACGCCCGACACCACGCTGCGCAACACCACGCGCTGGGGCCGCACCAAGCAGGACTACCTGCTCACGGCCTTCATGACGCTGTCCAGCAACAACAGCAGCAATCCCGCCGACTGGACCGTGTCACGCAGCCTGCCGACCTTCAAGAACCAGGTCAACGACATCGTCACCAACCAGACCAACCTGACGACCAAGCTGGCGACAGGCAGCGTGCGGCACGAGCTGAGCACCGGGGTGGAGATCACGCGCGAAAAGCAGAGCAACTACGGCACGGGCACCACGGGCGCCTGGCCCAATGCCAGCCTCTATGACCCGCAGGTGCCCAGCTCCGGCCTGAACTGGTCGCGCAACGGCGCCGACAGCAAGGGCTCGACCGACACCTTTGCGCTGTACGCCTTCGACACGCTCAAGTTCAACGAGCAATGGCAGGCCAACGCCGGCCTGCGCCTGGACCGCTACAAGACGCAGTACGACGCACGCGCCGTCTGCGGCGGCCGCAGCGGCCCGGCCTGCGGCAGCAATCCTGCAGGCACCGTGCTGCCCAGCGCCGTGGGCCTGGAGGCCTCCGACACCCTGCTGAGCTGGAAGGTCGGCGGCCTCTACAAGCCCGCGCCCAATGGCAGCGTGTACGTGAACTACGCCCTGTCGCAACAGCCACCGGGCGGTGCCAACTTCACCCTGTCCACGACCGCCAACAACGCCAACAACCCCAACATGGACCCGCAAAAGGCCAAGACCGCCGAACTGGGAACCAAGTGGGAGCTGATGGACAAGCGCCTGCTGCTGACAGGCGCGCTGTTCCGCACCGAGATCACCAACGAGATCGTCACCAACCCTGACGGCACCGTGGGACAGACCGGCAAGAAGATCGTGCAGGGCCTGGAGCTGGGCGCCACGGGCCAGATCACACCCGCCTGGGGCGTGACTGCCGGCTACACGCTGCAGGACACCAAGGTGGACACGGGCGCCACCGTGGCGCAGGACGGCTCCAGCGGCCTGACCTATACGCCCAAGAACGCCTTCTCACTGTGGACCAGCTACCAGTTCCCGTTCGGCCTGACGCTGGCTGGCGGGGCGCGCTACTCGGGCGGACTCAAGCGTGGCACCGACGGCGCCGTGGGCACGCCCAACTTCACCGATGCCTACTGGGTCTTCGATGCCATGGCCAGCTACCGCATCAACAAGAACGCCGACATCCAGCTGAACTTCTACAACCTGTTCGACAAGGAGTATGTGGGCGCCATCAACAAGAGCGGCTACCGCTATTTCCCGGGCACGCCGCGCTCCGTGCGCGTGTCCGCGAACTTCCGCTTCTGAGTGAATGCAAGACGGGCCGCCGCACCGGCCTAGCCGCGCGCAGAGCGCCGACAATCCCAGTACCGCCCCGGCCCCGCCGGGGCTTTTTCCATGCGAGGAGGATCCGCACCATGATGCTGCACATTCCCGACGTGCTCACGCGCCAGCAGGTCACTGCGATCCGCACAGCCATCGACGCCGCCGACTGGGTGGATGGCCGTGCCACGGCGGGCAGCCAGGGCGCCCGGGTCAAGCGCAACCGCCAGTTGCCCGAAGACTCGCCCGTGGCACTGGAGCAGGGCCGCACCATCGAGCAGGCGCTGGCGGCCAATGCGCTGTACTTCAGTGCCGCCCTGCCCGCACGCACCATGTTGCCGCTGTTCAACCGCTATGCGGACAGTGAAACCTATGGCCTGCACGTGGACGGTGCGGCGCGGCGCCTGCCAGGCGCGCAGCAGTGGATGCGCACCGATGTGTCCTGCACCCTCTTCCTCTGCGATCCCGAGGACTACGACGGCGGCGAGCTGGTCGTGGTGGACACCTACGGCACGCACGAGGTCAAGCTGCCGGCCGGCGACCTGATCCTCTACCCCTCCACCAGCCTGCACCGCGTGGAGCCCGTCACCCGGGGCGAGCGCGTGTGCGCCTTCTTCTGGGCGCAAAGCATGGTGCGCGACGACACACGCCGGGCCATGCTGTTCGAGATGGACCAGACCATCCAGCGCCTGCGCGAAAAACTGGGCGAGACCGATGAAACCCTCAGCCTCGCGGGCCAATATCACAACCTGCTGCGCATGTGGGCCGAGACCTGAGGGATCGGATCGCTTCAGGGCTTGTGCTTTTCCGCGCAGCCGATCAGGTGGTTGTAGCTGTTGGACATGCACTGGTACATGGCCTTGGAGCGGCCCGTGGCGGCCTGACAGTCGGCCACGGTGGCGTGCGTGCGCGCCTCGCGGAACTTGCCCGCGGTCGCATCGAACTGCGCCTGCGTGATGTAGCCGCCCTTGAGGTTCTTCTGGCCGTTCTCGACCATGGTGTCCACCTGGCTGCGGATGTTGTCCACGGCGGCTGCGCAGTTCAGCGGCACCTCCTTGGAATCGACCTTGCTCAGGCCCTTGGCCACGCCGTCCGCCAGCTCGCGCACCTGCTTGGGCAGCTTCTTCGTGCCGTCGGGATTGCGCTCTTCGCCAAACCGGCCCGAGCCTGCGCCCGAGCTGCCATTGGGCGAGACCTTGATCTGGCCGGCATCGGCCTGGTCGACGGGTAGCTGCGAACCATAGTGCGTGCGCCCTTCGGCATCCACCCATTTGTAGACGGGCTGCGCCGCCGCCGTGCACGCCCATGCAAGACCCAGCGCGACCCAGGCCGCGCGGCTCCCTGTTGTTGTCATTCTTGAAACCCCTGCGGTATCCGGGGCCGCGGCATGCGGCCCGCCAGTCGGTAACCAAGTGTAGCGCCGACAGGCATCGCCGCACCCCGCAGGAATGTCAAGTGCGGCTCAGGGCAGATCCTTGCTGGGGTCGGGCGTGGCCGCATCACGCGGACCAATGGTGCCCAGGCGGCTCTTGAGCGACTGGGGCTGGCCCGTGATCAGCGCCGCGTAGTTGGTGGTGTTGGACAGCACCTTCTTCACATAGTCGCGCGTCTCGGTGAAGGGCACGTTCTCGGCCCAGATGGCGGCGTCGAGCACCGGGCCGTTGCGCCAGTTGCGCGGGCGGCCGGGGCCGGCGTTGTAGCCGGCCGCAGCCAGCGCCATGGAGCCGTCGAAATCGTCCAGCGCCAGCTTCAGATAGGCGGTGCCTATGGTGATATTCACATCGCGGTCATTGATCATGGACGGGGAAAAGTCCGTCATGCCGATCTTGCGCGCCGTCCAGCGGGCCGTGGCCGGCATGACCTGCATCAGGCCCGAGGCGCCTACGCCCGAGCGCGCATCCATGATGAAGCGGCTTTCCTGGCGGATCAGTCCATAGACGTAGGCCGGGTCCAGGCCGATGGAGCGCGAGCGCGCCAGCACCGTGTCGTGGAAGGGCATGGGAAAGCGCTGGCTCCAGTCGGCAAAGCTGCGGGTGCGCTCGCTGGTGTTGATGCAGCGGTCCCAGACCTGCTGCTGGCAGGCCAGGTCGGCGGCGGCCAGCAGTTCGCGGTCGTTCATGCCGCCGGCCTGGTGCAGGTTGGTGGCGTAGTTCCATTCACGCACGCCTTCGCTGCGCAAGCCGTTCTGGATGGCGTAGAGGCCGCGCACCAGGCTGGGGTTGGCGCGGGCGGCGGCCTTCTCCTGTGCCGTGGGCGGCGCAGGCGGCGGTGGGGCCGTCACGCGCTGGCCGATGTCCTCCAGCGCCAGCTGCTCGTAGAAACTGCCGGGGCCGGCCATGTCCTCCAGCAGCTGGCGCGCCTCGGAGCGCTCCTGCTCGCTGGGGCGGCCCGACAGCAGGGCGCGGGCCTTCCAGTAGGTCCATGTGTGTTCGGTGCGCTCAGGCCCCATGGCGTCGATGGCGCGGCGCACCGTGCGCCAGTCGCCTGCACGCAACGCGGCACGCACCTTCCAACCCAGCAGTTCGTCGCTGAGATCGCCGTCCTTGCGCACCTTGCCGAAATAGGCCGCAGCCTCGGGCTGCAGCTTGAGCGCGGCCTGCTTGCCGATCACGCCCCAGGCCCAGTTGTTCTCCTCGGCCGTCAGCCGGGCACCCCAGCCGCCTTCCAGCTGGGTGGCCGCCGCCGCCGGGTCGCTGGACGCCATGCGGATCAGCGCCAGCAGCGCCAGTTCCTTGGGCACGGCACCGCGCACGCGCGTCTGCCCGGCAAGGTATTTCGCCGGCGAGGCGAATACCTGCGCCACCTGGGGCAGGGCCTCGGGCGCGACGATGGCCACGGCATCGCGCGTGGCCTTCTGGCGATTGGCCTCGGCCGACTGGCGTGCCTTGCGCCAGACTTCGAGCTCGCTGATCTGCTTGGCTGCGTACAGCTCGCCGGCAGCATAGGTGCAGCCGTCGTCGGCGTCGCGCTGGGCCCACCACAGGTCGCGGACCTGCTGGCCAAGATTGGCGGCAGGCTGGCCCTTGAGGTTGTCGATCAGCAGGGCATAGCAGTTGACGGAACGGTCATCGCGCATGCGAAACGCCCCGTGCACCTGATCGAACATGCCCCAGTCGCGCCGCTGCCCCAGCAGCAGCAGCCAGTCATTGCGCAGCCGGTCTTCCTGGTAGGTGCCGGGCCAGCGCTTGAAAAACCCCAGAATCTCGTCGGCACTGGCTTCTTCGAGCCGGGCCTTGAGTTCCCAATAGGCGGCCCAAGGTTCGAGCACATGGCCACGCGCAGAAGGCAGCAGCTGCGTGAGCTTGGCCTTGTCGCCCTTGCGAAAGGCCTGCTGCATTTCCAGCAGGACGTCGTCGCCACGGTTTTGCGCCAGCGCAGGCGTGGCTGCGGTGGTCCAGAGGGAAGCCGCCAGAAGCGGTGTCAAAATCTTCAGCCAGTGCATGGAGGAAATTATCTGATGGACAAAGCAGCCCTGCGCCGCAGCTTGATAGACCAGCGCCTCAACCTTCCCGACCGATTGCAGCGCGCCGACGCGCTGCAGCAGGTCATGCGCTTTTGGCTGATACAGCGGCCCGACAGCATCATCGGCGCCTATTGGCCGATCAAGGGGGAGTTCGACCCGCTGCCAGCGCTTCACCGGTGGAAGGAAGATGGCGAGCTACAGGGTACCCCACAAAGACGCCGCATCGGATTGCCCGTGATCGACAAGCAGCGTAAGACACTCAGCTTTCACGCCTGGTACCCGGGCTGTCCCATGGAAGAGGATGCCTATGGCATCCCCAAGCCCAAGGACACCGAAACCCTCACCCCCACCCTGCTGTTCGTGCCCTGCGTGGGCTACGCGGCCGGTGGCTACCGCCTGGGCTATGGCGGCGGTTTCTACGACCGCACCCTGGCCGAGCTGCAGCCCAGGCCCTTCACCGTGGGCCTGGGCTACGGCTGCGGCTATGTGGACGAGTTCGAGCCCGAGCCGCATGACCTGCCCCTGGACGCCATCTTGAACGACCACGGAGTCGTCTGGCCGGTGTAGCAAGCTCCCCCTGAGCGGCTTCGCCGCTTCCCCCAGAGGGGGACGGCACCCTCGGTGCGGGGCGGCCCTTCCTCGGTGCCCCTGAGTTGGGCTGCGCCGGTTTCCTGCGCTGCGCCCAGAAGCTCCTTGCGTTCCTCGCCTAGCTGGCCTGGGCGCGCTGCGCCTGCCATTGATGCCAGCCGCGGGCTCGCAGGTCGCAGGCGGGGCAGGTTCCGCAGCCGTAGCCCCAGTCGTGCAGCGTCTCGCGCGTGCCCTGGTAGCAGGTGTGGGTGTCGCGCTGGATGAGGTCCACCAGGGTGTCGCCACCCAGGTCGTGGGCCATTTGCCAGGTCTGGGCCTTGTCTATCCACATAAGCGGGGTTTCGATGCGCAGGCGCCGCTCCAGGCCCAGGTTCAGGGCGAGCTGCATGGCCTTCATGGTGTCGTCACGGCAGTCGGGGTAGCCGGAGTAGTCGGTTTCGCAGACGCCGGTGACGATGACCGACAGGCCGCGACGGTAGGCCAGCGCGCCGGCCAGGGTCAGGAACAGCAGGTTGCGGCCGGGCACGAAGGTGTTGGGCAGGCCGTCGGCCTGCATGGCGAAGGCCACGTCCTCGGTCAGGGAGGAGCCGCCGATCTGCTGCAGCACGTCCAGCGAGAGAACATGGTCGTCACCCAGGCGCGGTGCCCATTCGGGAAAGTCCCTGGCCAGCCGCTCGCGCACCTGCTGGCGCACCTGCATTTCCACGCTGTGGCGCTGGCCGTAGTCGAAACCCAGGGTCTCGACGCGCTCGTACATCGACAGTGCCTGCGCCAGGCAGGTGGTCGAATCCTGGCCGCCGGAAAACAGGACCAGCGCAGCCGTGTGGCGCCCCGCTGGCGCCTGGGGGGAAGAGCTATCGTTTTGCATGGCACGCATTAGAGCGCGGCCAGGCAGCGCCCGGCTCCTACATGGGTTTTCCTGCCATGCTTGCTAAGCTGTAGGGCCTATCGCGGAGGTTGCGGCCATGCTCACGCTCTATATCGGCAACAAGAATTACTCATCCTGGTCCATGCGCCCCTGGGTGCTGATGCGCCAGGCCGGCATCGCTTTCGAAGAGGTCATGCTGCGCTTTGACAGCTTCGAGGAGCAGTCCGCCTTCAAGCAGCGCGCCCGCGCGCTCTCGCCCTCGGGCCGCGTGCCCGTGCTCATGGATGAAGGCATGGCCATCTGGGACAGCCTGGCCATCTGCGAGTACCTGGCCGAGAAATTCCCTGAAAAGCACTTGTGGCCCACGCTGGCCCTGAACCGCGCCCGCGCGCGCAGCCTCTGCGCTGAGATGCACAGCGGCTTCGGCGCCCTGCGCTCGCTGTGCCCGATGAACATCGAGGCCCAGCTGCCCGAGGTCGGCGCGCGGCTATGGGCAGAGAACGTCGCACTGCGCGACGATGTCCAGCACCTGTCCGAGCTGTGGCAGCCGCTGCTGTCCACGGCCAGCGGCCCCATGCTGTATGACCAGTTCAGCATCGTCGATGCCTTTTTCGCGCCCATGTGCATGCGCCTGACGACCTACGAGCTGCCGCTGGCCCCGGCCATCGACGCCTACGTGCGCCGCGTGCGCGCCTTGCCGGGCGTGCAGGACTGGGTGCAGGGCGCACTGGCCGAGCACGATTTCCGGCCGTTCGAGGAGCCCTACCGCAGCGCGCCTGCGGCCGGCTGAGCGGCGCACCAGCAAAAGTCGGAGCACTGCTGCGCTGGGGTGGGCGCGGCCTGCGCAATGCCGCGGTTGCGGAGCCAGTGCAGCGGCCGTCCGGCTGGCGCTGCTTGAGTTCGTCTCCAGAAAGAATCAGGAAGAAAGCATGCGCTCGGCACTCCATCGGTGCGTGGAGGCAGCCCGCCATCATGTCACCGCCAAGGCCCTACCATTGCGGCATGAGCGAATTTCAGGTGTACATGGTGGGCGGCGCAGTGCGCGACCGTCTTTTGGGGCGGGCCGTGCATGACCGCGACTGGGTGGTGGTCGGCGCCACGCCCGAACAAATGTCCGCGCGCGGCTTTCTGCCAGTGGGGCGGGACTTCCCGGTCTTCCTCCATCCCGAGACGCACGAGGAATACGCGCTGGCGCGTACCGAGCGCAAGAGCGGCCTGGGGTACCGGGGTTTCGTCGTGCAGGCGGCGCCCGATGTCACGCTGGAGCAGGATCTGGCCCGGCGCGACCTGACCATCAATGCCATGGCCGCTCCTGCGGACTGGGATGGTGAAAGCGCCATCACCGACCCCTACCACGGCCAGGTCGATCTTCAGGCCCGGGTGCTGCGCCATGTGACCGGGGCCTTCCGCGAAGACCCGGTGCGCATCCTGCGCGTGGCGCGCTTCGCGGCACGTTTCCACGAATTCACGGTGGCGCCGGAAACCATGGCCCTGATGCGGGAGATGGTGGCCGCCGGCGAGGTGGATGCCCTGGTGCCCGAGCGCGTGTGGCAGGAGATCAGCCGTGGCCTCATGGAGCGCCGCCCCTCGCGCATGTTCGAGCTGCTGCGCGAGTGCGGTGCGCTGGCCGTGCTGCTGCCCGAGCTGGAGCGGCTGTGGGGCGTGCCCCAGCGCGCCGAGTACCACCCCGAGGTCGATACCGGCGTGCACGCCATGATGGTGCTGGACATGGCCGCACAGCTCGACGCCCCCCTGCCCGTGCGATACGCCTGCCTGGTGCACGACCTGGGCAAGGGAACGACGCCGGCCGATGTGCTGCCGCGCCACATAGGCCATGAGCAGCGCAGCGCCCGGCTGGCCGAGAAAGTGGGCGAGCGTCTGCGCGTGCCCACGGACTGCCGCGAACTGGGCGACGTGGTGGCGCGCGAGCACGGCAACATCCACCGCAGCGGCGAACTCAACGGCGCCGCCATCGTCCGCCTGCTGGAGCGCTGCGACGCCATCCGCAAGCCCGCGCGCTTCGAGCAGGCGCTCATGGCCTGTGAGTGCGATGCACGCGGAAGACTGGGTTTCGAAGACCGGCCCTATCCCCAGCGTGCCCGCCTGCGCGATGCGCTGGCCGCAGCGCTGTCCGTCTCCACCTCTGACATCGCCGCCCAGGCCGCCGCGCGCGGCAAACAGGGCAAGGCCATAGGCGAGGCCGTGCAGGCGGCACGCGCGCAGGCCGTGGCCGATTGGCTGGCGCAGGCGGCCTGAGCGCAAAGGCCGCCACACACGGGAATCAGGCTCGCGCCACGGGCAGGACCAGTCGCAGGCACACGGGCTGCTCGCCTCCTGCCGTCAACAAGGCCACGCTGCCGCCCAGCCGCTCGGCGATGCGCCGCACCAGGTACAGCCCCAGCCCGGCGCCGGGCCGGTGCTGGGCGTTGCGGCCACGGTAATACCTTTCGAACAACTGGTCCTGGTCCGCCTGGGCAATGGGCTCTGCCGGATTCGAGACCTGGATCTCCAGACCCTCGCCCTGCCTGGTCACGTCCAGGCGGACCGATTCGCCCTCGGGCGTGTGGCGGTCTGCATTGGCCAGCAGATTGCGCAGCGCGATGCGCAGCAGGCCGGCATCGGTGATCAATTGCTGCGTGCCCCCGCCCAGTTGGCAGACGATGCGGCCGGGCGCAAAGTCCAGGCACAAGCCATCCACCAGCGCATGCAGATCGCACGGCTGCAGGCGTGGCTCGGCATGGGGCTGGGGATCGGCCATGCGGTCGTCGGCCAGGCAGTCGTCCACCAGGGCCAGCAGGCGCTGGGCGGCTTCGCGGATGTTGCGGCTGCGTGCCAGCGTCTTGTCGGGCGGTGCCGCCAGATTGCGCGCCAGTTGCTGCGCACTGGTCAGGATGATGGCCAGCGGCGTGCGCAGCTCGTGCGAGACCATGGCGACAAAGTCGCGCTGCTCCTGGCGCACCCTGCGCTCCAGCGCCAGCGCCTCGCTGAGTTCGCTTTCGCGCAACTGTCGCTGCCGCAGTTCCGCCTCCAGCCGGACCTGCTCGCGCTCTCGAATGCGGCGCCTGCGCTCGTATCCGCCGATGATCCAGCCACTGAGCAGCAGCATGTGCGCCATGGTGCCCAGCGCGGACGCATGCGTGGACACCAGCGCGGTCAGCGCGTTCATGGGAAGCCAGCCCAGGTTGCGCAGGAAAGAGATCAGCACGCCGGCATAGAAGATGCCGAACGCCAGCATGAAGAACCGTGCCGGGGCGTGGCCGCGCCGCCACAGCCAAAGGGCGAATGCGAGAAAGCCCACGGTCAGCGGCAGGGTCATGGCCTGCACCGGGACCATGCCCGCCGAGTAGTGCCCCGACACCACCAACAGCATGCAGCACAGGCTGAACAGCCACAGCAGCGGCACGATCTGGCGCACCAGCCGCGGATACAGCGATGCCAGCTCCAACTGCCTGCAGGCCAGTTGCATGGAGATCGCCAGGGCGCCGGCAATGCCGCATCCCAGCAGGCGGTCGCTCCAGAAACCCGGCAGGCCCGTCAACTGCTGCACCAGCCCCAGCGATACCACCTCATTGAGCACGCAGACGCTGAGATAGGCCAGAAACAGGCCGCTCACCGGAGCCCGCGTGCCCAGCCAGAACACCAGTTGCACGCCAATCAACAGCAGGTACAGCCCGAAGTACAGACCGAACGAGAGGGCCTCGCGCCGCGTATGGTTGTCGAACGCCAGTCGCTGCCACAGATCGATACGGGTGACGAGCGCGTTGCGCGCACGCAGGCGCACCAGCAACTCGTATGACCCGGCGGCAGCAGGTTCGAACTGGAATGCGGGACTGCGGTAGTCCACCGGCCAGGCGTGACGCGAAATCTCTTCGCCACTGCGCCCCAGCAGCTGCCAGGGGTCGCCAGGCCGGCGCACATGGACCTCCACCTCATCGAGCAGGGCATTGCCCAGCAACAGCATCCAGCTGCCGGGCTGCTGCACCTGCAGCGGCATGCGCAGCCAGACCGCCGCCTGCGTGAAACTGGCGTTCAGGTGCCCTGGCATCGCCTTCCACCCGGGCGCCAGGTCGGCCTGCCGGACATCGAGCAGACCCGAAGCGTCATCGAGCCGCTGCCACTGCCCTGCGGTCTCCTGCATGGGCACATCGGGGTCCAGCACGAGGGTCCGGGCCTGAAGCAGCAGTGGGCACAGCAGCCAGGCCAGCACGATGAGGGTTGCACGGTAATATCGCATCTGAAGTCCACCACGGGGCCGCCAGCGTACACCAGCTGTCTGCGCTGTCACCCGCCTGCCCTCCTCCCAGTCCATGCTTGATGTGATCCTGCTCGAAGACGAGCCCGTGCTGCGCCATGAACTGGGCGAGTTCCTCGAATCCCTGGGCTATGCACCGCAGTGCGTGGCCAGCCTGCAGGAGTTCGACCGCCATTTCGATGCGCGGCGCCACCGGCTGGCCATCATCGACATCGGCCTGCCCGACGGCAACGGCCTGGCGCTGATCCAGCGCCTGCGCCAGCAGGGCCAGCAACTGGGCATCATCGTCTTCAGCGCGCTCAACAGCAGCGCCCACCGCATCGACGGCCTGGAGATCGGCGCCGACCACTACCTGGGCAAAGGCTGCGATCTCGACGAGCTGGAAGCCACCCTGGCCGCCCTGGTGCGGCGCCTGGGCCTGCAGCAGCGCCAGGCGCCGTGGCTGCTGCAGCTTGGCCCCAGCCGCCTGCAGCCCCCCGCTTCGCCCCCTGTGGCGCTGTCACACCAGGACCTGCTGGTGCTGCACTGCCTGATGGGCAAGGCAGGGACCAGCGTCAGCCGCCGCCAGATCGTGCAGGCGCTGGGTGGAGACTATCTGGTCTACGACCAGCGCCGCCTGGACACCCAGATGCGCCGGCTGAGGCGCAAGGTGCAAGAGGCCAGCGGCCAGCAGTTGCCTGTCAAGACGCTGCGCAACAGCGGCTATTGCTTCTATCTGCCGTGTGAAGTGCAGGCCTGAGGAAGGGCCTGAAGGCGCCCGGTCCTTGCGGCCCGGCAACCATCAGACGACCGAGCGCACCCAGCGCACGATCTCGCCGGCAGGCAGCGCGCCGGAGACACGGGCGATCTCGCGTCCTTCCTTGAACACCACCATGGTCGGGATGCTGCGGATGTTCCAGGGCGCGGCAGCGTGGGGGTGCGCCTCGGTATCGAGCTTGGCCAGTTGCACGCCGGGCGCCAGCGCCTGAGCCGCCTGTTCGAAGGCAGGCGCCATCATGCGGCAGGGGCCGCACCAGGGGGCCCAGAAATCGACCACCACGGGCACCTGGCTGCGCCCCACATGCCTGGCGAAGCTCTGCGCATCCAGCGCCACGGGCTGGCCGGTGACCAGCGGTTGATGGCAGCTGCCGCAATCAGGCGCGCTGCCCAGCTGATCGACCGCAATGCGGTTGGTGGTGTGGCAATGGGGGCAGACGAAATGCAGCTTGTCGGACATGGGCGGCCTCTTGTTGGCGAGTCATGGGGGCAATTGCATGCATATACGGGCGCTGCGCCCATGCTTCAAGCCATGCTCAGACCAGCTTGGCGATCAGGGCGGCAATCACGCTGAGCAACACGGTGCTGGCAATGGGCAGAAAAATCACGCGGCCGAACAGGCGAAAGCGGAAGTCGCCCGGCAGGCGGCCCAGGCCTATGCGTTCCAGCCAGGCGTGCAGGCCATTGAACAGCAGCAGGGCCAGAAAGATGACGAGGAGCCAGCGGATCATGGCGCCGAGTGTACGGCGGCGCGGGACCGGGCCATACAGAGTAAACCGCGTCATGCACACGACATATGGACTGCCTACATTGCCGCTGTCCCCCCCTCTTCATCGCCTCCAGGCCGACCACCACGAATTCGCCATGCAACGCAACCGCCGCCTTCTTCTTGCCGCAGCCCTGCCCGCCGCCTTGCTGATGACCGCCTGCGCCAGCGCACCTGCGCCGGCAGCCCGACCCGGCGCCATCGACAACAGCGCCCTGCAGCGCAGCGACTTCCGCGCGCACCAGGCCACCTATGGCCTGGTCTACCGCCTGCAGGCCGATGCCACCGCCATCCTGGACAGCCAGGTCGCACCCGTGGTGCACGAGCAGTTGCTGCGCCTGAAGCTGGTGGCCGAGGCCAACACCTTCAACCTGCCCCATGTCACCGTGGTGCATATCCACAGCGCCGATCCCTCCACGCCGCGCAAGATGCTGGCGGCCCTGCCGGCGCTGCCGCCCGTGCTGCAGGACGTTCACCTGAAGAATTTCTACACCACCGAGGCCGCCAAGGGGGCCGGCAAGCCCTGGTGGCTGGACCTGGGCATCGTCAAGTCGGGCCCGGCCTACGAGGCCATGATGGACTTCAACACCCGCGCCACCGCCGCCATGGCGCCGCTGCGCGACGGCCCGCTGCCGCGCGTGACAGGACCCGTCTATGCCCGCATGAACGACTCGGCCAAGGCCATGGTGCAAAGCGTGGGTGTCAGCGGCATCAACCAGGTGCAGGCCGGCAAGGAGGTGCGCAGCCACAACCCGCACAACACCCTGGTCTACAGCGAAGCCACCTTCACGCCCGAGATCGAGCGCGCCATGGGCGAGACGGCCGCGCGCCTGAACCGCATCCTGCCCGGCGGCCTCACGACCACGTTCGAGAACCTGTCCATCGTGGAGCTGGGTTTCTCTGGCAACGTCACGCGCGAGATCTACCGCATCAACCTCAAGGACCAGACGGTCCACGACGTCAGCAACGGCCGCAGCGTCCAGCGCTGAGGCAGGCGGGCCCCGGCCCGCTACAGGCGGTGCGTGCGGTCGCCGCGCACAAAGCCCATGGCGTCCCAGGGCTCCACGCCCTTGGCCAGGCCGATGACCTTGAACAGCTCGCCCATCTCGTGCTCCATCATCAGCTTGGTGGCCATGGCGCGCGGGCCCTGGGCCAGTGCGTCGAGCTTGGGGCCCAGGCCGCAGTTGATGAGGAAATGGGCCTGCGAGGTATAGCCCAGCACCTCGAAGCCGGCGTCCTGCGCGGCCACGGCCGTGCCCGTGAAGTTCACATGGGCCGTGATGTCCTTGAGGCCGACATCGGCCAGCGGATCGTCGTCCACCTTGTGCAGCCGGTGGCACACCAGGGTGCCCATGTGGCGCTGCGGGTGGAAATACTCGGATTCGCCAAAGCCGTAGTCGATGAAAAATGCCGCGCCGCGCGCCATGCGCTCGCCCAGCGTGCGAATGAAGGCCTCGCCCTGCGGGTGGATTTCGGTCAGGTAGTCGTGCTCGCCCTCGATCTCCATGGGCGGGCGCAGCTGCGTGGGCCGATCTTCCCAGCCCAGGCTGCCGTCCGGCTGCAGCACCACGCCGCGCTCATGCCAGACACCTGCCTTGCGCACCAGCAGCTGCACGGGCATGGCATCCAGCACCTCGTTGCCGATGACCACGCCTTCGAGCCTATCGGGCAGGGCATCGGCCCAGTGCACCAGGCCTTCGTACTTGACCAGCCTGAGCTGCTGTCGCGCACGCAGCGTGCCCGACAGGTCGACGATGGTGTAGCGGTCCGGCCGCACGCCCAGGGCCGCCAGCTCGTCCAGCACCTGCAGCGCCAGCGCGCCCGTGCCGGCGCCAAACTCCCAGACTTCGCGGGTGTGCGTGCGCTGCAGCGCCTCGGCCACCTGGGCGGCCAGCAACTGGCCGAAGACCGGGGACATCTCGGGCGCGGTCACGAAATCGCTGCCCGACGATGGCATCAGCCCGAACTTGGCGGTGTCATTGGCGTAGTAGCCCAGGCCCGGCTCGTACAGCGCCAGGGCCATGAAACGGTCGAAAGCCAGCCATCCGCCCGAGGACGCAATCTCTTGCGCAATACGGGTTTGCAGGGCGGCCGTTAAAATTGAGGGTTCTGTCGTCACGATCCGTACATTGTCCTCGAATGTCCACACCTGCCCGAACACGCACAGTTTTGGTGACCGGCGCGGCCCGCCGCCTGGGGCGCGACATCGCGCTCGCGCTTGCCAGCGCCGGCTGGCAGGTGGCCGTGCACTACCGCGATTCCCACGACGAGGCGCTGGAGACGGCCGCCACCTGCGCTGAACTGACCGGCGACAGCGCCGCCCTGGATGCCGATTTCTTCAACGAGGACTCGGTGCGCTCCCTGGTGCCGCGTGCCATTGCGCACTTCGGCCACCTGGACGCCGTGGTCAACAACGCCTCTCTGTTCGAGCATGACGACGCCGGCAGCTTCAGCTACGTGGCCCTGGAAGCCCACCTGCGCAGCAACACCGGCGCGCCCATCCTGCTGGCCCAGGCGCTGCATGCCCATATCGAGGACCGCGTGGCGGCCGGCGAGGAGCATGCCAGCGGCGCCGTGATCAACATGCTGGACCAGAAGCTCTGGAACCAGAACCCCGATTTCCTCAGCTACACGCTGTCCAAGGCAGCGCTTGAGGCCGCAGGCACCATGCTGGCGCTGGCCCTGGCGCCGCGCGTGCGCGTGGTCGGCGTGGCCCCGGGCCTGACGCTGACCAGCCACATGCTGAGCCAGGAGCGCTTCGAGGCCCTGCACCGCCTCAGCCCGCTGGGCCGCTCGTCCAGCGCGGCCGACGTGGCCGCCACCGTGTGCTTTGCGCTGGACAACCAGTCCATCACGGGCACCACGCTGCTGGTCGATGGCGGCCAGCACCTGCAGCGCTTCGAGCGCGACTTTTCCATGATGTAGGCGCCTGCCCGCGCCCATCCCCACACTCCACGGCTTTTCCCCATGAACTCCGCCACCGGACAACAGATCCTGACGCTCACGGGTTTGCGTTTCGACGCCAACCTGGGCATCCTCGCCCACGAAAAACAGATGCCCCAGCCCATCCAGGTCGATGCCGAGCTGAGCCTGGGCACCCAACCGCTGGCTCCGCGCGACGACGACATCCTGCATGTGCTGGACTACCGCAAGGTGCGCCAGATCATCATCGATGAATGCACGGCCGAGCATGTGAACCTGCTGGAGAGCCTGATCGGCAAGCTGGCCCAGCGCCTGATGCAGCTGCCCGGCGTGATGGGCGTGCGCGTGAAGATCGCCAAGCTCGAAATTTTTGACGACTGCGAAGTGGCCATTCGCGTCGAGACAGGACAATGGTGAACCCCATGAACGCAGTGACCGACAACCCCTGGCTGGCCGAAGAAGCCGCCGCCGACGCCCCCGCAGACACCGCAGGCGGCAACCGCATCAAGATCGAGCGCGAGCAGATCAAGCTCGAAAAGCGCCTGTGCCGCGAGGTGGGCCGCGCCATCACCGACTTCAACATGATCGAGGAAGGCGACAAGATCATGGTCTGCATGTCGGGCGGCAAGGACAGCTACACGATGCTGGACGTGCTGCGCAAGCTGCAAAAGCGCGCGCCCGTCAAATTCGAGCTGGTGGCCGTGAACCTCGACCAGAAGCAGCCCGGCTTTCCCGACCATGTGCTGCCCGAGTACTTCAAGAGCATCGGTGTGGACTACCACATCGAAACGCAGGACACCTACAGCGTGGTCAAGCGCGTCGTGCCCGAGGGCAAGACCACCTGCGGCCTGTGCTCGCGCCTGCGCCGCGCCATCCTGTACAAGGTGGCCGACGAGCTGGGCTGCACCAAGGTGGCCCTGGGCCACCACCGCGACGACATCGTGCAGACGCTGATGCTCAACATGTTCTACGGCGGCCGCATGAAGGGCATGCCCCCGAAGCTGGTCTCGGACGACGGCAAGCATGTGGTGATCCGCCCGCTGTGCTACGTGCCCGAGAAGGACACCGTGCGCTGGGCCCAGTACCAGAACTTCCCCATCATCCCCTGCAACCTCTGCGGCAGCCAGGACGGCCTGCAGCGCGTGGCCGTGGGCGAGCTGCTGCGCGAGTGGGACAAGAAATTCCCGGGCCGCGTGGAAAGCATGTTCCGCGCCATGGGCCACATCGTGACCACGCACATGATGGACCCCGAGCTGCACGACTTCAAGAACGCCAAGGCCACCGGCATTGCCGACCCCAACGGCGACATGGCCTTCGACCATGAAGAGATGCCAGTGTCCGCATCGCTGCCCGGTCTGCAGGTGGTACAACTGTCGTCCTGACGGCTGAACCTATAACAATCGCCCCACTCCAACCAAGGCCCGTGCAAACGGGCCTTTTTTCGACCAAGGAGTACACCATGAAGCTGCGCTGCATCCATGTCCTGGCCATCGTGGCCACGGCCTTGCTCACCGGCTGCGCCAGCGTGCGCGAAGTCCAGAGCACCGTCCAGAGCTATTCCACGCTGGGCGCCCTGCCCGCGCCGCCCACCTACCGCCTGGAGGTCCTGCCCTCGCAACGCGAGGCGCAGACGCATTTCGCTGCCATCGAATCCCAGGCCCAGCAGGCCCTGGGCCGCGTGGGCCTGCAGCGCGACGACTCCCGGGCCAGCCTGATCGTGCAGATCGGCGCCGACGCCCGCTATGCGCGCGACTACGCCGCCTGGCCCTACTACGACCGCTGGGGCGGCCCGCGCTGGGGTTGGGGCCTGGGCTACGGGCGCGGCTGGGGCATGGGCTTTGGCGGCAGCTTCATGTTCGACGGCCCGCCGCTGGAGTACTACCGCGCCGTCAGCATCGTGATGCGCAACGCCACCACGCAGCAGATCGTCTACGAGACCTCGGCCCAGCGCCAGGATGTGTGGACCGACGACCCGGCCATCTTCGGCATCCTGTTCGACGCTGCGCTCACCGGCTTCCCCAACCCGCCCAAGGGCTCGCGCGTGGTGCGCACCACCATCGGTCCGGTGCAGCAGGGTGGCGCGCCGGCGCAGCCGCCGGCCCAGGGGGCACCTGCAGCGCAGGCCGTGCCGGCCACGCCAGCACCCTCCCGGTAAGCCATCGCGCACCCAAAGCAAAGGCCTGCATCCGCAGGCCTTTTTTTGGTCCATCGCTGTCATTCGTTCCTGGGAACAGGAGAACGCTGTAGGTCATGTGGATAGCGCCTTGCAGCGTTGGTAACTCATAAGTTACCATCCAATCCATGCGAATCCAGTTCCAGGAGTACATCCGCGAAGACGGCAGCAGCGCGTACCAGACATGGTTCAACGGGCTGGATGGCCAGGCGGCCGCCAAGGTGGCCGTCGCCATGGCCCGCATGGAGTTGGGCAACACCTCCAATATCGAATGGTTCCGGGGTATTGGCGAATACAAGATCGACTGGGGCCCGGGCTACCGCATCTATCTCGCCAAAGACGGGGAAAGATTGATCATCCTGTTCGGGGGCAGCACGAAAAAGGGCCAGCAGAAGGCCATCGACGAAGCCGTGGCCCTGCACAGCGAATACAAGGCTCGCAAGAGGCAACGCCCCTCGGACAATGCCAAAAAAGGAACGAAGCCATGACGCTCACCCGCGATTTCAAACAAACGGTCATTCAGCGCATTGAGCGCGACCCTGCTTTCGCACAGGCGCTGCTTGATGAGGCGGCCACTCTTTTTCTGAGCGGTGAGCCAGAAACGGCACGCCTCGTCCTGCGCGATCTCGTCAACGCAACGGTGGGTTTCGAGACGCTGGCCGACCTCACGCACAAGCCGAGCAAGAGCCTGCACCGCATGCTTTCGCCGAAAGGCAACCCCAGCATGGACAATCTTGCCGCGATCTTTGCCGCCATCAAGAACTGGCTTCAGGTCCGGTTCGACGTGCGGGTCGTTGCCGCGACCTGAACGCCAGGCCATGACAGTGCACTTTGCTCAGTGCACATGCTCCATATCCGGCACGGCAGCCATCAGCGCGCGCGTGTACGGATGCTGCGGCGCATCGAGCACGGCGCCAGCCTCGCCGGTCTCGACCAGGCGGCCGCGCTGCATGACGCCGATGTCGTCGCACATGTGGCGGATCACGGCCAGGTTGTGGCTGATCAGCAGATAGGTCAGGCCGAATTCCTCCTGCAGGTCGCGCATGAGGTTGAGCACCTGGGCCTGGACCGAGACGTCCAGCGCCGAGGTGGGTTCGTCGCAGATGATGAACTCGGGCCGGCTGGCCAGGGCGCGCGCAATGGCGATGCGCTGGCGCTGCCCGCCCGAGAACTGGTGCGGGTACTTGCGCGCATCGTCGGGCTTCATGCGCACGCGGCGCAGCGCCTCCTGCACGCGCTCGGCCGTCTCGTCCTTGCCGGCCGTCAGGGCCAGCACCTGCAGGGGTTCGGCAATCAGCTCCTGCACGGTCCAGCGCGGGTTCAGGCTGGCATACGGGTCCTGGAAGATCATCTGGAAGCGCCGGCGCATGGCCACGGTCTGGGCGGCCGGGCTCCACTTGTCCACGCCGTCGAACAGCACGGTGCCGCTGGTGGGCGGCGTCAGCCCGGCCACCATGCGCGCCACCGTGGATTTGCCCGAACCGGACTCGCCGACCAGGCCGAAGGTGGAGCCCCTGCGGATCGAAAAGCCGACGCCGTCCACGGCCTTGAGGATCTTTTTGTCCTCGCGCGCCAGCAGCCGGGCCAGCCAGCCGCTGGACAGGTCGAACTCCTTGCACAGATCCCTGACCTCCAGCAGGGCAGCCGCGGGCTCCTGCGCACCGGCCCCGGGCTGCCAGGGTACGGCGGGCGCGGCAGGGCCGCCGCCCACCTCGGGCACGGGCAGGCGCTGCACGCGGTGGTGCACGCTGGGAATGGCGCCCATCAGCACCTGGGTGTAGGGCTGCTGCGGCGCGTCCAGCACCTGGCGCACGGGGCCGGTTTCCAGCACGCGGCCCTGGTACATGACCATGACGCGGTCGGCCGTCTCGGCGATGACGCCCATGTCGTGCGTGATCAGCATGGCGGCCGCGCCGCGCTCCTTGCACACACGGCGCAGCAGGGCAATGATCTGCGCCTGCACGGACACGTCCAGCGCCGTGGTGGGCTCGTCGGCAATGATGAGTTCGGGCTCGGCGCACAGCGCCAGGGCGATGGCCACGCGCTGGCGCATGCCGCCCGAGAACTGGTGCGGGTACTGGGCCATGCGCTCGCGCGCCTGCGGTATCTCCACCTCTTCGAGCAGGGCGAGCGCGCGTGCCTCGGCCTCCTTCTCGGAGACGGGCAGGTGCGTGCGGATGGTCTCCACCAGGTGCCGGCCCACGGTATAGACCGGGTTCAGGCTGGTCAGCGGGTCCTGGAAGATGGAGCCTATGCGCCGGCCGCGTATGCGCCGCAGGTCCTCGCCGCGCAGCGTGTCGATGCGCTCGCCGCGCAGCTGCACCGTGCCGGCCGAGATGCGGCCCGGCGGCTCGATCAGGCCGATCACGGCGGCGCCCGTCATGGACTTGCCCGCGCCAGACTCGCCGACCACGCCCAGGATCTCGCCGGGCGCGATGTCGAAGGACACATCGTCCAGCACCTGCACGGGGCCCTTGTAGGTGTCGAAGGTGACGGACAGGCCGCGAACGCTCAGCACCGCAGGCTGTGCGGGGGGCTGCCCGGATTGTTGTGTCGTGCTCATTGCAGCTTGGGGTTCAGTGCGTCGCGCAGCCAGTCGCCGACGAGGTTGACGGACAGCGCCAGCGCCAGCAGCACCAGCGAGGGGAACAGCAATATCCACCACTCGCCCGAGAACAGGAAGCCCTGGCCGATGCGGATCAGCGTGCCCAGCGAAGGCTGGGTGGGCGGCAGGCCCACGCCCAGGTAGGACAGCGTGGACTCGGCCACGATGGCATGCGCGAAGCTGATGGTGGCGATCACCAGGATGGGCGCCAGCAGGTTGGGCAGGATGTGGCGCACCAGGATGGCCACGCGGCTGCGGCCTATGAGCTGGGCCGCCAGCACGTAGTCCTTGTGCTTTTCCACCATCACCGCGCCGCGCACGGTGCGCGCGTACTGCACCCAGTCGGACAGGCCGATGGCCACGATGATCACGAAGACCGCCATGTCGTCGCGGTAGCCCTCGGGCAGCAGGCCGCGTGCGATGCCGAAGACCAGCAGCGCCACCAGGATCACGGGAAAGGTCAGCTGTACATCGGCGATGCGCATCATCAGCGTGTCGAACCAGCCGCCCGCATAGCCGCAGACCAGGCCCAGCGGCACGCCGATCAGCAGGGACAGCCCCACGGCCGACACGCCCACCAGCACCGACATGCGCAGCCCGTAGAGGATGGCGCTCCACACATCGCGGCCCTGGTCGTCCGAGCCCAGCGCGTACAGCGTGCCGCTGGTGCCCGCCTGGCCCGGCGGCGTGAAGGCATCCATCAGGTCCAGATTGGCCGGATCGAAGGGGTTCTGCCAGGCCAGCCAGGGCGACAGCAGCGTGGCCGCCACGATCAGCGCCAGCACCAGCGCCGCCGCCTGCACCAGGCGCGAGCGTGCAAACGCGCGCTTGACCGGCGAGTCGCTGGCGCGCCAGCCCGTGGGAGGGATTGCTTGTTTGGCGGAATCGGTCATCGGTTTCTCAAGCGGGGGTCCACGATCACGTACAGGAAATCGACGAGCAGGTTGATGCCCACGTACAGCAGCGCGATGAACATCAGGTAGGCGGCGATCAGCGGCACGTCCACACCCTGGATGGAGGAGATGAACAGCAGGCCCACGCCGGGCCACTGGAACACGGTCTCGGTGACGATGGCAAAGGCGATCAGCGAGCCGATCTGCAGGCCCGCGATGGTGATCACGGGAATCAGGGTATTGCGCAGCGCATGGCCGAAGTACAGGTCGCGCTCGCGCAGCCCGCGCGCACGGCCGAAGCGCATGTAGTCGGCGCGCAGCACCTCCAGCATCTCGGCGCGCACCAGGCGCATGATCAGCGTCATGTTGTAGAAACCCAGCGTGATGGCCGGCAGGATCAGCGCCGACCAGCCCGAAGCCGTCAGCAGCCCGGTCTCCCAGCCGCCCAGCTTCACCGTCTCGCCGCGCCCGAAGGACGGCAGCCAGCGCAGCTCCACGGCAAACAGGTAGATCAGGGCGATGCCGATCAGGAAGGTGGGCAGGGATACGCCCACCAGCGACACCGTCATGATCGAGCGGCTCAGCCAGCCCTCGCGCCGTATGGCCGTGTACACGCCCAGCGCCACGCCGATGACCAGGGCGAACAGCGCCGCCGTCATCGCCAGCTCCAGCGTGGCGGGCAGGCGCTCGGCAATGATCTCGGTCACGGGGCGCTTGAGCCGGTAGGAGATGCCCAGGTCGCCCTGCAGCACCTTGCCCACGTAAGCCAGGTACTGCAGCGGCACGGGCTTGTTGAAGCCCAGGCTTTCCGTCAGCGCCTCGCGCTCGGCAACCGTCGCGTCCTCGCCCAGCAGGCTGATCGTGGGATCGCCGATATGGCGGAACACCATGAACGAGACAAAGGAGACGGCCAGCAGGACCAGGGCGGACTGGCCCAGCCGGCGCAGCAGATGGACCAGCATCGGCGCTTACTTCTTCTCGAACTTGACGAACTTGAAGTGCAGCGCGTTGTCCGGGTGCACGGGCACATTGATCCGGGGCACGGACGCGAAGTGGATCACCTGGTCATGCAGCGCGATGTAGAAGCGCTCCTTTTGCACCGTCTCCCAGATGCTCTTGATGGTGGCATCGCGCTTTGCCTTGTCGCTCTCCGAGGACAGGGACAGGATCTTGGCATCCACATCGGCATTGCTGTAGTGCGTCGCGTTCTGCGCGCCACGGCTGTCCTTGCCGCGCGTGTGCACCAGGAAGTCGAAGATGTAGGCCGAGTCATAGGTGGGCACGCCCCAGCCGTACAGGTAGAAGTCGCTGTCCGCCTTGGTCAGCGACACGCTGTGCATGGCGATCGGCCGGGCCGAGACTTCGGTCTTGATGCCGATGCGGCCCAGGAAACCGGCCACCGCCGTGGCAATGGCCTCGTCGTTCACATAGCGGTCATTGGGCGTGTTCAGCGTGATGGTGAAGCCGTTGGGGTAGCCCGCCTCGGCCAGCAGCTGTTTGGCCTTGGCGGCATCCGCCTTGGGATAGGCCGCGAAGGCCTTGTCATAGCCATTGACGAACGACGGCGCGATCACGCCCGTGGGAATCGACAGGCCGCGCATCACCGAGCGCTTGATCGCGTCGCGGTCGATGGCCAGCTCGATGGCCTGGCGCACCTTGGGATCGGCCAGCGGATTCTTGCCCTTGACGTTGCTGCTCTTGAGCTCTGCCGCACCCACGTTCAGGCCCAGGAAGATGGAGCGGTTCTCGGGGCCTTCATTGATGCGCAGGCGCTTGTCCTGCTTCAGGCGCGCCACGTCCTGCGCGGGAATGTCCTGGGCGAAGTCCACCTCGCCCGACAGCAGGGCCGCCACGCGCGTGGCCGGGGACTTGATGGGCAGGTAGATCAGCTCGGTCACCTGCAGCGGGAACTGGCCCTTGCCCCAGTAGTCGGGGTTGAGCTTCATCACCGTCTTCGAATCGACCTCGCGGCTGGCCAGCACATAGGCGCCCGTGCCGTTGGCCGCGCGCGTGGCGCCGTTCTCGGTCTTGCTGGCCGTGTCCTGCGTGGTCTCGGCGCCGTTGGCCTTGGACCACTTCTCGCTCATGATGAAGAGGTTGGTCAGGTTGTCCGGGAAGATCAGGTTCGGGCCCTTGGTCTTCACCTGCACCGTGAGATCGTCCACGGCCTTGGCCTCCTCCATCGAGGACAGCAGGGACTTGACCTGGGCGTTCTCGCCCTTGGCGCGGTTCAGCGAGAAGACCACGTCGCGCGCCGTGAACGGCGTGCCGTCATGGAACTTGACGTTGGGGCGCAGCTTGAACTCCCAGACCGACGGGTCGGAGGTCATCTTCCACGAGGTCGCCAGCGTGGGCACCAGCTTGCCGTCGGCCGAGCGGATGACCAGGGTTTCGTAGATCTGGTGCAGCAGCACGAAATTGGTGCCCACGTTGAAGGCATGCGGGTCCAGCGAAGTCGGATCGGAGCCGCGCGCCCAGCGCACGGTCTCGGCCTGGGCCAGCGCGGCCGAGGTCAACAGGCCTGCGGCCAGCAAAGAACTGCCCAGAATCTTCATGATCATTTGTCTGCTCCCCTGTGGATTGATTGGAAAGGCGGCGGCCATGCGACGCAGCAGCCCGGGCGCCGCAAGAAGCGGGCCATATAGGTGCGCCCCACTTTAAATAACTTTTTCAGCTTGTTGAATTGATTTTTATACTTAAAAGCCATTTCCAAATAACAAGACCGCCGCCTGCGGCCCGCCAATGGTGTGCGGCCATCATGGACAGGCCAACGGCTTTGACAGCTAGTGAAAACGCGAAAGACCGACACGGCCCGCTCTGGGAAAGGTTTGCAATCGGGCACAGGTCTGCGCCGCACGGCGTGCTAATTTCAGGCCCTGTATCGAGCCTGCGGGTTTCCGCGGAAAGGAAGCATCCATGAAGACATCCATTGCCAGCGCACTGCTGTGCGCCATGCTGGGCCTGGGCGCCCTGCCTGCCCAGGCGTCGGGCCTGGGAGACTCGCTGCGCCAGGCCTCGGGCCTTGGCGGTGACAAGGCCGCCGCCAGCAGCGAAGGCGCCGGCTCCGGCCTTGGCGGCATGCTGGGTGCGGGGGCAGGCGGTGCGGGCGCGCTGTCCGCCCTGGGCCTGAGCCCCTCGGCCACGGCCGGCAATGCGGCAGGCGTCATCTCCTACTGCATGAAGAACAACTACCTCAATGCCGACAAGGCGGCCCAGGTCAAGGACCAGTTGCTGGGCAAGCTGGGCATGCAAAAGCAGGAAGAGCCCAAGGACACGGGATTCCAGAACGGCCTGGGCGGCCTGGTCACCGGCTCCAACGGCAAGAGCTTCAGCATCGACAAGCTCAAGGGCGACCTCAAGGAAAAGGCCTGCGACTTCGTGCTGGACAACGCAAAAAGTCTTATTTGATCCCCCTGAGGCGCTGCGCGCCTTCCCCCTGAGGGGGACGACACCCTCGGTGCGGGGCGGCCCTTCCTCGGTGTCCCTGGGTTTAGGGCGCGCCAGTTTCGCCTTTTAGTTGACTATGCCAAGGATCCACTTGGCCTGCGCACCTGGGCCATGCAGGCTCCCGCAGCTTGCAGGACAATGCCTGCTCTTTTTGCAGCTTCCCCACGCCAGCCCCTCATGCAAGCCACGCGCATCATTGCCATCCGCCACGGAGAAACCGCCTGGAATGTGGACGCCCGCATCCAGGGCCATCTGGACATTCCTCTGAACGACATGGGACTTTGGCAGGCCGCCCAGGCCGGCAAGGCCCTGGCGGGTGAGCCGGTGGCCGCCATCTACAGCAGCGACCTTCTGCGTGCCTATGTCACGGCCGAGGCCGTGGCCGCGACCACGGGCGCATCGCTGACGGCCGACAAGGGCCTGCGCGAGCGCTGCTTCGGCAGCTTCGAGGGCCAGACCTTCAACGATATCGAGGCGTCCCACCCGGAGGACGCGCTGCGCTGGCGCAAGCGCGATCCCGAGTTCGTGCCCGCTGGCGGCGGCGAGTCGCTGCTGATGCTGCGCGACCGCATCTCGGCCACGGTGGACCGCCTGGCCGGCCGCCACGCAGGCGAGCAGATCGTGATCGTGGCGCATGGCGGCGTGATGGATGTGCTCTACCGCCTGGCAACGCACCAGGAAGTGCAGGCGCCCCGCACCTGGGCGCTGGGCAACGCGGCCATCAACCGCCTGCTGTGGACGCCCCAGGGCCTGGGCCTGGTCGGCTGGGGCGATGTGCAGCACCTGGAAGGCGGTGCGCGCGACGAGGTTTTCAGCTGAACGCCCGCACTGCAGCGCAGGCCCTCATTCCACCTGGATATTGGCGGACTTGACGATCTGCGTGTAGCTCGCCTTTTCCTTCTTCAGGAATTGGGCGAACGTGGCCGGCGTGCCCGAGCCGGGCGTGGCGCCGCTGTCCTGCAGGCGCTTGCGGACCTCGGGCAGCTTCAGCACCTCGGCCAGTTCGGCGGCCAGGCGGCTGACCACGGGTTCGGGCGTGCGGGCGGGGGCGAACAGGCCGGTCCAGGCTTCCAGCTCGAAGCCCTTCAAATCAGGAGCCTCCGCAAAGCTCATCACCTCGGGAATCACGTCGATGCGCTGTGCCGAGGTCACGCCCACGCCTTCCAGCTTTTTCTGCTGCACCAGCGGCGTGGCGCCGGTGGTCATCAGAATGCCCAGATCGACCTGGCCGCCCATGACCTCGCTGGTCACCTGGGCCACGCCGCGATAGGGCACATGGACCAGGCGGATGCGGGCGCGCTCCTGCAGCCGTTCCATGGCCAGGTGCAGCACCGTGCCCACGCCCGGCGTGGCATAGGTCAGCGCGCCGGGCCTGGCGCGGGCCATGCTGATCAGCTCGTTGAGGTTGTGCACGGGCAGGCCCGGGCGGGCCACGATCACCATGGGCGCCACCGTAATCAGGCCCACAGGTGCCAGATCACGCTCGGCGTCATAGCGCACGGAGGAGTTCACCAGTTGCGCAATGCTCACCGGCCCGTCAAAGCCCAGCAGCAGCGTGTAGCCATCGGCGTGCGAGCGCGCCACCTTGCTCACGCCCAGCACGCCGCCCGAGGCCGGCACGTTGTCCACCACCACCGACTGGTGCAGCCGCGCACTCAGCTTTTCGGCGATCAGCCGCGCCGTGGCGTCCACATCGCTGCCCGCGCCAAAGGGCACGATCAGGGTGATGGGCCCGGCTGCCGGCCAAGGCTTGCCCGCGCCCGGCGCGGCCTGGGCGGCGGGTGCAGCGGCAAGGGCCGCAGCCAGTGAGGCGGCAGCCGATAGCAGGGAGCGGCGGGACAAGGGCATGGGGCTTGGGCATGCAAGGCGCATGCCGGCAAAGGCGGTGCGGGCTGGCGATGGCCTGCAGGGCAAGCACGTCCAGCGCGTGGAAAGCGGGCGATTCTGCCATAGGGCGCAATTTTCCTGCCATGCGCTTGCCATGAAGCCCCATTTATTGCAATCCGTTTCAACCCTTGTAATTCCGTGTCCTAGGGTTCACGCCTAAGGCGCCGCACAACGGCCCTGTCCAGAATTGGCAGGCCATGATGCCCTCACCCAGCCAAATCATCGTCTTCGCCACGCCGGCCTTTTTGCTGCTGATCGCGCTGGAATGGGGCGTGAGCCTGTGGCGGGGGCGCAATGCCTACCGGCTGGCCGATGCCGTCAGCTCCATCAGCCTGGGCATGCTCAGCCAGACCAGCGCCGTCTTCACCCAGCTGCTGCGCATAGGTCTGTACACACTGGCCTTCGATCATGTGGCGCTGTGGCGCAACGACGCCTTCTGGACCAGCATTCCCGGCTGGCTGCTGGCCCTGCTGCTCTACGACTTTTGCTACTACTGGCTGCACCGCATGGGCCATGAGGTGGCCGTGCTGTGGGCAGCCCACGCCGTGCACCACCAGAGCCAGGACTACAACCTGTCGACGGCGCTGCGCCAGACCAGCTCGGGCGCGCTGCTGGGCTGGCTGTTCTACCTGCCCATGGCGCTGGCCGGCGTGCCGCCGCTGGTGTTTGCCATCGTGGGCCTGATCGATCTGCTCTACCAGTTCTGGGTCCATACCGAGCAGGTGCGGCGCCTGGGCTGGTTCGACCGCTGGTTCTGCGCGCCCAGCAACCACCGCGTGCACCACGCCGTCAACGACTGCTACCTGGACAGGAACTACGGCGGCATCCTCATCGTCTGGGACCGCATGTTCGGCACCTTCAAGCCCGAGGACGACAGCGAGCCCTGTGTCTACGGCACGCGCGGCCTGCTGCAAAGCTGGGATCCGCTGTGGGCCAACGCCGTGGTGTACCGGCAACTCATCCATGACAGCTGGCATGCGCGGCGCTGGAGCGACAAGCTGCGCGTCTGGCTCAAGCCGCCCGGATGGCGCCCCGCCGATGTGGCGCAGCGCTTTCCCAGGCCGGCCTTCGACCTGGACGCGCACCGCGTGCTCTACGCACCGGGGATGGAACGCGGCCTGCGCTGGTTTGCAGGCCTGCAGTTCGTGGCGCTGATCGCCGGGGTGTCGCTGTTTCTGTGGCATGCCGACCAGTCCTCGACGGCGCGCAATGCGCTGTGGTTTGGCGTGCTGCTGGCCTGCCAGTGGGCACTGGGCGCGGCCATGCAGGGGCGCATCAGCCTGTGGGTGGCCCTGGCCATCGAGGCCGGCGCGCTGGCCACCGCCACCAGCGTGCTGGACATGCTGCACTGGCACTGGCTGTTCAAGCCGCTGGCCATGGTCTTTGCGCTGATCGCTGTCATGCAGCTGTGGCGCGGCAGCGCGGCGTTCTCGGCGCTGGCGAAACCCGCGCGCGGCGCCTGCTGGCTGGCCGCGGCGCTGGCGGCCTCGATGGCGGGCGACGTGTTCCTGATGCTGCCCGATCTGTTCATCCCGGGCCTGGCCAGCTTCCTGCTCGCCCACCTGGCCTATATCGTGCTGCTGCGCCAGGATGCGCCCTGGTTTGCGCACCGGCCCTCGCTGGCCGCCACGCTGGCCCTGGGCGTTGCCATGTATGCCGTGCTCTGGCAGGGCGGGCTGCCCGCCGCGCTGCGCCTGCCCGTGGCCGCCTATGTGCTGGTCATTGCGCTGATGGCGGCCCAGGCCCTGGGCCGCGCCAGGCACCTGGGCGGCCAGCCCGCCTGGACCGTGGCCATCGGCGCCTGCTTCTTCATGGTCAGCGACTCGCTGCTGGCCATCAACCGCTTCGTGCAGCCTTTCGACGGGGCGCAAGCCGCCGTGCTGACCACCTACTACGCGGCGCAGTTGCTGATCGTGCAGGGCTGGCTGGCCCGTGGCGCATCGACATCAGGGTTGACCCGAGGCAGCTCGCAAGGCACAATGGCCGGATCGCATTTTCAGGAGTCCTTCCGTGGACAGTGCCAGTTCAACCAGTGACAAACAGCGCGCCGCAATGGCTACGCTGCTGGCTGACTGACCGACTCCTGTGATGGGAGCGGCCATGTCGGTCGGCTTCCATCCATTGCTGCGTTTCCCCTTGGATCTTCGCGCCCGCCCGGCGCTGCAGTGGCATTTGGCTTGCATCATGCATGCCGCGCCTGCACCTGAGATTCCAGTTGCTGTGGTTCACTGACCGCGTGTCCGTGCCTGCCCCGTTGCAGCGCCCGGCCCACGCTGCTTGACGGCCCTGCCCGCGGCAGTCTTCCTGGTTCGCCAAGGAGAAAGCCATGTCCACACCGTTCGCTCGCCCCGCAATGCAACGCCTGCAGCCTGCCACTGCCGCGCCCTGCCCCGGCGCCACCGGCACGCGCGTGGCTGCCTCCCAGGCAGCAATGCAGGCCAAGGCACAGGCACAGATGCAGGCCCAGGCCCCATCGGCCATGGAGCACGCCATGCACCTGGACCTGCAGACCCACTGGCCCACGCACCGCATCCGCAGCTTTCTGAGCCTGCAGCCGCGCTGAGCGCGCGCCGCAGCCTTGTCCGCCCCATCGTCAGAAAGGAGTTCCCCCATGGACCCCGATCCGAGTCGATCTTGCCCTGACCCCTCCGATACGGTCCGGCCGCACATGCCTGCGGCCCTTCCGCCCCTTCCCAAGGCCCCGGCCGGGAGACCCGCGCACGTCCATTGACGGATAGGTGCCGGGCTTCTTTCGGCCGCAACGAAAGAAGCCCGCCATGCAACACGTCATCACCGCGCTGCGGACCATGCCCGCAGCCACGCCCGCAACAGCACCCGTCTCCACGCGCGCCAGCCGCACCTCCCACACCACCCGCGCCAGCACCTTGCAGCTGGCCCTGCAAGCCGCCATTGCGGCACGCCACACCGGGCAACTGCACACCCTGCTGCAGCAACACGGCCCCGACCTCTTCGCCCATGCCCTCGTGGCGCTCACGCAGCGCCAGCAGGCCGACGTTCTGTCCCTGCTGGCGGCGCAGGAGCGCGCCGAGGTCTACCGCCATCTGCCAGCCCATGCACGGCGCCAATGGCTGCAGTCGGCCACCGTGGCCCGCCCGCCGCTGCGCCGCCGCCTGCTGTGCGCCTGCCAGCGCAACTGGCACTGGCTGCACGCCACCCTTCGTTCGAGCCAGGCCTGAGCCGCCAGGGAGGTCGCCATGAAAGCCCTCAAGCACCTGTTCCAGGCGTTTCTGCGCAGCCGCCATGCCCTGGGGCTGTTCCGGCGCAATGCCCTGCCCTCGGGCACGGCCGTGCACCA
Source organism: Delftia sp. DT-2 (assembly GCF_028401915.1). Lineage (NCBI taxonomy): Bacteria > Pseudomonadati > Pseudomonadota > Betaproteobacteria > Burkholderiales > Comamonadaceae > Delftia > Delftia sp. DT-2. Next base: position 188,432 of record NZ_JAQOTI010000002.1, read on the forward strand.
CTCGCGCCCGGTATCGCCGACCCTCACGCGCGAGCTGCTGCGCGCCTCGCGCGATGACATCGCCGCCGTGCTGGCGCGCACCAGCTCCAGCGAGGACGGCCTGACCCGCGAGCAGGCCCGCGCCGCGCTTGCACGTCTGGGCCCCAACGAGGTCGAGCACGAAAGGCCGCTGCCCGGCTGGCTGCACCTGTGGTACTGCTACCGCAATCCCTTCAACCTGCTGCTGACGCTGCTGGCCGTGGTCTCCTACGCCACGGAGGACATGAAGGCCACGGTCGTCATCGCCTCCATGGTGCTGCTGTCCACGCTGCTGCGCTTTGTGCAGGAAGGCCGCTCCAACCGCGCCGCCGCGCGGCTCAAGGCCATGGTCAGCAGCACGGCCACGGTGCTGCGCCGCAATGGCGGCCCCACGGCTCCTGCAGATGCCGACTCCGCAGACGCCCCGCACAGCGGCTTCGGCCAGCAGGCGCGCCGCTACGAGGTGCCGCTGCGCGAGGTCGTGCCCGGCGATTTCGTGGTGCTGTCGGCCGGGGACATGATTCCTGCCGACTGCCGCGTGCTCAGCGCCAAGGACCTGTTCGTGAGCCAGTCCGCCATGACCGGCGAATCCCTGCCCGTGGAAAAGCGCGCCGACGCCAGTGCATCGAATGGCACCGGCGTGCTGGACGCCAGCAACCTGCTGTTCATGGGCACCAACGTGGTCTCGGGCACGGCGCTGGCCGTGGTGCTGGCCACGGGCAACCGCAGCTATTTCGGCACCATTGCCACGCGGGTGACCTCCAACGACCGCGCGCCCACGGCCTTCGAAACCGGGGTCAACAGCGTCAGCTGGCTGCTGATCCGCTTTGCGGCCGTGATGGTGCCCGTGGTGCTGTTCATCAACGGCTACACCAAGGGCGACTGGGCCGAGGCCTTCCTGTTCGCGCTGTCCGTGGCCGTGGGCCTGACGCCCGAGATGCTGCCCATGATCGTGACCTCCACCCTGGCCAAGGGTGCCGTGGTGCTCTCGCGGCGCAAGGTCGTGGTCAAGCGGCTGGACGCCATCCAGAACTTCGGTGCCATGGACGTGCTGTGCACCGACAAGACCGGCACGCTGACCCAGGACCGCATCGTGCTGGAGCGCCACACCGACGCCTTCGGCCAGCCGTGCGATGAGACACTGCGCTTCGCCTACCTCAACAGCCACTACCAGACGGGCCTGAAGAACCTGCTCGACCATGCCGTGCTGGAACACGTGGAGCTGCACACCCAGATGCGCGTGGCCGAGGACTACCGCAAGGTCGATGAGATCCCCTTCGACTTCGAGCGCCGCCGCATGTCCGTGGTGGTGGCCGAACGCAACCACCACCACGAGCTGATCTGCAAGGGCGCGGTCGAGGAGATCCTGGGCACCTGCACCCGGCTGCGCGAAGGCGACGGCACGCGCCCGCTGGACGAGGAGCAGCTGGCCCGCGTGCGCCGCGTGACGCGCGAACTCAACCGCGAAGGCCTGCGCGTGGTCGCCGTGGCCATGAAGGAAGTGCCGCCGCACAAGAGCGACTACGGCGTGGCCGACGAGTCGGAGCTGACCCTGATCGGCTACATCGCCTTCCTGGACCCACCGAAGGAAACCACGGCCGAGGCGCTGGCCGCCCTGGCCGCGCACGGCGTGGCCGTCAAGCTGCTGACCGGCGACAACGAACTGGTGGCCGCCAAGGTCTGCCGCGATGTCGGACTTGGGGGCCTGCCCGCAGACCACATCATCCTGGGCACGCAGATCGAGCACATGAACGACGAGATGCTGCGCCAGACCGTGGAACGGCACCAGCTGTTCGCCCGGCTCACGCCGCTGCACAAGGAGCGCATCGTGCATGCGCTGCGCGCCAACGGCCACATCACCGGCTTCATGGGCGACGGCATCAACGACGCCCCGGCCCTGCGCGCGGCCGACATCGGCATCAGCGTGGACAGCGCCGTGGACATCGCCAAGGAGGCGGCCGACATCATCTTGCTGGAAAAAAGCCTGATGGTGCTGGAGCAGGGCGTGATCGAGGGCCGGCGCACCTTCAGCAACATGCTGAAGTACATCCGCATGACGGCCAGCTCCAACTTCGGCAACGTGTTCTCGGTGATGGTGGCCTCGGCCTTCATCCCCTTCCTGCCCATGCTGCCGCTGCACCTGCTGGTGCAGAACCTGCTGTACGACCTCTCGCAGATCGCCATCCCCTTCGACAACGTGGACGACGAACTGGTGCGCCAGCCGCTGCGCTGGAACCCGGCCGACCTGGGCCGCTTCATGGTGTTCTTCGGGCCCATCAGCTCGCTGTTCGACATCCTGACCTTCGCGCTGATGTGGTTCGTCTTTGCCGCCAACACGCCCGAGCAGCAGACGCTGTTCCAGTCGGGCTGGTTCGTCATCGGGCTGCTCACGCAGACGCTGATCGTGCACATGATCCGCACGCCCAGGATCCCCTTCCTGCAAAGCCGCCCTTCCTGGCCGCTGCTGCTGGCCACGGCGGCCGTGATGGCGGCCGGCATATTCCTGCCGATGGGGCCGCTGGCCGGCTACTTGAAGCTGCAGGCGCTGCCGGCGGCCTACTTCCCGTGGATGATTGCCATATTGCTGGGCTACGCTTGCCTGGCCACGCTGCTCAAGCGCGTCTACATCCGCCGCTACGGCTGGCAGTGACGCACCCTTCAGCGCCTCTTTCAACGCTCCTTCAACCCACTCACCAGGAAAGCCCGGAACCCCATGCAGGCCCTGCAGAACCTCAACCCCGGCGCCATGCTGGACACCTTCGTCAGCCTGACCACGGCCTTCGTGTTCGGCGCCCTCATCGGCCTGGAGCGCCAGGTGCGCCAGCGCACGGCGGGGCTGCGCACCAACACCCTGGTCGCCGTGGGCGCGGCCGTCTTCGTGGACCTGGCCGTGCGCCTGGGCGGGGCCGAGGGCGCCACGCGCGTGGTGGCCTACGTGGTCTCGGGCGTGGGTTTCCTGGGTGCGGGCGCCATCATGAAGGAAGGGGCCAACATCACCGGGCTGAACACGGCGGCCACGCTGTGGGGCTCGGCCGCCGTGGGCGCCTGCGCGGGCGCCAGCCTGGTGGCCGAGGCCGGCCTGGCCACGCTGTTCGTGCTGGCCAGCAACACCTTGCTGCGCCCCGTGGTCAACCGCATCAACCGCCGCCCGGTGGATGACGAATCCACGGAGTCGACCTACTACGTCTACGCCATCTGCCACCGCGGCGCCCAGGGCGATGTGCGCGAGCAGATGCTGGAGCTGCTGGAGAACGCCAGCTACCCCGTGCGCGGCGTGGAAACCCATGCCTTCGGGCCGCAGGACACGGAGATCGAGGCCATGCTCTACGCCACCTCGGTGGACTCCGACGAGCTGGACCGCGTGATCGCCGCCATCGAGGCCCTGCCCGGCGTGCTGCAGGCCTTCTGGAACGCCGGCACGGAGGAATGAGCCTGCGTCAGCTGGCGTCGTCGCCCGGCACGGGAAGGCCCAGGTGGCGGTACGCCGCCTGGGTCGCCATGCGCCCGCGCGGCGTGCGCTGCAAAAAGCCCTGCTGGATCAGGTAGGGCTCGATCACATCCTCGATGGTACCCGCCTCCTCGCCGATGCTGGCCGCGATGTTGTCCAGGCCCACGGGGCCGCCGTCGAAGCGGTGCACCACGGCCTCCAGCAGCTTGCGGTCCATGATGTCGAAACCCTGGGGATCGACATCGAGCATGGCCAGCGCACGGTCGGCCAGCTCGCGCGTGATGCTTCCGTCGCCACGCACATCGGCATAGTCGCGCACGCGGCGCAGCAGGCGGTTGGCAATGCGCGGCGTGCCGCGCGAGCGGCGCGCGATCTCGAAGGCGCCCTCGTCATCGATGGGCGCGTTCAACAGGCCTGCACTGCGCCGCACGATGCGCGCCAGCTCCTCGGCCGTATAGAACTCCAGCCGCGCCACGATGCCGAAGCGGTCGCGCAGCGGGTTGGTCAGCATGCCCGCGCGCGTGGTGGCACCCACCAGCGTGAACGGCTGCAGGTCCAGCTTGATGGAGCGCGCCGCCGGCCCTTCGCCGATCATGATGTCGATCTGGTAGTCCTCCAGCGCCGGGTAGAGGATTTCCTCGACCACGGGCGACAGGCGGTGGATCTCGTCGATGAACAGCACATCGTTGGCTTCGAGGTTGGTCAGCAGCGCCGCCAGGTCCTTGGGCTTTTCCAGCACCGGGCCGCTGGTCTGGCGCAGGTTCACGCCCAGCTCGGCCGCGATGATGTGCGACAGCGTGGTCTTGCCCAGGCCCGGCGGGCCGAACAGCAGCACATGGTCCAGCGCCTCGCTGCGCTTTCGGGCCGCGCCGATGAAGATCTCCAGCTGCTCGCGCGCCTTGGCCTGGCCCACGTACTCCTGCAGCAGCTTGGGGCGCAGGGCGCGCTCCATGGCCTCTTCCCCGCGCGAGACCGGCGCTGCCGAAATCATGCGCGGCTTTTCCGGTGCCTTGTCGGGCGCAAAGCCCCCCTGCGCAAAGCCTCCCTGCCCGAAATCGTCGGTATGGATGCTCATGCGCCGCTCACTTGGCCAGCGCCTTCAGCGCCAGCTTGATGCCTTCGGTCACGCCCACGTCGGGCGGCAGCTTCTTGAGCGCGGCGGCCGCATCCTTGTCGGAATAGCCCAGCGCCATCAGCGCCTGCACGATGTCGTTCTGGTCGTTGTTCACGAACAGCGACTGCGCGCCCGTATCGGCGCCGATCTTGCCCTTGAGCTCCAGCAGCAGGCGCTCGGCCGTCTTCTTGCCGATGCCCGGCACCTTGACCAGGCGGCCCACCTCCTGCAGCGTCACGGCCTGGGCCAGGTCCTCCACGCTCATGCCGCTGAGCACCGACAGCGCCATGCGCGGGCCGATGCCGGTGATCTTGATCAGCTCGCGGAACGCCTGGCGCTCGCTGTGCGTGCCAAAGCCGTACAGAAGCTGCGCATCCTCGCGCACCACGAAGTGCGTCAGCAGGCTGACCCTGGCCCCGCTGGCCGGCAGGTTGTAGAAGGTGCTCATGGGCACCTGCACCTCGTAGCCCACGCCGCCGCAGTCCACCAGCACCTCGGGCGGGTTTTTTTCCAGCAGCGTTCCTGTCAATTTGCCTATCATTGGTGTCCTTTGCCGCCCCAGGGGCGGCTTTTCATGCCCGTCCGCAACCGAACGCCGGCCCATTCACAGGGTATGGCACCACGCCCTCGCGCTGGCCGCCGCCCGGAATCTCTGGAATTATCCGCGTGATCCTGCGCCACACCTTCACACCCCACGACAACAACCGGTTGAGCCATCTGTGCGGCCCGGCCGACGCGCACCTGCGCACCATCGAGATCGCCCTGGGCGTCAAGATCGCCCACCGCCACGAGCAATTCAAGATCGACGGCCCCAAGGCCAAGGCCAACGACGCACTGGAGCTGCTGCAGGCCCTCTACGAGATGGCCGACGACCCCATCCTGGACGACTCCCTGCAACTGATGCTGGCCGGCGACACCGAACTCATCGAGCAGCCCCTGGACGCCATCCAGCTGTCCACGCGCCGCCCCGACCTGCGCGCGCGCACGGCCAACCAGTCGGCCTACCTGGAGAACATCGCCCGCCACGACATCACCTTCGGCATCGGCCCGGCCGGCACCGGCAAGACCTACCTGGCCGTGGCCTGCGCCGTGGACGCGCTGGAGCGCAGCGCCGTGCAGCGCATCGTGCTCACGCGCCCGGCCGTGGAGGCGGGCGAGCGCCTGGGCTTTCTGCCCGGCGACCTCACGCAGAAGGTCGACCCCTACCTGCGCCCGCTGTACGACGCGCTCTACGACCTCATGGGCTACGAGAAGGTGCAAAAGGCCTTCGAGCGCAATGTGCTGGAGATCGCGCCGCTGGCCTTCATGCGCGGGCGCACGCTGAACAACGCCTTCGTCATCCTGGACGAGGCGCAGAACACCACGCCCGAGCAGATGAAGATGTTCCTCACGCGCATCGGCTTCGGTGCCCGCGCCGTGGTCACGGGCGACGTCAGCCAGATCGACCTGCCCAAGGGCGCCCTGAGCGGCCTGATCGATGCCGAGCGCGTCCTGAAGCGCGTCAAGGGCATCGCCATCAACCACTTCACCAGCGCCGACGTGGTGCGCCACCCGCTGGTGGCCCGCATCGTGGACGCCTACGACGCACGCGGCCAGGCCCCGGCACGCCGTGCCGCACCGCGCCTTGCAGCGCCTTGATCCCGACAGCCACAGCAGACGCCCGCCCACGGGCGCTCCAAAGCTCAAGCCCAAGCACACGCCCACGCACTCCCCCATGTCCCTGAACCAACTGCAACTGTCCCTGCAATTCGCGCGCTTTGCCGAGGCACCCGCCCACCGCGCCGTGCTGTCCCGCAGCAAGGTCACGCGCTGGATACGCCACGCCCTGGCCGTCGATGCCGAAATCACCGTGCGCATCGTCGATGCCGAGGAAGGCCAGCAGCTCAACCGCGAGTACCGGCAAAAGGACTACGCCACCAACGTCCTGACCTTCGACTACCAGCAGGAGCCCACCGCCATGGCCGACCTGGTGCTGTGCGCCCCCGTGGTCGAGCGCGAGGCGCGCGAGCAGAACAAGACGCTGGAGGAGCACTACGCCCACCTGCTGGTGCACGGCACGCTGCATGCCCAGGGCTGGGACCATGAAACCAGCGAGCAGGACGCTGAGGAAATGGAAGCCTACGAGACCGAGATCATGGTCGAGCTGGGCTTTGCCGACCCCTACGCCAAGTAGGCGGCACCAGGCCCCGCGCGGGCCTCAGCGCGCCGTATCGATGACGACCCGGCCGCGCACCTGGCCGGCAAGCAGCCGGGGCGCCAGCGCAACCGCATCGGCCAGGCCCGCCTCTTCGGTATTGCGCTCCAGCACCTCGCGCGGCAGTTCGGCGGCCAGCCGCGCCCAGGCCTGCTCGCGCCGCGCCTGCGGCGCATAGACGCTGTCGATGCCCAGCAGCGACACGCCGCGCAGAATGAACGGTGCCACGGAAGCCGGCAGGTCCAGCCCCTGGGCCAGCCCGCAGGCCGCCACGCAGCCGCCGTAGCGCAGGCTGGCGCACACATTGGCCAGCGTATGGCTGCCCACGCTGTCCACGGCCGCCGCCCAGACCTCCTTTTGCAGCGGCTTGCCGGGCGCATCCAGGCTGCTGCGCTCCACGATCCGCGCCGCGCCCAGCGCCTTCAGGTGCTCGGCCTGTTCGGGCCGCCCGGTGCCGGCGTGCACCTCGAAACCCAGGCGCGACAGCAGGGCCACGGCAATGCTGCCCACGCCGCCATTGGCTCCCGTCACCAGCACCGGGCCGCTGGAGGGCGTGATGCCATGCGCCTGCAGCGCCATCACGCACAGCATGGCCGTATAGCCGGCCGTGCCTATGGCCATGGCATCCCGTGCGCTGAAGGCCTCGGGCCGGCGGATCAGCCAGTCGCCGTTCACGCGCGCCTGCTGGGCGAGCCCGCCCCAGTGGGTCTCGCCCACGCCCCAGCCGTTGAGCAGCACGGCATCGCCGGGCTGGAAACGCGCGTCCTCGCTGTCCAGCACCGTGCCGGCCAGGTCGATGCCCGGCACCATGGGGAACTGGCGCACCACGGGCGAGCGCCCCGTGATGGCCAGTGCATCCTTGTAGTTGAGCGTGGAATGCGAGACGGCCACGCGCACCGCGCCGGCGGGCAGGCTGGCTTCGTCCAGCTCCACACACTCGGCACGGGTTTCACGCGGTACGGGTTGGGTCAGCAGCAAGGCTTTGAACATGGGGTCTCCAGCAAGGCAGTGGCAAAGAAAATCCAAAGGCAATCAGGACTGCGGCGCGCCCAGCACGCCGCTGCGGCACAGGCGGGCGATGGCCTCGTCCGCCATCCCCAGCTCCCGCAGCAGCGCAAGGTTGCCATCGCCCAGGACGGGGGCCGGCGCACCCGGCACGGGCTCGGCATCCATCCACCGGAACCCCAGTCCCGGAGTGTCCACCGCAGCGCCGCCGGCGCCATAGCTCACAGGTGACACGGTGCCGGCAGCGCGGGCCTCGCCCAGGAACTCACCCAGGCGCCGCACCCTGGCGGCAGGCACGCCCACGGCGTTGAGCCGGGCTTCCATGTCCCGTGCGCTGCGTGCGGCGAAGGCCTCGGCCAGACAGGCCTGCAGCCGCTGCAGCGCGGACGCATCGCGCGCGGCGACAAAGCCGCCCTCGGGCGCATTGAAGGCATCGAGGTCCAGCAGCGTGGCGTCCTCGCACAGGGCATCGAGCCCCAGCACGCCGGCGAGCCTGCGGAACTGCTGCGGCGTGTTGGCGGCCGTGGACAGCCAGCCGTCGGCGCACCGGTAGGTGTCGGCCGCCGGGCTCCCCGTATAGCCGCGGTTGCCCACGCGCCGCGGCTCCACGCCATGGGTGAGATAGGTACAGGCATGCGGGTACATCAGCATCAGCGAGGCCTGCAGCATGGAGGCATCGATGTGCTGGCTGCGCCGCTCGCCAGGCGCCCAGGCGTTGCGCTGGTGCAGGGCCGCCGTGACCGACAGCGCCCCCAGCATGCCCACCGCCACGTCGATCACGGGAAAGCCCACCTTCACGGGCGGCGCTTCCTCGTCGCCCCCCGCCATCATCATCATGCCCGTGAGCGCCTGCACCACATGGTCATAGGCGCCCCGCCCGGCCCACTCGCCCTGCTGGCCAAAGCCAGAGATGGAGCAATACACCACGTCGGGACGCACCGCCCGGATGTCCTCGTAGCCCAGGCCGTGGCGCGCCACCACGCCGGGGCGGAAGTTCTCGATGAACACATCGGCCGTGCGCGCCAGGGCACGCACGATGTCCGCACCCTCGGGCTGGCGGATGTCCACTGCCAGCGAACGCTTTCCCGCATTGAGCGCCACGAAGCCCGAAGGCATGCCGCCCCCGGGCTCGCCGGGCGCCCGGCTGTTGCGCATGACCTCGCCACGCGTGGGCTCGACCTTGATGACCTCGGCCCCGAGCTGGGCCAGGTAGTGCGAGGCCAGCGGCCCCGCGATCACATGCGACATGTCGATGACGCGCACTCCTTGCAGCGGCTTGTCCATACCCGTCTTGCCTTTCCCTGGTTCAACTGTTGGCGGTGATGCCGGCCAGCTCAATGATGGCGGCCCACTTGCGGTTCTCGCTGCGCACGAAATCGGCGAAGGCCTGCGGCGAAGCGCTGGCCGTGGCCTCGTTGCCGACAGCCTCGAACGAGGCGCGCAGCGCTGGCTGGGCGGTGGCCTGGCGCACGGCAGCGTGCAGGCGCTCGACCACGGCAGGGGGCGTCCTGGCCGGAGCCCACAGCCCGAACCAGGACTCCTGCACCGCCAGCTCGCTGCCCAGCACCTCCTGCAGCGTGGGCACCTCGGGCAGCTGCGCCAGGCGCCTCCGGCTGGTCACCGCCAGGGCCCGCAGCTTGCCGCCCTGCACCTGGGGGATGCCGGTGCCCGCCACCGGAAACGCATACTGCGTATCCCCGCGGATCAGCGATGCCGCAATCTCCACCGATCCCTTGAGCGGTATGTGCGTGACCTGCAGGCCCGCCAACGAGGCCAGCGTGGCGCCCGCCAGATGGGCCGAAGTGCCTATGCCGCCCGAGCCGTAGTTGGCCTGCGCCGGCTGGGCCTTCAGCCCCGCGATCAGCTCCCGGGCCGTGCGCCAGGGCGCATCGGCACGCACCACCAGCACCGTGGGCGATGAGGCCAGGTTGCTGACGGGCGTGAAGTCGCCGATGGGGTCGAAGCGCAGGCCCGGTTGCAGCAGCTTCTGGATCAGGTGGGTGTTGGAGCCCATCAGGCAGGTGTAGCCATCGGCGGGCTGCTGCGCCACATACTGCGCGGCCAGCACGCCGGCCGCGCCCACCTTGTTCTCGATCACGATGGACTGCCCCAGGATCTCCCCCAGCACCGGGCCGGCCTGGCGCAATTGCACATCAGGCCCCCCGCCCGCCGCATACGGGGAAATCACCCGCACCGGCCGGCTCGGAAAATCGCTGGCCCGCACCAGCGGAAGCGCGGCAGCCGCCAGGCTGCCTGCCAGAAAGACGCGTCTGTCCATGGTCCTGTCTCCTTGTCGCTTGTCGTCGTGGGGTCACGATAGAACGGCAGGCCCATTTCCAATAGTGATATGTTTGGATGGATGGCAAACCTCCGGTAATCACTCCACCCCTGGGAACATGCACGACTTCGACCCGCAACGCCTGCTGTCGAGGCTGCGCTTCAAGCACCTGCAGCTCCTGCTGGCCCTGCACCAGGGAGGCAGCCTGCGCGCCGCGGCCGGCCTCATGCATTTGACCCAGCCCGCGCTGAGCAAGGCCCTGGGCGAGATCGAGGCGGCCTTCGGCGTGACGCTGTTCCTGCGCAATGCGCGCGGGCTCGAACCCACGGCCCAGGGCGAGATCGCCATCCGCGGCGCGGCCATGCTGCTGGCCGAGCTGCGCCATCTGGGCAGCGAGACCGCCCAGCAACCCGCCATCACCTTGCTGCGCATCGGCACCCCGCCCTTCGTGGCACAGGGCTACCTGCCCGGCGTACTGGCGGACCTGGCCGCACAGCAGCCCCATGTGCGGGTACAGCTCAAGGAAGAGCGCGTGCCTTTGCTTGTGCAATGCCTGCTGGACGGCCAGCTCGATGCCCTCATCACCAGCTACCCCACCGAACTGCCCGAGGCTGCAGGCCAGCCGCTGCGCTACGAAAAACTGTTCGACACCGGCTTCACCGTCATCGCCCCGCCGGACCACCCTGCAGGCCACGCGCGCAGCAACCGCTGGGAGGAGCTGGCGCGCCAGCGATGGATCCTGCCCACGCGCAGCTCCATGCTGCGCCGCATGATGGAAGAGGTGTTCCGCCGCGAAGGCGTGATCGCGCCCACGCCCGTCATCGAATCCACCAGCCCCTTCACCAACCTGCAACTGGTCCGGGCCGGCCTGGGGCTCAGCGCCGTGCCCGACTCCACGCTGCAGGCCTCGCCCCGGTCGCTGGGGGTGCGCAGGGTGCATGTCACACCCGCCATCTCCATGGGCCCCGTGGCGCTGATCTACCGCAGCGCCGTCGCCAACCCGCGCGTCGCCCTGCTGCGCGCCACGCTGGGCCTGCCCGGCCCGGTGGTGGAGCCGCCCTAGTCGCCTGGTGGCCACCACGCCGGCGCGATCCTGTCCTTTTGCGCAAAGCAGCCCTGACCCTGCCGCCATGCCGGTGCGACAGCCCGGCCGATGGTCCGGCACTAAGATCGGCCTCGACCTATAACACCGGCCTGGCCGCGCAAGGCCACGGCGGCCTGCCGATGCCCGGCTCCAGGAGGAGACAACACCCATGTGGGACATCGCACTGCTCATGAGCGCCGCCTTCGTGGCCGGCGCGCTCAATGCCGTCGCCGGGGGCGGCAGCTTCCTCACCCTGCCCGCCCTGGTCTTCACCGGCGTGCCGCCCGTGGCCGCCAACGCCACCGGCACCGTCGCCTTGCTGCCCGGCTACATGGCCGGTGCCTGGGGCTTTCGCCAGGACATGGAGCCGCCGCCCGGCCTGGGCATGCGCGGCGTGATCGTGCTGTCGCTCATCGGCGGCTCGCTGGGCGCGGCCCTGCTGCTGGTCACGCCCGACCACCTGTTCCGCAAGGTCGTCCCCTGGCTGCTGCTGGCCGCCACCGCCATGTTCGCCTTCGCGCCCCAGCTCAGGCGCATGGCATCACGCGGCAGCGCCGAGCATGCCGCCCATGCATCGCCCCTGAAGGCCGGCGCCGGCATGCTGGCCGTGGCCATCTACGGCGGCTACTTCAACGGCGGCCTGGGCATCCTGCTGCTGGCCCTGTTCGGCCTGCTGGGCCAGACCAGGCTGCATGCCATGAACGGCATGAAGAACCTGGTCTCCGCCCTGCTCACGGCCATTGCCGTCGCCATCTATGCGGCCGGCGGCGTCGTGCAGTGGGAGCAGGCCCTGGTCATGATGATCGCCGCCACCGCAGGCGGCTACGGCGGCGCCCGCCTGGCGCGCCGCATCCCGCCCGAATGGCTGCGCGCGGGCATCGTGCTGACGGGGCTGGTGATGGCGGGGGTGTTTTTCTGGCGGCAGTGAGGCGGGGCTTTTGAAGAAGGGCCGCGGCTCAGGCCTTTCTTGGCCGCTGCCTGGGCCTTGGCGGCTGTGCATCCGTCTCAGCAGACACCAAAGGCACTGCACGCAGGCTTTCAGCAACCCTGCGTGCGACGTCCTCTTTCCATGACTCGTCCTGGGTCAGCGTCAAAACGGCCACATCCGCAAGCGACGCCGCCATCGCGGACCGAACGGCCACATCCTTTCCAAAGTCTGCTTTGGCGCCGGTTGCGTCAAGGCTGCTCTCCAGCCTCGCAATGATTTCTGCGTTCACGCTGCGATTGTTGTTCTTGGCAACGAGGGTGAGCTTTTCACGCAGCTCCACAGGCATACGCAACGGGTAGGACGGCACTTGCTTGTCAGTCATCCGCCAGATTCTGGACATCAGAAAGATTCATGACAAAGAATCTATTTGACATCAAACAATCACAGATATCTAATAGATTCAGAGTGGCTCGCCACGCACCAATACCGAATCGGGAGGAGTTACCGACATGGATGCCGCGTCCAAGCAGTCGCACCCAGTAGACACCGCTGCCTGGCCCACCATGCAGCAAATGATCGCCCTGTCCATTGCCCGCGCAGAGATGGGGCTGGTTGCCCTGATCGAAACACGCTGTGCCGACATGGACTGGCATGACACGGATGTCGAGGTGGACCTGGCCGCAGACCTGGCGCTGAATCACATCCGGCAAATTCGGCACAAGGTATTCGAGGACGCCAGCGAATTCGACAACGAGTGGTACCTCGCCCGCGCAGCCATCGCCCTGGCCGCCCAGGCCTTCAACCGGCCACAGAGCCTCTACGCCCGGCACCTGAAACTGCTCTTGCAACTGTTTGATGAAGCACCGTCCTTTGTGGAATACGCGGAGCATGGTCCGGAAGGTTGAGGGCAGGCAGGCCTGTGCCGCATCCAGGGCAGTCGGCTTTCATGTGTCGAATGACTGGGCGGAATTGGACGAAAAAAAGCGCCTTGCTTTCACAAGGCGCTTTCGCATTTCAATAGCCGGAGAATGTCACTGCATCTGCTTCAGATTCCCGATGCGCACCAGCATTTCTGTGAACATCTGCATGTCGGCGCGCAGGTCGGGCAGTTCCTTGTATTCGAGCGCGTTGTGCGCCGTGTACTTCTTGCCGGGCATGGCGGGGCCGAAGTTGATGGCGTTGGGCATGAGCTTGGCCGTGGTGCTGCCGGCCGTGGGCACGGGCTTGGCGTCCAGGCCCGTGGTGTCGCCGAAGATGTTGAGCAGGGTGGACAGCCAGGCGCCCTTGGGGTCGCGCGCCATCCAGTTGCCCTGGGTGTACTGCAGGGTGAGGGGAACCTTGGCGGCCTCGCTCCAGCGGGTGATGCGCTGCTCGACTTCGGTGCGCAGTTGCTCGGGCGTCTTGCCGCGCGGCATGCGCACGTTGGTGGTGACTTCGAGCTTGCCGTCGGCCGCCTTGATGAGGTTGGGCGACAGGGTCAGCGGGCCCATGAAGTCGTCAGCATAGGCAACGCCCAGCTGCTTGCCGAAGTAGTCGAGGCCGAAGGCGCCGTTGATGTAGCGCAGGGCGTTGCTGTAGGCATTGGGCTGGACCAGGGCCACGCCATCGGTGGGCATGAGCACCTGCTGCAGGAACAGCGTCAGGCGCGGCACGGGGTTGACGCCTTCCTCGGGGCGCGAGCCGTGGGCCGAGGTGCCCGTGACCTTGACGGTGGCCGTCGCGCCGCTGTGCTGTATGTCGATGGTGAACGGTCCGCCCTGCCCGGCATAACTGGTGGTGAAGTCACCCTTGGCCGCCTGCAGGCGCGCGGCGATGGCGGCAATGGCGGCTTCGTCGCTGGCCGTGATGGTGGCGGTGGCGGTCTGGGCAATGGCGTTGGCCGAGGCGGCGCCGGCCATGGCGGTGATGGCCGGGCGGGCGGGGTCGGTCTTCACGTCGTCGAACACGGCCTTGAGCGCGCCCGAGCCCTTTTCCGCGACGACGGCTGGGTACTTGCTGTCCAGCACGATGTTGTAGGCAGGCAGCGTGGTCTTGCCCTGGTAGTACTTCATGGCGTCGCCGCCGGTTTCCTCGGTGGTCTCGATCATGAGGCGTATGCCGCGCGACAGGGGCAGGCCGCTGTCCTTGACGGCCTTCATGGCGAACAGCACGGTGGCGATGGAGCCCTTGTCGTCGATGGTGCCGCGCCCGTAGATCCGATCAGGCATGGGTGGGACAAGCACCGGGGGATGGCTCATCAGGGTGAGCCCGCTGTTGCCGGGCACAAAGGTAACCTCGAATGGGTTGATTTGCTTGCCGTCCAGCACCCATTCGGCGGCCACGGCAGGTACGACGTCGGCATGGGTGAGGATGCCGAATTCATCCGTGCCCGCGTTCGCTGCGTTCGCAGGCAGGGTGACCTCGAAGATGCGGTTGTCCACGTTGCGGTACTGCAGGCCGAAGTCCCTGGCCATCTGCTGCACCAGTTCGCCGAAGGCCAGGATGGCCGGGCTTTCGTGCGGCGGCACCTTGGGGTCGCGCACCGTGGGCAGAGCGACCATGCGCTCGATGCTGGCCAGCACGGCCCGCTCCTGCGTCAGCCGCGTGTACAGGCCCAGCAGGCGGGCGATGTGGTTGAGTTCATCCCCCGTGAGCGCGGCGCCTGCGGCATGGCGCTGCACGGCCTGGGCGATGGCAGGCTGCGCGGCCGCGGCCTGCTTCAGGAAGCTGGCGAAGTCGGTAGGTGCCGGCTGCGCCTGGGCCAGCGCGTCCAGCGCGGGCTTCTTGAGGGTGTCGGCGCCGGCCGCGCCGCTCCACGCCAGGGCCATGCTCATGGCAAGGGCCAGGGTGGAGGCTTTGAACGGATGGTTCTTCATGGTCGTCGGTCTGTCGATGAATGCTGAGGCCGCAAGAATACGGTCTTTGCAGCCCTTTTCCGGCCAGGACGTGCTCGCAGATCGCGCCAGAATCCGCCCCAGAACAGCAGGTCTGCGGCGCGCTATGCCGCGGTGGCCGGAGCTATCGACAGCGGGATGGTCACGGGCCCGTCGTTGAGCAGGTGCACCTGCATGTCGGCCCCGAAGCGGCCCGTGGCCACGTCGGGATGCAGGGCGCGCGCCCGCTGGACGATGTAGTCGTACAGGCGCTCGCCCTCGGCCGGTGGCGCGGCGCGCGTGAAGCTGGGGCGGTTGCCGCCGCCGGTGTCGGCCGCCAGCGTGAACTGACTGACGATGAGCAGGCCGCCGCAGGCGCCCTGCCCGTCCAGGTCCTGCACGCTGCGGTTCATCTTGCCCGCGTCGTCGGCAAAGATGCGCAGCTTGAGCATCTTGGCCAGCAGCTTGTCGGCTTCGGCCTCGGTGTCGCCGCGCTCTGCGCAGACCAGGGCCAGCAGGCCAGGGCCTATGCTGCCGGCGACTTGGCCATCGATTTCCACGCGGGCCTGTTGCACGCGCTGCAGGATGCTGATCATGGTTCGGGGTTCGGGTTCTTGTCGGTGGATGGGGAAGAAGTGTCCGCCTGGCCTGCCGCCTCGATGGCGGCTTCCATGGCGGTCTGCATGCCCAGCGGCAGCAGCTCTATGCGCGCGTACAGGCCGGGCACGGCCTGCAGCAGTTCGGCCTCTATCTCGGTGCGCAGCCGCGCGGCGCGGGCCACGCTCCAGTCACCGGGCACATGCATGTGCAGGTCGGCAAAGCTGCGCTCGCCGGCGCGCCGGCTGGAGATGTTGTCAAAGACCACGCCATGCGCGCGGCGCGCGTGGCGGTCCAGAACGGCGTCGATGCGCAGGCGCTCGGGCGCGTCCAGGGCCTGGTCCATCAGGCCCTGGGAAGACTGCCAGACCAGTTGCGCGCCCTGCACGCAGATGTTGATCGCAACCCCGATGGCCACGGCCGCGTCCAGCCACAGCCAGCCTGTGAGCGCTGCGCCCATCAGGCCGATGACCACGCCGGCCGAGGTCCAGACATCGGTGAGCAGATGGCGGGCATCGCCCTCCAGCGCCATGGAGCGGTGCTGGCGCGCCGAGCGCAGCATGGCCACGGCCAGCAGGCCGTTGAGGGCAGAGCTGGCCACGGACAGCGCCAGGCCCCAGCCCAGCTGCTCCAGCGGCTGCGGGTTCCACAGCCGCGCCAGCGCCGCCCAGCCAATGGCCAGGCTGGCTCCGATGACCAGGATGCCCTCGAAGCCCGCAGAGAAGTACTCGGCCTTGTGGTGCCCATAGGGATGGTCGGTGTCCGCCGGCCGCTTGGCGATGGTGACCATGGTCAGCGCGAACACGGCGCCGGCCAGGTTGACGAAGGATTCGAGCGCATCCGACAGCAGGCCCACCGATCCCGTCAGCCACCAGGCCAGGGTCTTGAGCACGATGGTCAGCAGGGCCACGGCCACCGAGATGCGAAGCAGGCTGTGCGGCGCCATCCAGCCGGCCGCGGAAGCGGGGGCGGGAGCGTTGGCAGTAGAGGGAGTGGGTTCGGCCATGCTGCGCTGCGGTACGTGGGGGGGTGCTTCGGATTAGACCACCGCGTGCCCACCGCGTGCGCGAGCCGCATGACAGAATCCGCGCCATGAATGGATGGCAGCGATCAGCGGGGTGGGTGCTGGCCTGGGCCGTGGCCGCAGGCTGTGGCGCGGCCTGGCTGGCGCATGGGCGCCTGCAGTCGCTGCGCGAGGTCTTCGACACCGATGCCCGCATTGCCCACCGGCTGCTGAGCCAGCGCATGGTGCAGCACGACGCCATTCTGGGCACGCTGGCCCTGCTGCAGCCGCGCCAACCCGCATCCGGCCAGGCGCCATGGAGGCAGCTGCAGCGCCTGTATCCCCAGGTGCTGGATGTGGCGCGCCGCGCGGCCACCGCAGGCGAGCCCTGGCCCGAGACCTGGCCGCCCGGCATGGCCGAGGCCGAGCGCCGCTCCCAGGCCAGCGGCCAGGCCGAACTGGCCCTGGCCGACCTGGTCCGGGGCCGGCTGTACCTGGTGCAGGCCGGGCTGCCGGCCAGCTACGCGCTGCTGCTGGACCTGCGCGCCACGATTCCCGCCGACGAGTGGCCGCTGCCGCCCGCCACCAGCCCGGTGCGCGCATGGCTGGCCCTGGGCGGGCAGGAATTCGTGATCCAGCCGGGCCGAGCCGCCGCGCACGGCTGGAACACATGGTCGTGGGAGGTGAGCAAGACCCTGGCCTCGCCCAGCCAGCCTCTGGTGCTGCACCTGCGCCAGCCGCTGGACGCCTCGGTACTGCCCTGGACGGCCATGCTGGGCTGGGCCCTGGGCTGCGCGCTGGCGGTGGGCGCGCTGCGCACCCTGCTGCGCCAGCGCGTGGCCCGCCGCCGCGCCGAGCAATTGCTGCAGCTGGGCCAGGTGGCGCGGCTCAATACGCTGGGCGAACTGGCCGCAGGCATGGCGCATGAGCTGAACCAGCCGCTGACGGCCGTGCTGTCCAACAGCCAGGCCGCGCGCCGCCTGCTGGCCGAGGACCCGCCCGAGATGGACGCCGCACGCCAGGCCATGGGGCAGGCTGCCGAGCAGGCCAAGCGCGCATCGGCCGTGGTGGGCAGGCTGCGCCGCCTGGTGGAGCGGCCGGGGCTGGCGCCCCAGGCCGAGCCGCTGGATCTGGGCCAGGCCGTTGCCGAGGCGCTGTATCTGCTGGAGCCCGAGCTGCGGCGCCGCCAGGTTCAGGTCATGGTGCAGGCCGCCGATCTGCCCACCGCCCAGGCCGACCCCGTGGCCGTGCAGCAGATACTGCACAACCTGCTGGTCAATGCGCTGCAGGCCATGCAAGAGCAGCCGCCCGCAACACGCCATCTGCGGGTGGAGCTGGCACGCCGCGACAGCCGCCTGATGGTGGCCGTGCACGACAGCGGCCCCGGCGTGGCGCCCGAGATGCGCCAGCGCCTGTTCACCCCGTTTGCCACGGGCCGCGCCCAGGGCCTGGGACTGGGCCTGACGCTCAGCCAGAGCCTGGCCGAATCCATGGGCGGCAGCCTGGAGCTGGCCGCATCCGCCGCCACCCCGCCGCAAGGCGGAGCGCGCTTCGAGCTGCTGCTGCCTGCGGCCCATGGCCCGGCACCTGCCGCACCCAACGCCCCTCAGGAACCACTGACCCCATGACTGCCGCGCCCGCCCAAGACCTGTCCCCGCTGATCCATCTGGTCGATGACGACGAGGCCGTGCGCGACAGCCTGGCCCTGCTGATCGGCACCGTGGGCCTGCGCGTGCAGCGCTGGGCCGATCCGCTGGCCTTTCTCGACGGGCTGGACCGCCAGGGCATAGGCGCCATCGTGCTGGACGTGCGCATGCCCGGCATCGGCGGGCTGGCCCTGCTGGGCCGGCTGATGGAGCAGGGTGTGGACCAGCCCGTGATCATGCTCACCGGACATGGCACGGTGGACATGTGCCGGCGCGCCTTCAAGGCCGGCGCGGCCGAGTTCCTGGAAAAGCCCGTGGACGACGAGGTGCTGATCGATGCGCTGCAAAGCGCCGTGCGCCAGCATGTGCAGTCGCGCGAACGCCAGCAGGCCGACCGCGATGCCCAGCAGCGCTTTGCGCAGCTTTCCGCGCGCGAGGGCGAGGTGCTGGCGCTGATCGTGCAGGGGCTGACCAACAAGGAGATAGGCCGCAGCCTGGAGCTGTCGCCCCGCACGGTGGAGACGCACCGCGCCAACCTGTTCGCCAAGCTGGATGCGCCCAGCCTGGCGCAGCTCATACGCCGCTACGCCAGCCTGGCCGATCCGGCGGCAGGCGCCTGAAGCTCCATCGCCGCGCCCAGCGCGCCTGGCTTCTCCGTATTTCTACGCAGCGGCGCGCGTAACCGTCCGAATGGTGCGCGGCGACGGCATTTTCTACAGTGCAAGCATGCCGTCCGGGCTTGTGGCCCGGGCCGTCCTGACCCCCAAGGAGAAGACCATGCAACGCCGCACCACCAAGCTCGCCACCCTCGCCGCCCTGACCCTGGGCCTGATCGCCACCGCCGCCCAGGCCGATGCCGTGCGCACGGAAAAGAACATGTCGCTGGAGCTGGCCAACCAGATCGCCGCACGCAGCGTGGCCGCCTGCGCCGCCGACGGCCATGCCGTCACCGCCACCGTGGTGGACCGTGCCGGTACCGTGCGCACCGTGCAGCGCGCCGACAATGCCGGCCCCCACACGCTGGAGGCCAGCCGCCTGAAGGCCTACACGGCCGCATCGGCCAAGAACAGCACGCTGGCCATCATGGAAGGCGCGCAGAAGAACCCCGGCGCCGCCAACCTGGTGAATATTCCCGGCTACCTGCTGCTGGGCGGTGGCCTGCCGGTGAAGGTGGGCAACGAGGTGGTCGGCGCCGTGGGCATCGGCGGCGCGCCTGGCGGCCACCTGGACGACAAATGCGCCCAGGCCGCGCTGGGCCAGGTGCAGGAACTGCTCAAGTAAGGCGCCCGCAAGGGCTACCACACTGCGCCGCACCGCGCCCGGCCGCGCCTGCCCTTGATGCGGCGCTGCAAAAAAAGACAGGCCGCCACGGCGGCCCCTGATGCCCGACAGCCGCACGCGCCCCCACGCGTCAGCGGCCGCTCACCCTCGCACAAGAGCGCTATCAAAATCTCTGCGATTCCGCTATAAATCCCCAGCGAGGGGGACGCATGCCAGAGAACATCGATGCGCAAGACACGGGGCCCGATGATGCGCTGTTGCGGCTGATAGCAGACACGGCTCCGGCCATGCTGGCCTATTTCGATGCGCGCACGCTGCGCTGCCGCTTCGCCAACATCAACTACGCACGCAATTTCGGCTTGACGCCCGCCGAGGCCGTGGGCAAGACCGTGCGCGAGATCGTGGGCGAGGCCGTGTGGCAGCTCATCGCGCCGCAGGTGGAGCGCGGCCTGCGCGGCGAGCATGTGCGCTACGAGCGCGAGGTGCCCCAGCCGGATGGACCGCCTCGCCATATCGAGTCGCTGCTGATGCCGCACTTCGAGCAGGGCCGGCTGCAGGGCGCCGTGGTGCAGATCACCGACGTGAGCCACCACCACCATGTGGCGCAGAAGGTGCGTGACAGCGAAGAGCGCATGCGCAAGTTCACCGAGGTCACGACCGAGGCCATCGTCATGCACCGCGACGGCCTCATCATCGACGGCAACGAGGCCCTGTCCCGCCTGGCCGGCTACACGCTGGACGAGCTGACCGGCCGCCCCATCCTCGACTACATCTGCCCGGAATTCCGCCTCTACGCACTGCAGTACATGCGCAGCGGCCGCGAGGACCGTTTCGACGGCGCCATCCAGCACAAGGACGGCCACCGCATCCCCGTGGAGATAGAGGCCAAGACCATGCCGGCCGAGGGCGGGCCCTACCGCATCGTGCTGGTGCGCGACATCACGCTGCGCCAGCTGGCCCAGGAGCGCATGGACTTCCTGGCCCAGCACGACCAGCTCACCCAGCTGCCCAACCGGGTGCGCCTGATCCAGATGCTGCGCCAGGCGCTGTCGCTGGCCTCGGTCAAGCAGCGCTCGCTGGCCGTGCTCCTCATCGACCTGGACCATTTCAAGACCATCAACGACTCGCTGGGCCACCAGGCCGGCGACCTGCTGCTGTGCGAGGTCGCCCAGCGCCTGCGCGGCAGCGTGCGCGCCCATGATCTGGTGGCGCGCGTGGGCGGGGACGAATTCGTGGTCGTGCTCACCGATGATCCCGATCCGCAGGAGACCGAGACCCAGGCCAGGCACCTGCAACGCATCATCGAGGCACCCTGCACCATCGACGGCACGCCGCTGGTGGTCTCGCCATGCATGGGCATCGCCATGTACCCGGGCGACGGAAAAAGCGCCGAGGAACTGCTCAACCGCGCCGAAAGCGCCACGCACACGGCCAAGGACAGCGGCCGGCGCAACCTGCAGTTCTACGCACCCGCCCACGGCGGCCAGGCCACCCAGATGCTGATGCAGGAGCAGCAACTGCGCGGCGCGCTGGAGCGCGGCGAGTTCGAGCTGCACTACCAGCCCCAGACCTTCACGGCCGATGGCCGGCTGGCGGGCTTCGAGGCCCTGGTGCGCTGGCGCCACCCGCAGCGCGGCCTGGTGCTGCCCGGCGAGTTCATCGGCTTTGCCGAGGCGCGCGGCCTGATCTCGGCCATAGACCACTGGGTGCTGCGCGAGGCCTGCCGCCAGGCTCGCCAGTGGCAGGACGAGGGGCTGCGGCCCGTACCCCTGTCCGTGAATGTCTCCGCGCTGGAATTTCGCCAGCGCAACATGGCGCGCGAGGTGGCCCTGGTGCTGGAGGAAACCGGCCTGGAAGCGCGCTGGCTGCACATCGAGCTGACAGAGTCCACGCTGATGCACACCAGCGGCCAGGTGCAGGACACCTTGCAGGCGCTGCAGGCCCTGGGCGTGGGCCTGGCCATCGACGACTTCGGCACCGGCTATTCCTCGCTGGCCTATCTGCGCCGCCACCCCATCAACCAGCTCAAGATAGACCGGTCCTTCATCGCCGACGTGCCCGATAGCGAGGACGACACGGCCATCGTCACCGCCATCGTGCAGATGGGCCACAGCCTGCATCTGGACATCGTCGCTGAAGGCGTGGAAACACCTGCCCAATTGGAGCTTTTGCGCGACCTGGGCTGCGGCATGATGCAGGGGTACCTTGTGGCGCCGCCCATGCCGGCCGACAGAGCGCGCGCCTGGCAGTTGCACAACAGTCATCCAGTCCAACGACAATAGCCCATGGTTTCGCTTCACAACCCCTCGCAGGCCTCAAGGGCCGCAGCCACCTTGCACACCGACCCCCAGCGGGCCCTGGAGCACGTACAGCAGATCTACCGGGAGCAGATAGAGCACCTGCGCACGAACATGCAGCGCTTCGTCTCCGGTGAAACCCCGGCCGCCCCCGTCCACGCCTACTACCCCTTCGTGCGCATGCATACGGCCACCGTGTCACGCGCGGACACGCAGCTGGCCTACGGCTTTGTCGAGGGGCCGGGCACGCACGAGGCCACGCTCACGCGGCCCGACCTGTTCTCGCGCTACTACGCCGAGCAGTTCCGCCTGCTGATCAAGAGCCACGGCGTGCCGCTGGAAGTGGGCCTGAGCGACAAGCCCATCCCCATCCACTTCTCGTTTGCCGAGAACGACCACATCGAAGGCACGCTGTCGCGCGAGCGCCGGCAGCTGATGCGCGATGTGTTCGACCTGCCCGACCTCGAGGCCATGGACGACGGCATCGCCAACGGCACCTGGCGCCCCCAGCCGGGCGAGGCCCTGCCGCTGTCGCTGTTCACGGCCCCGCGCGTGGACTATTCGCTGCACCGGCTGCGCCACTACACGGGCACCCAGCCGGAGTGGTTCCAGAACTTCGTGCTGTTCACCAACTACCAGTTCTACATCGACGAGTTCATCCGCCTGGGCCACGCCGAGATGGCCCGGGAGGACAGCGAGTACGTGGCCTTCATCGAGCCCGGCAACGTGGTCACGCGCCGCACCGGCCTGCCGGCCCAGCCCAATGACGAGCTGGGCACGCCGCCGCCGCGCCTGCCGCAGATGCCGGCCTACCACCTGGTGCGCGCCGACCACAGCGGCATCACCATGGTCAACATCGGCGTGGGCCCGGCCAATGCCAAGACCATCACCGACCACATCGCCGTGCTGCGCCCGCACGCCTGGATGATGCTGGGCCACTGCGCGGGCCTGCGCAACAGCCAGCAGCTGGGCGACTACGTTCTGGCCCACGCCTATGTGCGCGAGGACCATGTGCTGGACGAGGAGCTGCCGCTGTGGGTGCCCATTCCCGCGCTGGCCGAAATCCAGCTGGCCCTGCAGCAGGCCGTGGCCGACGTCACGCAGATGGACGGCCCCGACCTCAAGCGCATCATGCGCACCGGCACCGTGGCCAGCACCGACAACCGCAACTGGGAGCTGCTGCCCAACAACCTGCCCCAGCTGCGCTTCAGCCAGAGCCGCGCCGTGGCGCTGGACATGGAAAGCGCCACCATCGCGGCCAACGGCTTCCGCTTCCGCGTGCCCTATGGAACGCTGCTGTGCGTGTCCGACAAGCCGCTGCACGGCGAGATCAAGCTGCCCGGCATGGCCAACCACTTCTACCGCGAGCGCGTGGACCAGCACCTGCGCATCGGCATGCGCGCCATCGACATCCTGCGCGAGGGCGGCACCCAGCGCCTGCACAGCCGCAAGCTGCGCAGCTTCGCGGAGGTGGCGTTCCAGTAGCGCCCCGCCACCGGCCACCTTCTTCCAAGGGCCCCGCTTCGCACCGCCATCCAGGGACGCACATGCCATCCACGCTGCCCACCCTGGATTTTTTCTCCATGACCTCGGTCGTGGCCCTCAACATGATGGCCATGTCAGCCGCCCTGCCGCTGGCCATGGGGCGGCGCGTCAGCGGTGCCGCGCGCCATGCCCAGCATTTCTTCCTGATCCAGGCCGGGGCCTGGATCTTCATCCTCATCGCCAGCCGCCTGCCGCAAGGCCTGCTCTCGCGCGAACTGCTGTCGCTGGGCGCAGCAGCCTGCGCGGCATCGGCACAGTGGCAGATGGCGCGCGCCTTGCGCGAATGGCTGGGGCCCCGGCCGCCCTGGCTGGAACGCGGCCTGATCGCGCTGTGCTTTCTGGGGCCGCTGGGCTTCACCCTGCTGCTGCCCCACTTGTCCTTGCGCACCGGCTGGTTCAGCGCCGCCCACGGACTGAGCCTGCTGGCGCTGGCCGGCCTGTGCCTGGAGCCACGCCGCCCCGTGGCACGCAGCTGGCGCTATCTGATGTGCGGCGTGGCCGTCTTCATGGGGCTGGTACTTCTGGTGCGCAGCTACCTGGCCCTGGCCACGCCCTTCCTGCCCAGCTTCACGGCCGACAGCGGCGCCAACCAGATATTCGCCCTGCTGGTCACGTTGAGCAGCACGCTGCTGATGGTGGCCGTGCTGGTGGCCTGGCGCGACGAGACCAGCCAGCAGCTGCGCGACATGGCCTTGCAGGACATGCTCACCGGCCTGCCCAACCGCCGCGCCCTGCTGGAGCGCGCCCCCGCCATGCTGGCGCATGCCCAGCGCCACCGGCAGGCCCTGGCCCTGGTGATGCTGGACCTGGACCACTTCAAGCATGTCAACGACGAATACGGCCATGCCATGGGCGACCGTACGCTGTGCCTCTTCGCCCGCCTGCTGCAGCAGCAATTGCGCAGTGACGAAATCGCTGCGCGCTGGGGCGGCGAGGAGTTCTGCCTGCTGCTCTACACCACGGACGACGGTGTGGATACCCTGTGCACCCGGCTGCAGTCCGCGCTGCTGCAGGCCTCGACGCAGACGCTGGGCTTCGAAGTCCGCTTCAGTGCCGGCTGCGCCCACGCGCCCCAGGTCTGGGACGGCCTGCGCCTGGAAATGCTGCTGCCCGCCGCCGATGCCGCCCTCTACGCTGCCAAGCGCCGCGGGCGTGACTGCTGGACGCAGGTGCGGCTGAGCCCACCGCAGCAGCAGGCCTGCGCCGATGCGCCTGCTGTATCGGAGACGTCGGAGACGCCGGATGCGCCGGCCAGGCCCGCACTGGCCGCCAAGCCTGCGCGCTAGCCCCGGACCCCAGGAAAACGCTCCATGCCCGCGCTCTTCGACGCCCTGAACCTGCGCAAGCGCTACGGCGACACCACGGTGGTCGATGACCTGTCCTTTTCCATCGCTCCCGGCGAATGCCTGGGCGTGATCGGCCCCAATGGCGCGGGCAAGACCACCACGCTGCGCATCTGCCTGGGCCTGACGGCACCCGATGCGGGCCATGTTCTCTACCACCCCGAAGACGGCTCGCCGCCGCTGCACATGCCTGCCGATGCACTGGCCATCAAGGCGCGGCTGGGCGTGGTCTCGCAGAACGACACGCTGGACCCCGACTTCAGCTGCGCGGAAAACCTGGGCGTCTACGCGCGCTACTTCGGACTGGGTACGGCGCAGATGCGTGACCGCATACCGCAGCTGCTGGACTTCGCGGCGCTGTCGCACAAGGCCGCGGCCAGGCCGGGCGAGTTGTCCGGCGGCATGAAACGGCGCCTGTCCCTGGCGCGCGCCCTGGTCAACGACCCGCGCCTGCTGCTGCTGGACGAACCCACCACGGGCCTGGACCCGCAGGCACGCCACCTGATCTGGGAGCGTCTGCAGTGGCTGCTGCAGCAGGGCAAGGCCATCTTGCTGACCACGCATTTCATGGACGAGGCCGAGCGCCTGTGCTCCCGGCTGCTGGTGCTGGACCACGGCCGCAAGATCGCCGAAGGCTGCCCGCGCGAACTCATCGCCGAGCACCTGGAGCCCGAAGTGGTCGAGGCCTACGGCAACGGCGCCCTGGGCCTGGCGCATGACGCGGCACTGCGCCCACTGGCCGGGCGCACCGAGGTCAGTGGCGACACCGTCTTCTTCTATACGCACGACGCGCGCCCGCTGCTGCAGGCGCTGGCCGCGCACAGCCACCTGCGCACCCTGCACCGCCCGGCCAACCTGGAGGACCTGTTCCTCAAGCTCACCGGCCGACAGATCAGAACCGACGGCTGAACCACCATGACCGAACCCGCATCGGACACCCCCAGCATCTGGCGCCCGCCCGACCTGTCGCTGCGCTGGTGGCCGGTGTTCCTGCGCAACCTGCTGGTGTGGCGCAAGCTGGCCCTGCCCAGCCTGATCGGCAACATCGCCGAGCCGCTGATGTGGCTGGTGGCCTTCGGCTACGGCATGGGCGCCTTGGTGGGCGAGGTCACCGTGGGCACCACGGGCCGGCAGGTGCCCTACATCCTGTTCCTGGCCAGCGGCTCCATCTGCATGAGCGCCATGAATGCCGCCAGCTTCGAGGCGCTGTACTCGGCCTTCTCGCGCATGCATGTGCAAAAGACCTGGGACGGCATCATGAACGCGCCCATCAGCCTGGACAGCGTGCTGCTGGCCGAGATGCTCTGGGCCGCCTTCAAGGCGCTGTTCACGGTCACCGCCATCCTGGGCGTGATGCTGGCGCTGGGCATCAGCCATTCGCCCAGGCTGCTGGTGGCCTGGCCCGTGCTGCTGTGCGTGGGCATCATGTTCTCCAGCATCGCGCTGATCTTCAACGCCCTGGCCAAGGGCTATGACTTCTTCACCTACTACTTCACCCTGGTGCTCACGCCCATGATGTTCCTGTCCGGCGTGTTCTTCCCGCGCGAGCAGCTGCCCGAGGCCGTGCGCCTGGCCTCGGACTGGCTGCCGCTGACCAATGCCGTGGAGCTGGTGCGCCCGCTGTTCATGGACGAGTGGCCGGCCCACCCGCTGCGCCACGGCCTGGTGCTGGCCGCCACCACGGTGGCGGCCTACTGGTTTGCGCTGGCGATGACGCGCAGGCGCTTCAGGGCCTGAGATCCGGCCGTTCTTCAGCGCGCTGCGGCCCGGATCATGTCCACCGCCTTCTCCGCGATCATCACCGTGGGCGCATTGGTGTTGCCGCTGACGATGCGCGGCATGACCGAGGCATCGACCACGCGCAGGCCCTTGATGCCGTAGACGCGCAGCTGCGCATCGACCACGTCCATGGGCCCCGGCCCCATGCGGCAGCTGCCCACGGGGTGGTAGATGGTGTCGGCATGGCTGCGGATGAAGGCCTCGATGCCCGCATCGTCCTGCGCGCCGGCCGAGGCCGGCATCTCGCGCCCGCCCAGGGCCGCCAGCGCCGGCTGGGCCAGGATCTCGCGGGCGCGGCGCACGCCGTTCACCATGCGCCGCAGGTCCTGCGCGTCGGAGAAAAAGGCCGGATCCACCAGCGGCAGGGCCAGCGGGTCGGCACTGGCCAGGCGCAGGCTGCCGCGGCTGGCCGGCTGCAGCACGCAGACATGCAGGGAATAGCCGTGGCCCCAGACCGTCTTGCGCCCGTGGTCCACCAGCTTGGCCACCACGAAGTGCAGCTGCAGGTCGGGCGCAGCCTCGCCGGGGCTGCTGCGGATGAAGCCGCCCGCCTCGGCAAAGTTGGTGGTCAGCATGCCGCGCCGCTGGCTGCGCCATTGGCCCACGGCGGCCAGCAATCTGCGCGCACCGCCCAGTGACAGGCCGAAGCTGTCGGTCAGCTGCGCGCCATCGACCACCAGCACCACATCCGGGTGGTCATGCAGATGGGCGCCCACGCCGGGCAGGTGGTGGACCAC
The DNA here is from genome assembly GCF_028401915.1 of Delftia sp. DT-2. Taxonomy (NCBI): domain Bacteria; kingdom Pseudomonadati; phylum Pseudomonadota; class Betaproteobacteria; order Burkholderiales; family Comamonadaceae; genus Delftia; species Delftia sp. DT-2. Next base: position 215,581 of record NZ_JAQOTI010000002.1, read on the forward strand.
ATCGATGCCCAGCGAACGCAGGTGATCGCCCGGCCCCACGCCAGACAGCATCAGCAGCTGCGGCGACAGCAGCGCGCCGCCGCTGAGCAGCACCTCGCGCCGGCAGTGCAGTTGCTGCACCGTACCGCCCTGCAGGTACTCCACGCCCACGGCGCGCCGGCCCTCGAACAGAATGCGCAGCACCTGGGCACCCGTTTCCACGCGCAGATTGGGCCTGGCACGGTGCGGCGCCAGATAGGCCTTGGCGACGTGGTGGCGCTCGCCGTTGCGCTGGGAGACCTGGTACAGGCCCACACCCTCCTGCGCCTGGCCGTTGAAATCCGCGTTGTGCGCATGGCCGGCCTGCACGCCCGCCTGCACGAAGGCCCGGGACAGCGGGTTGGGATCGCGCAGCTCGGCCACGTTCAGCGGCCCGCCCGTGCCGTGCCAGGCGTCGGCGCCGCGTTCGTTGTGCTCGGCGCGCAGGAAGTAGGGCAAGACTTCGCTCCAGCTCCAGCCCGGATTGCCCTGGGCGGCCCAGTGGTCGTAGTCGGCCGGCTGGCCGCGCACATAGACCATGGCGTTGACCGCGCTGGAGCCGCCCAGCACCTTGCCGCGCGGCTGGTGGCCACGCCGCCCGCCCAGGCCCGGCTGCGGCACGGTGGACAGGCCCCAGCTGTGGCGCCCGCCCTTGGCCATGGCGGCCATGCCTGCCGGACAGTGGATGAGCACGCTGGAGTCGGCCGGCCCGGCCTCCAGCAGCGCCACCTGCGTCTGCGCATCCTCGCTGAGCCGCCCGGCCAGCACCGAGCCCGCCGAGCCGCCTCCGATCACGATGTAGTCCAGCATGCCTCCCCCTCCCCTGCGGTGTAGCCATCCACTGTTGCAGTCGCCTGCGCGGCGCCGCAAGCCGGGGCAAACCCGGTGGATGCTCCGAATCCCGCTACGATCGCTGGATCGCATTCACGTTCGCATTCACTTTGTTCGTTTGAGGAGACTGACAGTCATGGCAATTCAAACCGTAGGCATCATCGGCGCAGGCACCATGGGCAACGGCATCGCGCAGGCCTGCGCGGTATCGGGCATCGACGTGGTCATGGTGGACATCTCCGATGCCGCCGTCCAGAAGGGCGTGGCCACCGTCTCGGGCAGCCTGGACCGCCTGATCAAGAAGGAAAAGCTGACCGAGGCCGACAAGGCCGCCGCCCTGGCCCGCATCAAGACATCGACCGACTACGCGGCGCTCAAGGGCGCGCAACTGGTCATCGAGGCCGCCACCGAGAACTACGAGCTCAAGGTCAAGATCCTCAAGCAGCTGGACGCCCTGCTGGATGCCGACGTCATCGTCGCCACCAACACCTCGTCCATCTCCATCACCCAGCTGGCCGCCGTGACGGGCCGTGCCGACAAGTTCATCGGCATGCACTTCTTCAACCCCGTGCCCATGATGGCGCTGGTGGAGATCATCGTCGGCCTGCAGACCAGCGACGAGACGCACGCCACGGTCAAGGAACTGTCCGAGCGCCTGGGCAAGAGCCCCATCACCGTGAAGAATGCCCCCGGCTTCGTGGTCAACCGCATCCTGGTGCCCATGATCAACGAGGCCTTCTTCGTGCTGGCCGAAGGCCTGGCATCGGCCGAGGACATCGACGCCGGCATGAAGCTGGGCTGCAACCAGCCTATCGGCCCGCTGGCCCTGGCCGACATGATCGGCCTGGACGTGTGCCTGGCCGTGATGGAGGTCTACCTCAAGGAATTCGGCGACAGCAAGTACCGTCCCTGCCCCCTGCTCAAGGAAATGGTCGCCGCCGGCCGCCTGGGCCGCAAGACGGGCCGCGGCGTGTACAGCTACTGATACACGGCCTTTGCCTGCCGGCCCGCACGGGCCGGCCGTCTTCTGCGCGACTGCGCCCTCCAGCGGCCTGCTCTAAGGTCCATGCGCAGGAGACACGCATGGACATCAACACCCCCACCCCGCCGCCCGAAGGCTGCATCAGCTGCGAAGTGCGCGGCCATGTGCTGCTGATCGGCATCAACCGCCCCGCCAAGCGCAACGGCTGGACGCCCCCCATGTTCCAGCAGCTGGCCGAGGCCTATACCCGGCTGGACGACGACCCGCAATTGCGCGTGGGCGTGCTGCATGCGTTCGGCAGCCATTTCACGGCGGGGCTGGACCTGCCGGTGATGGCGGAGTACCTGCGCTCGGGCAGGAAGGCCATCCCGCAAGGCCTGGTGGAGCCGCACGACTACGGCCTGGTCGGCTACCGGCGCCGCGCCAAGCCCATGGTGGTGGCGGTCAAGGGCATTTGCTTCACGGTGGGCATCGAGCTGATGCTGGGCGCCGACATCGTGGTCGCGGCCGATGACTGCCGCTTTTCCCAGCTGGAGGTGCAGCGCTGCATCATGCCCACGGGCGGCGCCACGCTGCGCATGGCCGAACGTGCGGGCGTGGGCAATGCCATGCTGCACCTGCTGACGGCCGACGAATTCGACAGCGCCGAGGCCTATCGCCTGAACTTCGTGCAGAAGGTGGTGCCGGCCGGCCAGGAGCTGGCCGAGGCGCTGCGCATTGCCGAGCGGATTGCAGCCCAGGCCCCGCAGGCCGTGGTGGCCACGCGGCTCAATGTGCTCAAGGCCATCGAGCTGGGCCAGGCCGCCGCCGTGGCCGACTTCATTCCCGTGCAGCAGCGCCTGGCCAGCAGCGAGGATGCGGCCGAGGGCGTGCGCTCCTTCATCGAAAAACGCCCCGCGCGCTTCACGGGCCGATAGGCCCCCTCGGTCCCTCGACCCCTGCGGATCTTCACCTTCCGATCCGAAGGGGTTTTTCAAATTAAGTTGTGCACAATTTAATTGACAGCAATAATTCAACCCATGCCCAGCAGCCACCCCCTTCCTCTCGACAGCTCCGAGCTTCTGCGCCTGGACAACCAGGTCTGCTTCGCGCTGTACTCGGCATCGCTGGCCATGACCAAGCTGTACAAGCCCCTGCTCGATGGCATCGGCCTGACCTATCCGCAGTACCTGGTGATGCTGGTGCTGTGGGAGCGCGACGGCCTGACCGTGTCCGAGATCGGCGAACAGCTGTATCTGGATTCGGGCACGCTGACCCCGTTGCTCAAGCGCCTGGAAGGCGCGGGCCTGCTGGAGCGGGTGCGCGATGCGCAGGACGAGAGGCGCGTGCGCATCACGCTCACCTCGCAAGGCCGGGCGCTGCGCGATGCGGCTGAAAAGATTCCCGCCTGCGTGCTGCAGAGCACGCAGTGCACGCTGCCCGAGTTGCAGGCGCTGACGCAGCAACTGGGCGCACTGCGCCAGCGGCTGGTGCCGCGCCGCAGCGATTGACGACCACCCGCAGACGATTTCCTCCACCCGTCCGCACGCCGGACAACTTTGCAAAAGGAAGACACCATGGCCCAGCTCGAAAAAGTCCTGTACACCGCACGTGCCCACACCACCGGCGGCCGCGACGGCGCCTCGCGCACCGATGACGGACGCCTGGATGTGACCCTGTCCTCGCCGGGCACCAGCGGCACGGGCACCAACCCCGAGCAACTGTTCGCCGCCGGCTACTCGGCCTGCTTCATCGGCGCCATCAAGGCCGTGGCCGGCAAGCAGAAGATCAGCCTGCCCCAGGACCTGGCCATCGACGCCGAAGTGGACCTGGGCACCATCCCCAACGCCTACGGCATCGCCGCGCGCCTGAAGGTCAGCCTGCCCGGCATGGACAGGGCCGCCGCCCAGGCCCTGGTGGACGCGGCCCACCAGGTCTGCCCCTACTCCAACGCCACGCGCGGCAACATCGACGTGCAGATCACCCTGGCCTGATCAGGCCCAGTCCGGCCTCTGCAGCCAGTGCAGCCTGCGGCCCAGGAGGTCGTAGCGGGCGTGGCAGGTCAACGGCCCGTGCAGCACATCGGCTGCATAGCTGACCAGCGCGATCTCGCCCACGGCGGCCTGCCAGTGCTCCTGCATTGGCAGGCCGCTCATCCATTGCAGCACCTGGTCACGGGGCCAGGCAGCGCTCCAGGCGCCCAGCGTCACATGGGGCACGTAGGGGCGCATCGCCTCGGTCAGCACCAGCCCTGGCCCTGTCTGCGCGAGTACGCCATGCAGTCCGTGCAGCGTGCAGCCGTCCGGCCTGCCGTCGCGCACCTGAAGGTAGGGCGCCAGCTCGAAACTTCCCCAGCCACCGAACTCCAGCTGCAGCGGCGCGGCCGGCAGGTGCTGCAGCGCGAGCAGGTCGCGCGACAGTTGCGCCGCGCCGTAGGCCTGCGGCAGTTGCGCACCGCCATCCAGAAAGCCCGCGGTGGCCAGGGTCACGTGCAGTTGCCGCTGGCAGTGCGGGACCAGCGCCGCGCCCAGCCAGCGGCGTGCCTGCGCACAGGCGGCTTGCACTGCGTCGCGCACAGGCGGGGCCAGCGCCTGCATCGTCACCACCCAGACCGCATAGCGGCCACGGCCGAGGTGCCAGGCGCTCCAGTCGTCGGATGGCCCGGCCGCACTGGCGATGGCATGGGATTGCAGGAAGTGGGGCAGCAGCGGCACGGCGGGCGGATCGGCGTTGTCGGGCGGACGCAAAGCTTAAGCCAGCCCGGCGACAATCGCCCCATGTCTGCCACACCATACGATCCTGATCTGAGTGCCGTCCCCGATGCCGGTTCGCACGCCTATGCCCGGCTCACGCCCGACGCCGTGCTCGACGCACTGGCCTCGGTCGGCCTGTGGGGCGATGGCCGGCTCACGGCCCTGGCCTCCTACGAAAACCGCGTCTACCAGGCCGTGCTGGAGGACGGCGAACGCGTGGTGCTGAAGTTCTACCGCCCGGGCCGCTGGAGCCGCGATCAGATCCTGGAGGAGCACGCCTTCAGCGCCGAGCTGACGGCCGCCGAAGTGCCTGCCGTGCCCCCGCTGGTGCTGGAAGGTGCCACGCTGCACAGCTATGCGGGCTTTGATTTCTCGGTCAGCCCGTGGCGCGGTGGCCGCCCGCCCGAGCTGGACGATTTCGAGGTGCTGGAGTGGACCGGGCGCTTCCTGGCCCGCATCCACACCGTGGGCGAAGCCCGCCCGTTTGTGCACCGGCCCGCGCTGGACCTGGCCACCTTCGGCCACGACTCCATGCAATGGCTGCTGGACCGGAAAATGATTCCGCTGGAGGTGGAATCCACCTGGAAAGCCGCCTGCCAGCGCGCCCTTGAGCTGATGGCACCCGCTGCCGACGGCCTGAGCGCAGCCGGCCACTTCGGCCTGCACAGCGCGCGCACGCTGCGCCTGCACGGCGACTGCCATCCCGGCAACGTGCTGTGGACGCCGCTGGACGACGAAGGCCATGGCGGCCCGCATTTCGTGGACCTGGACGATGCGCGCACGGGCCCGGCCGTGCAGGACCTGTGTATGCTGCTGTCGGGCGACCGCAGCCAGCGCACGCGCCAGCTGGGGGCCCTGCTGGATGGCTATGAGCAGTTCCGCCCCTTCGACCGCCGCGAGCTGGCCCTGATCGAGCCGCTGCGCACGCTGCGCCTCATCCACTACAGCGCCTGGCTGGCGCGACGCCAGGACGACCCGATCTTTGCCATCAACTTCCCCTGGTTCGGCACGCCCGACTACTGGCGCGGACAGGTGGACATGCTCAACGAGCAGATCGAGGCGATGCAGGAAGAGCCTCTATACGCCTGAGGCCACCGGGCCTCCTGCCTGCCGAAGACAGAGATCTTTACAAATTGTCCACACCCCCTGCGCCCTATCCAGGGCTGCGGGTTCCGGGGTATTCTCGGCCCGAAATCCCACCGGCCATGCCCTACTCCGCCTTCCCCCCTACGCTGCCCAACCCGCTACAGCCCTTGCCTGCCGGGCAGAAGGTGCTTGTGGTGGACGACGTCCCGGACAACGCCGCCATCATCTGCCAGGTGATCAAGGATCTGTGCAGCGTGCTCATGGCCCACACGGGCGAGGACGCGCTGACCCTGGCCCGCCAGTACCTGCCCGACCTCATCCTGCTGGACATCCGCATGCCCGAGATGGACGGCTTCGAGGTCTGCCGGCGCCTGAAGGCGGACCTGGAAACCGCCCACATCCCCGTCATCTTTCTCACGGCGCTGACCGAGCCCCATTGCGAGGAACTGGGACTGAACCTGGGCGCGGTGGATTTCGTGACCAAGCCCTTTCGCCCGCCCGTGCTCAAGGCGCGTGTGCGCACGCATCTGGAGATTGCACAGCAGCGCAAGATGCTGCAGCTGCTCTCGCACAGCGACGGGCTGACGGGCACGGCCAACCGGCGCTTTTTCGGCGCCCAGCTGGAGCGCGAGTTCATGCGCCTGCAGCGGCTGGGCGAGCCGCTGTCGCTGGTGATGATCGATGTGGACCACTTCAAGGCCTACAACGACCACTACGGCCATCTGGTCGGCGATGAATGCCTGAGCCAGCTGTCCCAGGCCATACAGGGCGCGCTGCACCGGCCTGGCGACCTGCTGGCGCGCTATGGCGGCGAGGAATTCGTCTGCCTGCTGCCCCATACGGCGCTGGACGGCGCGGTGCTGGTTGCGCAGGGCATCGTCGATGCGCTCAGGGCGCTGGACCTGCCTCACGCCGCCTCGCCCCTGGGCCATGCGCTGACCGTCAGCCTGGGTGTGGCCAGCATGGCGCCTTCGCCCGACAACAGCGCCGACCAATTGCTGGCCGATGCCGACCGGCGCCTGTACCTCGCCAAGAACGCGGGCCGGGACCGTATCGTCTGGGCGGGGTGAACCGAAGTACCCCCTGAGCGGCTGCGCTAGGCTGGGCCAGGCGCACCTTCCAGGGCGACGCATACGCTTAAGCGTTAGCAACGCCCGTCGACGCGGCAGGCCGGTACGACCTGACCGCTGGCGTCGCGCCATTGCAGCTGGCCGGCGGGGGTCTGGGAGGGCGCTGCAGGTGCGGGCTCCTGCGGTGTTTGGGTGGCGGAGCGCTGCGGGTCGTGCAGCAAGGTGGACGAGCCCACGCCCATACCCACCCGCGCGCCGCCCACGCCCGTGGAGGCGCCCACGCCGGCGCTGCCCAGGACCTGGCCACTCTGGTTGACGCCCACGCCAACGCCCAGCGGCCCCACGCCCGTGCCGACACCGGCGCTCAGCCCGCCGCTGCCCAGCCCGACGCCCACCGATACCGGGCCGACGGGAATGCCTATGCCCACGCCGCCGCCTACCGAGCCGCAACCGGCCAGCAGCAGCAAGCATGCGGCAAGCGCGGCACCAGCCGCCTTGCGCAATGGCGGGCAGGTGATGAAGGCGGTAGGTGGAACTGGCATGCCGGACTCTCTGGACAAGGGAAAACACAGGGACGGCCACAGGGTACACCCACCCGCCTGGCGCACGATGCCAGCGGTATGCCCGGGTGCATGCCAGGGGCTCGGAGGCGGCGAAACACCCAGGACACGCGGGTTTCTTAGAATTCACCCATTGGCCTGCGGGTCATTCCAGATTCCATGCGCTCCCGGACAGTGCCGCGGCGCCTCGGGGCGCAAGGCCTGCGCGGCGCCTCTTTCCCTCGCTTTCGTCTTCTTCGCGTTCCCTTTTTCTATGCAAACCCGTTGGCCGCCCTATGCGTGGGTGTGTTTTTCCATGTGCGTGGGTGTCATGGGCACGGCCCTGGCCAGCCCGCTGTACCCGCTGTACCAGCAGGCCTGGGGGCTGCAGCCCAGCCACATCACGCAGATCTTCGTGGCCTACATGTTCGGCGCACTGGCCAGCCTGCTGTTCCTGGGCCGGCTGACCGACCGCTTCGGCTTTGTCGCCGTGCTGCGCGCCGGGCTGATCCTGATGACGCTGGGCGTGCTGGCCTCCACCGTGGCCTGGAACGTGCCCAGCTTTGCGTTGGGCCGCGTGGTGATCGGCGTGGCTTCGGGGCTGATCACCACCTCGGCCTCGGTGGGCATGACCCGGCTCAACAACCGGGGCGACCTGCAGCGTGCCGCGGCCACGACCAGCCTGACCATTGCCTTCGGCTTCGGGCTGGGCCCCGTGGTGGGCGGGCTGATCGCGCAGTGGCTGCCCTGGCCGCTGGTCACGGCCTACATTCCGTCGCTGGGGCTGGGCCTGCTGGCCGTCTATGCGCTGTACCAGGTGCGCATTGCCGAGCCGGCGGAGCTGGCCTCCACCCAGGCACGCGCGCTGCACTGGCGTGATTTCATGCCCACCATCACCCTGCCCGAGCGCCGCTTTGCGCGCCACTACGCGCTGGGCGGCATGTGTGCGTTCTGCGCCTTCGGCATGTTCAGCCTGTTCGCATCGCTGGCGCCCAGCTTCATGCAGCGCATGGTGCCCTGGCATGGGCCGGCCGTTTCGGGCCTGTCCATCGGCGTGATCCTGTTCCTCTCGGCGGGCTTCCAGTACCTGGCGCGCCCGCGCCCGACCAAGGGCTCGGCCATTCTGGGCTTTGCCTGCCTGGTGGCCTGCAACCTCCTGCTGCTGGTCAACAGCTTTGCGGGCTCGGCCCTGCTGTTCGCGCTCAGCGTGATCGCCACGGCGGCGGGCCACGGCCTGTGCAACCTGGCGGGCATGTCCATCGTCAACAAGGTCTCGACACCGGCCACGCGCACGGGCCTGCTGTCCACCTACCTGGTGGTCGGCTACCTGGGCACCATCGTGCCCATCCTGGGCCTGGGCTGGCTTTCGGACCACATCGGCATCACCGAGGCCCTGGTCGCCTACTGCATCGTCATGGGCGTGCTGGCCGGCTGGCTGTGCTGGATGTGCACGCGCACGCCCACGCTGCCCATGCCCAAGCACTAGGACCTGTTCACGCCCAAGCGCAGGCTGTTCAGCGAAAGTGCGGCCCCGGCCCGTCCTTGGCCAGGCAATCGCCGTCATTGCGCAGCGGGCAGACCTTGAGGGACAGGCAGCCGCAGCCAATGCAGCCGTCGATCTGGTCGCGCAGCTGGGTCAGCCCCTGGATGCGCGCATCCAGCGCATGGCGCCAGCGTGCGGACAGCGCGCTCCAGTCGGCCTGCGTGGGTGTGCGGCCGCTGGGCAGCTCCTGCAGCGCCTCGGCAATCTCGGCCAGCGGCACGCCCATGCGCTGGGCCACCCTGATGACGGCCACGCGCCGCAGCACGGCACGCGCATAGCGGCGCTGGTTGCCGGGCGTGCGCAGGCTCTCGATCAGCCCCTGGCGCTCGTAGAAATGCAGGGCCGAGACGGAGATGCCACTGCGCCGGGCCACTTCGCCCACGGAGAGGATGGCCGGCCCGTCATGGTCGGACGCGGTGACACCGGCAGAAGACAGATTCATGGCAGCAGAAAATAGGCGCAGGAAAAATAGGTCCAAGCAGGCCTGCATTTGACCTCAACTTTGGTTGAGGTTTCACACTGGCAAGCCTCGCCGGTCCAGCCGGCGCACTTTCGGACTCCAGGCCCACCATGCAACACGACGCACTTCCAGCCGCCTCGGCACAGCCCGCCGCTTCCACGGCCCCGCAACTGCACCATCTGCAGCCCGCCGGTCTCTACGACGCCACGCCCAACGGCTACACCCATGTGGTCACCGTGCACGGGCCGGCGCAATGGGCCTTCGTCTCGGGCCAGGGCGGCGAGAACCAGGCGGGCGACTTGCCCGACAGCTTCGCGGCCCAGGCGCAGCAGGCCCTGTCCAACCTCAAGCTGGCGCTGCAGGCGGCGGGCGCGGACATGGGCCAGGTGGTCAAGCTGACCCTGCTCATCGTGGACCACTCGGAGGCCCGCTTCAACGACTGGCAGGCCGCCGTGCGCCTGCATTGGAGCGACGGTGCCCCCGGCGATGGCGCCCCCAGCAATACCCTGCCGCGCTTTCCGGCCTGCACCCTGATCCCCGTGCCCCGGCTGGCCCTGCCCGGCATGCTGATCGAGGTCGATGCCGTGGCCGCACTGCCCGCCACCGCCCAGCCGGCGCGGCCGCCGCTGTGGGTCTGAGCCATCCGCTTGCCACCCATCAGCAGATACCACAGGCATTCGTCCGATGAACAGATCCTCCCCGGCCTCCGCCCTGCCCTCGCCGCCCATGCAGGCCACCGCCGCGCCCGTGCTGCCCCAGAGCACCCTGCTGCTCATGGCCACGGCCTGCGGCCTGTGCGCGGGCGCCAATTACTTCAACCAGCCGCTGCTGCACTCCATCGCCATCGACCTGGGCATCAGCGAGGCGCGTGCCTCACTGACAGTGACCATGGCCCAGGTCTCCTATGCGCTGGGACTGCTGCTGCTCGTGCCGCTGGGCGACATGCTGGAACGCCGCCGCCTGGTGCTGGGCCGGATGCTGCTGGCCGCACTGGGCATGCTGGCCAGCGGCATGGCGCACAGCTTTGCGCTGCTGGCGGCGGGCACGCTGATGACGGGGCTGTTCTCGGTCGCGGCCCAGGTGCTGGTGCCCATGGCGGCCAGCTTTGCGGCGCCCGGCGCCAGCGGGCGCGCCGTGGGCCTGGTCATGAGCGGGCTGCTGATCGGCATCCTGGCCTCGCGCAGCGTGGCCGGCGTGCTCTCGGACCTGGGCGGCTGGAATGCCGTGTACTGGGTCGGTGCCCTGGCCACGGCCGGCGTGGCCCTGCTGCTGCGGCGCGCGCTGCCGCTGGCGCAGCCGGCCCAGCGCATCGGCTATGGCGCGGTGATGCGCTCCCTGCTCACGCTGGCGCGCGAGCAGCCGCGCCTGCGCAGCCGGGCGCTGATCGGCGGCATGGGCTTTGCCACGGTGAGCGTGCTGTTCTCCACCATGGCACTGCTGCTGGCCGGGCCGGGCTACGGGTTCGGCGATGCGCAGATCGGCCTCATCGGCCTGGTCGGCGTGGCCGGCGCCCTCATGGCCAACATGGCCGGCCGGCTGGCCGACCGGGGGCTGGAGCAGCGCACCACGCTGGCCGGCGGCCTGCTCATGCTGGCGGGCTGGGGGGCGCTGTGGCTGGGCGGCACCAGCCTGTGGTGGTTCCTGGCGGGGCTGCTCATCGTCGATGCCGCGCTGCAGGCCCTGCACATCAGCAACCAGAACGTGATCTACGCGCTGGCGCCTTCGGCGCGATCGCGCATCAATGCGGTCTACATGACGGGGTACTTCATCGGCGCCTCGCTGGGCTCGGCCGTGGGCTCGACGGTGTGGCTGCACTGGGGATGGACGGGTGCCGGCGTTGCAGGCCTGGCCCTGAGCCTGTGCACGCTGGCCGTGGTCGCCTGGGACAGAAGCCTGGCGCGCCAGGCCAAGGCACGGGCGTAGGGCATCGCACCAACCTGCGGCACGGCGGCGCGGGAATGCACCGCAAGCGTGCCGCATTCCGCCCCGCGCATGGCAGCGCACGCACCAATCCGATGCGCCAGCGCACCAGCAGGGCGCAGCCGCCACTGCACCGGATTGGCACGCTAAATGCATGACGGAAGGCCGTTACCACCCACACGCCCTGTACCGTCCGCCCCGCCCATGTCCGCAGCGCTACCGATCACCGCCGTGCCCACGTCCGCCTCGGGCTGGCAAGCCATGCTGGAGCTGCGCTTCGGGCACCGTGCCGGCCAGGGCAGCGTGCTTTCCCACGCACGCCACAGCGGCCCGCTGCGCGTGCAAAAGCCGCTGCACCCTGAAGGCCCCGGCATCTGCCATGCCGTGCTGCTGCACCCGCCCGGCGGCGTGGCTGGCGGCGACCAGTTGCAGATCGATGTGACCGTGGAGCCCGGCGCCCACGCCCTGCTGACCACGCCAGGCGCCACGCGCTGGTACAAGTCCCAGGGCCGCCCGGCCGCGCAGCGCGTGCGGCTGCGCGTGGAAGAAGGCGCCATCCTGGAATGGCTGCCGCAGGAAAACATGCTGTTTGCCGGTGCCGACGCCACCATGGCGCTGGACCTGGAGCTTGCCCCGGGTGCGCGCGCCATCGGCTGGGACGCCACGGTGCTGGGCCGCTATGGCGCAGGCGAGCACTGGAACCATGCCGACGCACCGCCTGCGCGGCTGCAGCTTCACAACCGGCTGACCCATGCGGGCCTGCCACTGTGGCTGGAACAGGGCGAGCTGCACTGCGGCCATGCCCTGTTGTCCAGCCCGGTTGCCTGGGCAGGCTTGCCCATACAGGCCAGCCTCTGGGCCGTGGCCCCGGAACCCCTGGCGGCCATGGAGCCATTGAGCGAGCAACTGGCCGCCAGCCTGCCCTGGAGCGACGAAGTGCGCGCCGGTGCCAGCCTGCTGGCCGGCCAGGGCGGCGCGCCCTCGGTGCTGCTGCTGCGCGTGCTTGCCCGCCGCATGGAGGCGGCACGGGCCGTGCTGCATGAAGGCTGGCGCCTGCTGCGCCCGGCCCTGCTCAATCAACAAGCCCGCCCCCCGCGCCTGTGGGCCACCTGATCAACGGAGACTCGTCCATGGAACTCACCCCGCGTGAAAAAGACAAGCTGCTGCTGTTCACCGCAGCCCTGGTGGCCGAGCGGCGCAAGGCGCGCGGCCTGAAGCTCAACTACCCCGAGGCCGTGGCGCTGATCAGCGCTGCCGTGCTGGAGTGGGCGCGCGACGGCAGGACCGTGGCCGAGCTCATGCACCTGGGCACCACGGTGCTGACGCGCGCCGATGTGATGGAGGGCATCCCAGAAATGATCCCGGACATCCAGGTCGAAGCCACTTTCCCGGACGGCACCAAGCTGGTCACCGTTCATCACCCGATCGTTTGAGGAGATCCGCCATGTTCCATCCCCGCCTTCTGCTCGCCCCGGCCCTGCTGGCCGCCGCCACGGCCGCCAGCGCCCATACGGGGGCCGGCGCCCACCTGCATGCCGGCGACGGCGCCATGCAGGCCCTGATGGCCGGGCTGTCCCATCCCATCGCGGGCCTGGACCATCTGCTGGCCATGGTGGCGCTGGGCCTGTGGTGCGGGCTGATGCTCAAGCGCCAGTGGCTGCCGCCCGTGGCCTTTGCCGCCTGCATGGCGCTGGGCCTGGCGCTGACGCAGACCCCGCTGGAGCTGCCGGCCGTGGAGCCCATGGTGGCCGCCTCGCTGCTGGCCTTCGGCCTGCTGCTGGTGGCCCAGCGCCGCCTGCCCGTGGCCCTGGCCATGGTGCTGGCCGGCGCCTTCGCGCTGTTCCACGGATACGCGCATGGCGAGGTCTTCCCCCACGCGCTGCCCGCAGCCGTGTTCTGGGTCTACATGGCGGGCATGGTCGCCACCACGCTGGTGCTGCATGCGCTGGGCGTGGCCTTTGGCCGGGCCATGCGCGGCGGCACGGCATCGGCCTGGGCCGCACGCCTGGCCGGCGTGGCCGCCATGGGCTACGGTGCCGTGGCGCTGGCAGGCTGATCGCGGGAGCCGCACATGACCGAGCGCATCATCCCCGGCGAGCTGCTGGCCGAGCCCGGCGAGATCCTGCTGAACGCAGGCCGGCCCGTGCAGACCCTCACGGTCACCAACACCGGCGACCGGCCCGTGCAGGTGGGCTCGCACTTTCACTTCTTCGAGGTCAACGAGGCCCTGCACTTCGACCGCGCCGCCGCACGCGGCTGGCGGCTGAACATCGCGGCCGGCACGGCCGTGCGCTTCGAGCCCGGGCAGGAGCGCACCGTGGAACTCGTGGAAATCTCCGGCGACCGCATCATCTTCGGCTTCAACGCCAAGGTGATGGGGCCTCTCTGAAAGGGAACATTCATGGCAAGCATCACGCGCCAGGCCTATGCCGAGATGTTCGGCCCCACCGTGGGCGACCGCCTGCGGCTGGCCGACACGGCCCTGGTCATCGAGATCGAGAAGGACCACACGATCTACGGCGAAGAGGTCAAGTTCGGCGGCGGCAAGGTCATCCGCGACGGCATGGGCCAGAGCCAGCGCATGGCCGCCGACTGCGCCGACACCGTCATCACCAATGCCGTGATCATCGACCACTGGGGCATCGTCAAGGCCGACATCGCCATCAAGAACGGGCTGATCGCAGGCATAGGCAAGGCCGGCAACCCGGACATGCAGCCGGGCGTGACCATCGTCATCGGCCCCGGCACGGAAATCATTGCGGGCGAGGGCATGATCGTCACGGCCGGCGGCATCGACACGCACATCCACTTCATCTGCCCGCAGCAGATCGACGAGGCGCTGACCAGCGGCGTGACCACCATGATCGGCGGCGGCACGGGCCCGGCCACGGGCACCTTCGCCACCACGGTCACGCCCGGCCCCTGGCACATGGAGCGCATGCTGCAGGCCGTGGACGGCTACCCCATGAACATCGGCCTGCTGGGCAAGGGCAACGCCAGCCAGGCCGCGCCGCTGCGCGAGCAGATCGCGGCGGGCGCCATCGGCCTGAAGCTGCACGAGGACTGGGGATCGACGCCCGCCGCCATCGACTGCTGCCTGGGCGTGGCCGACGAGACCGACACCCAGGTCGCCATCCACACCGACACGCTCAACGAGGGCGGCTTCGTCGAGGCCACGGTGGCCGCCTTCAAGGGCCGCACCATCCACACCTACCACACCGAAGGCGCGGGCGGCGGCCACGCGCCCGACATCATCAAGGTCTGCGGCGAGGCCAACGTGCTGCCCTCGTCCACCAACCCCACGCGGCCCTACACGGTGAACACGCTGGACGAGCACCTGGACATGCTCATGGTCTGCCACCACCTGGATGCCTCGATTGCCGAGGACATCGCCTTCGCCGAAAGCCGCATCCGCCGCGAGACCATCGCCGCCGAGGACGTGCTGCACGACCTCGGCGCCTTCTCCATGATCTCCAGCGACAGCCAAGCCATGGGCCGCGTGGGCGAAGTGGTGCTGCGCACCTGGCAGACCGCGCACAAGATGAAGGTCCAGCGCGGCAGCCTGCCGGGCGACAACGCGCGCCACGACAACTTCCGCGTCAAGCGCTACGTGGCCAAGTACACCATCAACCCCGCACGCACGCATGGCATCGCCCATGTCGTGGGCTCGGTCGAGGTCGGCAAGCTGGCCGACCTGGTGCTGTGGCGGCCTGCGTTCTTCGGCGTCAAGCCCAGCCTCATCCTCAAGGGCGGCAGCATCGCCACCGCCGCCATGGGCGACCCCAACGCCAGCATCCCCACGCCCCAGCCCGTGCACTACCGCCCCATGTTCGCGGGCCAGGGCAGCGGCGTGGCGGCGGCCAGCCTCACCTTCGTCTCGCAGGCCGCCCAGCAGGCCGGCGTGGCAGACCGCTACGGCCTGCGCAAGCGCACCGTGGCCGTGGAAAACTGCCGCAGCGTCAGCAAGCGCGACATGGTGCACAACGACTGGCAGCCCGACATCAGCGTCGATCCCGAGACCTACCAGGTCGTGGCCGACGGCCAGCTGCTGACCTGCGAGCCCGCCACCGAGCTGCCGATGGCGCAGCGGTATTTTCTGTTCTGATCACCCCATGCTCACCGTCAACAAACACATGCCCCAGGGCGGGGGCCTTGCCGCCGTGCTGGTCAGGCGCGCCGCCACGCTGGAACTGGACTGGGACATGCGCCAGAAGAGCCGCTTTGCGGCCATTGACTCCACGGGGCGCGAGCTGGCCGTGGTGCTGGCGCGCGGCAGCGTGCTGCGCGGCGGCGATGTGCTGGTGGCAGAGGATGGCAGCCTGGTCGCCGTGCGCGCCGCGCCCCAGGCGGTGCTGCGCGTGACGGCGGCCACGCCGCTGGGCCTGCTGCGTGCGGCCTACCACCTGGGCAACCGGCATATCCCGGTGGAGGTCACGCCCACGCACCTGCACCTGGAAAACGACCCCGTGCTGCACGACATGCTGCTGCGCCTGGGCGCGCAGGTGGCCCTGGTGGATGCGCCCTTCGAGCCCGAGGCCGGCGCCTATGGCGGCGGCCACCGCCACGGCCATGACGCCAGCTTTGCCGAAGACCAGGCGCTGGCGCAGAGCGTGTATGCGCTGCATGACCATGGGCACGCACACGGCCATTCCCACGACCATTCACACGATCATTCCCACGGGCATGAACATGGCCACGACCACAGCCATGACCATGACCACAAAGGCTGCTGCGGACACGGACACGGACACGGGCACAGCCACGACCATCCGCATGGCTGACCTGTCGATACAGGGGCTGTGCGCCCTGCTGCACCTGGCATCGCCCCAGCTGCCCGTGGGCGGCTTCAGCTATTCGCAGGGGCTGGAGGCCGCCATCGAGCACGGCCTGGTCACGGATGCCGGCACGGCGCGCACCTGGATTGCCGATGCGCTGGCCCACGGCTTTGCACGCTGCGAGGCGCCGCTGTGGCTGCTGCTGCGCCGGGCCTGGAGCGAAGGCGACGCAGGGGCAGTGCACGAATGGAACCAATGGTTCATTGCCAGCCGCGACAGCCGCGAGGCCCGTGCCGAGACGCTGCAGATGGGCTGGTCGCTGCACAGCCTGCTGCGCTCCGTGCCCTGGGGCGGCGAGGCCTTTGCGCCCCGCATCGCACAACTGGGCGCCCTTGTGGACACCCCTGGCCTGGCCTATCCCACGGCCTTTGCCTGTGCCTGCGCCGCCGTGGATGCCGACGAGGACCATGCCCTGCTGGCCTATGGCTTTGCCTGGCTGGAGAACCAGGTGGCCGCTGCCATCAAGGCCGTGCCACTGGGCCAGGTGGCGGGCCAGAGCCTGCTGCTGGCCCTGCATCCGCTGCTGGAGCAGGCCGTGGGCGAGGCACGCCGCCGCGCCAGCGATACGCCGCCCCGGCTGGACACCATGCTGCCCCAATGGAGCGTGCTGCAGGCACGGCACGAACACCAGTACTCCCGGCTCTTCCGGTCCTGATCACTCACCCCAAGTCCACCATGAACACCCGCACCAAGAAACTCCCCCCGCTGCGCGTCGGCATCGGCGGCCCGGTCGGCTCCGGCAAGACCACGCTGCTGGAGATGCTGTGCAAGGCCATGCGCGCCCACTACGACCTGGTGGTCATCACCAACGACATCTACACCAAGGAAGACCAGCGCCTGCTGACGGTGGCCGAGGCCCTGCCGCCCGAACGCATCATGGGCGTGGAGACCGGCGGCTGCCCGCACACGGCCATCCGCGAGGACGCCTCCATCAACCTCGAGGCCGTGGACCGCATGCTGCGCCAGTTCCCCGAGGCGGACATCGTCTTCATCGAAAGCGGCGGCGACAACCTGGCCGCCACCTTCAGCCCCGAGCTGTCGGACCTGACCATCTACGTGATCGACGTGGCCGGCGGCGAGAAGATTCCGCGCAAGGGCGGCCCCGGCATCACCAAGAGCGATCTGCTGGTGGTCAACAAGACCGACCTGGCGCCCTACGTGGGCGCCAACCTGTCCATCATGGAAGCCGACACGCAGCGCATGCGCGCCCACAAGCCCTATGTGATGGGCAGCGTGAAAAGCGGCAAGGGCCTGCGCGAGGTGATCGACTTCATCACCGAGCGCGGCCTGCTGCCGCCCATGCCCGCTCAGGCCTGAAGTCGGCCGCGCATAACCTTCAGCGCTGCGGCGTGCCGCTGGTGGCCTTGGCCTTGGGCAGGGTGGCCGCGCTGCTGGAGGACACCAGCGGGTGGCCGGTGGAGGTGGCGGCGCCATCGGTCTGGCGCCAGGCCGAGGGCTTGGGCGCCACCATGGGCTGGGGCGCGGCGGCAGGCGCCCGGCTGCGGTTCCAGGCCGGCAGCAGCACGCGGCGCACAAAACCCATGTCCAGCGCCAGCCACAGCAGCACCGGGCACAGCGTGGGCACCATCAGCCCGCCCATCTGGTAAGCGTAGACGATGGCCTCCAGCTGCCATGTCTGTATGCCCAGCACGTTGAGGTCAAGCCGCGCCGCAAGGCACAGCTGCATCAGCACCTGCGAGACCACGCTGAAGGTCTGCAAGGGCAGCAGCGCCACATAGCCCACCAGGATGCGCCACCACCGGCCCGGCCCCCAGGCCGCCAGCAGCATGGCCACCAGCACGGGCAGGCCGTAGCCGTAGCGAGCGGGATCGACCTCGACGATGGCCTCGGCGCGGCGCCAGCCGGTCTGCTCGTTGGAGACCTGGACCGAGGAATTGACGACCAGGTTGCGGGGCGTCTCCAGGTCCACGCGCTGCACCCAGCCGTTGGCGGCGTTCTCCAGCACCCACTTGCTCATGCCGGACACCGGCACGGCCAGCCAGCCGGCCGCCAGCGTCCAGGCCAGGGTCAGCACCACGATGCCGCCCATGGCCAGGGCCGCGAAGCGCGAGATGGGATTGCGTCCAATCATGGCCTGCTCCTCAGGCGGCCACGGCGGCGGAAGCTGCAGCGGCAGGCGGCAGCGGCGGCTGGCCGCCGTCATCCTGCGACGGCGCCTTGCGCCCGCTCCAGCGCACCCACAGCAGCCAGAACACCAGCACGTCCAGCATGATCAGCGCCTGCCAGAGGTACTCATGCGCGAAGTTGAAGGCCGTGGTGCTCCACTGGCCCAGGTAGAACAGGCTGATGACGCGCAGCACGTTGATGGCCTGCACGGCCACGAAGCCGGCCAGCAGGCCCACCAGCTTCTGGCGCCATGACGAGGGGAAGGCCATCACGGCGGCAAACAGCACGATGTAGGCCTCCAGGCCGTTGCAGCCGGCCTCGATGGAGACGCCGAAGCCCGTGGCCGTGTTCCACAGCACCTTGCCCGTGGCCGAGGCCGTGCTGTCGAACCAGGTCACCAGCGAGGCGCAGATGTGCGCAAGGAAGGCCGTCCAGGGCAGCACGATGTGCTGCTGCACCCAACTGAGCAGGTTCAGCCCGAACATCGTCAGCTGGATGGCCAGAAAGATCAGAAAGAAACGCAGCATGGCAGGTCTTGGAGTGTTGGTTGCCGGGCTTGCGACCTGGCGGTTGCGAAACAGTGTCCCTCTATAGGCTCGCATTATCTTCGGACCGCTCAAAGACGACAAAGGCCGGTGCGTGAATCACGCCACCGGCCCTTGTCGTCACGGGCGCATCACCGACGCTCGCGCCTGCGCATGGTCCCCAGTGCCATCAGCGCCAGCAGGGACGACATCAGCATCAGGCCCCACTGCGACAGCGTGGGAATGCTGGCCGTGCCGCCCGGCCCCGGCTTGAGCGGCGTGGTGGTCGTGCTCTTGTCGTTGTCGGGATTGCCGTCACCGGGCACCGAGACCGTTGCCGAGTTGACCAGCGGGCGGGCGCCCTTGTAGGGCTTGTCCAGCTTGGTCTCCAGCGTGAAGACGGCCGTGCCGCCCTGGGCCAGCTGCGGCACGCTGCAGGTCACGGTGCGCGTGCCGCTGGCATAGCTGCAGCCTGCCGAGGCCGAGACGAACTCCAGCCCGGCGGGCAGCACGTCGGTCACCGAGCCGCCCGCGGGCGACTGCGGATCGCGGCCGTAGTTGGTGACGGTCAGCGTGTAGCTGGCCGTGTCGCCATCGTCCAGCGGGCCGGCGGGGCCCTGCTTGCCGATCCCCAGGTCCACGGCATTGCCCTGGCGGCTGGTGGAGGTCCGGTCGGTGGTGGTGTTGTTGACGATCACATCGCCGCCATTGCTCAGCCATTCCGTCTCGAAGGGCTTGACCGAGGCCTCGTGGTAGATGGTGCCGCCCGAAGCCTTGTCGGGCAGGGTCTGTGCACGCATCTTGAACTTGATGGTCATGCTCTGGCCCGGCGCCAGCGAGGGGATGGTGCACTGCAGAGGCCCGCTGGTCGCGTTCAGCGCCGGCTGCACGCCGCACCAGGATGCGGAGGCGCCGGGAATGCCGGCCAGCGCCAGGCCGTTCTGGTAGCTGAAGGTGGCCGTGGAGCCCGATGCGGGGAACTTGTCGGTCACGACCACCTGGGTGGCGTAGGAGGGGCCGGAGTTGGTCACCGTGATGGTGTATTCGGTGTCCTCACCCAGCACCAGGCCGTCCGCCGTGTGGCGCATGCTGATGTTCACATCCAGCTCGGCACGCTTGAGCCGGGCCTTGGCCTCGGCCTGGTTGTTGGCCTTGGTCAGTTCCTCGGTGGCGGTGTCCACGGCGACCGTGTTGAGGATCTCCGTGTCGGCCGCCAGATCGCCGCGCGAGCGCATCTTGTAGGTCACGGTGTACTGCGCGCCTGTGGGCAGCGGATTGGCCCAGGCGCACTCCAGCGTTCCGCCCTGCACGCCATCGGTGGCAGCCGGAGTGCAGGTGCCGCCGCCGGAGACCGTGGGCGTGCCGATGAAGATGGCGTCTGCAGGCAGCACGTCCTTGAGCGTGACATTGGCGGCCGACGAGGGGCCGTAGTTGGGCACCGTGACCGTATAGGTCAGCGGCTCTCCCGCAGCCGCCACCTTGGGCGAGACCTGCTTTTGCGCTGCGATTTCCGCGATGGCCTGCACGGTGATGCTGGCCGTCGAGGAATCGTTGCCGGGATCGGCGTCATGGATGTCCAGAGACTGGGCCGAGGCCGCGTTGGCATAGGTGCCGGTGGTGGCGCGCTTGGGGCGGATCTTGACCTCGATCACCACCTCGGCCTCCGGGGCCATGGAGGTGATGTCGCAGGTCAGATCGCGCGTCTCGCTGTTGACGCCGCCCGAAGGAGTGCCGCAGCTGGCGTTGGCGCCGGAGACGATGCGGCTGGAGACAAAGCCGCCGCCCGGGTAGGTGTACGGCACGGGATTGCCGGCCTCGTCCACCGGGTTGCCGCCCACGATGCGCACGCCGTCGGTCTGCTTGACCAGGGACTGCAGCGCGTCGCGCACGCGGACATTCGTCACCGTCGTGCTGGCCGAGTGGTTCTTCACCACCAGCTGGTAGGTGACCTCCGCACCGCTCTTGATGGCAGCCGGCGGCACGGGGCTGACCACGCTCTTGACGATGCCCACATCCACCTTGTCGGCAGACACGGTGACGGTCGCGGAGGTGGTGGCCGATGCATTGTCCCGGCCGATCACGCCAGCGGAGGCGTTGTTGGTGAAGTCCAGATGGCCCGAAGCCAGCGTGACCTTGGCCCTGACCTTGATCTGGCGGCTGGCGCCCACGGCCAGGCCCGCGGTCGAGGTGCAGCTCGGGGTGGTGCAGGTCCATTCCCCCGCGCCGGTGCCCGCACCGGACATGCTGACGATGGCCATGCGGCCGTCTGCGGGATTGTCGGTCACGGTGATCTGCTGATTCGGCAGCACGGGCATGGGGCCGGTGTTGGTCACCGTGATCGTGTACTCGAACTCCTGGCCTGCCAGCACCGGGCGGCCAGGGCCGGCCTTGGCCAGCCTCAGCCGCGCATCGTTGCTGAAGTCCACGGCCGCGCTGGCCGTGTTGTTGGTCGTATTGGGCTCGTTGAGGCCGGGTGCCACACCGATCACGCCCTGGTTCACCAGCTGCGTGCCGGGTGCACCGCCCGCAGCCACGACGGCCTTGAAGCGGATGGCCTGCATGTTGGCGTAGCCGGCCACCGGGTACTCGCCCGCATGGGTGCAGGTGACGGTGCCGCTGTTGTGGCCGCAGAGCCAGGGCGCCGTGCTGCCGTCGAAGCCCGTGAAGGTCACGCCGGCCGGCAGGGTGTCGGTGACGGTGAGATCGCGCGGCACGAGGGAGCCGCCTTCGCGGCGCGGCTGCAGCGTATAGGTGACCTCGGTCGCCTGCAGCGCATCCAGCACCGTGGGCGCCACCTGCTTGCGCAGCGAGACATCCACGAACTCGCTGCCGCTGGAGACCACGGCGGCGCTGGCGGTGTTGTTGCCGGACTGGCCGTCGGGCATCTCCGTGCTGGCGTCCTTGTAGCCCTTGACGCTGGCAGCGCCGGCAATGGTGCCGCTCATGTTGGCGATGGCCGGCACGGTGATGGCTGGCAGCACGGCGCCTGGCAGCACCGGGCCGCCGCGCGTGCAGTTGAGCTCGCCCGAGGCCGGCGTGCAGCTCCAGCCGCTGCCTGAGGGCACGCCCGTGACCACGGCGCCGTTGGGCACGGGGAAACGCACCACGGTACGGCCACCGGCGGGGACCTCGGACGGGCCCTTGTTCTGCACGTCGATGACGTACTGGAAGGCGCCGCCGTTGGCGACGCTGGCGGGAGCCGCCATCGCGATGGCCAGATCGGCGGCCTCGGTGGTGGTGAAGTTGCGGTCCAGCTGCGTGTTGTTCTGGTCGTTGTCGTAGTCGGGCGAGGCCATGCGCGCGCTGGCCACGGCGCGCCAGTTGGTGCCGACGGTCGGCAGGATGACCTCGAAGCCCACGGACTTGAAGCCATCGGCGGGCGCCAGGTTGCCGATGTTGCAGACCAGCGTGTTGTTGCCTGCGGTGAGCACCGTGCCGGCAGCCGGTGCCGTGCAGGTGATGCCGCCCGGGCTGCTGCTGTAGCCCTGGAACACGGCGCCCACGGGCAGCACCTCGGTCAGGGTGACGCCTACGGCGTCGGGACCGATGTTGTTGTGCCTGACCTTGGCCACATAGGTGAAGGTGCCGCCGGCAGGCCCTGCCGATGCGTCCTGTCCGTCATAGAGACCATCCTGGTTGACCAGGATGTCGGTGTCGGCCGGCGCCGCCACGGCAGCCGCTGTTGCCAGCAAGCCGCCGGACAGCAGCGCACGCGCCAGCCAGCCCTTTCTCGTGAAAGCCATACAAACCTCTCTTTTGCTTCGTTGACAGCGCCGAATGCCGCAGGCACGGACGCACGGGGTGCCCGGCTGGAACAGCTCTGTCAAAAAGCCGACAACCGGACGCACCAAAGGGAGGCATGATGGTTCTTTATTACTAAAAGTAAATATGATATGGAATTTTTGACAAAAGTGAGTATTTAGAAGAATTTGTGAGTTTTTCGTGAGTCCACCGACGACTACCGGTTTTCCTCACGGATTGCAGACGTGAAAAAGCCGGTGGCAGCTTGGCTGGCACCGGCTTGGAAGGCTTGTCTGCCGTGCGCTGGCACGACAGTGAGCAGGCACTGAGGCCTATGGAATGCGCCTGGGCGATCCTTGTGAGGAACTCACGCGAGAAGAGCGTTCACGCGCTTGACGTAGGCGGCCGGGTCCTCGGGCATGCCGCCTTCGGCCAGCACGGCCTGGTCGAAAAGGATGTTGGCCAGGTCATGGAAATGCACCGATCCGTCCAGCTTCTTGACCAGCGGATGCTCGGGGTTGACCTCCAGCACGGGGCGGGCGTCCGGCGCCTGCTGGCCGGCCTGCTTGAGCAGGCGCGCCAGCTGCAGGCTCATGCCGCCGTCCTGCACCACCAGGCAGGCCGGCGAGTCGACCAGGCGCGTGGTCACGCGCACGTCCTCGGCCTTGTCCTTGAGCGCCTCCTTGAGCTTGGCCAGCAGGGGCTTGAAGGCTTCGGCCGCTTCCTCGGCGGCCTTCTTTTCCTCTTCGTCCTGCAGCTTGCCCAGGTCCACGGCGCCCTTGGCCACGGACTGCAGCGGCGTGCCGTCGAAGTCGGTCAGGTAGCCCATGGCCCATTCGTCCACGCGGTCGGCCATCAGCAGCACTTCGATGCCCTTCTTGCGGAAGACTTCGAGCTGCGGGCTGTTGCGCGCTGCCGTCAGGGAGTCGGCCGTGATGTAGTAGATCGCGTCCTGGCCTTCCTTCATGCGGGCCTTGTAGTCGGCCAGCGAGACCATGGCGTCTTCCTGGCTGGTGGAGGCAAAGCGCAGCAGCTTGGCGATGCGTTCCTTGTTGGCGAAGTCCTCGCCCAGGCCTTCCTTGAGCACGGCGCCGAACTCGGCGTAGAACTGGCTGTACTTGCCTTCCTTGGCCTTGTCCTCTTCGCTGACCACGTCGGTGACGCCGTCCGTGCCTTCGCCGGCCTCGTGGCGATCGTGCTTGGCCAGGTCTTCCAGCATGGACAGCACGCGCTTGGTGGAGCCGTCGCGGATCAGGCGCACGTCGCGGCTTTCCTGCAGCAGCTCGCGGCTGACGTTCAGCGGCAGGTCGGCCGAGTCGATCACGCCCTTGACGAAGCGCAGGTAGCCGGGCATCAGCGCCTCGGCGTCATCCATGATGAAGACGCGCTTGACGTAGAGCTTGACGCCGGCCTTCTTGTCGCGGTTGTAGAGATCGAACGGTGCCTTGGCCGGAATGAACAGCAGCTGCGTGTACTCGGTGTTGCCCTCCACGCGGTTGTGGCTCCAGGTCAGCGGGTTCTCGAAGTCGTGGCTGATGGCCTTGTAGAAGTCCTGGTACTGCTCGGCCGTGATGTCCTTCTTGGGACGCGTCCACAGCGCGCTGGCCTTGTTGATGGTCTCCCACTCGCCGGTCTTGACCATGGCGCCGGGCTGGTCGTTCTCGCCGTCCTTCCATTCCTCCTTTTCCATGAGGATGGGCAGGCTGATGTGGTCGGAGTACTTGCCGATGACCTGCTTGATCTTCCAGGCATTGAGGAACTCCTCGGCCTCGGGGCGCAGGTGCAGCGTGATGCTGGTGCCGCGCTGGGGGCGCTCGATCTGCTCGACCTCGAACTCGCCCGTGCCGCCGCTGGTCCAGCGCACGCCTTCGGCGGCCGGCAGGCCCGCGCGGCGTGTTTCCACGGTGATCTTGTCGGCCACGATGTAGCCCGAGTAAAAGCCCACGCCGAACTGGCCGATCAGTTGCGAGTCCGACTTCTGGTCGCCCGACAGCTTTTCCATGAAGGCCTTGGTGCCGCTCTTGGCGATGGTGCCCAGGTTGTCGATGGCTTCCTGCTCGCTCATGCCGATGCCGGTGTCGGCAATGGTCAGCGTCTTGGCGGCGGCGTCGAAGGACACGCGCACTTCCAGGTTGGGCTGGTCTTCATACAGCGCGGCGTTGTTCAGCGCCTCGAAGCGCAGCTTGTCGCAGGCGTCCGATGCGTTGGAGACCAGCTCGCGCAAGAAGATCTCGGGGTTGGAATACAGCGAATGCGTGACCAGGTGCAGCAGCTGTGCAACTTCGGCCTGAAAAGAATGGGTTTGCTTGCTCATGCAGACAGTGTCCTATGTCCTATGGGTTCACAACAGGGAAAAAATCAGCCCTCATCTCGGGTCGGCGGATGCAATTTCAAGAGCCCGCCGCCCCTGTGGCGACGCAGGCTGTGGACGATTGTTCACTTTCTTGCCCTCTCGGCAGGCCAGGCGCAGCGCTATAACTGCGCCACTTTCCTCCATTCGGCGGGCAGTGCGCGCAGGGCCCGGGCGCAGCGGCGGGCCTGTTTCAGGAGATTTCCCATGCACAGCTCTGTTCAAAAATGGTCCGCAGAATTCCTCGGAACCCTGTGGCTGACCCTGGGCGGCTGCGGTGCGGCCGTGCTGGCCGCCGCCTTCCCGCAGGTGGGCATCGGCCTGGTCGGCGTCTCGCTGGCCTTCGGCCTGACGGTGGTCACCGGCGCCTATGCCTTCGGTCCCATCTCGGGCGGGCACTTCAACCCTGCCGTCTCCGTGGGCCTGGCCATGGGCGGGCGCTTTGCCTGGAGCGAGCTGCCGGGCTACGTCGTGTCCCAGGTGCTGGGCGCCATCACGGGCGCAGGCATTCTCTACGTGATCGCCACGGGCAAGGCCGGTGCCGACATCGGCGGCTTTGCCACCAACGGCTTCGGCACGCATTCGCCGGGCGGCTACGGCATGACGGCTGCCCTGGTCACCGAGGTGGTGATGACGGCCTTCTTCATCCTGGTCATCCTGGGCGCCACGGCCAAGCGCGCGGCAGCCGGCTTTGGCGGGCTGGCCATCGGCCTGTGCCTGACGCTGATCCACCTGATCTCGATTCCCGTGACCAACACCTCGGTCAATCCCGCGCGCAGCACGGGCCCGGCCCTGTTCGGTCCCGAGATCGCCGTCTCGCAACTGTGGCTGTTCTGGGTGGCCCCCATCGTGGGCGCGCTGATCGGCGCCGTGATCTACAAGGCCCTGCTGTCCAATCCGGCCGACGAGTAAGGCCAGGCACGGGCGCAGCAGGCGCCCCGCAGCAAACCACGGCGGCTGGCGACAGCCGCTTTTTTTCGTCCGGCAGCAGCCGCGTTTTCATTGGACCTTTGGTGAAACACGGTTTTCGTTTGTTGCATGGCGGCAACGCGAAGGACTTTTACCCAGGGCAAACAGGCCAACTTTACGAAGCAGAAACCGAACACTAGTGATTCGCAATAACAATCCGCGGGCTTTCATCGGAGTGAACATGAGCAAAATCCAACAAATCCTCCCCCCCGCGAACCTCACCCAGCTGGCCCTTGCCGCTGCCCTGTGCCTTGCTGGCACCCCGGCCTTTGCGCAGGCCAGCACCACGCTGGGCACCGTGAACGTGACGTCTTCGACCGAAGCGCCCGTGAAGACCGACAACGCCTCCTCGGCCAAGTTCACGGCCCCGCTGGTGGACACGCCCAAGACGGTGCAGGTCATCAACGAGGAAATCATCAAGCAGACCGGCGCGACCAGCCTGCAGGAAGCCCTGCGGTCCACGCCCGGCATCACCTTCGGCAACGGCGAAGGCGGCAACCCCTCGGGTGACCAGCCCTTCATCCGCGGCATGGATGCCCAGGCCAGCACCTTCGTGGACGGCATGCGCGACATTGCGGCCGGTACGCGCGAAGTGTTCAACCTGGAATCGGTGGAGGTCATCAAGGGTGCCGATTCGGCCTATGCAGGACGTGGCGGCGCTGGCGGCTCCATCAACCTGGTGACCAAGAAGGCCAGGAACGAGAACTTCATCAGCGGCGACGTGGGCCTGGGCACGGACAGCTACCGGCGCGCCACCATCGACGCCAACCGCGTGCTGGGCGAAGGCGTGGGCCTGCGCCTGAACGCCATGGTGCACGACGCCGACGTTCCCGGCCGCAGCGGCCCCGAGAACAAGCGCTGGGGCATCGCCCCCACGGTGACCTTCGGCATGGGCACGCCCACCGAGGTCTCGCTGTCCTGGCAGCACCTGCAGACCGACAACATTCCCGATGGCGGCGTGCCCTACCTGTACACCAGCACGGCTGCGGCCGGCCTGCGCGGCGGCAGCGTGGTGCGTCCCACCTACGGCAACAACCGCGACAACTGGTACGGCCTGACCAGCCGCGACTACGAAAAGGAAAAGAGCGACCTTTTCACGGCCACCGTGGAGCACAAGTTCACCGACACCCAGAAGTTCCGCAACAGCCTGCGCTACAGCAAGACCGAACAGGACTACCTGTGGACCCAGCCCGACGACAGCAAGGGCAATGTCGTCAACGGCTATGTGTTCCGCCGTGGCAATGCACGCGTGGCCGACATCAAGACACTGCAGAACCTCTCGGAATTCACGGGCAAGGCCCAGACCGGCAGCGTGGGCCACAGCTACTCGTTCGGCCTGGAACTGTCCAAGGAAAAGGCAGAATCCCGCACGGCTGCCGTACAGACCACCAACACCACCTGCACGGCTGCCAGCCTGTGGTGCGCCTCGCTGAACAACCCCGACAGCAGCCCGCTGTGGAACCTGCCCGTGACCCTGGGAGACCCCAGCCACAACAAGATCGACACCGTGGCGCTGTACGGCTTCGACACGCTCAAGTTCAACGACCGGTGGCTGCTCAACGCCGGCCTGCGCATGGACCACTACAAGCTCAGCGCCTCCGGCCCCGCCGGCCGCAACACGCCGGCCTATGACCTGAGCCGTTCGGACACGCTTTTCAACTACCAGCTGGGCCTGGTCTACAAGCCGGCCACCAACGGCAGCATCTACGCCAGCCTCGGCACCTCCTCGCGCCCCGGCGGCTCCATGCTGGGCAACGGCAACGAGGACCTGGGCATCTCCACCGACCAGCTGGCCAACCTGGCGCCCGAGAAGACCCGCTCGCTCGAGCTGGGCACCAAGTGGGACCTGATGGAAAAGCGCCTGGCGCTCACCGCCGCGCTGTTCCGCAACGACGTGACCAATGCGCGCATCACCGAAAACGGCGTCACCTACATGGGCGGCAACAAGGTGGTCAACGGCGTGGAGCTGGGCTTCACGGGCAGCGTGCTGCCGGGCCTGAGCGTCTTCGGCGGCTACACCTACATGGACAGCGAGCAGAAGAACGCAGGCGCGGGCAGCGTGGCCAATGGCCAGCCCTTCCCCAACACGCCCAAGCACAGCTTCAGCCTGTGGACCAGCTACAAGCCCATGGCCAAGCTGACCGTGGGCCTGGGCATCTACGCCCAGAGCAGCGTGAACCAGAGCTACATCCTGTCCACGGTGGATGGCGGCATCGTCACCAAGGGCGCCAGCGGCTATGCGCGCTACGACGCCATGGTGGCCTACCAGATCGACCGCAACCTGACCGTGCAGCTGAACCTGTACAACCTGGGCGACAAGGTCTACTACAGCGGCGTGCGTTCGCCCCACTACGCGACCATGGCGGCAGGCCGCTCGGCCGTGGCCTCGCTCAAGTGGACGTACTGATCTGCTGATCGCCCCGGGCGAACGCGCAGCGGCTTGACGCTGCGCAGATCACCGCAAAGCCCCGCAGGCCATCGCCGCCTGCGGGGCTTTTTTGCAGGACACTCATTGATTCCGCCCCTGAGGACCGCCTGCCATGATGCTCCGCATACCCGCCCTGCTCAGCCCCGACGAAGTGCGCCAGTGCCGCCAGGCGCTGGAGCAGGCCCCGTGGCAGGACGGCCGCGCCACGGCCGGCCCCCTGGCGGCCCAGGTCAAGGCCAACCTGCAGCTGCCGCTGGACAGCCAGGCCGGCCAGGCGATAGGCAACCTCATCCTCGACAGGCTGGGGGCCAGCGCGCTGTTCATGTCGGCCACGCTGCCGCTGAAGGTGCTGCCGCCGCGCTTCAACCGCTACGAAGGCGGCGGCACCTACGGCAACCACATAGACAACGCCATCTTCACCATCCCCGGCACGGCCATCAAGGTGCGCAGCGATGTCTCCACCACCGTATTCCTCAGCGAGCCCGACGAATACGAAGGCGGCGAACTGGTCGTGGAAGACACCTTCGGCCACCAGAGCGTGAAGCTGGCCGCAGGCGACGCCATCGTCTACCCCGGCACCAGCCTGCACCGCGTCAACCCCGTCACGCGCGGCACGCGCTACGCCAGCTTCTTCTGGACCCACAGCCTCGTGGCCTCGGACGAGAAGCGCCGCATCCTGTTCGACCTGGACCAGCAGATCCAGCAACTGACGCTGCGCCACCCGGGCGACCCCGCGCTTTCCGCGCTGTCCGGCACGTACCACAACCTGTTGCGGATGTGGTCGCAGGCCTGACGACAGAGCGTCCTCAGAACCGGTACTTGAGGTTGAGCGTCACATTGCGCGTGGCCGCGTAGTAGCCCGTGTAGAACGTGGTGTCCAGGCCTTGCAGGTAGCGCTTGTCGAAGAGGTTGTTGAGGTTCAGCGTGGCCGACCACTGCCTGTCGAACTCGTAGCGCGCCATCAGATTCACCACGGCATAGGCCTTTTGCTCGGCCGTGACGGCCTTGCCCAGTTGCCAGGGCGTGGCCGTGAAATGGATGCGGTCCTGCCAGTTCACGCCACCGCCCAGGGTCAGGCCGCGCAATACGCCGCCAAAGCGGTAGCTGGTCCACAGCTTCGCCATCTGGCGCGGGAACACCGTGCGTATGCGCTGGCCTGCGGCATCCTCGGTGCTGTTGTAGTTGTAGCTGGCACCGACCTGCCAGCCCCGCGCAATCTCGCCATTGATCTCGAAGTCCACGCCCTGGGTCCTGGCGCCCTTGACGGCACGGTAGGCGGCCACGGCCGGCAAGGTGCCCGGCACGGTCTGGCCCGCATCGACCTCGGCCAGGTTGTCCTGGCGCACCCAGTACAGCGCGGCCGAGCTGGCCAGCCGCCCACCCAGGAATTCGCTCTTGATGCCCAGCTCGTAGTTGTCGCCTTCGCGGGGATCGAGCACGGCGCCGTTGCGGTCGCGCTGGCTTTGCGGCTTGAAGATGCTGGTGTAGCTGGCGTAGAGGGAGTGGTTGTCGTTCAGGTCATAGACGATGCCGCCGTAGGGTGTGAAGGCCGCGTTCTCCCGCATGCCGACCACGCTGCTGCGCGGCGCCAGCGCGGCCGAGGTGTAGAGCGTGGACAGCGCGTAGCGGTAATTGCTCAGGCGGGCACCCACGATCACCGACAGGTCGTCGCGCGGCTTCAGACGCAGCACGCCATAGGCGCCGTACTGCTTTTGCCAGGTGTCGTAGTCCATGAGCTTGTCTGCGGCAATCACGGGCAGCCCGGTCTGGTTGCCCCAGTGGTAGATATTGATTGCGCGGCCTTCTATGTCGTCATCGGCCGGTTCGTGCTGGTTGTCGTACTCGGCCCAGTTGAAGCCCAGCACCATCTCATGGCGCCGGCCCCATAGCTGCAGCGGTCCCAGCACGGAGGCATCCACGCCGGTCTGGCGCTGCCAGGCGCGGCTGTAGCCGCCGTAGAGCATCACGCCTTCGCCGGTGTCCCGTTCGGGGAAGCCCCAGCTCGCATCGGCCGACGAGCCGCTGCGCTTGCCGCGCAAATGGTTGGCCGAGAGCTTGAGCAGCCAGCCTTGCGGCAGCGGCTTTTCCAGCGTGGCGAACAGGTTGTAGGCCTCGATGCGGTTGGTGTTCCAGCGGGCGCCGGCATTGGTGTGCGGCCCGAAATCAGTGGGCGATCCGTCGCTGTGGAACAGCGGCAGGCCGCTGCCCGAGCTGCCGCGCGGATTGCTGCGCTGGTAGTGCAGGCCCGCCGTCAGCAGGGAGCCATCGGGCAGATCGACCTCGGCCACGCCGTAGAGCGTGCGCTTTTTTTCCTTGTAGAAGTCCACATGCGTGCCGCCCTGCTCCGCAGCGGCCACGAAGCGGCCGCGCACGCGGCCTTCCTGCGCCAGCGGGCCGGAGACATCGATCTCGGCACGGCGCCGGCCCCAGGAGCCCAGGCCCGTCCCCACATGGCCCTGAAAGTCGCGCGAGGGCTTCTTGCGCACCAGATTGATGGTGCCGGAAGGATCGCCCGCGCCCACCAGCAGACCTGCGGCACCGCGCAGCACCTCCACGCGGTCATAGATCACCAGGTCGGTTTCGGCCTGGGGAATGTTCTGCGTCACCACATCGATGGAGGTGGCGATGCCGTCGAACTGGTAGTTGTCTATCGCATAGCCGCGCGAGTAGACGGTGTAGCGGCTGGCACCGATGTTCTGCACCGACAGGCCGGGCGTCTGCTCCAGCACCTCGGACATGCTGTCCATGCCCTGGTCATCCATGCGCTGGCGCGTGATCACGCTGACGGACTGCGGGGTCTCACGCAGCGACAGGGCCAGCCGGGTGGCCGTGGCGCTGGGGCCTTTTGCCGCGTAGCTGCCCGAGTCGTCGGAGGCCGCGCCTGGGGCCGTGGCCGTGACATTCACCGTGGCCAGCGTGGCGCCGGCTGCCGCCGCGGGCACCACCTGCTCCACCCGCCGCAGCGCATAGGCGCCGCTGGCCTGGCGCACGGCCTGCCAGGCGGTGCCGGCCAGCAGGGCCTCGAAGGCGCCCTCCACCGTATAGCTGCCGCGCAGGCCCGCGCTGCGCTGTCCGGCCGTCTGATCGGCCGTGAAGATCAGGGCCACGCCGGCCTGGGCGGCCGTGCTGCGCAAGGCGGCATCCAGCGGGCCGGCAGCGACGTCATAGCTGCGCTGGGCCTGGGCCAGCACGGCGGCGGGCATGAGCGCGATGGCCAGCGCCAGCGCGGGGCGGGGCATGAAAAGGGGTTGCATGGTCCTGGGTTCTCCCTGTGTTCCGATATCGAAAATCAAAGCTCTCGGAAACAAGGAAGCGCGGCGCGGGAAATCGGGTCACCCCCGGCGCAAAAAAAGCGAAAAGGAAGAAAAAAGCCTCAGCCGCGCGCCTGCGCAGGCTCCACCACCACCCACCAGCGCGTGCGCCAGCGCAGTTGCACGGGCAGTGCACCGGGCAGCATGGCCAGCACGGCGTCCGTGCCATCGATGCCGCCTTCGTCCAGCGGGAACACGCCCGAGAACCGCAGCCCGGCCACGGCCGGATCGGCGCGCAGCCAGCCGGGGCGGTAGCGGTTGAGTTCGGCCAGGAAGTCGTCCAGGCGCTGGTTGTCCACCCACAATTGGCCCCGGCTCCAGGCGTCGTCCGCAGGGCCGGCCGGCTGCACCGTGCTCCAGCCCGTGCGCGTGAAGTCCATGGCCTCGCCCGCCTGCAGACGCAGTGCGGATGCGCCTGTGCCGGCCAGGCGCAGCTCCACGGCGCGCTCGAACACCGCCACGCGCGCACCTGCCTGGCTGCTGCGCACCATGAAGCGCGTGCCCAGAGCGCGCACGCGGCCGTGGGCGGTCTCCACCACAAAGGGCAGATCGCCCAGCGCACCTGCGGGATGACCGGTGGTGAACAGCGCCTCGCCGGCCAGCAGGCGCAGCCGGCGCTCGCTGCCGTCGAACTGCAAGGCCACGGCGCTGCCGGGGCCCAGCAGCATGTCCGTGCCGTCGGGCAGGCTCCAGCGGCGGCGCTGCGTGCCGGTGGAGTAGTCGGCCGCCATCTGCTGCCACTGCGGCGTGCGGCTGGCCAGCCAGCCCGCGCCCACCGCCGTGCCCAGGCCTGCAAACAGGCCCAGCAGGCGCCGCCGCGCAGCCCGGGGAGCGGCGGACAGGCCGCGATAGCCCGCGCCACCGGCGTTGAGCCCCGTCAGCGCGCCCGTGACGGCCTGCAGATGGGCCCAGGCGCGGCCATGGTCGGCGTCTTCATCGAGCCAGCGCTGCCAGCGCGCCCGGTCGGCGGCCGAGGCCTGGCCCGATTGCAGCAGCGCAAACCAGCCGGCAGCCGCCCGCGCCACGCCGGCCGGCAAGGGCCGGCCCAGCGCCTGGGGCGCCTGGGGCGCCTGGATACTGCTGCCGGGTAGCGGCGTGGCGCTGGACAGGCGCCGAGGATCGGAAGGAGGCACCGGCGCCATCAGGACAGCGCCAGCACG
Source organism: Delftia sp. DT-2 (assembly GCF_028401915.1). Classification (NCBI taxonomy): domain Bacteria; kingdom Pseudomonadati; phylum Pseudomonadota; class Betaproteobacteria; order Burkholderiales; family Comamonadaceae; genus Delftia; species Delftia sp. DT-2. Next base: position 248,207 of record NZ_JAQOTI010000002.1, read on the forward strand.
AAGCAGCGCTCATAGCCCTGGGCCAGGTAGCGCTTGACGCTGGTCATGGACACGCCCAGGCGCGTGGCGATGTCCGCATAGCTCAGGCCTTCGAGGTTGGCCAGCAGGAAGGCCTCGCGCACCTTGGGCGCCAGCGCGTCCAGCGCCTGGTCCACGGCCTGCAGTGATTCGAGCGCGATCAGCCGCTCCTCGGGCGAGGGAGCCAGCTCGGCCGGCAGCAGGGCCAGGGTGTCGAGATAGGCGCGCTCCAGCAGCCGGCGCCGGTGCTGGCGGATCACAAGATGGCGGGCCACGGTGGCCAGGAAGGGGCGCGGCTGCTCGATGCGGCCGGCCATGCCCGAGGTGATCACGTTGACGAAAGTGTCGTGCGCGACATCGGAAGCCTCGAACACATTGCCCAGCTTGCGGCGCAGCCAGCCTTGCAGCCAGCCGTGGTGTTCGACATAGAGGGTGTGTACGGGATCGGCCGGTGCGCGCATGAAAAGACGGACGCGCCCCGGACTGGCGTGCCGCAGCGCTGAAGCTCGTTTGAGAATGGTTCGCATTCTAAACACGAGCTCAAAACCGTCGCTGCCCAAATCAGGGGCACCGAGGAAGGGCCGTCCCGCACCGAGGGTGCCGTCCCCCTCCCGCGAAGCGAGAGAGGGGGAAGCGGCGCAGCCGCTCAGGGGGTGCTAAAAATTCTCGTGTGCACCCAGATAGCGCCACTGGCCCACAGGCAGGTTGCCCAGCGTCACGCGGCCGATGCGGATGCGCTTGAGGCCCACCACGCGCAGGCCCACCAGTTCGCACATGCGGCGGATCTGGCGCTTCTTGCCTTCGGTCAGCACGAAGCGCAGCTGCTCGGGGTTCTGCCAGTCCACCTTGGCGGGCTTGAGTGCCTCGCCGTCCAGCGACAGGCCATGGCACAGGCGTGCCAGCTGCTCGGCCGGGAACACGGATTGCACGTCGATGTCACGGTCGCCGTAGGTCACGCGTACCAGGTACTCCTTGTCCATCTCCGAGTCTTCGCCAATGATCTGGCGCGCCACGCGGCCATCCTGGGTCATGACCAGCAGGCCCACGGAATCGATGTCCAGCCGGCCGCAGGGTGCCAGGCCCTTGAGCTGCGCGAAGTTGAAGCGCGTGCGGCTGGTGTCCTGGTTCCAGTGGTTCTGGGGAGTGACCAGGACCACGGCCGGCTCGTGGCCATCCTCGGCCTGTCCGCTGACGTAGCCCATGGGCTTGTGGATCAGGATGGTGACCTGCTGGTCCTGGCGGTCACGTGCCTCGCGCTCGACCGTGATGCGGTCGGCGGCCACCACGTTCTGGCCCATCACGGCGAGTTCGCCGTTGACGCGGACCCAGCCCTTGTCCACCCACTCGTCGGCCTCGCGGCGCGAGCACAGGCCCATGTCGGCCAGGCGCTTGTTGATGCGCACGGCGCCCGGAACCTGCTCCTGCACGGGCGCGGGGGCACGCTTGACGGGAATCTCGCGGCTGGCGCCACCGTCGGCGGGACGGTAGGTGCGGATGCCGCTGAGCGGACGGTAGGCGGGTTCGGCCTGGGCCGGCGCATCGCGGCGCGGGCCGCGGGCGTCATCACGGCGGGGGCCCCGGGCGTCGTCACGGGGGCGATCACGGAAGCCGCCCTCCCGGGGGCCGTCACGGGGGCCGTCACGTTGCCCATCACGCGGACGCTCGTCGCGCTGGCCATAGGGCCGGTCGCGGCGATCATCCGGACGGGGCGGACGCGGGGGACGGGAGTCGCGCATGTCGCCCGCATGGCGCGTGTCACGCGCATCACGGGGATCGCGCTGCTCGCGCGGGGCACGGTTTTCGCCGCCGCCCTGGCCACGCCAGTCGCCACGCGGCTGGGAACGGTCCAGGTCCTCGGCACGGCCGAAACCGCTGCTGCGCGGGCGCTGATCACGGGCGTCGCCGCGGGGTGCCGCATCACGGGCATCGCCGCGAGGGCCTGCGTCACGGCGGTCGGAGCGCTCGTAGCGTTCATTGCGCCCGCCGCGGTCATTGCGGTCGTTGCGCGGGCCGCGTGCGCCCGCAGATCTGCCTGCGCCACCAGAGGGGCGGCGGGCATCGCCAGCCGGCTCGGCCTGTGGCTTTTCGGGGCGGCGCAGCACAGGGCGCGCGGAGGGCGCTGCCGCCTCGTCGGCGCCGGACCGGGACGGTTTGGAAGAAGTAGGGGATGACATTAGGCCGCCATTGTCGCGCGGCACGGCCTGCAGCGGCAGCGCCCTGCGGCCAATACGGGCATTGCGCTCGGCTATCGGCCCCGCGCTGCCCCGGCCCGCCGGGACCCCTGCGCGGTCCCGCAGCGAAGCGCCTGCACGAAGGACGGCACACCCGTTGTGCGAGCCCGATTCCCGTCCATGGCAATGCACCTGGCCCCCAGGCCCATCCCATTCGCTGTATCCGTCGCGATATGCATATTCATATGAATCCCCAATGAAAGATGGATCAGGATGAATCAACTCGCCACGAAAATTCTCCATCCGGCCAATGAGGAAATAACAGCCCATGGCATTTGATATGTAAAAAACTGTATTTCTCACGAGCGCATTCATTCATCTTCCATTGCAAACCAATCCATTGGGCTTGCCATTTCCCATGTATCTGCCCATAGAATGGCGCCCGTCCAGAGACAGGGGCTCTCTTTCGAGACAACAGCCCTGCGCGCAGCGCCCGCTGCGGCATCCAGACCATCACGCCCGGAATCCCGCCTCATTCAACAAGGAAAACCATGAGCGATACACCCAACCTATTGAATTCCATGCCCTTGAAAGAACAATTCAAGGCGCTGCTCATCACCAAAATGGACTTGACGGGAATCGAGTGGTCCGATATGGAGACCGCCATCGGCCCGAATGCCGACAAATACCGTCCGCTGTGGGAGCGCATGGTCGGCGGGAAAAAGGGATTCTTCGCCGCACTCAGTCCCTGCTGGACGGCCATTCCCTTCATGGGCGTGTCCTGGGCCATTGCCCGCCGCGTCTACGCCTATGCCGTGGTGGCCTTCATCACCCTGTTGATCATCAACCTGCTGATGCCCGGCACGGGCGGCGCCGGCCGCGTGCTCGGCATCGCGGTGGCGATTTCCTTCACTGTCAAGCGCACCTACCTGCAGTGGCTGGTCACGCGCGTACAGCAGGTCAACCAGATGGGCCTGGCGGGCGCTGCGCGTGAAGAGGCGCTGCGCCAGATCGGCGGCCTGGACCAGAAGAACGGCTGGATCTCCTTCGGCGTGCTGCTGGCCATCGGCATCGTGCTGGCCGCCTTCTGAAGCGCCAGGCCCGCAGATCAGCGGTCCACGGGCAGCCGGTCGCACAGGGCCACCAACTGCGCCAACTGGGGGCCCACATCCCGGATCAGCGTGCGGGCCGGCATGCGCAGGCCCGGCACGGCGCAGTTGAACAGCAGCCGGCGCGACCCGTAGCGGATGCGCGAGGCCGCACCCACCGCGCACACGCCCAGGCCGGAGTCGCCCATGTTGACTGCGAAGCCCCGGGCGGCATAGTGCGCCAGGCTTTCGCTGGCGTTGTCCCTGCAGCGCGCGTATTCCTCGGGCCGCTGGCTGCGCACGCGGTCCAGGAAGCGCTGCAGTTCCCCGGCATCGAGCTGGGCCAGCCCTGCCCGGCCCATGGCCGTTTCCAGCACGCCGCGCACGGCGCCCACGCCGGGTCGCTTGAGCGTGCCGCCTTCCCAGGCGCAGGTATCCAGGTAGACCACATCCAGGTCCATGACCACGCCCACCGATACCGCCCCCTTCACGCGGTCGGCCAGGGCCTGCATGGGCAGGCGCAAAGGCCCCAGCAGCGGCGTGTTGATCACATAGGGGTAGCCCAGGGCGACGGCGGCCGGGCCGACGAAGTAGCGGTCCAGCCGCTCGTCATGGTCCAGGTAGCCCATGGTCTGCAGGCTGCGGCACAGCCTGGACACGGTAGGGCGCGGCAGGCCCAGGCGGCGGGCCAGCTCGCTGTTGGCATGCGGGCGCGGGTCGCTGACGAAGCACTGCAGGATCATCAGCCCCTTGGCCAGCGTGCCCGCGAAATACGGGTCCTGCTCGCGGATGCGGCAGACATCCTGCGAATCCCTGGGTTGGTGGGCAATGGGGGCGTGGGGCACGGCGCCATTGTGCGGACTGCGGCCACAAGGCCGCAACTGCGTTTCAATAATTGAAACAGCATTGCCGCCTTCCCGGCCGCGCTTCCTACAGTGCGGCCCATGAACCACGCCCCAACCTCCACCCCCCATCCCGCCGACGCCCGCCTGCAGGCGTTGATTGCAGACATCCGCCATTTCGTGCGCCACCGCTGGCATCCGCTCGAAGAGCAGATCGAGCGCGACGACAGCATTCCGCCCGCCGTGGTCCAGGAGCTGCGCGACAAGGGCTATTTCGGCTGGAGCATTCCCCAGGCCCATGGCGGCCTGGGCCTGAGCACCGAGGAACTGGTGCGCTGCGCCTTCGAGCTGTCCCAGGCCTCGGTGGCGCTGCGGGCCCGCGTGGGCACCAACACCGGCATTGGCTCGGAAGCCCTGGTGGCCGACGGCACCGAGGCGCAAAAGCAGCGCTGGCTGCCGCGCATGGCGCGCGGCGAGCTCACGGGTTGCCTGGCGCTGACCGAGCCGGACGCGGGCTCGGAGGCGAGCAACATCCAGACCACGGCGCGCCGCGAGGGCGACCACTATGTGCTCAACGGCAGCAAGCGCTTCATCACCAATGCGCCGCTGGCCGATGTGTTCACCGTCATCGCCCGCACCGGCGAAGGCAGCACGGGCAGCGAGGGGCTGACGGCCTTCTTCGTGGAGCGCTCGCCGGGCCTGGTGACAGGCCAGCCCTATCGCAAGATGGGCCAGGCGGGCTCGCCCGTGTCCGACGTGCATTTCCAGGACTGCCGCGTGCCGGCCGACCAGATCATCGGCGGGCGCGAGGGCCAGGGCTTCAAGACCGTGATGAAGGTGCTCAACAAGCAGCGCCTGCACCTGGCCGCGCTGTGCACGGGGCCGGCGATCCGCATGCTGGACCTGGCGCTGGCCCATGTGCGCCAGCGCGAGCAGTTCGGCCAGCCGGTGGCGAACTTCCAGCTGGTGCAGGCCATGCTGGCCGACAGCCGCACCGAGATCTTCGCGGCGCAATCCATGATCCTGGAGGCCGCCCGCGCCCGCGACCGGGGCGAGGACGTGGCGCTGTCCGCCTCCATGTGCAAGTACTTCGCCTCCGAGATGTGCGGCCGCGTGGCCGACCGCGCCGTACAGATGTTCGGCGGCGCGGGCTATGTGGCCGACTTCAGCCCCATCGAGCGCTACTTCCGCGACGTGCGCCTGTTCCGCCTCTACGAAGGCACCAGCCAGATCCACCAGCTCAACATCGCCAAGCTCATGCTGCGCGAGAGCGCCTGACACCGGAGGCCCCCATGACACGCTCCCTCACCTCGAAGCACCTGGCCAACCTGGGCCTGCTGGCCGCGCTGTGTGCCTGCGCGCAGGCTGCCCAAGCGGCACAGGCGGCCCAAGCGGCTTTTCCCGATCGGCCCGTGCGCGTGATCGTTCCCTTTCCCGCAGGCGGCAGCACCGACCTCGTGGCCCGAGCGCTGTCGGTGGAACTGGGCAAGGCCCTGGGACAGCCCGTGGTGGTGGAGAACAAGCCGGGCGCGGGCAGCCTGGTCGGCTCGGAACTCGTGGCCCGCGCCGCGCCCGATGGCTACACCCTGCTCATGGCAGGCCTGAGCAATGTCTTCCTGCCCCATGTGCACGCCAACCTCAAGTGGAATCCGCTGACCGACTACGAGTACATCGGCCTGGTGGCGGACCTGCCCAACGTCATCGCCGTCAACGCCAAGACCCCCTACCGCACGCTGGCCGAACTGGTGGCGGCCGACAAGGCCAGGCCCGGCACGCTGTCCTTCGGCTCGGCCGGCACGGCCACGCCCTCGCACCTGGTCTGCGAGATGGTCAACCACCGGCTCGGCACCAAGATGCAGCACCTGCCCTACAAGGGCAACGCCCCGGCCGTCAACGACCTCATGGCCGGCCACATCCCGGTGATGTGCAACAACCTGGGCGGCACCCTGCCCTACATGCAAGGCGGGCAGATCCGCATCCTGGCGCAGACCGGCAAGAGCCGCTCGCCCGCAGCGCCCGACATTCCCACCTTTGCCGAGCTGGGCGTGGCCGGGCTGGACACCGGCCTGTGGGTGGGCCTGGCCGCGCCCAAGGGCACGCCGCAGCAGATCGTGGCCACGCTCAACCAGGCGCTGGCCAAGGCCATGGCCTTGCCCGAGACACGCGACAAGCTGGCGCGCCTGGGCGCCACGCCGCTGCCCACGCAGGCGGCGGACTTCCACCAGCGCGTGGCCGAAGACCGCCGCGCCTGGGAGCCCGTGCTGAAGAACGTGGACCTGAAAGGCAACTGATGCAGCGCCAAGGCTATCCGCTGGAGGGTGTGCGCATCCTCGACATGGCCACGGTGCTGGCCGCGCCCTTCTCGGCCACGCTGTGCGGCGACCTGGGCGCCGACGTCGTCAAGCTGGAGCTGCCCGGCGGCGGCGACACGCTGCGCAGCCTGGCCCCCGTGCACGACGGCCACGCCGTGTTCTGGAAAACCGCCAACCGGGGCAAGCAGGGCATCTCGCTGGACGTGCGCAAGGCCGAGGGCCGCACGCTGTTCCTGCGGCTGATCGAGGATTTCGACGTACTGGTGGAGAACTTCCGCACCGGCACGCTGGACCGCTGGGGGCTGGACCTGGCCACCTTGCATGCCCGCAACCCGCGCCTCATCGTGCTGCGCCTGACGGGCTTCGGCCAGACCGGCCCCTATGCGCGCCGGCCGGGCTTTGCGCGCATCTTCGAGGCCATGAGCGGCTTCGCCCACCTCACGGGCGAGGCGGGCGGCCCGCCCCAGCACATGAACTACCCGCTGGGCGATGCCGTGGCCGGGCTGTTCGGCGCCTTCTCCATCGCGGCCGCACTGGCCGAGCGCAATGCAAAGCCTCCAGGCGAACGGCGCGGCCTGGAGATCGACCTGTCGGCCACCGAAGCCATGCTGCGCCTGCTGGACCCGCTGGCGGCCGAATTCCAGCTGGGCGGACAGGCGCGCAGCCGCACGGGATCGTGCGCGGGCTACACGGCGCCCTCCAACGTCTACCGCACGCGCGACGGCGCCTGGCTCACCGTGGTCGCCACGGGCGATGCCATCTTCGCGCGCCTGTGCCAGGCCATGGACCGCGCCGAGCTGGCCGCCGACCCGCGCTTTGCGGACAACGCCGCGCGCATCCGCCACCTGCAGGCACTGGATGCGCTGATCGTGCAATGGTGCGCAGGCCTGGACTGCGCCCAGGCCACGGCCGCGCTGGCCGCGCACGACATCCCGTTCAGCAAGGTCTGTTCGGCCGAGGACGTGCTGCAGGACCCGCATTTCGCGGCACGCGGCAGCTTCATCGCGCTGCCCGACCCCGACCTGGGCCCCCTCACCGCCCCCGCGCCCGTGCCACGCTTCACCGGCCGCCAGGCCCCTTCGCCCCGCAGCGGCCCGGCCACCGGCCAGGACAATGCACGCATCTATGCGGCATTGGGGCTGGATGCGCAGCAGCAGGAGAGGCTGCGGCGCGAGGGCGTGATCTGAGGCCTCAAGCGGGTGGCAGCGGGCGGCGTCAGGCCGCCCTCCGCGCCGTCGCAAACAGCCCGCTGCGCAGCGCTTCCAGGTCGAGCACGCGCAGGCCGCCGTACTCCACGACGATGGCGTTTTCGCGCTGCAGCACGGACAGCGCCTCGTTGACGCGCTGGCGTGACAGGCCCACCAGGTAGGCCAGTTCCTGCTGGGTGATGCGCAGCACCTCGCCGACGCCGGGATACAGCAGCGGGTGAAAGAGCGCCGCCAGGCTGCGGGCCACGCGCAGGTCGGGGTTGGTGAGGCGGTCGATTTCGCGGGCCGAGATGAACTGGCCCAGGCGCTCGTTGAGCTGGCTCATGACGAAGCGGTTGAAGCCGATGGAGTGATCCAGCAGCCAGTGGAAGGTGTCGATGGGCAGGCCGGCGACCACGCTTTTGCGGATGGCCTGCACGTTGTAGCGGTAGGGCTCGCGCTTGACGGCCGTGCCCTCGCCGAACCAGCCGCCCGGAGGCAGGCCGGCCAGCGTCATGCTGGCGCCATCGGCGCCATCGGTGTTCATCTTGAGCAGGCCTTCGACCACGCCGAACCAGTAGGTGGGTGCGCGGCCGGTGCGGCAGACGTAGTCGCCGGACTGTGCGTCGCCGACGACCAGCGCCTTGTGCGCGCGCTCGCGCTCGGCGGGCTGGAGCAGGGCCAGCCAGGGAATGCCATCGAGTTCCTCGGGTCGGGGCGCACGACGGCGCTGGTGCAGTGACAGTTCTTGGCTCATGGAGTCGCGGCGAGGGTGCGCGGATGAATCAACAAAACCACCCAAGCATTGCCCGAGGCCAGTGGCTGGCGTGAGCGGGATTTCCAGAAGGACGGCGACCCGCTGCGAACGGGCTGGAGCGCAAGCCCCCCAACGGGCAATGAGACCGTTTTGGCACCATTTGTTACGGCGCGTTTTCCCGATGATGAGTTTCCCGAAGATTGTCGTCAAACAGACACCACGGCGTCAAAGCCAGTCCTACGATGCAGTCCAAGCCGGTGGGTCTCAGCCTGGGCATTTGCACCACGCGGCCACCATCCACGAACAACCAAGGACATGGAATGACGACCACGTTCCCGCACCTGCTGCTCCAGCATGCTGCCCAGCGCCCACAGGCACCGGCGCTGCGCGAGAAGGAATACGGCATCTGGCAGACCTGGAGCTGGAGCGAGGCCGCGCAGACCGTGCGCCACATGGCCTGCGGCCTGGCGGCGCTGGGCCTGGCACGCGGCCAGAATCTGGCCTTCATCAGCGACAACCGGCCCCATGTCTACATGGGCTTCCTGGCCGTGCAGGCGCTGGGCGCCGTGCCGATCCCGCTGTACCAGGACGCGGTGGCGGCCGAGATGCGCTTCGTCATCGAGGATGCCGAGATCGACTTCGCCTTCGCCGAGAACCAGGAGCAGGTGGACAAGCTGCTGGAGGTGCGCGAGAGCGTCCGCGGCCTGGGCCACATCATCTATGACGACCCGCGCGGCCTGCGCCACTACGACCAGCCGGGGCTGATCAGCACCGAGGCGCTGCTGCAAAAGGGCAAGGAATGGGAGGCCGCCCACCCGGGCGCCTGGGATGCCATGCTGGCGGCGCTGTCGCCCGACGACGTGTCCGTCATCCTCTACACCTCGGGCACGACGGGCAAGCCCAAGGGCGTGTGCCAGACCCACCGCAGCTTTGGCGAGTCGGCACGCGGCGGTGTGCAGGTGGACCGCCTGGGCCCTGGCGACAACGTGATCTCCTACCTGCCTCCGGCCTGGGTGGGCGACCACCTGTTTTCCTTCGCGCAGTGGCTGGTGGCGGGCTTCACCATCAACTGCCCGGAGTCGGCCTCTACCGTATCCATCGACCTGCGCGAGATCGGCCCCAGCTACTACTTCGCGCCGCCGCGCATCTTCGAGGGCATGCTGACTTCGGTGTCCATCCGCATGGAGGATGCCGCGCCGTTCAAGCAGTGGATGTACGGCCACGCCATGGCCGTGGCGCGGCGCGTGGGATCGGACATCCTGGACGGCAAGAAGGTGGGCGCGCTGGACCGCCTGAAGTACGCGCTGGGCGACCTGTGCATCTACGGCCCGCTGCGCAATGCCATGGGCCTGTCGCGCATCCGCGTGGCCTATACGGCGGGCGCGGCCATCGGGCCCGAGCTGTTCCGCTTCTTCCGCTCCATCGGCATCAATCTCAAGCAGCTCTACGGCCAGACCGAGACCTGCGCCTATGTGTGCATACAGCGCGACGGGCAGGTGGAACTGAGCAGCGTGGGCCAGGCCGCACCGGGCATCGAGCTGAAGATCGCCGACAACGGCGAGGTGCTGCTCAAGGGCGTGTCCGTGCTCAAGGAGTACTACAAGCGCCCCGACGCCACGGCCGAGGTGGTGGATGCCGACGGCTGGTTCCACACGGGCGATGCCGGCGTGATCGACGCCAGCGGCCAGCTGCGCATCATCGACCGCGCCAAGGACGTGGGCAAGACCAGCCGGGGCGCCATGTTCGCGCCCAACTACATCGAGAACAAGCTCAAGTTCTTCCCCCAGATCAAGGAGGCCGTGTGCTTCGGCCACGGTCGCGACCAGGTCTGCGCCTTCATCAACATCGACTACGAGGCCGTGGGCAACTGGGCCGAGCGCCAGGGCCTGCCCTACGGCGGCTATGTGGACCTGGCATCGAAGGCCAAGGTGCTGGAGATGGTGGCCGACTGCGTGGCCCAGGTGAACGCCGACCTGGCCGCCGAAGCCGGCATGGCCGACACGCAGGTGGCGCGCTTCCTGGTGCTGCACAAGGAGCTGGACCCCGACGACGACGAGCTGACCCGCACGCGCAAGGTGCGCCGCGGCTTCATTGCCGACAAGTACGGCGTGCTGGTCGATGCGCTGTACACGGGCAAGCGTGAGCAGTTCATCGAGACCCAGGTCAAGTTCGAGGACGGCCGCACCGGCAGCGTCAGCGCCACGCTGTCCATCATCGATGCCAAAACCCATTCGGTGGCTGCCACCGCCAGGGCCTGACCGGAGCCGCTGACATGACCCACAAGAAGATCGGCGATGTCATCCTCGACATCAAGAACATCAGCCTGCGCTTCGGCGGGGTGAAGGCGCTGACGGACATCTCGTTCGATGTGCGCGAGCACGAGATCCGCTCCATCATCGGCCCCAACGGCGCAGGCAAGAGTTCGATGCTCAACTGCATCAACGGCGTGTACACCCCGTCCGAGGGATCGATCACCTTCCGGGGCAAGACCTTCAGCCACATGAACAGCCGCCAGGTGGCCGAGATGGGCGTGGCGCGCACGTTCCAGAACCTGGCGCTGTTCAAGGGCATGAGCGTGATCGACAACATCATGACCGGCCGCAACCTGCAGATCAAAAGCGGCATCCTGATGCAGGCCCTGCGCCTGGGCCCGGCCCAGCGCGAGGAGATCCGCCACCGCGAGTTCGTCGAGCACATCATCGACTTCCTGGAGATCCAGGCCTACCGCAAGACCCCCGTGGGCCAGCTGCCCTACGGTCTGCAAAAGCGCGTGGACCTGGGCCGCGCCCTGGCCATGCAGCCGCAGGTGCTGCTGCTGGACGAGCCCATGGCCGGCATGAACGTGGAGGAAAAGCAGGACATGTGCCGCTTCATCCTCGATGTGAACGACGAGTTCGGCTCCACCATCGTGCTGATCGAGCACGACATGGGCGTGGTCATGGACATCAGCGACCGCGTCGTGGTGCTGGACTACGGCAAGAAGATCGGCGACGGCGCACCCGACGAGGTGCGCCAGAACGAAGACGTGATCCGCGCTTACCTTGGCACAGGCCATTGAGGGGACTGACATGGGATTTTTTCTGGAAACCTTGTTCGGCGGCCTCATGGTGGGCACGCTGTACGCGCTGATCGCCATCGGCTTCGTGCTGATCTTCAAGGCCTCGGGCGTGTTCAACTTCGCCCAGGGCGCGATGGTGCTGTTCTCGGCCCTGGCCATGGCGCGCTTTTCCGAGTGGATCCCGAAGTGGATCGGCATGGAGCCGGGCTGGTTCACCAACCTGCTGGCCATCTGCGTGTCGCTGGCCATCATGGTGGTCGTGGCCTGGGTGATCGAGCGGCTGGCGCTGCGCCACCTGGTCAACCAGGAGCCCATCACGCTCTTGATGGCCACGCTGGGCATCGCCTACCTGCTCGACGGCCTGGGCCCGATGATCTTCGGCAGCGCCGTCTACAGCATCAACGTGGGCATGCCCAAGGACCCCATGTTCATCCTCGACGGCCTGTTCGAGGGCGGCGTGCTGCTGAGCCAGGAAGACCTGTATGCGGCCTGCATCGCCGCGCTGCTGGTGGCCGCGCTCAGCGTGTTCTTCCAGAAGACCAAGACCGGCCGCGCGCTGCGCGCCGTGGCCGACGACCACCAGGCGGCGCAGTCCATCGGCATCCCGCTGTCGCGCATCTGGGTCATCGTCTGGTCGGTGGCCGGCGGCGTGGCCCTGGTGGTGGGCATCATCTGGGGCTCCAAGCTGGGCGTGCAGTACTCGCTGTCGCTGGTGGCCCTGAAGGCCCTGCCCGTGGTGATCCTGGGCGGCCTGACCTCGCTGCCCGGCGCCATCATCGGCGGCCTGATCATCGGCGTGGGCGAGAAGCTCTCCGAGGTCTACCTGGGCCCCATGGTCGGCGGCGGCATCGAGACCTGGTTCGCCTACGGCCTGGCCCTGTGCTTCCTGCTCGTGCGGCCCCAGGGGCTGTTCGGCGACAAGATCATCGACCGCGTCTGAGACCGTATACGGAGAACTTGCACCATGTTTTATCGTGAGAACGGTCAATTCAAGACGACCTACGCATCCGACCAGCAGATCTTCGGCGTCGCCCAGGACCGCTGGGCCATCGTGGCGCTGCTGGCCGTCGCCTTCCTGGTGATTCCCTTCAGCGTCAGCGACTACACCTTCCAGGCCGTGCTGATCCCCTTCCTGATCATGTCGCTGGCGGCGCTGGGGCTGAACATCCTGGTCGGCTACTGCGGCCAGATCTCTCTGGGAACGGGCGCCTTCATGGCCGTGGGCGCCTATGCGGCCTACAACCTGCAGGTGCGTTTCGAGGGCATGCCGCTGCTGGTGGCCCTGATCGGCGGCGGCGTGCTGGCCATGGTCTTCGGCGTGATCTTCGGCCTGCCCAGCCTGCGCATCCGCGGCCTGTACCTGGCCGTGGCCACGCTGGCCGCCCAGTTCTTCGTGGACTGGCTGACCAGCCGCGCCGCCTGGGTGACGAACAACTCCTCCTCGGGCTCGGTGAGCGCAGGCCCGCTGTCCATCATGGGCTGGAAGATCGACACGCCCATGGAAAAGTACCTGCTGTGCCTGGGCATCCTGTGCCTGCTGGGCCTGGCGGCCAAGAACCTGGTGCGGGGCGCCATCGGCCGCGAATGGATGGCCATGCGCGACATGGACGTGGCCGCCAGCGTGATCGGCATCCGCCCGACCTACGCCAAGCTCAGCGCCTTTGCCGTGAGCAGCTTCATCGTCGGCGTGGCCGGCGCGCTGTGGGGCTTCGTACACCTGGGTGCCTGGGAGCCTGCGGCCTTCAGCCTGGACCGCTCGCTGCAGCTGCTGTTCATGATCATCATCGGCGGCCTGGGTTCGGTGGTCGGCAGCATCTTCGGCGCGGCCTTCTTCGTGCTGCTGCCGCTGCTGCTCACCCAGGTGCCTCACTGGCTGGGCCTGCCGCTGTCCACGGCCACGGCGACCTACCTGGAGCACATGATCTTCGGTGCGCTGATCGTGTTCTTCCTGATCGTGGAGCCGCACGGACTCGCGAAGCTGTGGGCCACAGCCCGCCAGAAGCTTCGCGTCTGGCCCTTCCCGCATTGAGTTGATCTGTATCGAGACAGGGCGCCACAGAGTGCCGGATAACCGGGGAATCTTCCCCAGCCAACTAGGAGACAACGTCATGATGTTCAAGAAAGTCGCCATCGCCGCCGCCACCGTCGCAGCCGGAATCGGCGGCCTCGTGGCCGCCCCCGCCGTCCAGGCCCAGGACCAGTTCGTGCCGCTGCTGGTCTACCGCACGGGCCAGTTCGCTCCGCTGGGCATTCCATGGGCCGATGGCAAGCAGGACTACATCAAGCTGGTCAACGCCAAGGGCGGCATCAATGGCGTGAAGATCGCCTACGAGGAATGCGAGACGGCCTACGACACGGCCAAGGGCGTGGAGTGCTATGAGCGCCTGAAGGGCAAGGGCGGCGGCGCGGCGGGCTTCGATCCGCAGTCCACCGGCATCACGTTCGCCGTGACGGACAAGGCGCCCGGCGACAAGATGCCCATCATCACCACGGGCTACGGCCTGTCGCAGTCGGCCGACGGCAAGGTCTTCGAGTGGAACTTCCCGCTGCTGGGCAACTACTGGACGGCGGCCGACTCCATCATCCAGGACATCCTCAAGAAGGAAAAGGGCAGCCTCAAGGGCAAGAAGATCGCCCTGGTCTACCACGACTCGCCCTATGGCAAGGAACCCATTCCGCTGCTGCAAAAGCGCGCCGCCAAGGAAGGCTTCGACCTGACGCTGCTGCCCGTGACGGCGCCCGGCGTGGAGCAGAAGTCCACCTGGCTGCAGATCCGCCAGCAGCGCCCCGACTACGTGCTGCTGTGGTCGGCCGGCGTGATGACGCCCACGGCCGTGCGCGAGGCGCAGGCCACCGGCTACCCGCGCGAGAAGATGTACTCCATCTGGTGGGCCGGCTCGGACCATGACGTGAAGGACATCGGCGCCGGCGCCAAGGGCTACAACACCGTGACCATCCACAACACGGCCGAGCACGACAAGGTGCACGACGAGGTCAAGGCCATGGTCTACGACAAGGGCCAGGGCACGGCCACCGACGCCAAGGAACTGGGCGCCATGGCCCATACGCGCGGCATGGTGATCTCCATGCTGCAGGTGGAGGCCATCCGCACGGCACAGGAAAAATACGGCAAGGGCAAGGTCATGACCTCCGAGCAGGTGCGCTGGGGCCTGGAGAACCTGAACCTCACGCAGGAGCGCCTCAACGAGCTGGGCTTCGGCAAGATCATCCGCCCCGTCAAGACCAGCTGCGACAACCACCTGGGCACCGACTGGTCGCGCATCGCCCAGTGGGATGGCGCCAAGTGGAAGGTGGTCTCCGACTGGTACCAGGCCGACAAGTCCATGGTCGAACCGCTGGTCAAGGAGTACGCGGACAAGTACGCCAAGGAAAAGAACGTAAAAGCTAGAACTTGCACCCCCTGAGGCGCTTGCGCGCCTTCCCCCTCTCTACCCGCTTCGCGGGGGGGAGGGGGACGACACCCTCGGTGCGGGGCGGCCCTTCCTCGGTGTCCCTGAGTTGGGGCATGCCCCGCGCAGAGATGCTTCGAGAGTTGCGGCCCCGCACTCCGCTTTCGTATCAACGCCCATGGACGACGCCATGACCACCGCACCCACCTCCGCCCCGGCCGCCAGCGATCCGCTGCTCGTGGTCAATGGCATCGAAGTCATCTACAACCATGTGATCCTGGTGCTCAAGGGCGTTTCGCTCCAGGTGCCGCGCGAGAGCATCGTGGCCATTCTGGGCGGCAACGGCGCGGGCAAGACCACGACGCTGCGCGCCATCTCCAACCTGCTCAAGGGCGAGCGCGGCGAGGTGACCAAGGGCACGATCGAGCTGGAGGGCGAGCGCATCGAAAGCCTCACGCCCTCCGAGCTGGTGCAGCGCGGCGTGGTCCAGGTCATGGAGGGGCGGCACTGCTTCGCCCACCTGACCATCGAGGAAAACCTCATGACCGGCAGCTACACGCGCACCGACAAGGGCGAGATCGCGGCCAACCTCGAGAAGGTCTACAACTACTTTCCGCGCCTGAAGACGCGCCGCACCTCGCAGGCCGCCTACACCTCGGGCGGCGAGCAGCAGATGTGCGCCATCGGCCGCGCGCTGATGGCCAACCCGCGCATGGTGCTGCTGGACGAACCCTCGATGGGCCTGGCCCCGCAGATCGTCGAGGAGGTGTTCAACATCGTCCGCGACCTCAACAGCAAGGAAAAGGTCACCTTCCTGCTGGCCGAGCAGAACACCAACATGGCGCTCAAGTACTCGGACTACGGCTACATCATGGAAAGCGGCCGCATCGTCATGGACGGCGCGGCCTCGGACCTGGCCAGCAACGAGGACGTCAAGGAGTTCTACCTGGGCGTGGGCGGCGGCGAGCGCAAGAGTTTCAAGGACGTGAAAAGCTACAAGCGCAGAAAACGTTGGCTTGCATGAATACCCCCTGAGTCGCTTCGCGCCTTCCCCCTGAAAGGGGGACGACACCCTCGGTGCGGGGGCGGCCCTTCCTCGGTGTCCCTGGGGTTGGGCCGCGCCGGTTTCGCAGGCCAGGGGCGGCACAAGGATTGTTGGAATCTTTCTTTCACCGCTGGCCGGACTCCATCTGCCCTTTTCCACATACAGGACTAGCCATGAGTGCCTTCTACGACGCGCTGGAGACGCGCACCCCTGACGAACGCGAAGCAGCGCTGCTGGCCGCCCTGCCCCGGCAGATCGCCCATGCGCAGCAACAGTCGGCTGCCTTCGCCCGGATCCTGGACGGCGTCGACGCCGCGCAGATCACCAGCCGCGAGGCCCTGGCCCGCCTGCCGGTGACGCGCAAGTACGAGCTGCTGCAGCGCCAGGCCGAGCAGCGGCCCGCGCAGATCTTCGGCGGCTTCAACGCCATCGGCCTGGGCCAGCCCATGCCGCGCCTGTTCTGCAGCCCCGGCCCCATCTACGAGCCCGAGAGCCGCCGCCCCGACTACTGGCGCATGGCGCGCGCGCTGCATGCCTCTGGCTTTCGGCCCGGCGAGCTGGTACACAACTGCTTCAGCTACCACTTCGTGCCCGCGGGCTCGATGATGGAAAGCGGCGCCCATGCGCTGGGCTGCACGGTGTTCGCAGGCGGCACGGGCCAGACCGAGCAGCAGGTGCAGGCCATGGCCGACCTGCGTCCCGCCGGCTACGTGGGCACGCCCAGCTTCCTCAAGATCATTGTGGAAAAGTCCGTGGAGATGGGCCTGCCCATCCCGTCCGTGACCAAGGCCATGGTCTCGGGAGAGGCCTTTCCGCCCTCGCTGCGCGACTGGCTGGCCGAGCGCGGCATCGCGGGCTACCAGTGCTACGCCACGGCCGACCTGGGCCTGATCGCCTACGAGACCGAAGCGCGCGAAGGCCTGGTGCTGGACGAGCAGGTCATCGTCGAGATCGTGCGCCCCGGCACGGGCGACCCCGTGGCGCCCGGCGAGGTGGGCGAACTGGTGATCACCACCTTCAACCCCGACTACCCGCTGATCCGCTTCGGCACGGGCGACCTCTCTGCCGTGCTGCCCGGCCAGTGCCCCACGGGCCGCACCAATGCGCGCATCAAGGGCTGGATGGGACGCGCCGACCAGACCACCAAGGTGCGCGGCATGTTCGTGCACCCGGGCCAGATTGCCGACGTCGTGCGCCGCTTTCCGCAGGTGGGGCGCGCAAGGCTGGTGGTCACGGGCGAGATGGCCAATGACCAGATGCAGTTGCTGGTCGAAACCCGCGAGACCTCGCCGGGCCTGGCCCAGCAGCTGTCCGACGCGGTGCGCGAAGTGACCAAGCTGCGCGGCGACGTGCAGATGGTGCTGCCGGGCACCCTGCCCAATGACGGCAAGGTGATCGAAGACGCGAGGTCGTACAAGTAGCCACCGAGGCGCGGGGGACGGTGGCCGCGCCGCCGCGCAGCCGGCGCAATCCCTGAAAACATGACGCCTGTCAAGCCTCCAAGGGTTTGCACTAGATCAATGGCAAGGGAATCTGCTGCGGCGCAATAGAAACAATTCTTAAAATTCGTCTCCTCGTGCATTCGGTTTCTTTTGCGTGTTTGCCCTTTAGGGCGAAAACGCATCGCCCCCTATCATTTGCACGCCATTCACCTGGAGACACTATGAAAGCATTGTTCAAGATCGCAGCCATCGCCCTGGCAGCCGGCGCAGCCATTGGCGCTCATGCGCAGGACTATCCTGCCGCAGGCAAGACGATCACCCTCATCGTGCCGTTCACCGCAGGCGGCCCGACCGACAAGGTGGCCCGCGATCTGGCCGAGTCCATGCGCAAGCATCTGAACAATGCCACCATCGTGGTGGACAACGCCGACGGCGCCGGCAGCACCATCGGCACGGCCAAGGCTGCACGTGCCCGCCCTGACGGCTACACGCTGCTGATCAACCACATCGGCATGTCCACGATCCCGTCGCTGTACCGCAAGCTGTCGTTCAACGTGCTCAACGACTTCGAGTACGCCGGCATCATCAACGACGTGCCCATGACCCTGATCGGCCGCCCCAGCCTGCCGGCCAAGAACTTCGCCGAGGTCAAGGACTGGATCGGCAAGAACCAGGGCAAGGTCAACCTGGCCAATGCCGGCATCGGTTCCGCCTCCCACCTGTGCGGCCTGATGCTGCAGGCGGCCATGAAGACCGAAATGACGCCCGTGCCCTACAAGGGCGCCGCGCCGGCCATCGCCGACCTGATCGGCAACCAGGTCGACCTGCTGTGCGACCAGACCACCAACACCACGGGCCAGATCACGGCCAAGAAGGTCCAGGCCTATGCCGTGACCACGCCCAAGCGCCTGGTCATGCCCGCACTGAAGGACCTGCCGACGCTGGCCGAAGTGGGCGTGCCTGACTTCCAGGTCACCATCTGGCATGGCCTGTACGCGCCCAAGGGCACGCCGGCCGACGTCGTCAAGAAGGTCAACGAGGCAATGAAGGCCGCCCTCAAGGACCCCGAGTTCATCAAGCGCCAGGAAGCCCTGGGCGCCGTGATCGCCAGCGACGGCCGCATCGAACCCGAAGGCCACAAGAAGTTCGTCCAGGCCGAGATCGAGAAGTGGGGCAAGGTCATCAAGGCAGCCGGCACCTACGCCGACTGATCCCGAGGACCACCACCGCGACGGATCGCCCAGTTGCAACCACGATCAAGCCCGGCTTCGGCCGGGCTTTTTCGTTGGCGGGGACGGCGCGACAGCGGCGATGCAGGGTTCAGGGCGCCGGCCCGCGCAGCGCCATCACGGCCTGCCAGCTGCCGCCACGCTGGCTTGCGTTGTAGAGGTTGCTCTGCGTGTTGCCGGGACCTTCGTAGTAGCTGCCGCGCATCAGGCATTGCGATCCCGAGGCCGTGCAGTGCACAAGCTCGACGCCGAACATCAGCGCCGGCCGGCCGCTGGCCCGGTCCAGCACCTGCTCGCCGCCCTTGCCCACGTCGCAGGCCGAAGCCGGCCGCACCTGGCTCTGGCCGCTGAGCAGGGCCAGCGTGCCGGCATCGGGGTCCAGCAGCGCCCATCCACGGCCGTTGCCTATGCAGTAGGCCGCCGCCTTGGGGCCGAGGTTGGAGGCGTTGTCCAGAAACAGCAGCGAATACACGGCCGCCGCCGCTCCCGGAGGCGCCTGCGGGCCGGTGGGCGCCTTGGGCCTGTCGGCGCAGGCGGCCAGCGCCAGCGTGGCGGCCAGCGCGCCCAGCCAGGGCAGGAATCGGGAGGAATGACGGAGGCGGTGCATGGAAGTCCTTTCTTTCTCGCAATCTGCGTGCGTGTTTAACACGGCGCGCGGCCCCTGCTGCGGCTCAGGCCGGGCCTTCGAGTTCGGCATGCCGCCGCTCGAACAGTTCAATGAGGTGGTCCGCCACGGCCCGCACCCGCCGCGACTGGGCAAGGTCGGCATGCATGGCCAACCAGATCGGCTGGTCGGCGCCCAGCTGCGGCTCCACGCAGATCAGCCCCGCCTGCCGCGCCAGGAAATGCGGCAGCACGGCCAGGCCCAGGCCCGCCTGGGCCGCGGCCAGCTGCGCGGACAGGGTGTTGGTCTCCAGCCGGCAGGGACGCCCGCGCAGGGCGCGCGCCATCCAGCGTGCGGCGGGCAGGTGGGCATGGCTGTCGTCCCAGCCGATGAAGGCGTCGCCTTCGAAGGGGTCCGGGCCGCTCCGGCCAGCGCGGCCAGCAACATGGCCGGCCGATCCGTACAGGCCGAAACCCAGCGTTCCCAGGCGCCGGATCGTGACGTGGCCGGCCTCGGGCTGGGACATGCGCACGGCCAGGTCGGCGTCGCGCCGGTGCAGGTTCAGCGTCTGCACGCCGCTGACCAGCTGCACGCGCAGCCCCGGATGGCGGGCGAACAGAGGGACCAGCGAGGGCGCGATCAGCGGGTTGGCCAGATTCTCCGCCGTGGCCAGCCGCACCACGCCCGCCACCTGTGCCTGGCTGTGCGCGGCATCGCCCAGGGCCTGGGCCGCCTGCTCCAGCGTCTCGGCCGGGGCCAGCAGCGCCTGGCCGTCGGCCGTGAGCCGATAGCCGCTCTGGTGGCGGCTGAACAGCGGCATGGCCAGCGCGGACTCCAGCCGGTCCAGCCGGCGCGAGACCGTGGCCACGCCCAGCCCCAGCGCGGCCGAGGCGCCGCTCAGGCTGCCGGCGCGGGCAATGGCCAGGAAGATGCGGGCGTCGTCCCACTGCAATGAAGTGCTCCTTGGTTTTCCTGGAAAGCCCTTGCGGAGAGCCTTTGCGGAAATGTTTTCCGGAAATGGAAGATCGAAGCGCGATTTTCTCAGTAGGCAAGCCCACCCCGGAAAACCATACTGGCCCCTTGTTTCAGCAAGAGGATATGCAATGCAACAACGCACACTTGGCCACGATCTGCAGGTATCCGCCCTGGGCCTGGGCTGCATGGGCATGAGCGAGTTCTATGGCCCGCGCGACGACGCCCTGGCGCTGCAGGCGCTGGACCATGCCGTGGAGGCCGGCATCGACTTCCTGGACACGGCCGATGTCTACGGGCCGCACCACAACGAGGAGCTGATCGGCCGCTTCCTGGCATCGCGCCGCCCGCGCGTGAAGATCGCCACCAAGTTCGGCATCGTGCGCAAGGCCGGGGAGTACCGGCGCAGCATCGACAACAGCGCGCAGTACGCGCGGCAAAGCTGCGAGGACTCGCTGCGGCGCCTGGGCGTGGAGCGCATCGACCTGTACTACGTGCACCGCGTCGATGCCACGCGGCCCATCGAAGAGACCATGCAAGGCCTGGCGGGCCTGGTGCAGGAAGGCAAGATCGCCCGCATCGGCCTGTGCGAGGTCAGCGCAGCCACGCTGCGCCGCGCCCATGCCGTGCACCCGGTGGCGGCGGTGCAGACCGAGTATTCACTGTGGACGCGCGAGGTGGAGGACGAGGTGCTGCCCGCCTGCCGCGAGCTGGGCGTGGGGCTGGTGGCCTATTCGCCGCTGGGGCGCGGCTTTCTCACGGGACGCTTTCATGGCGGCACGGCCTTCGAGCAGGGCGATTTCCGAGCCAGCCTGCCGCGCTTTCAGCCCGGCAACATCGACACCAACCAGGCCCTGGTGGGTGCCGTATCGGCCCTGGCGCAGCGCAAGGGCAGCACGCCTGCGCAGATCGCCCTGGCCTGGCTGCTGGCCCAGGGGCCGGACGTGGTGCCCATTCCGGGCACCCGGCGCATCGCCCATCTGCAGGACAACCTGGGCGCGCTGTCCGTGGCACTGACGCCCGGCGAGCTGGACGAGCTGCGGCGCGCCAGCGACGAGCTGCCCGTGGCCGGGCAGCGCTATACGGAGGAAGGCATGAAGGGCATCAACGCCTGACGGGCCAGCGGGGGCCGCCGGCTTACCAGGTGACGTCGCTGTTCTCGGCGGCGCTGCGGCGCAGCATGTCGATCATGGGCGCAGCGCGCTGGCGCAGGCTGACGGCATCGCGTGCGCCCGGTGCGGCATTGTCCTGGTCGCCATCCTGCGCATCCTCTTCCTGGTTGGCCTTGCGGCGGGCATCGTCATCGGCCACGGCGGCTTCCAGCGCATCGATGGCGGCCGGGATCTGCTGGACGGTGATGATGCCGCTGGCGCCGGGCGTCTTGCCGACGATCTCCAGGACCTGGCGGCCGTTGGATTCGAGCATGATGACGTCGGCCGTGGCACGGGACTTGAACTTGTAGAGCATGGCTATCCTTTTTCTGTGTGGCGTGTCATGCACTCAGCGGTACATGTACTCGCGGTTGAAAGCATAGTCCGATTGGGCTCCCACCATGGACCCCGACTGCAGCCGTCCGTCGGGATGCGTGCACAGCATCTGGTGCAGGGCGATCCAGCCGCGCTCGAAGCCCATGGCGCAACCCGCCAGATAGAGCCGGTAGGCGCGCAGCACCTTGGCGGCACCTTCGGCATCGGCATGCTGCTCAAGGATACGCTGCGCCTGCGGCAGCTGGGCTTCCAGTGCGTCGGACCAGTTCCACAGCGTGCGTGCGTAGTGGGGCCGCAGGTTCTCCGTGTCCACCATTTCCAGCCCGCTGTGGCCCATGTCGTGCAGCACGCGGCTCACATGCATCAGCTCGCCGCCGGGGAAGATGTAGCGGTCGATGAACTCGCCCATGCCCGCGCCCAGCTGGGTGTTGTCCACGCCGCCCGCGGTGATGCCGTGGATCAGCGCCATGCCGCCCGGGCGCAGCAGGCGGTGCACGGTCTGGAAGTACTCGGGCAGCTGGGCCTGGCCCACATGCTCGAACATGCCCACCGAGCCTATCTTGTCGAAGGGCTGGCCGGGCGCCAGCGCGCGGTAGTCCAGCAGTTGCATGTCCACCCTGCCCTGCAGGCCGCGCTCGGCAATCAGCTGCTGCACATGGCGGTGCTGGTTGTGCGAGAGCGTGATGCCCGTGGCCGTGACACCGTAATGCTCGGCCGCCCACAGCAGCAGCGCGCCCCAGCCCGCGCCGATGTCCAGGAAACGCTCGCCGGGCCGCAGGTCCAGCTTGCGGCAGATGTGGTCGAGCTTGGCCTCCTGGGCCTGGGCCAGCGTCATCTGCGGATCGCGGAAGTAGGCGCAGGAATAGACGCGGCGCGGGTCCAGCCACAGGCCGTAGAAGTCGTCGGAGATGTCGTAGTGGAACTGGATCTGCTGGGCGTCGCGCGCCAGCGTGTGCGCGGCCATGGAGCGCATGCGGGCCATGGCATGCACCCACCAGTGCGATGTGCCGCGCACCGGATCGGATTGCAGCAGGCTGGCGGCCACCGCCATCACGTCGCGCATGCGGCCATCGATGCGTACCAGCCCCTCCACGATGGCACTGCCCAGTGTCCCTATCTGCCCCGCCGCCAGGCTGGCCATGGCCGCCATGGACTGGAAATGCAGCACCACCTGCGCATCCGCAGGACCGGCGCGCTGGCCGGACGGCAGGATCACGGCCACGGGAACAGGGAGAGACGCCAGCCGCGCCTCGATGGAGCTCAGCACTTGTGTCATGGCGTTCATTTTTGACAGCAAGCCGCACTGCGTCAATCGCAGCCTGGGCTGTGCATGGCGGGGCATGGCGCCCCGCCACAGAAGGGGCGATCAGGCGATCAGCTGCCTGTAGTCGCGCCGTGTCTGGTCACTCACCGAAGCAAGCACTTGCTCGAAGGGCGTCTTGTGCCGTGCGACCAGCCGCAGGGATGCCACGGCGCGCGATTTGCAAAACCAATGACAGGTGTACTGCATGAGCAACAGCTCGGCCGTCATCATGAAGGCGCGCGCACGGCGTTCTTCCTCGGTGGCGCTGTCGGCCACGCGCACGGAGGCAATGCCGCGCGCATGCAGCTGCATGGCTTCGCGCAGATCGAAGCCGGACGACGGGAACAGCCGGTCCAGATAGGGCAGCGCCACGGGCAGCGTGCTCACGCGCGTGAGCTGCGGATCGGCCGAGGCCATTTCCTTGGCAAAGCGCTGGAACTGCTCGACCAGGCTGGTTTCGGTGTTGTCCAGCACGGTCCAGATCTGGGCGCGGCGCTGCTCGTCGTTCTCGCCCAGGGCGCGCAGATAGCCTTCGATCAGGCCGCCCATCAGCTTCTCTATCTGGAAACGCCCCAGATACTGGGCCAGCAGCAGGGTATGCCGGCGCTGCTCCTGCGTCTTGAGAAGGTAGATTGCGATGAAGACAATGATCGCCAGCGTGAAGAAGTCCATGAAAGCAGCAAGGGGGCCAAGGGTGCGTGAAGGCTTGAGTGTAGTCAGGCGCGGCCTGCCCGCGATTTTGGCGGGCATAGGCCTGCTGCTGGGCGGCTGTGCCAGCACGGGGGCCGGCGGCGACGGCCTGGGCTATTACTGGCAAAGCCTGCGCGGCCAGATACACCTGCTGCAGGCCAGCCGCCCCATTGACGACTGGCTGCAGGACGACAACCTGGCACCCGCGCTGCGCGAGCGCCTGCTTGCGGCCCAGCGCATGCGCAGCTTCGCCGTGCAACGGCTGGGCCTGCCCGACAACGCCAGCTACCGCCGCTACGCCGATCTGCAGCGGCCCTTTGCCGTGTGGAACGTGGTGGCCGCGCCGCCCGACAGCCTGGAGCTGCACCGCTGGTGCTTTCCCGTGGCCGGCTGCGTGGGCTACCGGGGCTACTTTTCCGAGGCAGACGCCGTGGCCCAGGCCCGGCTGCTGGCCGACCAGGGCCTGGAGTCCGGCAGCTACGGCGTGCCCGCCTATTCCACGCTGGGCTACCTGAACTGGCTGGGGGGCGATCCGCTGCTCAACACCTTCGTGGGCTGGGGCGAGGGCGAGTTCGCCGGCCTGCTGTTCCATGAGCTGGCCCACCAGGTGGTCTACGTGGCCGGCGATACCGCCTTCAACGAATCCTTTGCCACCACCGTGGAGCGCCTGGGCACGCCGCTGTGGCTGGCCACCGAGGCCGGCCCCGCCGCCCGCGCACGCTGGGATGCAGGCCAGCTGCGGCGCGCGCAGTGGCGGGCGCTGACCGGCCACACGCGCCAGGCGCTGCAGCAGCTGTACCAGGACCCGCAGCAGCGCGGCCCCGCCATGCAGCAGGCCAAGGCGCAGATCTACCAGCAGCTGCGCAGCGACTACGCTGCGCTGCGCGCGCAATGGCGCAGCGCCGATGCAGCCTTGCTGACCACCGACGCGCAGCGCCAGCTCTACGACCGCAACCAGGCGCGGCTGGACCAGTGGGTGGCCGATGCCAACAACGCCAGCTTCGGCGCGCTGGCCGCCTATGACGACTGGGTGCCGGCCTTCACCGCGCTGTGGCACCAGGCCCAGGCCCAAGCAAAGACCCAAGCTCCGGCCCAGGCCCAGCCCGGCAACGAGGCAATCCAGGGCTGGCAGCGTTTCTATGCCGAGGTGCGGCAGCTGGCCGCCCTGCCCGCAGCGCAGCGCAACGCCAGGCTGTGCAGGCACATGCCGGCCGATGCGCCCCTGCCGTCTGCCTGCGACCCGGCTCAGGCCGGGGCGTCGGGATCCGCGGACGGATCGCGCCCCGGCAACTGAATGCGTGCCAGCAGGCCGCTGGAGCTGCCAGGCGGTGGCGACTGCAGCTGCAGGCTGCCGCCGTGCTGGGCCACGATCATGGACACGATGGACAGGCCCAGGCCATAGCCCGGCGATGCCAGTTCGCGCACGGCGCCCTGGGGCAGGCGCAGATCGTCCACATGGCGCACATGGCGCTCGCGCGCGGTGCCCAGCGCCACGGCGTCCATGCCCGGCCCCTCGTCGCGCACCTGGACGGTATGGCTGTCGCAGACTTCGAGCAGCACCTCCGAGCCATCGCTGTAGCGCAGCGCGTTCTCCACCAGGTTGCGCAAGGCAATGGCCAGCGTGTCCACGTCGCCCGCCACCGGCCCGCAGGGCTGCTCGGGCAGCACCACGTCCAGCCGCAGCTGGGTGGATTCGTCCTGCTGCCAGAACTCGGAGGCCACCATGCTGGCCAGCGTATCCAGCCGCACATCGTCCTGCGCCAGCGCCGAGCCCGAGGCCGCGCGCGACAGCTGCAGCAGCTTTTCCGTGCGCTGGCTCAGCCGCTCCAGCGCCTCGTGCGCGGCCCGCACGTCGGCGTTGTCCACGCCACGGTCCAGGGCCGTCTGCAGGCGCAGCGTGGCCACGGCCAGCGGCGTGCGCAGCTCGTGGGCCGCATTGGCGGCCATGGAGCGCTCCACCTGCAGCGCATGCGACAGGCGCTGCATCAGGTGGTTGATGCCCCGGCCCAGCCGCCACAGCTCGCGCGGCATGGCGTCCAGGTCCAGCGGCTCCAGGTTGGAGCCGCCGCGCTCGCTCAGCTGCAGCTGCATGTCGCGCAGCACGCGCAGGCGCCGCCGCGCGGTCACGCGCAGCGCCCAGCCCATGAGGGCGAGCATGACCAGCATCACCGAGCCCAGCGCCAGCAGCGCCCGCTGCAGCGCCTCGCTGCGCTCGACCATGGGATCGGCCAGCATCAGGAACAGCGGCTGCCGGGGATGGGCCACCACATAGATGCGCCAGCCCTCGCGCTCGTAGAAGCCCTCGCGCATGGGCACGGCAAAGGCCGCCACGGGGGCGGCCTGGGTGCGCAGCAGCACGTTGCCGCGGCCGTCCTGCAGCTGGTAGACCAGATCCTCGGCCTCGTCGCCCGGCTGCGAGGCCACATGCGGGCGCTGCACGCCCTCGCGCGAGTGGTCTTCCTGTTCCAGCTGGTGCACGGCCACCTCCAGCAGGCGGTGGCCGCTGTCGATCATTTCCTGGTCGAAGTTGTGGTGCACGATGTGGCTGACATACCAGGCCAGCGCCAGCACGCAGGCCAGCCAGACGGCGGCCAGGGCCAGTGTCAGCTCGCGGGCCAGCTGGTCGGCCAGACGGGGCGGCAGCGCCAGGCTGTAGCGCTGCGGCTCATCCATGCTCGAGGGCCAGGCGGTAGCCGGTGCCGCGCACGGTCAGGATGCGGTCGCGCCCGAGCTTGCGGCGCAGCCGGCTGATGAACACTTCCAGCGTGTTGCTGTCGGCCTCGGCATCGAAGCCGTAGAGCGCATCGAGCAGATGCTCGCGCGCGTGCACACGCTGCGGCTGGGCCGTGAGCACGCGCAGCAGCGCCCATTCCTTGGGCGTGAGCAGCAGGGTGCGGCCGGCATCGCGCACCATTTCGCGGGCCAGGTCGATCTCCAGCGTGCCCATGCGCAGCACGGCGTCCTGCCCGGCCTGCATGCCGCCGCCGCGCCGGCTCACGGCGCGCAGGCGGGCCAGCAGTTCCTCGGGGTCGTAGGGCTTGACCAGATAGTCGTCGGCCCCCGCATCCAGCCCGCGGATGCGATCGCTGACCTGGTCGCGGGCCGTCAGCACGATGGTGACGGGAGGCTGCGCCAGCCGGCGCAGCGTGGGCATGAGCGCCAGGCCGTCACCGTCGGCCAGGTGCAGGTCCAGCAGCACGGCCGCGTAGCTGGCACCGGCCAGGCAGGCGCGCGCCTGGGCCAGCGAGGGCACGCTGTCGATCAGAAAGGCCTTGGAGCGCAGATAGCTGCCCACCGCCTGGGCCAGAGCCTCATCGTCTTCGACCAGCAGGATTCGCATGGGAGGTTGGGCCTTCGCACGTCAGGATGCGCACCGGATACGGACTGAACAAGCGTGGCGCAAGGGGGGGGGCGGCAGGGGTTCAAGCTGAACGGAGTCTGAACGCCGGGTTCAGATGTTCTTAAGCTGCGAATTCTACGCTCGCGGCCATGTCAGAACGCCTGCTCGCCCGCCCCCCCTTTGCCGGCTCCTCCGGCACCGGCCAAGCCCCGGCCCCATCTTCTGCCCAGCCTGCCCAGGCGGCCCCCGCCAGCCTCGCGGCACGGCTGCGCAGGGCCTGGAGCGCACCGCGCTCGCCCCAGGCCGTGGCCCTGGTGCTGGCGCTGTGGCTGCTGGCCACCGCCAACTGGGCGCTGTGGCGGCGCCTGCCCCACCTGGAAGGCTATGACGGCAGCCTGGCCGCCCTGGTGCTGCGGCTGCTGCCCCTGGGCCTGGGCGGCCTGCTGCTGCTGCTGTCGCTGACGGCCTGGCCGCGCGGCATGAAGCCGCTGTGGATTGCCCTGCCCTGGATTGCCGGCGCGGCCCAGTACTTCATGACCGCCTACGGCACGGTGATGGACGGCGGCATGATCAACAACATCCTGCAGACCGACCTGCGCGAGAGCAGCGACCTGTTCAACCCCCAGCTGCTGCTGCAGCTGCTGCTGGTGGCCGGACTGCCCACGGCCTGGCTGCTGCGGCTGCGCGTCATCCGCCCGCGCCGCAGCATGCAGACCGTGCTGCGCACGCTGGCGCTGCTGGCCGCCTCGGTGCTGCTGCTGGCGGCCTCGGTCTTTGTCTCCTACCGCGAGCTGGCGCCCGTGGTCCGCAACAACCTGTGGATGCGCCACATGCTCAATCCGGTCAGCCCGGTGCTGGCCTCGCTGGACGCGGTGCTCAAGCCCATCCTGCGGCCCAAGCGCCCGTTTGCCAGCATTGCGGCCGGCGCCACGCTGGGGGCCACCTATGCGGCCGAGCGCAAGCCGCCGCTGTTCGTCATCGTCGTGGGCGAGACGGCGCGCGCCGCCAACTGGGGCCTGAACGGCTATGCGCGCGACACCACGCCCGAGCTGGCCAGGCGCCAGGTGCTCAACTGGAGCAACGTGACCTCCTGCGGCACCAGCACGCGCGAATCCGTGCCCTGCATGTTCTCGCACCTGGGCCGCACCGGCTTCTACAAGAGCAAGGTGGACTACGACAACCTCGTGGACGTGCTGTACAGCGCCGGCCTGGCCGTGCTGTGGCTGGACAACCAGGCCGGCTGCAAGGGCGTGTGCGAACGCATTCCCAACGCCAGCACCGCCGACCGCCTGGACACGCCCGACGGCAAGGCGCTGTGCTCCAGCGATGGAGAATGCCTGGACGGCATCCTGCTCAGCGGCATCGACGAACGCATCGCCGCGCTGCCGCGCGAGCGCCGCGAGCGCGGCGTGGTGCTGGTCATGCACGAGATGGGCAGCCACGGCCCGGCCTACTACAAGCGCTCCACGCCCGAGACCAAGGTCTTCCAGCCCGAATGCCTGACCAATGCGCTGTCCAGCTGCTCGCGCGAGCAGGTGGTCAACGTCTACGACAACTCCATCCGCTACAACGACCACTTCCTGTCGCAGACCATCGACTGGCTGGCAAGCCAGCAGTCGCGCTACCAGACCGGCATGGTCTACATGTCCGACCACGGCGAGTCGCTGGGCGAGATGGGCATCTACCTGCACGGCATGCCCTACGCCATGGCGCCCGACGAGCAAAAGCACATTCCCATGATTGCCTGGCTGGGCAACCTGGGCGAGCGCACCGGCGTGTCCGAACGCTGCGTGCGCGGCCAGCTGGACGCGCCGCTGTCGCACGACAACCTCTACCACACCACCCTGGGCCTGCTGGACGTGACCAGCCCCACCTACCAGAAGCCCCTGGACGCGCTGGCCGGCTGCCGCAGTTGAGCCGCCCGCGCAGGCGGCTCAGCCCTGTTGCCAGAAGCCCCGGTGCGGCGCCAGCATCTCCTCCTGCAGCGCAGGCACGGGCCCCACGACCTGCACGCTGCGCTGCCCGCGCGCGAAGACCTCGCGACAGGGCAGGGACAGCGTGGGATTTTCGGGATGGTCGCCCGTCAGCGCCAGCAGCGCCGTTTCCTCGGCGCCGTAGAGCACACGGCCTATGCCGGCCCAGTAGATGGTTCCGGCGCACATGGCGCAGGGCTCGAAGGTGGTGACCAGGGTGCACTGCGCCAGGTAGGCGCCCGGATAGTTGG
This sequence comes from Delftia sp. DT-2, assembly GCF_028401915.1. NCBI lineage: Bacteria > Pseudomonadati > Pseudomonadota > Betaproteobacteria > Burkholderiales > Comamonadaceae > Delftia > Delftia sp. DT-2. The sequence goes on from NZ_JAQOTI010000002.1 coordinate 277,386, forward strand.
CGGCGGCCGTGCGCGCCAGCGTGGACTCGGCATGGTTCACCGTGTCGATGTTGCCCTGCTCGGCCAGCACGGTCTCGCCATCGGGCGCCAGCAGCAGCGCGCCAAAGGGATGGCGGCCCATGGCCATGGCCCGCCCGGCCACGGCGCCTGCGCGCCGCAGCTGGCGGGCCGCCTGTTCGTCGGTCAGGGGCGTCATGGAAGGTGTCGTCGCGGGTGCGGGCGTCATGGCCGGATTTTCCCTCACTCGCCCTGCGAGCCGCGCCGGGCCCAGCCGGTGGTGCGCTTTTCGATGGCGCTGAACAGCTCGTACATCACCATGGCCATGGCGCCCACCACGATCAGGCCGGCAAAGGCCAGGCCCATCTGCATGGACGAGCCGGCCGACACCAGCAGGTAGCCGATGCCTTCGTTGGCCGCCGTCATCTCGCTGACCGTGGTGCCCACGAAGGCCAGGGTGATCGCCACCTTGAGCGAGCCGTAGAAGTACGGCATGGAGCGCGGCAGGCCGACCTTGATCAGCACGTCCCAGCGCCGGGCGCCCAGCACGCGCAGCACATCCTCCAGCTCGGGCTCCAGCGTGGCCAGGCCGGTGGCGATGTTGACCATGATGGGAAAGAAGCTGATCAGGAAGGCCGTGAGGATGGCCGGTCCCGCGCCGATGCCGAACCAGACCACCAGGATGGGCACGAAGGCCGCCTTGGGCAGCGCGTTGAAGGCCGTCATCAGCGGATAGAACGCCGCATAGGCCAGGCGCGAGGAGCCGATCAGAAAGCCCAGCAGCACGCCCACCACGATGGCGATGCCAAAGCCCGCCATCGTCACCCAGTAGGTGCGCCAGGCGTGGGCGGCGATGATGCCGCTGAACTCGGCCAGCTGCCGGCCGATGGCCCAGGGGCTGGGGAAGATGAATTCCGAGACCTCGAAGGCCGAGCAGATGACCTGCCACAGCAGGATGACCGCCAGCAACAGCACCCAGGGCGCCCAGCGTTCCGCGTATTTCTTGTGCATGTGAATCTCCCCCGTTCTATTGTTGGATGGCCGCGCCGGTCTTGCGCATGGCGCCGATGTGGCCGCGCAGCTCGTGCACGATGTCGGTGAATTCGCGCGTGTAGGTCAGCTCCAGCTCGCGCGGGCGCGGCAGCTCGATGTCGCGGCGCACCACGAAGCGGCCCGGGCTCTTGCTCATCACGTACACGGTGTCGGCCAGGAAGACGCTCTCGCGCAGGTCGTGCGTGACCAGGATGACGTTGAAGCGCTGCTCGGCCTGCAGGTCGCGCAGCACGCACCACAGCTCCTCGCGCGTGAAGGCGTCCAGCGCGCCGAAGGGTTCGTCCAGCAGCAGCATCTGGGGCTCGTGGATCAGCGCGCGGCAGATGCTGGCGCGCTGCTGCATGCCGCCCGACAGCTGCCAGGGGTACTTGTCCTCGTAGCCGCCCAGGCCCACCTTCTGCAGCAGGGCGCGCGCACGCGCCTCGTACTCCTTGCGCTTTTGGCGGAACTGCGAGCGGTGCGGCTCCACGATCTCCAGCGGCAGCAGCACGTTGTCCACCGTGGTGCGCCAGGGCAGCAGCGACGGCGCCTGGAAGGCCATGCCCGAGATCTTCAGCGGCCCGGTCACGCGCTCGCCGTTGACCATGACGCGGCCCATGGACGGCATCTTCAGCCCCGTGGTCAGCTTCATGAAGGTGGACTTGCCGCAGCCCGAGGGGCCGACGATGGCGATGAACTCGCCGCGCCGCACCTGCAGGTCGATGGCCTCGACCGCGAAGTGGTTGGCGCGCAGCAGCTCCTCGTTGTAGGCAAGCCAGACGTCGCGGAACTCGACGAAGAAGGCGTCGTCATCGCCGTGGGATGTGGAGGAATTCATGTCAGGCAGCAGGCAAGGGCCGGCGCGTCGCCCGCTGGCGCACGCGCACGGTGTCAATCACTTTGTCGTCACTTCTTGGGCAGGATGTTCAGCTCGGCCGCGGACGGCAGGAAGCTGCCGTTCCAGACCTCGGCCGGGTTCACGCGCGTCTTGGTGGCGTAGACATCGGAGACCTGCGACGCCATCAGCGACAGCCGTGTGGGCACGACCTGGCCAAAGCCTTCGGCACGCGCGTCGGCGCTGTTGACCACGGTGTCGATGGCCAGCTGCAGGCGGCGCGTCTCCAGCTGGGTGTTGACGATGCCGTCGCGCTCCTTCACGTAGGCAATGGCCGCGCCCGGGTTGGCGATGACTTCCTTGGCCCCCTTGGCGAAGGCCTGCAGGAAGGCCTTGATGGCCGCCGGGTTCTCCTTGATCAGCTTCGGGCTGGCGATGATGGCGTTGCCGTACAGCTTCACGCCGAAGTCCGCATAGGGCATGACCACCACGTCGGCGGCCTTGATGCCGCGCGCCTCCAGGTTCAGCAGCGAGGTGAAGGTGAAGCCCGTGATGGCATCCACATCGCCGCGCACCAGCATGGTCTCGCGCAGCGGCGGGTCCATGGCCGTCCACTGCACGGTGCCGACCTGGTTGGCCTTGGCGAACAGCGGGAAGGCGCGGCGGCCCGCATCGAACACGGGCGCGCCCAGCTTCTTGCCGGTGAGGTCGGCCGTCCTGGCGATGCCGCTTTTCTTGAGCGCCATCACCGAGGCCGGCGTGTTGTTGTAGACCATCATCACGGCCACGGGCTTGTTGGGCATGTCCGGGTTGTTGGCCTGGAACTCCATCAGCGCTGCGATGTCGGCAAAGCCCAGGTCATAGGCGCCCGAGGCCACGCGCTGCACCACGCCGCCCGAGCCGCTGCCGGCATCGACCGTGACATCCAGGCCCGCGTCCTTGAAGTAGCCCTTGGCCACCGGCTGCAGGAAGAAGGCGGCCGGCCCCTCGAAGCGCCAGTCCAGCTGGAACTTCAGCGGCGTGGCCGCGTGGGCCTGTGTATGGGCCGTTGCCAGGCCCGCGCTGGCGGACAGGGCCAGGACGGTGTGCAGGAACAGTCGTTTTTGCATGGTGGGCTTCCTCTCTGGTGGTCAAAAGAAACGGTGGGGACGGAACGGGGCCGGGTCAGCTTTTCCAGGCGCCCTGGTGCGATGCGGCGGCCTCGCCGATCAGCGCCGGGCCTACGCATTCGATGGCGTGGGACGAGGCGGCGAACACATCGCGGCAGGACAGCTCGGCATCCTTCTGGTCCAGGCGCTCGCCGCGGAATTCGCGCAGGCGCACGGCGTCTATGCCGTAGACCACGCGGCCTATGGCCGACCAGAAGATGGCGCCCGCGCACATCACGCAGGGCTCGGCCGATGAATACAAGGTGGCTGCGGACAGCGCCTCGCGGTCATGCAGGGGGCTGGCCAGGCGGATGGCCGACAGCTCGGCATGGGCCGTGCAGTCGCCGCTCTCGCCGTTGGCGTTGGAGGCCTCGGCCAGCACGCGGCCATCGGCGGCCACGATGAGTGCGCCGAAAGGGCGATTGCCGCGCTGGCGCGCGCGGTCGGCCATGGCGATGGCGCGGCGCAGGTACAGGCCGTCGCGCTCGTCGAGCGAGGCCTCAAGGGGCAGTGAAACGGTGGCGTGGTCCATGTGCACTCCCTCAGGCCTTGGCCATGCGCGCGGCCAGCGGCGGCAGCAGGCTGCGGTTGAAAAGCGCGTCGGCCGACACGGGTGCCTTGAGGCCGAAGACCTGGCTGACCTGCTCGGCCTGTCGGGCCAGCAGCTGCGGGTCGATGTCGCCCAGGCCGTGGCGCTGCGTATCGGGCGCGGCCAGGTATTGCGAGGTGATGGCCCAGCGCGCCAGTTCCAGCTTTTCATCCAGGATGGGCTCGCGCTGGCGCACGGCGGCCACGGCCAGCGAGGGCTGGGCCAGGCATTCGATGAGGGCACGGTTGCTGGCACGCAGGAATCCCGCCACCAGCGCCGGCTGCTCGGCCACCAGAGCGCTGGAGGCCAGGATGGCATTGCCGTACAGCTGCACGCCCGCATCGGTGTAGCGCAGCACCGACAGCTCCTCGGGCTTGATGCGTGCGAACAGCGACACGGCCGAGTCATGGAAATAGGTGGCCGCATCCACATCGCCGCGCACCACCACGTTGTCGCGCGCCGAGAACTCCGTCGTGGTCCAGGCGAACAGGTCGGCCGGCAGGTTCTGGCGCTGCGCGACCAGGGGCCAGACGCGGCGCGTGGACTCCACGGCGGCGGCGGCCACCTTCTTGCCCTTGAGGCTGGCGAACTCGCCCGTGATGCCCCGGTCCTTGCGGCCGATGATGGCGAACGGCGCGCGGTTGTAGTACTGGTAGACGGCCTGCACGCGCGCCGCGCCCGCGTTCTGCGCATTGAACTCGATCAGCGAGCTGATGTCGCCCAGGCCCAGCTGGTAGGCGCCACTGGCCACCCGCGTGATGGATGCCACCGAGCCCGAGCCCACGTCGATGCTCACGTCCAGCCCCTCGTCACGGTAGTAGCCCTTTTGCAGCGCCACGAAAAAGGGCGCGGTCTGCGAGGTCACGCGAAAGTCCAGCGTGAACTTCAGCGGTGTCAGCGCCTTGCCCTGGGCGAAGGCCCCGGGCATCACGGCACTGGCAGCGGGAAGGGCGGCGGCGGCAAGGAAATGGCGGCGTTGCATGGTGGAACTCTCAGTCGCTATCAACATGGGGACCGGCCGCTGGCATGGGGCCGGGCGGCTGGCGTGACATGAGCAATTTCCGGGCAACGCGCACTGGGCGCGTGCTGAACGCTTCTACTCGTTCGTCCTTGTATGCAAAGTGCGTACCACCCCCTGAGTCGCTTCGCGCCTTCCCCCTCTCTCGCTGCGCGGGAGGGGGACGACACCCTCGGTGCGGGGCGGCCCTTCCTCGGCGTCACTGGGCTGGGCCGCGCCGGTTTTCGACGCGGCGGGCATGCATCAGATTGGTGCCAGATGGTTCCGATGCGGCGCGTGCACCAAGCTGCCCGGCCCTCTTGCACCACGATGGAACGCAGGCGGCCATGAACCGGCCTTCGCGGGCTGGCGCGCTGTTTGCTTGGGTGGTTGGCAAGAGTAGAAGCGTTCAGCTTGCCGGCCTGTGCCGGCGCGGGTCATTGCTCTTGAAGCGGGTGCGGGAGCGGCGTGGCTGCGACCTGTGCCCTGTCAGCCACTTCAAGAGCGACGGGCGGGACCGGTGTTTTTTTGCGCCGGCCGCTGCGTGCCTTGCCACTGCCTTTGCGGCAAAGGAAACAGACCATGAACATGCTTGCCAACTCCACCCTGCCTTCGGCACCGGCGTCAGATTACGCGCTGGGTGAACTCGCCAAGGAGGCCCGCATGGGCGGCCAGGGGCAGGAGACGCGCGCACGGGAGGTGCGCGTGATCGACATCTCCGACTTCGACCGCCGCAAGGCCGAGATCGCCGATGCGATCTGGCAGGCCTCGGTGGAGATCGGCTTCTTCCAGGTGTCGGGCCACGGTATTCCCCAGCCCGATATCGATGCGGCCTTCGGGCGTGCCGAGCAGTTGTTCGCGCTGCCGCGCGAGGTGAAGGCGCAGTGGCCGCTGTCGCGCAATGCGGGCTGGGAGCACAAGGCGCAGATCCGGCCTTCCACGCGCACGCCCGACCAGAAGGAGTCCTACCAGGTGACGCGCCCGCGCATGGCCGGCCTGTGGCCCACGCAGCAGGAGCTGCCGGGCTTTCAGCAGGCCACGCTGGACTTTGAGCGCCAGTGCTGGCAGGTGGGCATGCAGCTGCTGTCGTGCTTTGCGCACAAGCTGGGCTTTGATGCGGACTTCTTCACGCGCGCCCACGACCCTTCGGTGCCCGCCTACCAGAGCACGCTGCGCATGCTGCACTACTTCGCGGTCGATCCCGCGCTCAAGGATGAGCTGGGCCTGTGGCGCGCAGGCGCCCACACCGACTTCGACTGCCTGACCCTGCTGTTCCAGCGCGCGGGCCAGGGCGGCCTGCAGGTGCTGCCGGGCAAGGAGATGGAGGGCCAGCAATGGACGCCCGTGGACCCCGTGGAGGGCGTGATCACCTGCAACATCGGCGACATGCTCACGCGCTGGAGCGACGACCAGCTGCCCAGCAACTTCCACCGCGTGCGCAATCCCCTGCCCCATGAATACCAGGGCGCGCGCTACAGCCTGGCCTTCTTCTGCCAGGCCAACGAGGACGCGGTGATCGAGGGCCCGCAAAAGAAGTACCCGCCCATCACGGGCGCGGAGTACCTGCGCCAGCGCATCAGCGCGAACTTTTCCAACAAGTACTGAGCCCGGCCGGGGCCGTGGCCGTGGCCGGAAACGACAAGGCCCCGGAGTCCGGGGCCTTGCCTGTGTCTGCGATCGGTGGTGGTGTTGATCAGCGCAGCGATTCGATCAGGTCGATGTACTGCTGCTTGGCATCGTCGGCCGAGGTGTCCTTGAGCTTTTCCCAGGCGTCCCACTTGGCGCGGCCGACCATGTCGGTGAAGCTGGGCTTCTTGGCCTCGTTGTCGCCTTCGGTGGCCTGCTTGTACAGCGCGTAGAGCTTGAGCAGCGTGGCGTTGTCGGGGCGCTCGCTGATCGAGGTGGAGTTCTTGACGGCGGCCTCGAAGGCGGCGTTCAGATCGGACATGGCGGGTCTCCTGGTGGGCGTTTCGTGTAGCGGCACAGTGTAGCCAAAAAAGCAGGAATTTAGAACGACCGTGCTTTTTTCACTGTCATCCGAACCGAGACCGGCTACGCCCCTCCTATGCTGCGCTGCACAGGTGCCCGGCCATGGGCCATAGGTCTGCCTCGCAAGGCACGGGGGCCGGCGCCTGGCCCCGGGCGCTGTCCGGTTGCAGGATGCGGCCGTGCTCCATCACGACCACGCGGTCGGCGACGGCGAAGGACTGCTGGCGGTCTTGCGTCGCATAGACGGCCGTACAACCCAGGCTGCGCAGCAGCCGGGGAATTTCCTCGCACAGGCGCTCGCGCAGGTTGCCGTCGAGGCCGGACAGGGGTTCGTCCAGCAGCACCAGGCGCGGGCGCTCCACCACGGCGCAGGCCAGCGCCGCGCGCTGCTGCTGGCCGCCCGACAGGCTGCCGGGAAGGCGCTCGCCCATGCCCTGCAGCCCGACCAGGCCCAGGGTCTGCTGCACCCGCTCGTGGATCTGCGCGCGAGGCAAGCCGCGCATCTCCAATGGGAAGGCCACGTTGGCCTGCAGGCTCATATGGGGCCAGAGCGCATGGTCCTGGAGCACCAGGCCCAGGTCGCGCCGCTCGGGCGGCAGGGACTGCGAGGCGCTGGCCACGCACTGCCCGCCCATCCAGACTTCGCCGCGGCTGGGCTGCTCCAGCCCGGCCAGGATCTTGAGCAGGGCGGTCTTGCCGCAGCCCGAAGGACCCAGCAGGGCCAGCACCTCGCCGGGCGCGATCTTCAGGCTGATGTCCTGGAGCACGGCACGCCCGCCGTGGATGCGCTTGAGCTGCCGGGCTTGGACGGCCACGCCCTGCGCGGCGGCCGTGGAGGATTCGATGGAGGTCACAGGGACCGCATGCTAGGTGCGGTGTGTGACATGCCGGTGTCAGCGCTCTACCGCCTTGCACATCACTCACGGCCGTCGAAACTGGCGCCACCAAGCGAGGGACACCAAGGAAGGGCCGCCCCGCACCGAGGGTGTCGTCCCCCTCCCGCGAAGCGAGAGAGGGGGAAGGCGCAAAGCGCCTCAGGGGGTGTGTTGCGTAGCCTCGCTCAGCCAGCGCTGGGCCAGCTTCACCCAGAACGTGGCGCCCTGCGGGATCAGCTGGTCGTTGAAGTCGTAGCTGGGGTTGTGCAGCGTGCAGGGACCGCCGCCGTGGCCGATGGCGCGGTGGTCGCCGTCGCCATTGGCGATGAAGCAGTAGGCGCCGGGCTTTTCCAGCAGCATGAAGGCGAAGTCCTCGGCGCCCATGGACGGCTCCTGAGGCAGCACGTTGGCCTCGCCCACGACCTCGGCCATGACGCGGCGTGCGAACTCGGCCTCGGGGGCGGAGTTGATGGTGGGCGGGTAGTTGCGCACGAACTCGAACTCGCAGCGCGTGTCATGCGCCGCGCAGATGCTCTCGGCCAGGGTCTTCATGCGCCGCTCGATCAGGTCCAGCACCTCCAGCGTGAAGGTGCGCACCGTGCCCTGCAGCTCCACGCTGTCGGGCACCACGTTCGTGGCCTCGCCCGCATGGACCATGGTCACCGAGACCACGCCCGCCTCGATGGGCTTGACGTTGCGGCTGACGATGGTCTGCAGGCCCAGGATGAGCTGGGCCGCCACGGGCAGCGGGTCGATCACCATGTGCGGCATGGCCGCGTGGCCGCCCTTGCCGCGCACGACGATGCGGAACTCGTTGCTCGACGCCATGGCCGGGCCTGGGCCCACGGCCATGGTGCCGGCCTTCATGCCCGGCCAGTTGTGCATGCCGAACACGGCCTGCATGGGGAACTGGGTGAACAGGCCGTCCTCGACCATCTCGCGCGCCCCGCCGCCGCCCTCTTCGGCCGGCTGGAAGATCAGGTGCACCGTGCCCTCGAAGCTGTCGCGGTGCGCGGCCAGGTACTGCGCGGCGGCCAGCAGCATGGCCACGTGGCCGTCATGCCCGCAGGCATGCATTTTTCCGGCATGGCGGCTGGCGTGCTCGAAGGTGTTGAACTCCTGCATGGGCAGGGCGTCCATGTCGGCGCGCAGGCCGACGGCCCGGCCGCTGGCGCCGCCGTCACGGCCGTGGATGGTGCCCACCACGCCCGTGCGGCCCAGGCCGCGGTGCACGGCAATGCCCCAGCCTTCGAGCTGCCGGGCCACCAGGTCGGCGGTGCGCAGTTCCTCGAAGCACAGTTCGGGATGGGCATGTATGTCGCGGCGCAGCGCGGTGATCTCGGGTGCGTGGTCCAGCAGTTCCTGCAGCAAGGCCATGGGGTTCTCCTTCTAGAGCGTGTTATGCAGCAAGCCTAAACCCGGACCTTGCCGTCGCCGGTCAGCATGGACAACTCCACGAAGCGCGGCTTGGCCGATTGCGGCTTGAAGGCCAGCGGGAAGCCGGCCACTTGCTGGCCGTGCATGGCGTCGAGCGCGGCCACCAGGCCGTCGCGCGTGGGCTTGCCCGAGGCCGAGGCCTGGCGCAGCGCATCGGCGAACACGCGTGCCGCCAGATAGCCTTCCATGCTGGAGTAGTTGGGCGTCAGCTTGCCGCCGCCCTTCTGGATGGCCGCCAGGAAATCGCGCGTGATCTGGCGCGAGGTCTGGAAGGGCGAGGGCACGACCTGGGTGACGACCACCCCTTCGGCATCCTTGCCCAGCGTCTGCGCCAGTGCCTGCGAGCCGACGAAGGAGACGTTGTAGAACTGCCCGCCAAAGCCCGCCTGGCGCGCCGCGCGCACAAAGGCCGCGCTGGCCGAGTAGGTGACGATCTGCACGATCACATCGGCGCCCAGCGGCACCAGCGTCTTGACGGCCGCCGCCACATTGTTCGAGTTGCGCTCCACCGTGGCCGCGCCCACGGGCTCCAGCCCCTTGGCGGCCAGCGCCGCCTTGACGCCGGCCAGGCCCGATTCGCCATAGGCATCGTTCTGGTGCAGCACGGCCACCTTCTTCAGGCCCAGGCCCGTGAGGTGCCGCACCATCAGCGCCGTCTCGTCGGCATAGGAGGCGCGCACGTTGAAGACCAGTTGGGCCAGCTGGGGCTGGCGCAGCGCGTCGGCGCCCGTCAGCGGCGCGAACAGGGGCACGCGCGCCTTTTGCAGCAGCGGCAGCGCGGCCATGCTGGTGGAGGTGCCCACGTAGCCGAACAGCGCGAACACGTCGTCGGACAGGAAGCGCTGGGTATTGGCCGCGCAGCGCTCGGGCTCGTAGCCGTCGTCCATCACGCGCAGTTCGATGTTGCGCCGGGCAATGCCCCCCTGCGCGTTGAGCTGTTCGAAGTACAGCTTGGCGCCTTCATGGAAGGGCTGGCCGATCTGTGCCGCGGGGCCCGTCATCGGGCAGGACTGGCCCAGCACGATGGTGCCTCCCGCGTCCTGGGCGCGCACTGCGCCGGTCCAGGTGGCGGCAGCCGCCGTGCTGGCTGCGATGAACTGTCTGCGGCTGAACGCCGTCTTGGGTCGGAGCATGAACTTGCCTGTTTTTGTCACTGGAATCGGCGCCGTTGCTGCGTGCAGCCGGCTGCAAGGGTCCGCATAATAAAGACAAGCGGCGATTGCGGCATGCAAGACCGGCACCGCCCCTTGCCCGTGACGGCCTTTTTCTGTTTTTCCGGCTTTCACGGTTCTTTCGCAAAGTCCCCACCCTGTCCGAGACCGCTGCCACCATGTCCTCCGCCACGCCCCCACTCCAGGCCACCTCACAGGTCCTGGGCGCCTGCCCCCATGACTGCCCCGATACCTGCTCGCTGGTGACCACAGTCGAAGACGGCATCGCCAAAAGAGTCCAGGGCAACCCCGACCATCCGCACACGGGCGGCGTGCTCTGCGCCAAGGTCAGCAAATACACCGAGCGCAGCTACCACCCCGAGCGTGTGCTCACCCCGCTGCGCCGCGTGGGACCCAAGGGCTCCGGGCAGTTCGAGCCCGTGGGCTGGGACGAGGCGCTGGCCGACATCGCCGCCCGGCTGCACGCGCTGGCGGCGCGCGATCCCGAAACCATCCTGCCCTACAGCTACGCAGGCACCATGGGCCTGGTGCAGGGCGAGAGCATGGACCGGCGCTTCTTCCACCAGCTCGGCGCCTCGCTGCTGGACCGCACCATCTGCTCCAGCGCCGGGGGCGAGGCCCTGAACCTGACCTACGGCGGCAAGCTGGGCATGCGCGTGGAGCATTTCACCGAAAGCCGGCTCATCCTCATCTGGGGCAGCAACAGCATCGGCAGCAGCCTGCATTTCTGGCGCTATGCGCTGGAGGCCAAGCGCAACGGCGCGCGCCTGGTGTGCATAGACCCGCGCAAGACCGAGACCGCCGACAAATGCCACGAGCACCTGCAGCTGCTGCCCGGCACGGACGCGGCCCTGGCGCTGGCCCTGATGCACGAGCTGATCACGCACGGCTGGCTGGACCATGACTACATCGCGCGCCACACGCTGGGCTGGGAGGAACTCAAGGCCCGCGCCCTGCAGTGGCCGCCCGAGCGCGCGGCCCAGGTCTGCGGCCTGCCCGTGGAGCAGATCCGCCAGCTGGCGCGCGACTACGGCACCACCACGCCCGCCGCCATCCGCCTGAACTACGGCGTGCAGCGCGCGCGCGGCGGCGGCAATGCCGTGCGCGCCATCGCCTGCCTGCCGGCCCTGGTGGGCGCCTGGCGCCACCGTGCGGGCGGCCTGCTGCTGTCCGCCTCGGGCGCCCTGCCCGCGCAGCGCACCCGACTGCAGATGCCGCACCTGCTGGGCGAGCGCCGCCCGCGCACCATCAACATGAGCACCATCGGCGACGCCTTGCTGCACGAAGGCGGCAACGGCTTCGGCCCGCGCGTGGACGCCATCGTGGTCTACAACAGCAATCCCGTGGCCGTGGCGCCCGAGTCGGCCAAGGTCGTGGCCGGCTTTGCGCGCGAGAACCTTTTCACCGTGGTGCTGGAGCAGTTCATGACCGACACGGCCGACCTGGCCGACTACGTGCTGCCGGCCACCACGCAGATCGAGCACTGGGACATCCACGGCAGCTACGGCCATACCGACGTGCTGCTCAACCGCCCCGCCATCGCGCCGCTGGGCCAGGCGCGCAGCAACGGCCAGATCTTCCGCGACCTGGCCGCGCACATGGCGCGGCATGACGACGCCTTTGCCGCTGCCCATTTCCAGACGGGAGACGAGCAACTGTGCCGCGAGGCGTTCGAGGGCCGCGGCGTGGACTTCGACGAGCTGCTGGACAAGGGCTTTGCCACCCTGGCCCTGCCCGAGGCCCCCTTTGCCGAGGGCGGCTTCGCCACGCCCTCGGGCCGCTGCGAATTCACCAGCGCCGAGCTGGCGCGGCGCGGCATGGACCCGCTGCCCGACTACCTGCCCAACTACGAAACCGCCGAAACGGATGCGCGCTACCCGCTGGCCATGATCTCGCCGCCGGCACGCAACTTTCTCAACAGCAGCTTCGTCAACGTCAAGAGCCTGCGCACCATGGAAGGCCGCCCGCTGGTGGAGCTGCACCCCGACGACGCCGCCCCGCGCGGCGTGGCCGAGGGCGACCGCGTGCGCGTCTTCAACGACCGGGGCAGCTACGAATGCCACGCCACCCTCAACGGCCGCGCGCGCCGTGGCGTGGTCAACGGCCTGGGCATCTGGTGGCGCAAGCACGGCGACAACGGCACCAATGTCAACGAGCTCACCCACCAGCGCCTGACCGACCTGGGCCGCGCGCCCAGCTTCTACGACTGCGCGGTACAGGTGCAGCGGCTGGCCTGAGCCCCGCCCCGGAGGCGGGCGATTCCTGCGCAATGGCGTCTGGCGCATCGGCACAATGGACCGCATTGCCACCACCGACAGGAGATGCCCATGCTGCAAACCGCCGTGGTCGCCGTGCGCGACCGTGCCCGGCTGCAGGAAATCGTCGGCGTGCTGCTGCGCTTCGGGCTGGCCGACCTGGTCGACACGCTGGGCCTGGCCCGCTTCGCGCCGCGCGGCAGCCAGCCCCATCCCGAGCATCCGCTGGATGCCAGCCGCCCCGAGCGCCTGCGCATGGCCCTCGAACACCTGGGCCCCAGCTTCGTCAAGCTGGGCCAGATCATGGCCACGCGCTCGGACCTGCTCGCGCCCGAATGGACGGCCGCGCTGCAGCAACTGCACAGCCACGCCGCCCCGCTGCCCTGGGAGACGGCCCAGCCATTGATCGAGCAGTCGCTGGGCCTGCCCGTGGAGCAGGTGTTCACGCATTTCGATCCCGTGCCGCTGGCCTCGGCCTCCATGGCCCAGGTTTACCGTGCGCGGCTGCCTGCGGCCGAAGACCGGGATGACCGGGATGACCGGCAAGACCAGGAAGACTGCAGCGGCAGCGACAGCCCCCCTGCGGCCAGCGCTGCCGACATCGAAGTCGTGGTCAAGGTCCAGCGCCCCGGCCTGCGCCCCCAGATCGAAGCCGACCTGCGCCTGCTAGAGCACCTGGCGCTGCTGGCCCAGGAACAATGGCCGCAGCTGGCACGCTACCGCCCGCGCGAGGTCACGCGCCAGCTGGGCCAGGCGCTGCGCGAGGAACTGGATTTCACCGTCGAAGCCCACAATGGCGACGCCGTGGCACGGCACTTCGCGGCCCAGCCCGAGATCGTCGTGCCGGCCATCCACTGGGCATTGAGCGGGCCGCGCCTGCTGGTGCAGGACTTCGTGCCGGGCGTGCCGGCCTCGGCCGTGGGTGCGGACCCCTCGCTGGACGGCCCGCTGCTGGCGCGCCGTGGCGCCTGCGCGTTTTTGCAGATGGTGCTGCGCGACGGCCTGTTCCACGCCGACCCGCACCCCGGCAACCTGCTGGCCCTGCCCGGCAACCGCGTCGGCTTCATCGACTTCGGCATGGTCGGGCGGCTGTCGCCCCAGCGCCGCCGCCAGGTGCTGGGCCTGATGCGCGCCCTGGTCGAGGGCCAGGGCCGCAGCCTCTCGGGCGTGCTGCTGGAATGGGCGGCCGAAAGCGAAATGCCCGGCCGCGCCCCGCCCTCGGCCGCGCGCATCGAGGCCGCTGTGGACCGCTTCGTGACCCGCCATGGCCCCGGCGCCAGCAACGGCCGCCTGGTGATGTCCCGCGCCCTGCAGGACTTCATGGCCCTGGCCCGCGAAACCGGCGTGGCCCTGCCCGCCGACATGGCGCTGCTGCTCAAGGCCCTGATCACGGCCGACCAGGTGCTGCTGCAGCTGGACCCGCAATTCGACGTGGTGCAGACGGCCACGCCCCTGGTCAAGGCCCAGCTGCTGCAGCGCTACTCCCTGCGCAGCCTGGCGCGCCAGCGCCGCGCCGCCATGGCGCAGTGGCTGGAACTGGCCGACGACGCGCCGCACACCCTGCGGCTGGTGATGCAAAGACTGCGCTCGGGCCGGCTGCAGGCCGACCTGGACATACGCCACATCGACCGGCTTTCCCTGGCACTGGAACGCGCCGCTACCCGCCTGGCCCTGGCCGTGGTCTCCGGCGCCTTCATCCTGGGCCTGGCCCCCGGCCTGCTGACCATGGGCCCGCGCCTGTGGGGCATCCCCCTCTTCGCCGCCCTGGGCGTGGCCGGCGCCGCCGCCAGCCTGGCTGTTCTTTTCACCACCATGCGCAGGCAGAAGGCGCTGGATTGATCGCTGGATTGGCGATGAGCAACGCCCAAAGGCACCGCCAGCACACCAGCGCCCAAACCCGCCACGGCCCAACCCAGAGACACCGAGGAAGGGCATACGCCGGCCGCGCCGCCCCGCACCGAGGGTGTCGCCGGCTGCCCGTACGCCCCCTCCGCGAAGCGAGAAGGGGCGCCGTGCAACGGGAAGCGGCGCAGCCGCTCAGGGGGTCAGTCCAATTTGACGCCCGCGCTCTTGATGATCGCCCCCCAGCGCTTGGACTCCGCGCGCGACATGGCCAGGAACTGCTCGGGCGTGCCGGGCAGCGCCTCCATGCCGAAGTCCTGCATGCGCTTGACCACGGCGGGGTTGGCCAGGGCCTTGTTGAGCTCGGCGTTCAGGCGCTGCACCACGGCCGGGGGCATCTTGGCCGGGCCCAGGATGCCCTGGAAGGCATAGACCTCGGTGTCGGGCACGCCGACCTCGGCCAGCGTGGGCAGCTCGGGCAGGCTGGGCACGCGCTTGCCCGTGCCGATGGCCAGGGCGCGCACCTTGCCCGACTGGATCACGGGCAGGCCCGAGGCCAGGTCCAGGAACATGCAGGGCACCTGGCCACCCATCACGTCGGCCAGCGCAGGCGCCGCGCCACGGTAGGGGATGTGCGTCAGGAAGGTGCCCGTGCGGTTCTTGAACATCTCCATGGCCAGGTGGTGGGGCGAGCCGTTGCCGGGCGAGGCGTAGTTGACCTGGCCCGGATGCGCCTTCACGTAGGCCAGGAATTCCTTGAAGGTCTTGGCCTCGAAGTTCGGGTTCACCACCAGCGCCATCGGGAAGCGGCTGATGCCGCCGATGTAGGTGAAGTCCTTTTCGGGGTTGAAGGACAGCTTGCTGAACAGGTGCTCGTTGTAGGCCAGCACGGCGTTGTCGGCCGACATGATGGTGTAGCCGTCGGGCTTGGCCGTGGCCACGATCTGTGCGCCGATGTTGGTGGAGGCGCCGGGGCGGTTGTCCACCACGATGGTCTGGTTCAGCGTCTGGCGCATGGCCTCGGCCACGGTGCGCGCCAGCACGTCGGTGCCGCCGCCGGGCGGATAGGGCACGACCCAGCGGATGTTGCTGGCGGGCCAGTCCTGCGCCTGTGCAAAAGGCGCGGCCATGCCGGCGGATGAGGCCGCCACGGCGGCCAGGAATTGTCTACGGTCCATTGTTGTCTCCTGTGGGATGGGTGTGGATGGGTCCTGGCCGCGCCCTGTTGCTCTTGTTCATGGAGGCGGCGGCCGTGTGTTTCAGGGCGGGCTGGCTGCGGGGAACTCCACGCGCTGCACCTTGAAGCCCTGGGCCGCCAGCAGCGCCGGCAGGCCGTGCGTGCCCACCATGTGCAGGGCGCCCACGGCGGCGAACACGCTGCGGCCGGAACGGATCTGCCGCGCCACTTCGCGCGCCAGGCCGGGGTTGCGGCCATAGACCATGCGGTCGTAGTCGGCGCGCTCGGCGGCATTGGCCATGCAGTCGCACCAGTCGGGCAGGCTCTCCAGCAGGTGGATGCGGCCATCGGCCCAGACGCGTGCGATCAGTCCCAGCTTCTGGGAGGCGATGCCGCTTTCCAGCTGGCGCAGGCCGGACGCCACCGTCTCGGCCACGCGCGCGGGGTCGTCCGAGACCAGTTCGCGCAATTGCAGCTCGGGCGTCTCCAGGGACAGCACGGGCTTGTCCAGAGCGCGTGCCATCCCGGCCAGAGAGAAATCGATGCCATAGGACGCGTCCAGCCCCTCGCTGCGGCCGGCCAGCGACAACAGGGAGATCACCTGGGCGTCGGGGCGCAGCAGGGCCAGCTCGGGGCCGGCGCAGGCCAGGCGCCTTTGCTCCTCAAGCCGGCGCTGGAGATCGCCGCGCAGCGGCGGCGCTTCGGGCCGCGCCTGCATGCCTGCGAACAGGACCTTCATGACCTCGGGATCGAGGATGTTCAGCTCCAGCGCCAGGCTGTCGGAGGCGCGCAGCGCGTCCGCCACCGTGGGGCCGGGCACGCTCCAGTCGAGCTTGGCCGCATGCATGGTGCCGTAGAGCCAGCTGGTGCGGCCCCGGTGCTCGATGCGCCAAAGCAGCCCACGGTCCTGCGCCTTGCACTGCATGGCGCGGATCTCGTCCGGGCCGGGCATGCGCGCCTCGGGCGGGCAGGTGACGGGGGCTGCGGCCGGGGGCACCGCGAATGCCGCGGCCAGCGGCGACAGCGCCAGCGCGGCCAGGCCGGCGCGCAGCGACCTGCCCGCCAGGCGCCACCAGGGTGCGCAGACGCGGCTCATTCGGCAGGCTCGACGATGTTCTGGTCGATGGCGCCGAAGATGCTCTGGCCGTCCTTGCCCTTCATCTCGATGCGGATGGTGTCGCCAAAGCGCATGAACTCGGTCTTGGGCGCGCCGTCCTGGATGGTCTCTATGCAGCGCTTTTCGGCGATGCAGCTGTAGCCCTTGGGCCACTCCATGCGCCGGTTCTTGCCCTTGCCGCTTTCCACGCCCTTGTTGCTCACGGTGCCGCTGCCCACGATGGAGCCGGCGCGCACATTGCGCGTCTTGCAGATATGGGCGATGAGCTGGCCGAAGTGAAAGCTCATGTCCTCGCCCGCATCGCACATGCCGACCTTGCGGCCGTTCCAGGTGGACTGCAGCGTCAGGTGCAGGCGGCCGCCCTTCCAGGCGTCGCCCAGCTCGTCCAGCGTCACGGCCACGGGGCTGAAGGAGGTGGCGGGCTTGGACTGGAAGAAGCCGAAGCCCTTGGACAGCTCATTGGGGATCAGGTTGCGCAGGCTCACGTCGTTGGCCAGCATGACCAGGCGCACGCCGCCCAGCGCACGCTCGGGCGTGGCGCCCATGGGCACGTCGGCGGTGATGACGGCGATCTCGGCCTCGAAGTCGATGCCCATGGACTCGCTGGGCACCACCACGTCGTCGCAGGGGCCCAGGAAATCGTCGCTGCCGCCCTGGTACATCAGCGGGTCGGTGTAGAAATTGGCGGGCACCTCGGCGCCGCGCGCCTGGCGCACCAGCTCCACATGGTTGATGTAGGCCGAGCCGTCGGCCCACTGGTAGGCGCGCGGCAGCGGCGCCATGCACTGGCGCGGATCGAAGGCAAAGGCATGGACCGCCTTGCCGCTGTTGAGCAGGTGGTACAGGTCCTGAAGCTGGGGCGCCATGTAGCTCCAGTCGTCGAGCACCTGCTGCATGCGGCTCGCTATGCCGGTCGCATAATGGGCCTGGCTCAGGTCGCGTGACACCACGACCAGTTGCCCGTCCCGCGATCCGTCCTTGTATGTGGCAAGTTTCATGCTGCTCCCCCGTGCCGCCGCCGCGCGCCACGGCATCCGGGCAGCGGCCTGGATACCCATGGCGACGCAGCCACGAATTACGATAAGTTAAATTGATTTAACTAAACAAAACCAAATTCTATTGCAATGGACAAGGAACGCGCAGGGATTCAATCGGTCGAGGTCGGTTTTACATTGCTGGAGGCGCTGACGCGCGCCCGGGGCCCGCAGATGCTCAAGGACTTGGCGTCCGACGCCGGCATGAGCGCCGCCAAGGCGCACCGCTACCTCGTGAGCTTCCAGCGCATCGGCCTGGTCACCCAGGACGCGCGCACCTCCCGCTACGACCTGGGCCCGGCCTCGCTCAAGCTGGGCCTGGCCTCGCTGGCGCGGCTGGACCCCGTGCGGCTGGCGCGCGAACGCATGCCCGCGCTCATGGAGCGCATCCACCACACGGCGGCCATCGCCGTCTGGGGCAACCACGGGCCGACCATCGTGCACTGGGAGGAAAGCGCGCAGTCGGTCACCGCCAACCTGCGCCTGGGCGACGTCATGCCCATGCTGGCCTCGGCCACCGGGCGCTGCTTCGCGGCCTGGCTGCCGCGCGAGGTCACGGCCCCGCTGCTGGAGCCCGAGGTGGACAAGGCCCGCCGCATCCAGCGCAAGGACCTGCCGCTCACCCCCGAGGCCATAGATGCCATGCTGGCCGAGGTGCGCGAGCGCGGCACCGCCCGCGTGGTCGATACCGTGCTGCCCGGCATCGTGGCCTTTTGCACGCCGGTCTTCGACTCCTCGGGCCATATCGTGCTGGGCCTGACCACGCTGGGCTCGATTGCCACCTTCGACCCCGAATACGGCGGCGCCATCGATGCACCCCTGCGCGAGGCCTGCGTGCAGCTGTCCCAGGACCTGGGCTGGAATGCCTGAAATGCACCTGCGCCAGCGCGCCCTGCCCGCCCTCACCGCCGTGGTGCTGGGCGTGCACGCCCTGGCCCTGCTGGGCCTGCCGCTGTGGAGCCAGGTATCGGCGCCGCACACCGAGGTGGCGGCCATGCAGACGCGGGCGCTGTCCCTGCCCGAGCCACCCGCCCCCCCGCCTGCAGCGCCCGTACCCGCACCGAAGGCGCCTGCGCCCAAGCCGCAGCAGCCTCGCCCCAAGGTCCAGCGCCCGGCACCCGCCGCGCCCACCGCACCTGCGCCCGAGCCGCTGGACACGCCCATCCGCGAAACCGTGGAGCCCTTGCCGATGGCCGCAGCGCAGGAGCCTGCTGCATCGGAAGCCTCTGAAACCGCCGATGCCGGCAGCGGGGCAACCCCGGCCACGCCGCCGGCGCCGCCCGCTCCCAAGCCCGAACCCGAAACACCGCCCACTCCCTCGGCCGGCCCGGCCCAGGACATGGCCATCACCTCGCCCGACGGCACGCCGCTGGCCTCCGACGCCCCCGTTCCCGTGCAACTGCCCGATCCTGCGCGGCTGTCGTTCGCCGTCACCGGCCAGGCCAAGCGCTTCAACTATTCGGCCAATGCCGAGCTGGTCTGGCGCCATGCCAACGGCCAGTACCAGGCCAGCCAGGAAGTCAGCCTGTTCCTGCTGGGCTCGCGCTCGCAGACCAGCGAGGGCCGCATCACCGACAGGGGCCTGGAGCCCAGCCGCTTCAACGACAAGGCGCGCAAGGAGCAATCGGCGCAGCTGGCGTTCGACCAGAACCTGGCGCGCTTCAGCACGGGCGCGCCCGACGCGCCCATCGCGCCCGGCGCGCAGGACCGGCTCAGCGTGTTCCTGCAGCTGTCGGCCCTGCTGGCGGCGGCGCCGCAGCGCTACCCGGCGGGCACGCAGATCAGCTTCATCACCGTCAGCGCACGGCGCGCCGACCGCTGGACCTTCCGCGTGGGCGAGACCGAGACGCTGGACCTGCCCTCGGGCAGCACGCAGGCGCTGCGGCTGGACAAGATCGCGGCGGCCGGCGATGACCAGCAGGCCTCGCTGTGGCTGGCGCCGTCCATGCAATACCTGCCCGTGCGCATCCGGCTGGCGCAGGACAACGGCGACTTCGCCGATCTGCAGCTCAAGAGCCGCCAGGCGCCATGACACACGGGACACCGGTGGGACACCGGTGATTTCCCGGTAGTCCTGCACTTGCAGCCACCGCCACCGCCCGCCTACCACAGCGCGGCCTGCGGCACACGCCGCAGCGCATGCCAATCCGTGGAATACTGCATGCAAGTGCCTGCGATAGATCGGGACCCCCACGGTCCTTGAAATCCGGCGCTTCGCAGCCATGTAGGCTGTGCGACGCCCGGCAACGGGCCAGAAAGGGAACACCATGCAAATGCTTTACGACTCCGAATCTTTTGTGGTGCTCCATCTGCGTCCCGACATGGATCCGGATGCAGCGGCCGGCGAAGCTGAGGTCGATGCCGCCCGCCAGCTGCCACGCCACGGCTTCGAAATCGTGGACAAGCGCTCGGGCAAGGAGGTCTATCTGGACGGCTCCTGGGCCGAGATGTTCCAGAAGCAGATCATCGCCTGGCAGCAGGACGCCCCCACCGAGGAAGAGGTCGAGGACGCCCTGGAGCGCTACGCCGGCCTGGCCCAGCAGCCTGTCGTGGTCCACTGACAGCACACAGCGCACGGTCCCGTGAAGGGACTTCGCGCCAGGCCCGCCGCAGGTTCTCTGCGGCGGGCCTTTT
This sequence comes from Delftia sp. DT-2, assembly GCF_028401915.1. Classification (NCBI taxonomy): domain Bacteria; kingdom Pseudomonadati; phylum Pseudomonadota; class Betaproteobacteria; order Burkholderiales; family Comamonadaceae; genus Delftia; species Delftia sp. DT-2. Next base: position 297,516 of record NZ_JAQOTI010000002.1, read on the forward strand.
CTTTGGGCGCGGCCATTGCGCGCACCCTGGTGCTTTCACCGATCCGCAGGCTGCGCCTGCTGCCTAGAATCGCCGCACAGGTTCAAGATTTGAAGACCATCTGTGAGATGGTCTTGTCGCGCCTGTACGGTTTGCCGGCCTCTTGCAGAAACACAGGAGGCCAGCATGCAGACCAGCATCCACAGGGTTCGCGGCGTTCAGGATGTCATCGCCTACATCGACGCACGCCAGGGCATTTCAGGCCGCGCCGGCACCATCTGGTGGCTGGCCCTCGGCGGACTTTTCCTCGACGCATTCTCCAACTCCGCACTCAGCGTGGGCCTGGGCCCCATGACGCGCGACCAGCAGCTGACGCCGGCCGAAGTGGCCTGGATGACGTCGCTGGCCTCCTGGGTGTCCATCGCCTTCAATCCCATCGGCGGCTGGATGGCCGACCGCTGGGGCCGCATGCGCCCGCTGGTCATCGCCAAGGTGCTGGCCGTGGCCGGCGCGCTGCTGGTCAGCATGGCGCCCGACTACGCCACCATCCTCTTCGGACGCTTCTTCGTGGGCGCGGCGTATGGCATCGACTTCGCCATCGCCATGGCGGTGCTGGCCGAATTCACGCCCGCCCGCCTCAAGAGCCGGCTCAATGTCTGGCAGGGCATGTGGTACATGGCCGTGTGCAGCAACCTGGTGCTGGCGCTGTGGTTCCATTCCTGGGATGTGGGCGATTCGCTGTGGCGCTATTCGGTGGCTGCCACGGCGGTGTTCGGCCTGTTCATCCTGGGCATGCAGGCCGCGCTGCTGGTGGAAAGCCCGACCTGGCTGGCACGCAAGGAGCGGCTGGATGACGCCGCCCGCGCCATGACGCGCATCTACGGCGCACACGGCCAGCGCTTCGAGGCCGCGCCGCCCGCCGAACGCCTTCCCGTGCTCAACCCGGCCCGGCGCGGGCTGGCCAATGTGCTGCTGATCTTTCGCGGCATCTACCTGCCGCGCACGCTGCTGGCGGCCACGGTGCAGATAGGCCAGTCCATCCAGTACTTTGCCGTGGGCTGGTACCTGCCGCTGATCAGCGCCTCGCTGTTCGGCAAGGACTTCCGCGAGGCCACGCTGGGCGCGCTGGTGTTCAACGTGTTCGGCATCGTCGGCGGCTTCCTGTCGCCCGTCATCGGGCGCAGGCTGGGCCTGCGGCGGGCCTCGGCCTTCGGCTTTGCGCTGGTGTTCCTGATGCTGCTGGTGCTGGGCCTGTTCAACGGCCGCATGCCGATCTGGCTGGCCGTGGCCGTGCCCTCGCTGTTCATCCTCTTTCATTCGGGCGGGCCCGGCGCCAACGGCAAGAGCCTGTCCACGCTGTCGTTCCGCAGCGAGCTTCGCGCGGGCGCCAACGGCGTGATCGGCGCGCTGGGCGCCATGGGCGCGGCGCTGGGGCTGCTGGTGTTCCCGCTGTTCCGCCAGCAGTACGGGCTGGAGAACACCTTCCTCATCCTGTCCGTGGTGCCGCTGCTGGCCAGCATCGTCTGCTTTTCCATCCGCTGGGACCCCACGCGCACCACGGTGAACCCCGACGACGAGCCCGGCGCGCCCCAGTTCGCGGACGGCGCCGCCCCGCCCGCCAAGATCGCTCAAACCACCGCCTGAAAGAGAACACTCCATGCACCATGAAGCCGTGATCCTTTGCATCGACGAAGGCACCTCGGGCACGCGCGCCGCCGTCGTGGGGCGCGACGGGCAGGTGTCCGCCCAGGACTATCTGCCGCTGGAAATCCACTGCCCGCGCCCCGGCGTGGTCGAGCAGGACGCCGACCTGCTGCTGGAGCGCACGCTGGACGTGTGCCGCCGCGCCATCGCCCGCGCCCAGGGCAGCGGCCAGCAGATCGTGGCCCTGGCCATTGCCAACCAGCGCTGCTCGGCCGTGCTCTGGGACACGGCCACGGGCCGTTCGCTGGCGCCCATCATGGTCTGGCAGGACTCGCGCCACCGCGACGAACTGGCCCTGCTGGCCGGCGACTGGGATGCCCGGCTGATCCGTCACGCGGGCCGGCCCGTGGGCGTGCGTTCGCCCTACCTGTGGGCCGCGCGCAAGCTGCGCGAATGCCCGGCCGTGGCCCAGGCCTGGCAGCAGCGCCGCTTGGCCTTCGGCACCATCGACTCCTGGCTGCTGTGGCATCTGTCGGATGCGCGCGCCGTGGTCACCACGCCCACCAATGTGACCTCGGGCAACGCCTATGCGCTGGGCGATCACCGCTACCTGCAGGACTGGCTGGACGCGCTGGAGTTTCCCGCCGAGTTGCTGCCCCGCCTGTGCGAGGACGTGCAGGACTTCGGCCGCACGCGCACCGAGCTGCTGGGCCTGGCCGTGCCCATCCTGGCCTGTGCGGGCGACCAGCATGCGGCCGCCGTGGGCCTGGGCTGCCTGGAGCGGGGCCAGGCGCTGTGCGTGCATGGCACGGGCAGCTTCGTCGATGTGCTCACGGGAACAAAGCTGCCCGCGCATGACGCGGCCCATGAAAGCTCGCTGACCATGACGGCGCGGCGCATGGACGGTGTCTCGCGCTATGCCATCGAGACCTATGTGCCCACCACGGGATCGGCGCTCAACTGGATCTGCGAGAAGCTGCAGTGGTTCGACAACCCGCAGCAGATCAGCACCCTGGCCCGCGAGGCCGAGACGCCGGCCGACCTGGTCTTCATCCCCGCGCTCACCGGCCTGCGCCTGCCGGCCATGGAGCCGGGCGCGCGGGCCTCGATCTCGGGCGTGTCCATGGCCACCTCGCGGCCGCAGCTGGCGCGCTCCATCCTCGAAGGCATTGCGCATTCCGTGGCCTCCTGCGTGCAGGCCGACGAGGCGGCCGCAGGCACCGAGGTGGGCGAGCTGCTGGTGGGCGGCGGCCTGTCGGGCAGCGATGCGCTGCTGCAGATCCAGGCCGACCTGGGCGGCCTGCCCGTGCGCCGCCTGGCCGATACCGACAAGGCCAGCCTGCGCGGCATCGCCTTCATGGCCGGCAGCGCAGGCCTGCTGTGGGACGGGCTGGAGCAGGCTTGCGCCACGCTGCGCACCGAAGCGGTCTTCACCCCGCGCATGGCCGCCGACGAGCGCGGCGAGCGCCGCCGCATCTGGCGCGCCCGCGTGGGCGACGAACTGGCCCGCGCCCGGGCCCCCGGCCGCAGCGCCGCCCTGGAGGGCTGCGCATGATGCAATGGCCCTTTGGCAAGGAGCGCAGGGACAGCGCCATGCTGACCCAGACCGCGCCGCTGCAGCTGCAGCGCGCGGACCAGCTGGCTCGGCTGGGCGACGAGGCCTTCGACCTGCTGGTCATCGGCGGCGGCATCACCGGCGCCTACGCGGCGCTGGACGCCAGCCTGCGCGGCCTGCGCGTGGCCCTGGTGGAGAAGGACGACTTCGCCTCGGGCACCTCGTCCAAGTCCTCCAAGATGGTGCACGGCGGCCTGCGCTACATCGAGCAGGGCAACCTGGGACTGGTGCGGCACTCGCTGCTGGAGCGCCAGCGCCTGCGCCGCAATGCGCGCCACCTGGTGCAGCGCCTGCCCTTCCTGTTTCCCGTGATGGAGCGCGACGGCGTCTTCGACGCCCGCCTGGCCAAGGCCTTCGGCAGCCTGCTGTGGACCTACGACCTGGCCGGCGGCTGGCGCGAAGGCATCCTGCACCGCAAGCTCGGCAAGGCCGAGGTGCTGTCGCACTGCCCGACCTTCCGCGAAGAGCAGCTCCTGGGCGGCTACATGTACTTCGACGCGCGCGTGGACGATGCGCGGCTCACGCTGGCCGTGGCGCGCACGGCGGCCTTCCATGGCGCGGCCGTGCTCAACCATGCCCGGGCCACCGCCATCACGCGCAACGCCCACGGCGGCGTGGACGGCGCCATCGTCCAGGCCGATGGCCGCGAGATCACGGTGCGCGCGCGCAGCGTGGTCATGGCCACGGGCGTCTGGCTGCGCGACTGGGATGGCCGCAGGCCCGACCAGCAGGCGCAGCTGCACGTGCGCCCCGCCAAGGGCGTGCACGTGGCCATTCCCTGGCTGCGCATACGCAACGACTGCACCGTCACCATCCCCGTGCCGGGCCGCAGCCGGCGCGCCACCATCACGCGCTGGGGCGATGTCTCCTACCTGGGCACCACCGACGAGGACTATGCGGGCAGCCTGGACGATGTGCACTGCACGCGCGCCGAGCTGGACTTCCTGCTCGAAGGCGCGCGATCGGCGCTCAAGGTGGACCTGTCGCCCGAGGACGTGGTCGGCTCCATCGCCGGCTGCCGCCCCCTGGTCGGCCCGCCCGGCGGCAAGACCGTGGAGATGAAGCGCAACCACGAGATCCATGTGGCAGCCGACGGCCTGGTCACCATCGTCGGCGGCAAGCTCACCACCTCGCGCCACATGGCCGAGCAGACCGTGGACGCCGTGGAGAAACTGCTGGGCCGGCGCACGCACTGCACCACCGCCTCCGCCTTCCTGCTGGGCGCGGCCGGCTACGACGCCCAGGCCATCACGGCCACGGGCGGACTGTCGGCCCACCTGGGCGAGCGCTACGGCACGGAAGCGCGCTTCGTCAGCGACATCCTCGACGCGCATCCCGCGCTGGCCCGGCCCATCGTCGAGGGACTGCCCCACACCGAGGCCGAAGTCCTCTACGCCGCGCGCCACGAAATGGCGCGCACGGTGGAAGACGTGCTCTCGCGCCGCATGCGCGCACGCCTCATGGCGCGCGATGCATCGGCCCGCGCCGCAGCGCGCGTGGGCGACATCCTGGCCCAGGAACTGGGGCTGGCACCTGCGCAGATAGCGCAGCAGATCCACGACTACCGCCGCGCCATGGAGCGCGAGAAACAGATTTTGATGGGAGACATCCAATGCTGAGCAAAGACGCAATCGCCCGCGGCTACAACCGCCGCAACTACGTGGTGGGCGCCCCCACGACCCCGGGCTGGGCGGCGCAGGCCGCACCCGCAGCCGACCGCCCTGCCTCCGAAGGTCCTGCCTGCGGCCTGCAGCACGAACCCGTGGCCGTGTCCGAGGCCGTGCTCGCCGCGCTGCGCGCCGCCTGCGACCGCGTGCAGACCGAGCGCGCCGACATCGTTGCCGGCACGCGCGACTGGTGGGCCCGCACCATGGTGGCCGAGACCTCGGGCCACCCGGCCACGCCGCAGGCCGTCATCGCCCATGCATCCACCGTGGAGCAGGTGCAGGCCGTGATGCGCATTGCCGACGCGCACGCCATTCCCGTCACCGTCTCGGCCGGGCGCAGCAACGTCACGGGCGCGGCCCTGCCCCTGCGCGGCGGCATCGTGCTGGACCTGTGCGAACTCAATCGCTTCATCGCCATGGACGAGCAAAGCCAGATCGTCGAGGTCGAGGCCGGCATGTTCGGCGACGTGTTCGAGGAAACCATCCAGCGCCGCCACGGCATGACCATGGGCCACTGGCCCTCGTCCTTCGGCATCAGCACCGTGGGCGGCTGGGTGGCCTGCCGGGGCGCGGGCCAGCTGTCCACGCGCTACGGAAAGATCGAGGACATGGTCCACGGCATGGACGTGGTGCTGGCCGATGGCCGCCTCGTCACCGTGGGCGGCTACGCGCGCGCGGCCATCGGGCCGGACCTGCAGCAGCTGTTCATCGGCTCGGAAGGCACGCTGGGCGTGATCGTGCGCATCCGCTTCAAGCTGCACCGCCTGCCCGACCACGGCCGCGCCATCGCCTATGGCTTCGCCAGCTTTGCCCAGGGCCTGGAAGCCTGCCGCCAGATCCTGCAGCAAGGCGCCAACCCCGCCGCGCTGCGGCTGTACGACGCGCTGGAAAGCGGCGTGCAATTCGGCCGCAGCGACCTCAACGTGCTGCTGATCGCCGACGAAGGCGCGCCCGAGATCGTCGATGCCGTCATGGCCATCTGCGAACGTGTGTGCGCACCCTTGGGAGAACGGCTGGACGGTGCCGCCACCCTGGAGCGCTGGCTGGACACGCGCTACCTGACCGGCAAGAGCGCCGAGGGCTTCAAGAAAGGCCCGGGCTTCGTCGCCGACACGCTGGAGATGTGCGGCCCCTGGAAAGACCTGCCGGCCATCTACGAGGAAGTGGTCTCCGCCCTGCAGGCCATCCCCGGCACCCTGGCCGGCTCGGCCCACCAGTCGCATGCCTATGTGGATGGCGCCTGCCTGTACTTTTCGCTGCGCGGCGAGGTGGCCGTGGACCAGCGCGCCCAGTGGTACCGCGCGGCCTGGGACGCGGCCAACGCCGTGCTGCTGCGCCACGGCGCCACGCTCAGCCACCACCACGGCGTGGGCCTGCTGCGCGCGCCCTACATGCGGCAGTCGCTGGGCCCGGCCTTTGCCCTGCTGGAGGCCACCAAGCGCATGCTGGACCCCAAGAACCTGCTCAACCCCGGCAAGCTGGGGCTGGACCTCTGACATGGGCCGCCCGGACAACTCCCTGGGCGCGCGGCTGGCGCGCCGCCCCGTCATCGCCACCCTGTACGGGGCCGAGCAGATGGACGCGCTGCTGGCCAGCCAGGCCGAGGTCGCCATCGTCGCCAACATCGAACTGCGCCGCCTGCGCTCGGTGATCTCCACCATCACCGGGGCGGGCAAGATCGCCATCGTCAATATCGACAGCTGCGACGGCATCTCGCCCGACAAGGGCGGCGTGGACTACCTTGTGGACCTGGGCGCCAGCAGCCTGCTGTCCACGCGCGTGGCCACCATCCAGCGCGCCAACAAGGCCGGGCTGCTGACCATGCAAAAAGTCTTCGTCACCGACCGCTCCACCTGGCCGCGCAGCATCAAGGCCGTGGAGCAGAGCGACCCCAACCTCGTGCAGATCATGCCCGCCCCCATGCTGGCCCATATCACCGAGGCCGAGCGCCGCATCCTGCCGCCGCTCGTGGCCTCGGGCTTCGTCTGCAGCCAGGAGCAGGTCCAGCAGGCGCTGGCCGGTGGTGCGATTGCGGTATCGACCAGCGACAGTGGGCTGTGGTGAGGTGGGCCCTAGGCCGTGCGCGACGCGGCCGGCCCGCGCGCCTCCACCCAGCGGAACAGCGGCGCCACCAGCAGCAGCACGGCGATCAGCCGGCAGACCTGGAAGGCCGTGACCACGGGCACGCCCAGCTGCAGCACCTTGGCGGTGATGGCCATCTCGGTGATGCCGCCCGGCGAGGTGCCCAGCAGCAGCGTGACCCAGGGCAGGTCCACGGCCAGGTGCAGCAGCCAGGCAAAGCCCGCGCAGATCGCCATGAGCCCCACGGTGCCCACGGCCACGGAGCCCAGCCAGCGCGGCGCGGTGTGCAGGAATTCGCGCTTGAAGCGCACGCCCAGGCTGATGCCGATCACCAGCTGCGCCGCATTGACCAGGGCCTGAGGCACGGCCGACAGTTCCTGGCCGCACATGGTCAGCAGCATGGACACCAGCAGCGCTCCCAGGAACCAGGGGTTGGCGCGCCTGAGCCGGTCCATGGCCCAGGCGCCCAGGCCCGTGAGCACGGCCAGCAGCGCCAGCCCCGGCCATTCGACGATGCGGATGCTGGGCGGCGTCAGCCCCTCCAGCCCGTGCAGGCCACTCCACTGCAGCGCGAATGGAATGCTCACGGTGACGATGACCAGGCGCAGGCTGTGGCTGGCCGCCACCAGGTCGGTGCGCGCGTTCTCGCGCTCGGCCAGCAGCGTCATTTCAGAGGCCGCACCAATGGCGCCAGCGAAATAGGTGGTGGCGCGCATCTCGCCCGCCGGTATCTGCGGCATGCGCGGCGCATGCACGCGGTACAGCCAGGCGCCGAAGCCCCAGCCCAGCAGCAGCGCCCAGACAATGGCCACGGCAATCGCCCACCACAGCCCCGCGATCAACTGCACCACGGCCGGCGTGAAGTACAGGCCCAGCGAGGCGCCGATGATCCACTGCCCGCCGTTGCGCAGCCGGCCCGAACTGGCCGTGGGCGCGCCCAGGATGGAGGCCAGCGAGGTGGCGATCAGCGGCCCCAGCATCCAGGGCAGCGGCGTGCGCAGCCACAGGCACAGCTGGGCGGCGGCAAGGGCGCCCAGCAGGGTCAGTGCGATGCGAAGCAGGAAAATGGGGCGGCGCTCGGGCATGGCAGGCGAGGCAGGGGCAGGTCCAAAGCCTGCGAGTATCGCCGCGCCGGCTCCCGCGCGCTGCCGGCGGCGCTATCTCCGTGACAGGTCAGCGCCCCGCCGCACCGCCATCTCGCGGCCCATGGCCGCCTGCGCTGCCTCTGGCAGCATGCCGCGCGCCTGCGGGTAGGCCAGCCGCTCTTCATTCTCGACATGGCTGGCATAGCAGGCCGCGAAGCGTTCGAACACCGCCTCGTCAGCCGCGCCAAAGCCCTGGCAACGGTCCTCGGCCATGTCCAGCAGCGGCTGGCGCGCCAGCGCCCAGTCGGCGCTCATCAGGCCATGCTCGTGCTGCAGGCGCTGCACCAGGGCCACGGTCTGCGCATCGCCCTGCTCCAGCAGCGGCGGGAAGACATGCAGCTCTTCGTCCTCATGGTGCAGCGGCGCCGCCTGGTCGAAGTAGCGCAGGATGTCGCGCGCCGCCTGGCGTGCGCTGTCGTCGCAACCTTTGGTCTGGAGATGCACGCGCAGCCGGTCCAGCAGCGCCAGCATGCGCAGCACGCGCTCGTGGCAGGCTTCGAGCATCTCGAAGGGCTGGTCGAAGCCCGTGCCGGGCGCGCGCCAGCCGGGCACGGCATCGCCCTGCGGGCGTGGGGCCACGGCAACTTTCACCCGCAACTCCCCAGATGGCCGCAGGCCGTGCAGTACTCGCAGCCGTCCTTCCGGATCACGGCATGGGCGCCGCATTCCTCGCATTTGCGGCCGGCCATGACCATGGGGTCGGTGGCCAGGGCCTCGGGCTCGGGCAGCGGCGATGGGGCGGGCGGCGCGCCGCTGCCGCGCCGGGCCAGGATGTTCTGCACCGCATAGGCGATGGCGGCCACCTCGGAGTCGTGCCACATGGGCACGCGTGTGCCGTCGTCGCGCTGGTGGGTGCCCAGGCGCACGGGGCCCCGGTCCCAGGCCACCTTGCGCATGTCGCTGAGGGCGCGCTCCAGGAAGCCGCCGCGCGCGGCCAGTGACAGCAGGCGCATGCTGGAGGTCACCCACTGCTGGGATTCGCCGCTCTGGCCCACGGGCATGAAGAATTCGATGGCGCGGTCCACCGTGCGGCCATCGGGCAGGACCACGGGCAGGAAGGAGACGACCAGGTACAGGCGCTTGGGGCCTTGCTGGGTCCAGTACTCGATCTTCTCGGCCACGGCGTCCAGCGCGCCCTGCGGGCGGCTTTCTATCACGGTGCGCAGCGGGTCGGGTGCGGAAGCCGCCGCTCCCGCCGGCGCGGGGGAGGCCGGCTGTTCAGCAGATTCGGGCGCATGGGTCTCGAGCACGGCGCCCAGGATGGTGTTGGGCCGGTAGGTGGCCAGGCCCTTGAGACCTGCCTTCCAGGCCTGGCGGTACAGGTCCTTGAAGTCCTCGTAGGGGTAGTCGGCCGCCACGTTGACGGTCTTGGAGATCGCCGTGTCCACGAAGGGCTGCACGGCCTGCATCATGGCGATGTGGCCGGCCGCAGGCATCTGCAGCGCGCTGACGAAGTACTCGGGCAGCTGCTGCACGTCGCCCCCCAGCGAGCGGTACAGGCGCCAGGCATGGTCCTCGACCGCGTACTCGGCGCTGCCGCCATCGGCCGTGCGTTTCTTGCGCTTGTAGGTCCAGGAGAACGGCGGCTCTATACCGTTGGAGGCGTTGTCGGCAAAGGCCAGGCTGACCGTGCCCGTAGGCGCGATGGACAGCAGGTGGCTGTTGCGTATGCCGTGCGTGCGTATGCGCTGGCGCAGCGCATCGGGCAGGCGGCTGGCGAAGGTGCCTTCGGCCAGGTAGCCATCGGCGTCGAACTTGGGGAAGGCCCCCTTCTCGCGCGCCAGCTCCACCGAGGCGCCATAGGCCGCATCGCGCATGCGCTCGGCAATGCGCGCGGCCATGGCCCGGCCCTCGGGCGCGTCGTAGCGCAGGCGCAGCATGGCCAGCGCATTGCCCATGCCGGTGAAGCCCACGCCGATGCGCCGCTTGGCCTCGCTTTCCTCGCGCTGCTGCGGCAGCGGCCACCAGGTCAGCTCCAGCACGTTGTCCAGCGCACGCACCTGCACGCCCACGGCGCGCTCGAAGGCCTCGAAGTCGAACGCAGGCTCGCCCGCGAAGCCGAACGGATGGCGCACGAAGCGCGTGAGGATGACGGGGCCGAGGTCGCAGCAGCCGTAGGAGGGAAGCGGCTGTTCGCCGCAAGGATTCGTCGCCGCGATCTCCTCGCAGTAGCGCAGGTTGTTGTCGTCGTTGATGTGGTCCAGAAAGAGGATGCCGGGCTCGGCGAAGTCGTAGGCCGAGCGCATGATGGTGTCCCACAGCGTGCGGGCGGGCAGGGTCTGGTAGACCCACTGGCCGTCGGTGCGCTGGTGGGCACCCTGCTCCAGCAGGGCGGTGCCGGGGCGGGCGCGGTGCACCAGGTGCCAAGGCTGGTCTTCGGCCACGGCCTGCATGAAGGCGTCGCTGACGCCGACCGAGACGTTGAAGTTGTTCCAGCGGCCCGGCGTGCGCTTGGCGGTGATGAATTCGAGCACGTCGGGGTGGTCGATGCGCAGCACGCCCATCTGGGCGCCGCGCCGCGCGCCCGCGCTTTCCACGGTGGCGCAGGACTGGTCGAAGACGTTGATGTAGCTGCACGGGCCCGAGGCCAGCGAGGCGGTGGCGCGCACCTCGGCGCCACGCGGGCGGATGCGCGAGAAGTCGTAGCCCACGCCGCCGCCGCGGCGCATGGTTTCGGCGGCTTCGCGCAGGGCTTCGTAGATGCCGGGGTAGCCGCCGTCGTCCACGCCCTGGATGCAGTCGCCCACGGGCTGCACGAAGCAGTTGATCAGCGTGGCCTGCAGGTCGGTGCCGGCCGCGCTCATGATGCGCCCCGCGCCTATGGCGCCGGCCTGCAGGTTGGCCAGGAACAGGGCCTCGCATTCGGCGCGGCGCGCCTCGGGCTCGACCGAGGCCAGGGCGCGGGCCACGCGGGCGTAGAGCTCACCCACACCGGTCTCGCCGTCCTTGAGGTATTTCTCGCGCAGCACATCGAGGCTGATGGGCTGCAGATCCGCCGCGTCCTGCGCGCGGCCCAGGTTTTCGCGATGCATTGGCATGGCTCCCGTGTTGACTTGCCTGCCGCCGTCCCTGGCACTTGCTCGGGCCTCAGTCGACAAGCACTTGTCCATCATGCTCCACGTAGGGCGGGTACGGCCCGGTGCCGCTGTGCGGAGCTTGAGATGCCGCAACAAAGCGGCCGGTCTGGACATCGAAGACATGGACTTCGCCGTCTTCGATGACATAGTGCCATCCGTGCAGGCTGAGCTGCCCGGCCTCTACCCGCGATCGCACCATGGGATAGTCCATCAGCCGTTCGAGCTGCAGCACGACGGCGCGCTGCTCGGTGCGGCGCAGCGCCTCGGGGCCGGCCTGCACGGGCAGCACGGCCTCGCGGCCCAGGTCCAGCCAGCGCTGCAGGTTGCGCGCCTCGGGCGAGACTTCTCCATACAGGGCCTTGATGGCTCCGCAGTGGCTGTGGCCGCAGACCACGATGCGGCTGACCTGCAGGTTGAGCACGGCGAATTCGATGGCCGCCGCCGTGCCGTGGTGGCCGTGCGATCCGTCGTACGGCGGCACGAAGGCGCCCACGTTGCGCACCAGGAACAGCTCGCCCGGCGGCGCCCCCGTGAGCAGGTAGGGCACGAGGCGCGAGTCCGAGCAGCCGATGAACAGCGTAGTGGGATGTCAGGGCCTGCCCGCCCTCATCTGGGGTCGCGAAGCTGCATGCCAGCGTGCCAATCAAGGCGCGCGACGCCGTGCGTGTGTCCACACGCACAAGGAGTGCAACGCGGAGTGGCGCGCTGGCATGCAGCTTCCCTTCGGGTTGCCCCGCTCCAGGGCCGTCTGCGGCGTTGCCCGCGCTTGCAAGGCACATGCCTTGCGGCGCACGTGCGCCTTGCATACGACCCTGGAGCGGGGCAACGCGATCCCCAGATGAGGGCGGGCAGGCCCTCGCCTCTTCGACCAGGGTGCGGAACTGCGCGCGGTACTGCGGGAAGGCGTGCTCGTGGAAGCGCCGCAGGCGCAGCAGCAGTTCGTCGTCGGGCATGGGCACTGCGCCTTTGCCCGGCTATTGCACCAGCGGCGAGTCGGCCGCAGCGATGCGCACGCCCACCACTTCGGACTGGCCGGCCAGCAGCTGCAGGTACTGGTGGAGCGCGCTCACCCAGGTCTGCTGGTGCAGGGCCTGGGCGACGGCCGGGCGCGCCTGCTGCCAGTCGGGCAGAACGCCCGCCTCGCGCGCGCAGACCTCGACCACGTGCAGGCCGAAGCGGCTGTGCACCAGGCGCGGCAGCACGCCGATTTCCTGGGAGGCAAAGACATCGCGCGCGAATTCGGGCGCGCAATCGCTGCGGCCCAGCCAGCCCAGTTCGCCGCCATGTTGGCCGCTGGGGCAGTTGGACCATTGGCGCGCGGCCTCGGCAAAGCGCAGGCCGGCGTCGTCGGCGCAGCGCAGCTCGATCAGCAGGGCCTCGGCCCGCTGGGTGAGGGCGCGCACGTCCACGCCGGGCGTGACGGCAAACAGCACGTGGCGCAGGCGCACGCGCTCGCCCTGGGCGAAGCGCGCGGGGTTGGCATCGAAGTGGCGGCGGCAGGCGTCCTCGCCGGGCTCGGGCAGGTGCAGCGATCGCTCCAGCAGCTGCTCTATGGCCTGGGAGGCGCGCTCGCTGATGACGCCGTCGTCGCCGGCCGCATCATCGGCGCCCAGCAGGCCTTCGCGCTGGGCCGCCTGGCGCAGCAGCTCGGTGCAGGCGCGCTGGCGCAGTTCGCGCTCGGGCGGGCGCTGTCCGGGTGCGTGCAGCGGCGTGGCGTTGATGCGGGCCACCTCGGCACCGGCCTCGCCCACGGGCTGGAAGGCCGGCACTTCGGGAATCGCCGGGAGATCCCCCATCGGGGCAGAAGAAGTAGAAGAAGAAGGGGTTGAAGACGCGCAGCCGCAGTGGCCGCCGCCCGATCCGTTGCATCCATGTTCCATGTCGATCTCCTCAATGGCCGGGCTTGGCGTCACGGCGTGCCGACGATGCGGGCAGGCCCAGGCGGCGCGAGCGCACCAGCTGGTAGGGACGCAGCAGGTAGACCAGGGTGCCGAAGCCGCTCCAGACGTGGACCAGGCGCGTGAAGGGGAAGACCAGGAAGATGCTCATGCCCAGGAACATGTGGGCCTTGAACACCCAGCCGGCCTCGGCCAGCAGTTCGGCCGCGCCGCCACGGAAGGTGACGATGCGCTGCGCCCATTCGGCCAGGGCCATCATCATGGAGCCGTCCATGTGCTTTGCAGACAGCGGGATGGTGGCCAGGCCCAGCAGCAGCTGCAGCCACAGCAGCCAGAGGATGGCGATGTCGCTGAACCTGGAGTGGGCGCGGATGCGCACGTCCGACAGCCGGCGGTGCAGCAAGATGGTGAGGCCGATGAAGCCCAGCGTGCCCGCGATGCCGCCGCTGACCATGGCCAGCAGCTGCTTGGCGCCTGCGGCCATGAAGGGCTCGTAGACGAAGTGCGGCGTGAGCATGCCCACGGTGTGGCCGAAGAACAGGAACAGCACGCCGATGTGGAACAGGTTGCTGCCCCAGCGCAGGCTGCCGCTGCGCAGCAGCTGCGAGGAGTCGCTCTTCCAGGTGTACTGGTCGCGGTCGAATCGCAGCCAGCTGCCGATGAAGAACACGGCCAGGCAGATGTAGGGGTAGAGGCCGAAGAGCAGGTGGTCTATCCAGGAGGGGGTCATGTCAGGCTCCTTTGGCGGGGTCCTTGGGCTTGGGGCGCCGCCGTGCGGCGCACGAAATGCACGGGCTGCTCGGCGCCGGGGCGCGATTGGCCCTGGCTGCTGCAGCCGTCGAAGGCGGCGGGTTCAGCCCAGGCCTCGTCCATGGCGGGCTCGGGGCGGATTTCCACGCGCTCGGCCCTGTGGCCGGTGATCTCCAGCACGGCCGCGATCACGCTGGCGTAGGGGCTGTCGCGCCGCGCCAGCGCCGTGAACAGGGCGTTGAGGATGTGGGCCATCTCGCCCAGGAATTCACGGGCGATGGCCGGCGGCTGGGTGGAGGCGAACTCCAGCACCACGGCCAGGTGGTCGGGCAGTTCGTCGGCCTCGAAGGCCAGGCCCGCGCGCTCGTAGGTCTGCTGCAGGTCGATCAGCGCCGGGCCCCGGTCGGCCGAGTCGCCGTGCACATGCTCGAACAGGTGCAGCGAGGTCTGGTGGCCCCGGTCGAAGGTGTCCACGTAGCGGGCCTCGGCCTCGAAGGGGTCCATGGCCTGCAGCTGCTCGGCCAGCTGCTGCAACTCGCGCAGCCGCGCCGGCGCCACGGATTGCTCCAGGCGCAGGGCGTCGATCAGGCCCGGCAGCAGGGCGCGCAGCTCGGCGCCCGGGTAGCCGATGAGGCAGGCCAGCGCGCGCAGCGTCAGGCGCACGGGGGTGGAGGTGTTGTGATTGAACATGGCGGCAGTCCTCACATTTGCGCGCGGATGGGGATGGTTCGCGGCTTCTTGCCGCCGAACAGGCTGGCGTCGGTGTTGCCGTCAGAACAGCCGTTGCCGAACGAGAAGCCGCAGCCGCCGCGCAAATCGAACGCGCTTTCGGCGTATTCGCGGTGGGCCGAGGGGATGACGAAGCGGTCCTCGTAGTTGGCGATCGCCATGGTCTGGTACATGTCCTCGACCTCGTGCACCGTCAGTCCCGCGTACTGGAGCACGGCCAGGTTCTGTTCCTGGTCCACGTGCTTGCTGCGCTGGTACGCGCGCATGGCCAGCATGCGCTCCAGCGCGCGCACCACGGGCGTGGTGTCGCCGGCGGTGAGCAGGTTGGCCAGGTACTGCACGGGGATGCGCAGCTGCGAGACATCGGGCAGGTCGCCATTGATGGGGCTGCGGCCGACACTGTCGAGATGCCCGGCGTTCGCCGCCGAGGTGATGGGCGACAGCGGCGGCACATACCAGACCATGGGCAGGGTGCGGTACTCGGGGTGCAGCGGCAGGGCCACCTTCCAGTCCACGGCCATCTTGTAGACGGGGCTGGACTGGGCGGCCTCGATCCAGGCGTCGGGGATGCCGTCGATGCGGGCCTGGCGGATGACCTCGGGGTCATTGGGGTCCAGGAAGATGTCCAGCTGCGCCTGGTAGAGGTCGCGGTCGCGCTCCACGCTGGCCGCTTCCTCGATGCGGTCGGCGTCGTACAGCAGCACGCCCAGGTAGCGGATGCGGCCCACGCAGGTTTCGGAGCAGACGGTGGGCTGGCCGGCCTCGATGCGCGGGTAGCAGAAGATGCATTTTTCGGCCTTGCCGCTTTGCCAGTTGTAGTAGATCTTCTTGTAGGGGCAGCCCGAGACGCACATGCGCCAGCCGCGGCACTTGTCCTGGTCGATGAGGACGATGCCGTCCTCCTCGCGCTTGTAGATCGAGCCCGAGGGGCAGGACGCCACGCAGGCCGGGTTCAGGCAGTGCTCGCACAGGCGCGGCAGGTACATCATGAAGGTGTTCTCGAACTGGCCGTAGATGTCCTTCTGGATCTGCTCGAAGTTCACGTCATGGCTGCGCTTGCTGAATTCGCCGCCCAGGATTTCCTCCCAGTTCGGACCCCATTCGATCTTCTCCATGCGCTGGCCCGAGATCAGGCTGCGTGCGCGCGCCGTGGGCGCGGCCTTGCTTTCCCTGGCCGACTGCAGGTGCTCGTAGTCGTAGGTGAAGGGTTCGTAGTAGTCGTCGATCTGGGGCAGGTTGGGGTTGGCGAAGATGCGCATCAACAGGCTCCACTTGCCGCCCTGGCGGGGCGCGATGGAGCCGTCCGTGCGGCGCATCCAGCCGCCGTTCCACTTGGCCTGGTTTTCCCACTCGCGCGGGTAGCCGATGCCGGGCTTGGTCTCGACGTTGTTGAACCAGGCGTATTCGACGCCGGGGCGGCTGGTCCAGACGTTCTTGCAGGTGACGGAGCAGGTGTGGCAGCCGATGCACTTGTCCAGGTTCAGCACCATGCCGATCTGTGCGCGGATTTTCATCGTGTTTCTCCTTGTTGTTCAGGCATGGGCGGCCGCGCCGGCCTCGGCTTCGTCATCCAGCCAGTCGATGCGGCGCATCTTTCGGACCAGGACGAACTCGTCGCGGTTGGTGCCGATGGTTCCGTAGTAGTTGAAGCCGTAGCTGTACTGCGCGTAGCCGCCGATCATGTGGGTGGGCTTGAGCACGATGCGCGTGACCGAGTTGTGGATGCCGCCGCGCGTGCCGGTGATCTCCGAGCCCGGCGTGTTGATGGTCTTCTCCTGCGCGTGGTACATCATCACCATGCCCGGCTTGACGCGCTGGCTGACCACGGCCCGCGCCGCGATGGCGCCGTTGGCGTTGTACAGCTCCACCCAGTCGTTGTCGGCGATGCCGGCGCTCTTGGCGTCGTCCTCGCTGAGCCAGACGATGGGGCCGCCACGCGCCAGCGTGAGCATCATCAGGTTGTCGCCGTAGGTGGAGTGGATGCCCCACTTCTGGTGCGGCGTGATGAAGTTCAGCGCGATCTCGGGGTGGCCGTTGGGCTTTTGGCCCTGCACTTCCTGCAGCGCCTTCATGTGCACGGGCGGGCGGTAGCTGACGAAGCCTTCGCCGAAGTCGCGCATCCACGGATGGTCCTGGTAGAACTGCTGGCGGCCGGTGAGGGTGCGCCATGGGATCAGCTCATGCACGTTGGTATAGCAGGCGTTGTAGCTGACCTTCTCGCTTTCCAGGCCCGACCAGGTGGGCGAGCTGATGATCTTGCGCGGCTGGGCCTGGATGTCGCGAAAGCGGATCTTCTCGTCCTCGCGGTGCAGGGCCAGGTGGGCGTGCTCGCGCCCCGTCTGCTTCGACAGCGCCTCCCAGGCCTTGACGGCCACGTGGCCGTTGGTCTCGGGCGCCAGCATCATCACCACCTCGGTGGCGTCGATGTCGGTGACGATGCGCGGGCGGCCCTGGCTCACGCCTTCCTCGCGCACCAGGCCGTTGAGCTCGCCCAGCTGCTCCACCTCGGTCTCGGTGTTCCAGGCTATGCCCTTGCCGCCGTTGCCCAGCCTGTCCATCAGCGGGCCCAGGGCCGTGAAGCGCTTGTAGAGGTTGGGATAGTCGCGCTCGACCACGGCAATCTGCGGCGCGGTCTTGCCGGGGATCAGGGCGCACTCGCCCTTCTTCCAGTCGCGCACGCCATCGGGCTGGGCCAGCTCGGCGGGGGTGTCGTGCATCAGCGGCGTGAGCACCACGTCCTTTTCCACGCCCAGGTGGCCCACGCAGACCTCGCTGAAGGACTTGGCGAAGCCCTTGTAGATCTCCCAGTCGCTCCTGGCCTGCCAGGCCGGGTCCACGGCCGCCGACAGCGGATGTATGAAGGGGTGCATGTCGCTGGTGTTGAGGTCGTTCTTCTCATACCAGGTGGCCGTGGGCAGGACGATGTCCGAGTACAGGCAGGTGGTGCTCATGCGGAAGTCCAGCGTGACCAGCAGGTCCAGCTTGCCCTCGGGTGCCTTGTCGTGCCAGCGCACCTCCTGCGGCTTGGCTTCATCGTGGCCGAGGTCCTTGCCCTGCACGCCGTGCGTGGTGCCCAGCAGGTGCTTGAGGAAGTACTCGTGGCCCTTGCCCGAGCTGCCCAGGATGTTGGAGCGCCACACGAACATGTTGCGCGGCCAGTTGGCCGGGTGGTCGGGGTCCTCGCAGCTCATGGACAGCGAGCCGTCCTGCAGGGACTGCACCACGTGGTCCTTCACGTCCAGGCCCTGGGCCTGGGCGTCGCGCACCAGCTGCAGCGGGTTGGCCTGCAGCTGCGGCGCGCTGGGCAGCCAGCCCATGCGCTCGGCGCGCACGTTGTAGTCGATCATGGCGCCGCCGTACTGGCTGCGGTCGGCCAGCGGGGACAGCACCTCCTCCACGCCCAGCTTCTCGTAGCGCCACTGGTCGGTGTGGGCGTAGAAGAAGCTGGTGGAGTTCATCTGGCGCGGCGGGCGCAGCCAGTCCAGCGCAAAGGCCAGCGCAGTCCAGCCGGTCTGCGGGCGCAGCTTTTCCTGGCCCACGTAGTGCGCCCAGCCGCCGCCGCTCTGGCCTATGCAGCCGCACAGCATCAGCATGTTGATGATGCCGCGGTAGTTCATGTCGCAGTGGTACCAGTGGTTCATGGCCGCGCCGATGATGACCATGGACTTGCCGCGCGTCTTCTCGGCGTTGTCGGCGAACTGGCGCGCAATGGCGATCACCTGGTCACGCGGCACGCCGGTGATCTTTTCCTGCCAGGCCGGGGTGTAGGGCGCATCGGCGTCATAGCCGCCATCAGCGCCCTCGGTGGCCTCACCCTCCAGGCCACGGTGGATGCCGTAGTTGCCCGCCAGCAGGTCGAACACGGTGGCCACGATGGCCTCCTCGCCGTCCAGCACCATGCGCGAGACGGGCACGCGGCGCAGCAGCACGTCCGTGCCCTGCTCGTTGGCGTCGAACCCCGGCGACTGCAGGCCGCCGAAGTAGGGGAAGGCCACGTCGGCCACTTCACTGTCCACGCCCTGGCCGTCCAGCACCGAGAGCTTGAGCTGCACGTCGTTGCCCGTGCGCGCCTCCTTGGATTCGAGGTTCCACAGGCCCTCGTCGGCACGGCCGGCCTCGCCCCAGCGAAAGCCGATGGAGCCGTTGGGCAGGGCCACGCCGCCGTCCTCGCCGTAGGCCACGGTCTTCCATTCGGGGTTGCTGTCCTGGCCCAGGTCGCCTTCGAAGTCGCTGGCGCGCACATAGCGCTCGGGAACCAGGGCCGTGCGGCCGTCGGGCAGTTGCTGGCGCTTGAGGCGGATCAGCAGCGGCAGGTCGGTGTAGCGGCGCGCATAGTCCTCGAAATAGGCCGGGCGGCCGCGCTCGCCGAAGTAGAACTCCTTGAGGATGACGTGGCCCATGGCCATGGCCACGGCCGCGTCCGTGCCCTGCTTGGGGTGCATCCACAGGTCGGCCAGCTTGGCGACCTCGGAGTAGTCGGGCGTGACGGCCACGACCTTGGCGCCCTTGTAGCGGACCTCGGTGAAGAAGTGGGCGTCGGGGGTGCGCGTCTGGGGCACGTTGGAGCCCCAGGCGATGATGAAGTTGGAGTTGTACCAGTCGGCGCTCTCTGGCACGTCGGTCTGCTCGCCCCATGTCTGGGGGCTGGCCGGCGGCAGGTCGCAGTACCAGTCGTAGAAGCTCATGCACACGCCGCCGATCAGGCTCAGGTAGCGGCTGCCTGCGGCATACGAGATCATGGACATGGCCGGAATCGGCGAGAAGCCGATGATGCGGTCCGGCCCGTGCTTCTTGATGGTGTAGACGTTGGCCGCCGCGATCATGCGGTTGACCTCGTCCCAGCTGCTGCGCACGAAGCCGCCCAGGCCGCGCTGCTTTTGCCACTCGCTGCGCGCATCCTCGTTCTCGACGATGGCGGCCCAGGCATCGACCGGGCTCCTGGCCACGGCCAGGGCAGCGCGCCAGTGCTTGAGCAGCCGGCCGCGCACCATGGGGTATTTGACGCGGTTGGCGCTGTACAGGTACCAGCTGTAGCTGGCGCCGCGCGCGCAGCCGCGCGGCTCGTGGTTGGGCAGGTCGGCGCGCGTGCGCGGGTAGTCGGTCTGCTGGGTCTCCCAGGTCACGATGCCGCCCTTGACGTAGATCTTCCACGAGCACGAGCCCGTGCAGTTCACGCCGTGCGTGGAGCGCACCACCTTGTCATGCGCCCAGCGGTCGCGGTAGGCGTCTTCCCAGGTGCGGTCCTCGCCCGTCACCTGGCCATGGCCGTTGGAGAATTCCTGCCGGGGCAGGGAGAAGTAGGAAAGCTTGTCCAGAAAATGGCTCATCGCGGGACTCCTTGTTGTTCGTTGCGGTGCGTTGCTGTTAGGTGCGGTAGTGCCTTAGGCGCGCAGCTCAGCAGGGCATCTCGGCGTTCCTGCGCGCGTAGTACCACCAGGTCACGCCCACGCACAGCACATAGAAGGCGGCAAACACCCACAGCGCCAGCTCGGGCCCGCCCGTGGCGGCGATGGAGCTGCCGTAGCTCTTGGGGATGAAGAAGCCGCCGTAGGCTCCCAGCGCGCCCGCAAAGCCCAGGGCGGCCGCGCCTTCGGTGTTGCCTTCCTTGAGGGCATGGGCCTGGGCTTCCTCGCTGGGATGGGCGCCGAGCTCGCGCTGCTTGAGCGCCAGGAAAATCGCCGGGATCATGCTGAAGGTCGATCCGTTGCCGATGCCCGTGGTCAGGAACAGCACCAGGAACATCAGGAAGAAGCCCATGAAGCTGCCCTCGGCAGGGCCGAAGCCCAGCGCGTAGCCGCCGCTGCCCTTGGGCAGGAAATACAGCACGCCCACCACGGCCACGGCCATGACCAGGAAGTTCCAGAACGTCACGCGCGCGCCGCCCGCCTTGTCGGCCAGCCAGCCGCCAAAGGGCCGCGACAGCGCGCCCAGCAGCGGGCCCAGCCAGGCATAGGCCAGCGGATTGACGGCCGGGAACTGGCTCTTGATCAGCAGCGGAAAGCCGGCGGCAAAGCCGATGAACGATCCGAAGGTGCCCAGGTACAGCAGGCACATCACCCAGTTGTGCTTGCGCCGGAAGATGGCGGCCTGGGCCGCGAAGCTGGCCTTGGCGTCGGCGATGTCGTTCATGCCGGACCAGGCGGCCAGC
This sequence comes from Delftia sp. DT-2, assembly GCF_028401915.1. NCBI lineage: Bacteria > Pseudomonadati > Pseudomonadota > Betaproteobacteria > Burkholderiales > Comamonadaceae > Delftia > Delftia sp. DT-2. The sequence continues at coordinate 318,250 of NZ_JAQOTI010000002.1, forward strand.
GAGGCGATGGCGATCCACGGCACCCAGATGAAGGCCGCGTTCTGCGCCCAGATCTTCGTGGCCTCGCCGGCCTTGGTGATGGTTTGCGCATCGCCGCCGAAGACACCGAAGATGCCGGCCGTGATCACCAGCGGGCTCAGGAACTGCACCACCGACACGCCCAGATTGCCCAGGCCCGCGTTCACGCCCAGCGCCGAGCCCTTGCGTTCCTTGGGAAAGAAGAAGCTGATGTTGGCCATGCTGGAGCTGAAATTGCCCCCGCCCAGGCCGCACAGCAGGGCCAGGATCAGCATGGTCGGATAGTCGGTCGCCGGGTCCTGCACCGCGTAGCCGATGCCGATGGCCGGGATCAGCAGCGAGGCCGTGGACAGCGCCGTCCAGCGGCGCCCGCCCATCAGCGGCACCATGAAGGAATAGAAGATGCGCAGCGTGGCGCCCGACAGCGCGGGCGCCGCCGCCAGCCAGAACAGCTGGTTGGTGGAGTAGGTGAAGCCCAGCGCGGGCAGGTTCACGGCCACCACGCTCCAGACCTGCCAGATGGCAAAGGCCAGGAACAGGGCGGGCACCGAGATCCAGAGGTTGATCCTGGCGATGGCCTCGCCCTCGCGCTCCCAGAACTGCCTGTCCTCGGGGCGCCAGAGGGTCAGCACGCTGCCGGGGCGGCTGCGGCGGGGCGCGTTGGTTGGGGTGTTCGCATGCATGTGCAACTCCTGCGGTTCAGCGCGCGGCCGGCTGCACATCGCTGCGGCCGCCGTGGCTGTTGAGCACGTCGGTGCGGCGCACCTCGGTGAAATACATCCAGATCAGCGACACCCAGACCACGCCGTACAGCAGCATGAAGGCGCTGGAGCGTATGCCCGTCCAGTCCAGCAGCACGCCGAACAGGATGGGCAGGATGAAGCCGCCCATGCCGCCGGCCAGGCCCACGATGCCGCTGATGGCGCCGATGTTTGCGGGGTAGTCGTCGCTGATGTACTTGAAGACGCTGGCCTTGCCGAAGGCCATGGCAATGCCCAGCAAGAACATCAGCGCGGTGAAGGCATGGACGTTCAGGCCCAGGTGCAGCGTTGTGCTGCCGTCCACCGTGGAGATGGTGAAATCCGTCTGCGGATAGGACAGCAGGAACAGGCAGATCCAGCACACCCACAGCACCCACCAGGTCACGCTGTGCGCGCCGTACCTGTCCGACAGCCAGCCGCCGATGGCGCGCAACACGCCGCCCGGCAGCGAAAAGCAGGCCGCCAGCAGGGCCGCCACGCGGATGTCCAGGCCGTACTCGCCCACGTAGTACTGCACCATCCACAGGCTCAGCGCCACATAGCCGCCGAAGACGATGCTGTAGTACTGGCAGTACTTGAGCACGCGCGGGTCCTTGAGCGCCTTCAACTGATCGCTGAAGCGCACATTGCTGGGCACCCGATGGGCCGGGTCGCTGTGGCTGAACAGCCAGAACAGCACCAGCGCGCCCAGCATGATGGCCGCGTAGGCATGCGGCACGGCGGCCCAGCCGAAGGCCACCAGGATCACCGGCGCCACGAACTTGTTGACCGCCGCACCCGAGTTGCCCGCGCCGTAGATGCCCATGGCCATGCCCTGGCGCTCCTTGGGAAACCAGCGCGCCACATAGGGCGTGCCCACCGAGAACGAGCCGCCCGACAGGCCCACGAACAGGCCGATGGTCAGGAAGTGCCAGTACTCGGTGGCATAGCCCATCATCCAGATCGCGGGCACGGTGACGGCCATCAGCACCGCCATCACGATGCGCCCGCCGTAGCGGTCGGTCCAGATACCCAACGGCACGCGCACCAGCGAGCCCGTGAGCACGGGCATGGCCGTGAGCAGGCCGAACTGCGTGGCGTTCAGATCCAGCATCTTCTTGATGGGGATGCCGATGATGCCGAACATCATCCAGACCATGAAGCAGACGGTGAAGGCCAGGGTGCTGACGGCCAGGACCGACCAGGCCTGGCGGTCGCGGCGTGTGCTTGTTCCCGGACTTTTTCGGGGATGGCCCTGTGCGGCGGGCGCTTGGTTTGCCATTTTGTTTTCCTCGTGGGGGCTATGGTTCCCATGGTCCCGCGCGAGGGCCGCGCCGCACATCCGCCAGCCGTACGCTCGGACAATGCGGAAGAACTAGGCGCGCGCAGGCAGGCCTAGTTCCAAAGAACTATGGCCGTTGCAATTCCACGGGAATGCACCCCGGCTACGCAGAGGGTCTGCCCACCCTTCGGATAGGCTTGCCGCATGCGACGCTTTCTCACCTTCAGGTTCTGGCGCTGGCCCCTGGCAGTGGCCCTGGCTTTGCCGTTGCTTGGCGTGCTGGTGCTGTGGGTGGCCAACCGGCATGACGACGAGCTGCTGCCCGAGGCCGCCGAGGCCCGGCGCTTCGTACCGCCTGACGCACAGGCCATGCGGCGCAACAGTTACTTCCTCCTGCTGGGGCTGGGTGCGCCTGCTGGCGAAGACCCGCAGCAGGCCGGAGAACAGGTCTTCATGCGTGATCTGGAGCGCTATCACCACCGCTTCGAGCACGACCAGGAATGGGCAGACCACGTGCAGGCAGCCTTCCAGACGGACGACCGCAAAAAACTGCGCTGTCCCGCTGCCGCGAACTGCATGGAACACTACGACGCAAGGCGCACGGCCATCGAAGAGGCTCTACGACGCCATTCGGAGACCCTCTCACGCTACCGGGCCTTGGGGGAGTCACCTGCATATGAAGAGGTTCCGGTGCCCTACGCGGGCTTTCAAATGCCCCGCTACGACGACCTGTTCTTCGCTTCCGAACTGGTGGGCATGCAAGCGGCGCTGCTGCTTCAATCGAATCAACCGCGTGAAGCGCTCGAATGCATGCGGCGCAACACCCAACTGCACCAGCGTCTGCTGGAGGGATCCCGCACCCTGATCGGCGCCATGGTCGTGCTGGCAGCAGCCTACAGGCATCAGCGGCTGCTCAGCGAGATGGCCCGTGCTTTTCCCGCGCTGGTAGCCCGCGACCACGACGCCTGGGAAACCGCGCTGGGCTCCTGGCCGCTGTCGCTGGCCCCTGCTGCTGAAGGAGAGATACGCTGGAGCATGGCCCTGGGTGCAGGCATGGTGGAGGCGTCGCCCTCCCTCATTCCTGCCTTCCGTGGCACATGGTCCGAGTTCATCGAGGAGTGGCTGAGCAATGCACTGGTGCGGCTGGCCTATCTGCCCCATCAGAGAGCCAATCTGGTTTGGCAACGCTGGGAGGACATGTCAGTCCTCGCACGCCTGCCCGCCCATGCGCTTGATGCAGCCATCGCGCAGCCGCAGCAACGCGTCTCGGACCTGGAGGGCCGGTGGACCTACTGGCCGCGCAATCTGATGGGCAGGAGCATGCTGGGTCTCGCGCAAGACATTGCGCTGCCCGCCAGACGGAAATACTTCCAGCGCACCCACGATATCGAAGGCCACCGACGTCTGGTGCGCCTGCAGTTGCAGGCCTATCGCCAGGGCATCACCTCGGCCGACATGGCCCATTGGCTGGAGCAGAGCCCTCAGGCATTGCGCTCGCCCTACACCCCGCAGCAGCCCATGCTGTGGGACAAGGAGCAGCAATCCCTGGTGTTCCAAGGCCGTGAACCACAGCCGCAAAACGCAGAGCCAAACAATGTCTACAGGGCGCGGCTGTTCTGAGTGCGCCGAGCGTTCCTCTTGGAACGGCAGCTTGCACGGGCTCAGGCCCATACGGAGCACCTCAAGCATGCACTCATCCCGTTGCAGACCAACCCAATCCACCGAAAGCCTCTTCTTACGAACGACGCCCGAAGACTGATTTCGGGCTGCGTCCGTAGAACCGCGTGAACGCGGCACTGAAGTTCGACGGATGGGCATAGCCCACCTGCCAGCCGGCCTGGGCGACCTGGCAGCCGGTCTCCAGCAGCGCCCAGGCGCGGCGCATGCGCAGCTCCAGCAGCAGGGCCTGGGGCGTGGTGCCGAAGACGGCGCGAAAGCCCTGCTTGAGCCGGTGCTCGCCCAGGCCCACGGCGGCGCTCAGGTAGGTCAGGGTCAGCGCGCGGTCCATCTGGGTGGACAGCAGTTCGCGCGCCTGCTCCAGCCGGGCCAGTTCGTCGGCCGACCAGCGCAGTGCCGCCTTGGCCGGCTGCGGCGCAGGCGCGAGATGCCGCAGCTCCAGCGCCGCCAGGCTCAGCATGGCGATGTGGCGGTCCAGCGCATCGGTGGGCTGGTGCCCGGGCGGCTGGGCCAGGCGCCGCGCCAGCGCCAGGCTGGCCGGCAGGCTGGCGCGGTGGTCCAAGGGCCGCACGCCGGCCGCGCCGTCCACCTGCGTCAGGCGCTGTGAGAGTTCAGGCCCCAGATAGCGGTCCAGCGCCGCGCCCGACAGCAGCAGGCGCAACTGGCGCACGGTCTGCCCGGCCGCATAGCGGCGCTCGCCCTGGCTGCCGCGAAAGGCTGCCAGCGTGGTCTGCCCCGCGCCGAAGCGCAGTGCCGCACCCGTACGCGCCACAAAGCCCGATTGCCCGGCCAGCCCCAGCGTGATGACCAGGGTGCGGCCCTGGTCCGAGGCATCGGCCTGCACGCTGTCCTCCACCAGGTCGTGCAGCGGGCAGTAGTGCGAGCGCGCCAGCACGATGCCGTCGCCCAGCGTGAAGCGCTCCGCATGGCAGTCGCCCAGCTCGGCGGGCAGGGCATGCCGCGTCCAGCCCGGCGCACAGGGCTGGGGCAAGGCAAGCGAGGAAGGGATGCGGGAGGTCATGGGAGAGGAATGGATGCGCGCTTCGCATAGGAAATGCTCCGGCGCGCATACGTTTTCAAATGATAGCGATTCTCATCTTCCCTAGCATCGGTCTCCAACGAGATTCCCTTTTGGAGAGGACGAGAAAACCATGGCATTCCCCCTTCGCTGGCCGGCCGCGCTGGCCCTGGCCCCCTTCACGGTGGCGGCCCAGGGCCAGGCGCCCGAAGCCACCCTGCCCGAGATCACGGTCACGGTGAACAAGCAGGCCGAGAGCCTGGACGCCGTGCCCGCCAGCGTCTCCGTTTTCGACGGCGCGGCGCTGGAGGCGGCTGGCGTGCGCGGGCTGGACGCGCTGTCCGCCCAGGTGCCGGGCTTTGTGTTCCAGGCCTTCGGCCAGTCAGGCGTGCAGCCGCCCGTGATGCGGGGGCTGACGGCCAACTTCGTGTCGTTCTCCTCGTCCACGCTGCTGCTGGTCGATGGCGTGCCCACGCTGATGGCCCAGGGCTTCGAGCACAACCTGCAGGGCGTGGACCGCGTGGAAGTGCTGCGCGGCCCGCAATCGACGCTGTACGGCCGCAATGCCGAAGCGGGCGTGGTCAGCATCGTCACGCGCCAGCCCGGCGACACGCCCTATGCATCGATCAGCGCCGAGGCCGGCAACCACGGCCAGCGCGCGGGCAGCTTCGAGCTGGGCCGCGCGCTGGTGCCGGGCCAGCTCTATATCGGCCTGTCGGGCGAGTGGCGCGCGCAGGACGGTTTCATACGCCAGCAGGCGACGGGAGCGCGCGTGGACGACCGCGAGCGCGCCAGCGGCCGCCTGGCCCTGCGCTGGACGCCCACGGCCGAGACCGAGGCCACGCTGCGCTACGCCCAGCAGCGCTGGGACGACGGCGCCGCGCAATGGGGCAGCATTGCCGCGCCGCGCGCCACGGTGAACTCGGGCACGGACAGCTGGAACCGCTCGCGCGGGCAGACGCTGTCGCTCGATGTCTCGCACCGCTTTGCCTCGGGCCTGCGGCTGCGCTCCATCACCGCGCGCAATGTCTTCGACGACCGCGTGCTGCAGGACACGGACTTCCAGCGCGCCGACCTGCTCCATGTGCGGCGCGACTACCGCCTGGCCACGACCTCGCAGGAACTGCGCCTGGAGGGCGAGGCCGCAGGCCTGTGGAACGCGCGCTGGCTGGCCGGCCTGTACCTGGACCGCGACGACCATGACCTGCGCTACGAGCAAAAGCTGCCCGCCGCGCTGATGCGGCCCACGGCCGGACTCAAGGGCAGCACGGCGGCGCTGTTCACGCACTGGACCGTCCCGCTGTCCGAGCGCTGGACGCTGGCGGCCGGCGCGCGCGTGGAGCGCAACCGCGTGGAACTGGCCCCCGTGGGCGCGGCGGCGCGCAGCGACGACTGGTCGCGCTTGAGCCCCAAGCTCTCGCTGCAATACCAGTGGTCGCCCCAGGGCCAGGTCTACACCAGCCTCAGCGAGGGCTACCGCGCGGGCGGCTTCAACGTGTTCTCTCCGGCCATGGGCTATGCGGCCTACGAGCCAGAGACCGTGCGCGCCTGGGAGATCGGCACCAAGGGCCGGCTGCTGGGGCAGCGCCTGCGCTATGCGGCCTCGGTCTACACCCAGCAGGTGCGCGACATGCAGGTGCAGCAGATGGGCCTGCCGGGCGTGGTCTACATCACCAATGCGGCGCGGGCGCGCTCCACGGGTGCGGACTTCGAGCTGGACTATGTGTTCGGCGGCGGCTGGCAACTGCAGACCGCCCTGGGCCTGAACCGCACGCGCTTCGGCACGTTCCGCGACGGCGGCGCCGTCTACGACGGCCACCGCAACCCGTTTGCGCCCGACATGACGGCCCATGTGGCGCTGCGCTACGACGCGCCCGGCCGCTGGTGGGCGCAGGCCGCCGTGCAGGGCACGGGCAAGGTCTACCTGGACGCCGCCAACGCCTACCGCCGCCCCGGCTACGGGCTGCTCAACCTGTCGGCCGGCTATGCCCAGGGGTCCTGGGAAATCGCCGCCTACCTGCGCAACGCCGCCAACCGCCGCTACGACGCCGTGGGCTACCTCAACGGCCAGGTCGTGGTCTACAGCCCGCCGCGCGAGTTCGGCGTGCGGCTGACCTGGCGCATGTGACTCCCTTTCGTGAAAAGGACCTTCCGATGAATACACCCCGCTGTGAATCCCCTACCCACGCCCCCTCCCACGCCCTGCAGCCGCTGTGGGACCTGGCCGCCGCCCAGGTCCAGGCCGAGGCCCTGGTGCTGGCGCTCGAATCGGGGGCACTGGACCGGCTGGCCACGCCACAGACGCCGGCCGAGCTGGCCCAGGCCCAGGGCTGGAACGAGGCCAATACCTCCCATTGGCTGGAATTGCTGTGGAGCATGCGCCTGCTGCGGCGCGGCCAGCACGCGCCCGTGAGCTACCTGCTGGCCACCGATGCGCTGCGCTACCTGCACAGCGCATCGCCCGAGTCCTGCGGCGCGGCCTGGCTGTTCCGCCTGCGCTCGCTGCGCCACTCCGCCACGCTGCTGCGCGGCCTGGTCGAGCACGGCCCAGCGGGCGACGGCACGGCCTCCAGCGCGCCCATGGCCACGGGCAATGCCGAAGGCTGGGCCGCCGCCGCGCGCGCCCAGATCGGCCAGGAGCAGCGCGCCGTCAGCGTGCCCGCCGCGCTGCAGGTGCTGGGCCAGGTGCCTGAAGCCAGTGCCGCGCGCCGCATGCTGGACCTGGGCGGCGGCCCCGGCTGGATCGCGCTGGCCCTGCTGCGCCGGCAGCCCGCGCTGCAGGCCAGCGTCTTCGACTGGCCCGAGGCCGTGGCCGTGGCGGCAGACAACGCCCGCCAGTCCCGCCTGTCCGACCGCTTCACCGCCCTGGGCGGCAACCTGGCCACGGACGGCATAGGCAGCGGCTACGACCTGGTCTGGTGCTCGTCCGTGCTGCACTTCGTGCCCGATGCGGCAGCCGTGGTCGCCAAGGTGTTCGACGCGCTGGCGCCCGGCGGCGTCTTCGTCTGCGCCCATGCCGAGGTGGATGAGACGCCCGAAGCCGCCCTGCGCACCCTGCCCTACTACCTGCCCATGCGCCTGCTGGGCCGCAGCGTGACCCGGCGCGGCGAGCTGCAGGCGCTGCTGGCGCAGGCGGGTTTCGAGCGCATCGAACGCATCGAGTCGCGCGAGTTTCCGATGGCACCGCTGGCCGTGCTCATTGCCCGCAAGGCCGCGCCATGAAGGCCGCAGCTCCCCGCCCTGTCTGGCTGCTCCAGGCACTTTTCGGCTGGCTGCACCTGGCGCTCACCGCGCCCAGCGTCTACCTCTGGCTGGGCCTGCCCCTGGTCATGCGCCAGCATGGCTGGTCGGGCACGGCCATCGGCCTGTTCCAGCTGGCGGGCCTGCCCGCGCTGATCAAGTTCGCGCTGGCCGCGCCCGTGGAAGCGCGCAGCGCGAACGGCCGGCCGCGCTACCGCGCCTGGGCGCTGGCCCTGTGCCTGGCTTATGCGGCCGTGCTGCTGGCCCTGGGCTGGCAGCAGTTGCTGGCCGAGCGCCTGTGGCTGTTCGGCCTGGCCTTCGCGGCCGCGCTGGCCGCCACCTGGGCCGACATTCCCGTCAGCGCCCTGGCCATCCGCCTGCTGCCCGCGTCCGAGCGCATGCGCGCCGGGGGCGTGCGCGCAGCGGCGCTGTCGCTGGGCGCCATCGTGGGCGGCGGGATGATGCTGCTCATGCAGGCGAAATGGGGCTGGCACGCGCCCTTCCTCTGCCTGGCCGGCGCGCTGGCCCTGGGCGCCCTGCTGCTGGCCTGGGTGGTGCGCCATGAGCCGGGGGATGCGCCCTCACCCCTGCTGCTGCCTGCGCCCAAAGCTGGACTGGCCGCCATGGTCCGCGGCTATGGCGCCCAGCCCGGCGCCTGGCGCTGGACCCTGGTGCTGGTCAGCTACTTCCCCTTCATCGGCGCGGCCTGGTTCTACCTCAAGCCGCTGATGCTGGACCATGGCTTCGCGCCCGCCCAGGCCGCCCTGCTGGCCGGCATGGGCGGCGGCGTGGTGGCTGCGCTGGCGGGCGCGGCCTCGCCCCTGCTCACGCACCGCCTGGGCACCCGGCGCGCCCTGCCCCTGTATGCGGGCGGCAACGTGGCGGCGCTGGCGCTGCTGGCGGCCGTCATCGCAGCCGGCGCCCCGGCCCCGGGCCTGGTCGCGGCCGTGGCCTGCGTGGCAGCAGCCATGGGCGCCTCCTCGGCCTGCGTCTTCGGACTGATGATGCAATTCGCCCGCCCGCGCTGGCAGGCCTTCGACTACGGCCTGCAGGCCAGCCTGTTCGCCGCCAGCCGCATGCTGGTGCCGCTGGCCGCCGGCGTGGCGCTGGACGCCGTGGGCGCGGCAGCCATGCTCACCGGGCTGACCGTAGCGGCCGCGCTGGCCTGGGTGTGGGCGATGCGGTGTGCGGGGGATGGTTGGGCTTCAGCCACAGCGTAGGCCGCTAATCCCGCTGCCGCTCCGACGCATACACCGCCGCCTGCACGCGCGAGCTCAGGCCCAGCTTGCGCAGGATGTGTTGCACATGGATCTTGACCGTGGTCTCGGCAATGTCCAGCGTGCGGGCGATTTCCTTGTTGCTGGCGCCTCGGGCGATCTGGACCAGCACCTCTTCCTCGCGCGGGGACAGCGGCGAGGCCGGGGCCTCGTCCGGCTCGGGCGCCTGGGGCTCGGGCGCGCCCTGGGACTGGAAGGCGGCCACCAGCTTGCCCATCATCTCGGGGCTGACCACAGGCTCGCCGCGCGCGGCGCGGCGCAGGGCCTCGGACAGCAGGTCGCCGTCGATGGTCTTGAGCAGATAGCCCTGGGCGCCGTTGCGCAGCGCGGCCGCCAGGTCCTGGCCGTCCTCGCTCACGGTGAGCATGACGACGCGGCTGCCGGGCGATGCGGCCCGCAGGCCCGCGATGGCATCGACGCCCGGCACGCCGGGCAGGTGGTTGTCCAGCAGGATGACCTGGGGCGCAAGCGCGGGTACCAGGCGCAGGGCCTCGCCCGCGTCGCCGGCCTCGCCGACCACGCGCAGGCCTGCGTCCTGGGCGATGAGGGCGATCAGGCCGCGGCGGAACAGCGTGTGGTCGTCGATGACGAAGACGGAGATGGGGCTGGAGAAGGACATGGGGCGGTCTTTTTCTTGCGGGAGCGTGTCACGCGTTCGAGGGGAGGGCCTGCGCCGGCGCCCCGGCCGAGGCCGACGGCGGCAGCTCGATGAGCACGCGCGTGCCCTCGCCGGGGCGGGAGTGGACATGGACCAGCGCCTGCGCCAGCAGGGCGCGCTCGCGCATGATGCCCAGGCCCACATGCAGCGAGTCCGGCGCCACGTCGGCGGGGACGAAGCCGCAGCCGTCGTCGCAGACTTCGAAGCGCCAGGGGTGGCGCCCCACGCGCAGCTCCACATGCCTGGCACCCGCGTGCTTGCGCACGTTGGACAGCGCCTCCTGCACCATGTGCAGCACCTGGATCTGCACGTCGGGCGCCAGCGGCAGGCCCTGGCCCGACATGCTCAGCGAGGTGGCAATGCCCGTCTGGTGCTCGAACTTGGACAGCGTGGCGCGCAGCGCGGCCTCGATGTCCTCGGCGCTGGTGCGCGTGCGGAAATGCACCAGCAGCTCGCGCACGTCGGCATAGCATTCGCGCACGCCCACTTCCAGCTCGCCCAGGCTGCGGTCGCGCGCCTCGTCGCGGCCCTTGGCCACGGCGTCGCGCAGCAGCTGGGTCTGTATCTTGAGAAAGGCCAGCGACTGGGCAATGGAGTCATGCAGCTCGCGCGCGATCAGGCCGCGCTCCTCGGCCACGGCGGCCTCCCTCTCCAGCGCCGTGGCGCGCAGGCTTTCCATGGCGCTGGCCAGGTGGCGCGCCATGGCGGACAGCAGGTCGCGCATGTCGTCCGTGAGCACCACGGTGGAGCGAAAGAACAGGTTGACCTCGCCCAGCAGGCGCTGCTGCAGTTGCACGGGGATGCTGACCACGGTCTCGAAGCCGGCCTCGCGGCAGTGGGGCAGCTGCAGGTCGCTGGCCGGGGTGATGGGGATCACGCGCAGCCGCGCCTGCTCGCGCGGCTGGCCGCACAGGCAGGCGCCCGTGTGCAGGCAGTGCTCCTGCACCGACATGGACTGGGGCAGGCCGTCGCCGGCCAGCAGCACGTAGCGCTCGTTGGCCTCGTCGGACCAGCGCACCGTGGCCGCATCGGCCTGGGCTGCCACACGGATCTGGCGCACGAACCCTTCGGCCAGGGCCTGGAGGCAGGCCGCCTCGGAGGCCTGCACGCTGACCGCGTACAGCGCCTGCAGCTGCTGGTGCTGCACGTTGAGGCTGGCGGTCTTCTCGCGCACCTTGTCTTCCAATTCGGCGTGCGAGCTCTGCAGCGACTGGGCCATCAGGTTGAAGCCTGCGGCCAGCTGGCCGAACTCGTCGTCCACCTCCACGCTCATGCGCGTGTCCAGGTGTCCGCGCCGCATGCGCTCCAGCGCCGAGCGCAACTGGCCCACGGGATGCAGCACCAGCCAGTAGCTGGTGGCCATGAAGCTCACGGCCGCGATGATGGCCAGCGCCATCAGACACATCTGAAACAGGTGCAGGATGGCCGTCCAGCGCGAGAGCCGGTCCTCGATGGCTTCGACAAAGCCGTCCACCTCGCGCACGAAGGCGTCGGCGCTGCCCATGATGGCCTGCGCATCAGCCTGGTCCTCGGCCTGCCAGCGCGCGTGCAGCGCGCTCCAGTCGCGGCGTATGCGCTCGTAGCGCGCCCTGACCTCGTCGCTCCAGGGCACGAACAGCGGGCGCGACATGTCGCCGCTGCGCAGCAGGTCCAGGCTGGCGTCGAACTGCTGCGCGCGCGCCTGCCACTGCGCAGGCGCCTCGTTCTGGCGCGCCATGGCCATGCGCACCATGCTCATGCGCAGCCGCCCGGCCTCGTTCACGGCGGCCGCGCCGCCTTCCAGCTGCCAGGCCACCCACAGCGTGAAGCCGATCGATGCCACGGCCGCCAGCAGGCAGGCCGCGCCCATGAGCAGCAGCTTGGTCGAAAGCGAGGGCTTGCCATGCATGGTTGCACTGTAGCCACGGCACATTTGCGCGTCTTGACCTGAATCAAGCGCCGCCCGTTTGCGCCGTGCCCCGCCCCGATTCCTAGGATCCTTTCAACTGCCCCCAATGCCCACAGGGCCTATGGGGCCCCCGGGCGAGGCCAGTGTTTAGCATGGGGCCATGCAAGTCCGCTCCCACCTCCGCCCCTTCATCCGCACCCCGCGCCTTGCCGGCCTGGCTGCGGCCGCATGGCTGGCGGCAGCCCTTGCCGGCTGCGCCAGCTCCTCCACACCGGCGCGGGACTGGACGCAGCAGCTGCAGCGCTGGTCCGACGCGCCCATCGTGCTGCTGGGCGAGCAGCACGATGCGGCGGCCCACCAGGCCTGGCAGCAGGCCACGGTGGAGCAGTTGGCAAAACAGGAGCGCCTGGCCGCGCTGGTGATCGAGATGGCGCCGCGCACGGGCTCCACGGCCAGCCTGGCGCGCGACGCCTCCGAGGACGCTGTGCAGCAGGCCCTGCAATGGCAGGACGCCGCCTGGCCCTGGCCGCGCTACCGCGGCGTGGTCATGGCCGCCGTGCGCGCAGGCGTGCCCGTGCTGGGCGGCAACCTGCCCCGCGCCGACATGAAGCAGGCCATGCGCAACCAGAACCTGGACACCCACCTGCCGCCCGAAGCCTGGCAGCGCCAGCTCGACGCCATCCGCGAAGGCCACTGCGGCCTGCTGCCCGACACACAGCTGCCGCCCATGGCCCGCATCCAGCTGGCCCGCGATGCCAGCATGGCCGAGGTGGCCAAGGCGGCGATCAGGCCCGGCAAGACCGTGGTGCTGGTGGCCGGGCGGGGCCATGTCCTGCGCGGGGTGGGCATCCCGACCTGGCTGCCGGAGTCCGCAGCAGCCAAAGTGGCCGTGGCGCAGGCAGGCGAGACATCGGTGGCGCACGAATCCGATGTGGACTGGCTGCAGAAGACGGACGCCTTGCCGGCCAAGGACCACTGCGCAGAGCTGCGCGAGAAGTTCAGGAACCCGCCGGCACCGCGGGCGGATGCGGGTCGGGTGGACTGAGCTTCACCCCTGCACGGCCCACATTCCCTCGTTGCCCGAGACCCACTCGCCGAACGCCTGCGCAGGCATGGGCTTGCTGCACAGATAGCCCTGGAAGAAGTCGCACCCCTTGCCGCGCAGGAATGCCAGCTGCTCGGCCGTCTCCACGCCCTCGGCCAGCACCTTCAGCCCCATGGCATGCCCCAGCGCGATCACCGACCCGCTGATGGCCATGTCGTCGGCGCTGTGCGGGATGTCGCGGATGAAGCCCTGGTCGATCTTGAGCAGGTCCAGCGGGAAGCGCTTGAGGTGGGCCAGCGAGGAATAACCGGTGCCGAAGTCGTCGATGGCCAGCCGCAGGCCCTGGGCGCGCAGACGGCGCATGACGGCCAGGGCCTCCTCGGGGCGCTCGGCCAGGGCGCTTTCGGTGATCTCCAGCTCCAGGCAGTGCGGGGCGAAGCCCGTGGCGGCCAGCGCGTCGGCGGTGGCACCGGCGATGTCGGTCAGCAGGAACTGGTGCAGCGAGACATTGACCGCGATGGTCATCTCGGGCAGGCCCTGATCGCGCCAGCGCTGGCCCTGGGCGCAGGCCTCGCGCAGCACCCACAGGCCCAGCGCGCCGATGACGCCCGAGCTTTCGGCCACAGGGATGAAGCGGGCCGGGGAGATGAGGCCCTCGTCCGGGTCCAGCCAGCGCACCAGGGCCTCGGCGCCCACCAGGCGGCCAGTGGCCAGGTCGATCTGGGGCTGGAAGTACAGGCGCAGGTGGCCCAGGTCTATGGCCTGCCGCAGCCGTGCCTCCATGGCCAGGCGCTCGCGCGCGGCCGAGGTCATGTCTTCCTCGAAGAAGCACCAGGCACGGCCGCTGCGCGACTTGGCGCCGTAGACGGCCGCATGCGCGCCCTGCAGCAGGTCCTGGGCATTGCCGGCATGGGAGGGGTACATGCAGATGCCCACGCTGACGCCGGCCATGACGGACAGGCCGTCCGGCGAGCTCCAGGGCTGGCCGGCCGCCGCGATCAGTTGCCGTGCGCGGGCGATGGCGTCGCCGCGCTCGCTCATGCCCTTGCACAGCACGGCCAGTTCGTCACCGGCCATGCGACCTATGAGGTCCTGGGGGCCCAGGGAATCGTGCACACGGGCGGCGATGTGGCGCAGTACCTGGTCGCCGATGGCGTGGCCGTAGCTGTCGTTGACGTCCTTGAAGCGATCGATGTTCAGCAGCATCACGGCCAGCGTGCCCTGCTCGGCGGCCGCCTCGGCCACGGCGTCTTCCAGCAGCGCTGTGAAGCGCACGCTGTTGGGCAGGCCGGTGAGCATGTCGCGGTGGGCCAGGAATTCGAGCTGGGCCTCGCGCGCCTTCTCGGCCGAGATGTCGGTGAACATGCACACGTAGTGCGTGACCTTGCCTTGTGCGTCCTTGACAGCGCTGAGCGACATGCGCTCGGGAAAGACCTCGCCGTTCTTGCGGCGGTTCCAGATTTCGCCCTGCCAGTGGCCCGTGGCCTGCATGCTGTCCCACATGGCCTCGTAGAAGGCCTTGTCGTGGCGGCCGGACTTGAACATGCGCGGGGTCTTGCCCAGCATCTCCTGCTCGGTATAGCCCAGCAGCCGCGTGAAGGCGCTGTTGACCGAGAGGATGCGGCTGCGCGCATCGGTGACGACCACGCCCTCCATGGTGTTGTCCACCACGGCGGCGGCCAGGCGCTGGCGTTCGTCGGCCTCCCGCCCGGCAGCCATCGCGGCATGGGCAGTGCGCTCTCCACGGCGCATGCGCCACAGCAGCCAGCCGCCGCCCACGGCCGTGACCAGCACCAGGGCCACCGAGGACAGCATGCGCCGCTGCGCTGCCGGCCCGGGCGGTATCTGCAGGTGCGCCAGCAGCCATTCCACGCCCCAGAGCCACAGCAGACCTGCGCACACATACAGGGTCAATGCGCCCCAGAGCGGTATTCGGGGCTGCTCTCCCTGATCTTGCATGTGGTTCCTCAGAACGTTCCCAGAACGTGTGACTTGCGCAGGGTCGTGTGCATGCTGCGACAATTGCGCCGCTATGACCCAAGCCTATATTCTTACCCTTTCGTGCCCCGACCGGCTCGGTCTGGTACATGCCGTCTCGGGCTTTCTGCTCGAGCAAGGCGGCAACATCGAAGAGGCCGCGCAGTATAACGACCCGGCCACCGGACTGTTCTTCATGCGCGTGCAATTTGCCTGCAACGGCTGCGATCCCGCGGCTCTGAGGGCGGCCCTGGCCGACCTGGGCGGCCAGTACCAGATGAAGTGGCGCCTGCACACCAAGGCCGAAGCCATGAAGACCGTGCTCATGGTCAGCAAGGAAGGCCACTGCCTCAACGACCTGCTGTTTCGCTGGAAGAGCGGCCTGCTGCCGGTGGACATCCGCGCCATCATCAGCAACCACCGCGAGTTCTACCAGCTGGCGGCCAGCTACAACATCCCCTTCCACCACATCCCCGTCACGGCTGCCACCAAGGCCCAGGCCGAGGCAAAGCAGTTCGAGATCATCGAGGCCGAAGGCGCCGAACTCGTGGTGCTGGCACGCTACATGCAGGTGCTGTCCAACGACCTGTGCACCAAGCTGGCCGGCCGCGCGATCAACATCCACCACAGCTTCCTGCCCAGCTTCAAGGGCGCCAAGCCCTACTACCAGGCCCATGACCGCGGCGTGAAGCTGATCGGCGCCACGGCCCACTATGTGACGGCCGACCTGGACGAAGGCCCGATCATCGAGCAGGACGTGGCCCGCGCCGACCACACCGACACCGTGGAAGACCTCACGGCCCGCGGCCGCGACACCGAGAGCCAGGTGCTGGCCCGCGCCGTCAAGTGGCACAGCGAGCACCGCGTCATCCTCAACGGCCACAAGACCGTGGTCTTCCGCTGAAGCCGGCTCCCGGCCGCCCATGGCGAACGTGACCCTTGCCGCCGGCAGCGGCTTTGCCCCGCCCGGCAGCGGCGCCCGCCGCATCCCGCCCATACAGTGCCTGCTCACTTTCGAGGCGCTGGCGCGGCTGCGCAGCGTGACGCAGACGGCCGAGGAGCTGTGCGTCACGCCCAGCGCCGTCAGCCACCGCGTGCGCCAGCTCGAGCAGATCCTGGGCACGCGGCTGTTCGGCCGCTCGGACTTTTCGCTCACCACCGAAGGCAGCGCCTACCTGTCCCACGTGCGCGAGGGCCTGGGCGCGCTGCAGCGCTTTCCGGGCGAGGTCACGGCACCGGGCCGCCGCAGGCTCAAGCTCGCCGTCACGCCCACCTTTGCGCGCGTGATCCTGATCCCGCGCCTGCGCCAGTTCACGGAAACCTATCCCGAGATCGACATCGCCCTGCAGGTCTCCATCCCGCTGCTGGACGTGGTGGCCGAGGATGCCGACCTGATGGTGCGCTTCGGCCCCGGCCACTACGCCGACGTGGAGCACATCGAACTGGCGCGCGACGTGGTCACGCCGCTGGCCTCGCCGGCCTTCATCCGCGAGCATGGCCCCTTCGAGCAGCCCCAGGACCTGGAAGGCATGCCCCTGCTGCGCAGCCCGCTGGAGCCCTGGCGCACCTGGTTCGGCGCCACCGGCCTGGACTGGCCCGAGCCGCACGAGGGCTCGCAGTTCAACGACATCGGCCTGATGTGCGACGCGGCCTCGGCCGGCATGGGCATTGCCCTGGTGCGCCACAAGCTGGGCGCACCCTGGATGGACAACGGCACCCTGGTGCGCCTGTTCGACATGGACACGGCCAGCCCCCATGCCCACTACCTGTGCTGGCGCACCGGCACCATGGACCGCTGGGAATGCGCGGCCTTTGCTGAATGGTTGAAGAGGGCGATGGCCTGCTGAGGCGCCCACAACGGAATTCACGGATTTCGCGGATTTCACGCGCCGTTGCAATAAACATCAGCGCAGTCCCGCTGCACAAAGACGGCGGCATCGCCTAAAGTCAGGCCCCATGACTTCCGCCAGCTCCCCAGCCAGCCCTGCCCCCGGCGCCATGGCGTCGGCCGCCGCCGATGCCGCCCACCAGCAGCCCACGGCCTCCGAACGCGCACGGCGCCAGGCCGAGGTCGTGGCCGCGCTGGCCCGCCATGTGCCCGCGCATGCCCTGCTGTGGAACGCCGAGGACACCACCCCCTATGAATGCGACGGACTCACTGCCTACCGCCAGCGCCCCCTGGTGGTCTGCCTGCCCGAGACCGAGGCCCAGGTCCAGGCCGTGCTGCGCGCCTGCCACGCCATCCAGGTGCCCGTGATCGCACGCGGCGCAGGCACCGGGCTGTCGGGCGGCGCCCTGCCCCATCCCATGGGCGTGACGCTGTCGCTGGCCAAGTTCAACAAGATCCTCCAGGTCGATGCCGCCAGCCGCACGGCCGTGGTGCAGTGCGGCGTGCGCAACCTGGCCATCAGCGAGGCCGCCGCGCCCCTGGGCCTGTACTACGCGCCCGATCCCAGCAGCCAGATCGCCTGCACCATCGGTGGCAACGTGGCCGAGAACTCGGGCGGCGTGCACTGCCTCAAGTACGGGCTGACCGTACACAACGTGCTGAAGGTGCGCGGCTTCACGGTGGAGGGCGAGCCGGTGGAGTTCGGCTCCACGGCACTGGACACGCCGGGCTTCGACCTGCTGGCCATCCTGGTCGGCAGCGAAGGCATGCTGGCCGTGACCACCGAAGTCACCGTGCGCCTGATCCCCAAGCCCCAGCTGGCGCGCTGCATCATGGCCAGCTTCGACGACGTGCGCAAGGCCGGCGACGCCGTGGCCGCCGTGATCGCGGCCGGCATCATCCCGGCCGGGCTGGAGATGATGGACAAGCCCATGACGGCCGCCGTCGAGGACTTCGTCAAGGCCGGCTACGACCTCACGGCCGAGGCCATCCTGCTGTGCGAGAGCGACGGCACGCCCGAGGAAGTCGAGGAAGAGATCGCCCACATGAGCGAGGTGCTGCGCGGCGCCGGGGCCACGGCCATCACGGTGAGTGAAAGCGAGGCCGAGCGCCTGCGCTTCTGGAGCGGGCGCAAGAACGCCTTTCCCGCCAGCGGGCGCATCAGCCCCGACTACATGTGCATGGACTCCACCATCCCGCGCAAGCGCCTGGCCGACATCCTGCTGGCCATCCAGGAGATGGAAAAGAAATACGGCCTGCGCTGCGCCAACGTCTTCCACGCGGGCGACGGCAACCTGCACCCGCTGATCCTGTTCGATGCCAACGACCCCGACGAGCTGCACCGCTGCGAGCTGTTCGGCGCCGACATCCTGGAGACCAGCGTGGCCATGGGCGGCACGGTCACGGGCGAGCATGGCGTGGGCGTGGAAAAGCTCAACTCCATGTGCACCCAGTTCACCACGGCCGAGAACGACCAGATGTTCGCACTCAAGGCCGCCTTCGACCCGCAGGCCCTGCTCAACCCCGGCAAGGTGATTCCCACGCTCAACCGCTGTGCCGAATACGGAAAGATGCTGGTGCGCGGCGGCCAGATCTCCCACCCGGACCTGCCGAGATTCTGAGGCGTGGTGCAACCGGCGTGGTGCAACGGGCGCGGTGCAACCGGCGACGTGCGGCGTGCAACAGGCGCCGTGCAGTCCTTCCCGCCCTCAGGGCTGCTGCAGGCAGCGCGCCCACAGTCCGTCAAGCGCCCGGGCCAATGCGCCTCCCTGGCGGGGCACGGCCTGGCCCTCGCCCAGGTCTTCGACCAGGGTGTCCAGCGGCATGGCTTCGGTCAGCGTGCGCACGCCGCACTCCATGGCCAGGGCCGTGTCCAGGTAGACCACGCGTGCGCCGGCCACGCTCCAGCGCGTGAACTCGCGCACGCGGCCCACCTGGCCCAGCCGCAGGCGCATGGCCTCCATGCGCGCGGCCAATGAGCGGCGTATGCGCTCGCCCGCCTCGGGGCGGTCTTCCTCCAGCCGGCGCAGCGCCGCCTCCTGCTGCTCCAGGGTGCGGTCCATCGCCTGCAAGGCCGCCTCGCGGCCCAGCCGGGCCTCGTCGTAGCGCGGCAGGGCCGCGCGCAGCCGCACCAGCGTCCGCTCCCGCTCGCGCGCATAGACATGCCCGGCCGCGCGCCCGGCCTGCGCACAGGCCTGGGCTGCCAGCACCAGGCGCTGCGGCGCGGCCTCGGCACTGAGGCTTTGCGGGCGGAAGCTGCCGCACTCCTTCATGTCCCCCAGCACACGCAGATCCTCCAGGTGCCGCTGCCTGTGGTCGGCATCCCTTTGCGCCTCCTGCGCGTGGCGCCGCAGCATCTCCTGCCGCTGCCGCTCCAGCAAGAGCAGCTCACGCCATTCGCCACGCAACCGCGCCTCGAACCGGGCCTGTTCGCTTTCGGCGGCGCGCTGCAGTGGCCCGACCTCCTGGCGCAGACTGGCCTGCAGGTAGTCACGCACGCCTGCGCGCTCGCAGGCGTACTCGACGATGCGCCCGCCGCTGCCGTCTCCCACGCTGCGCCAGCTGCTGCGCGCGCAGGCCGACCTGTCCTGCAGCACCTGCCCTATCGACACGCCCGAGGCGGCGCCCCAGGGCGCAGCCCGCACGGTCAGCACCTCGCCATCGTCACCGCCGCAACCGCCCAGCAGCAGGGCCAGGCCCGCAGGCAGCAGCCACACTCCTTGCCAGCGCATGGGCCCTCCTGTGCTTGTGATTTCTGGTTGAGTCCTTGATGTTAACTATCAATCACATCGGATATGTGATTTTTCACAATACTCACTGCACAATCAGACTTATCCCATAGCGTGCCCGCATGCAGGATGCGAAGCAGCGGTTTGCGCAGAAATTACGTGATTCCCTGGAGGCCCGTGGCTATGAAGCCAAGCCCTCGGTGCTGGAGCGCGAATTCAACACACGCTTCTGGGGCAAGCCCATGTCGCAGCACGGCGTGCGTCTGTGGCTGCTGGGCAAGACCATGCCCAACACCAAGAAACTTGCTGCGCTGGCCGACTGGCTGCAGGTGCCGCTGGAGGAGTTCCTGCGCGCGCCGCAGCCGGCGCGCGAGGTGCGTGAGCCCAAGGGCAGCTGGTCCGCCGGCCTGGGCTACGAGGACAACGAGCTGTTCAAGATCTACCTGCGCCTTCCCGTACCCAAGCGCCGCCTGGCGCGCGACGTGATCCTGGCCATCGCACGCGCCCATGAGGCCGAGGAAGCGGAACGCGCCGCAGGCTCGTAGCCGCGCGGCGCGTCGATCATCCCTTGATACGGCTGCTGCGGGGCAGCACTGCATCGCCCCGCACGTGCATCAACCACCCATGGCACGCTGGCGTGCATCGCGCTGGGCAGGCGTTTCGTTGATCAGTTCATTGATCACTTCCTGCCGCGTCTTGCCGCCACCGGTCTGCGGTGCAGGCGCCGGGTAGACGCCGGCATTGAAGCGCGAGGTGCCGCCCTGGCGCACGGCCGCCTCGGCCTCGGCCGTCACCTGGGCGCGCGTCTTGCTGCTCTTGAAATGTTCGGGATGGACGACGGCACCCGCCTCGTTGTTGGCCGGGTGGATGTACCCGGCCGCCGATGCCATGCCCGGCAGCAGCAGCGCTGCCGATGCGACCAGGCCGGCGATCAGGGTAGCGGGGGTGAAACGACGTTGCGACATGGTGTGATTCCTTTCAGGGCACGTTGGTGATTCGTTCTCCCCACGCCCCGCGAAGCGGAACGCCGGGGAGAGGACTCCAATGTAGAAATCGCGCCCCCACACCAGCCCCACAGGATGGTGACATTGCTGTCATACAACCGACACAGATGACCGCGCCACGGTGGCGCCTCGGCGCTCGTCAGCCCCGGTACTGCGCACGCGCGCGGCCGGGCGCCAGAGGGTCCAGGCGCACGTCCAGCAGGCCCTCGGCATCGCCCGCGATGCGCGCCAGCGTCTGGCCGAAGGGATCGGCGAACTGACTGCCTCCGCTGAAAGCGTAGCTGTCGCCAGGGCCCACGCGGTTGGCCATGGCGATGTAGCACTGGTTGTCCATCGCACGCACGGGCACGGCATGGCGATGGATGTGGCCGTGGGGGTGCATCATCCCGTCCATCAGCACGATCAGGTCCACGCCCTGCGCACCCAGCGCGCGGGCCGGTGCCGCAAACTCGATGTCGAAGCAGATCAGCATTCCCAGCCGCAGGCCGCGCCATTCGCAGGTGGGCCAGCGGTCGCCTGCATCGAACACGCCCTGGTCCGAGTCGTAGAGCATGGTCTTGCGGTAGTGCAGCAGCACCTGTCCATCGGCATCGATCAGCAGGCCGGCATTGAAGTGGCGGCCCTGGTCCGCCTCGGCCAGGCCGATGGCGACGGCCACGCCGGCTTGCCGCGCGGCCTCGCGCAGCGCGGTGGTCGAGGGGCCGTCCAGCGGCTCGGCCAGCTGCGCCACGTTGTCGGGCCGGGGAAATCCGCTGATGCAGGTTTCGGGAAAGACCAGCAGGTCGGCCTGCCCCGCGCTGGCCCTGATCGTCTTCAGCGTCATCGCCAGGTTGCCGGCAATGTCGCCGTCACGCAGACGGGGCTGGATGATGCGGATGCGGTGCTCCGTCATGGTGTGCGCTCCTTGGGATGCAAAGGGTGGCTGTCCTGCCGCGGCTGGCAACGGGCTGCCTCCTCGGCCTGCAGATCCAGGGTGCGGGCCAGCCCCCAGTAAAGGCTGCCGGCGACGAGAATGCCCGGCAGCCAGGCGAAGTCCACGCCGCCCAGCCGCTGCGCAGCCCAGCCGACGAAGACCGCATGGCCGTCCGTGGCGTCGTGGATGTGGAAGAAGGGCACCATGGCCGCAAAGCCGCCCAGATAGGCGCAGATGCCGCGCCAGCCCCAGGCGCCGTAGATGCCCTGTGGCGTGAAGAAATCGGCGATGGCGTAGCGGCCCTTGCGCACCAGGAAGTAGTCCACGAGGTTGACCGCCGTCCATGGCACCAGGAAGTACAGCAGCAGCGCCAGGAAGGAGTGCAGCAGTGCCACGCCGCTGCCCTGGATGGACAGCACGCACGCGAGGATGCCGACGCTGATCGCCGCGATGGCAAAAATACGGGCGGCGCGCGTGGGCCGCATGCCGCCCAGCGAATCCGCCGCCGTGAGCACGGTCAGCGCCGCGCTGTACGTGTTCAACGCGATGATGGGCAGGAAGGCCACGACGGCCAGGGCAGGCAGCAGCCGGTCCGCGCCCGGGAACAGGCCGGTGCCGATCCGTCCCAGCGCCGCCAGCGCGTCCCCGGCCTGCAGCCGCTGCGCCATCCATGCGCCCAGCCCGATCATCCAGGCCCCGGACAGCGAGGCGCCCAGGAAGATGGCCGCGATCAGGCGCCGGGGCGCAGTGTGGCGCGGCAGGTAGCGCGAATAGTCGGACACATAGGGCGCATAGGAGATGTTGTAGCTGGCCGCGATGGTGAACTGCGCGGCAAAGGCGCTCCATGCGAATCCTGGCAATGGCTCCGACCGACCGTGCAAGGCGGGCTCGCCCACGCCTGCCAGCAACGCCAGCGTGGCCAGCGCATACAGGGGCAGCGCCAGCATCAGCGCGCAGCGGAAGGCCCTGTGCATCACATCGTGGCCGCAGACCGCCAGCAGCGCGCCCACGGCCACGGCCACGCACGCGGTGGGCACGGGCGGCAGGCCGAACACGGCCTGCATGCCCTGCATGATGAGCGAGACGTTGACGACGTTGAACCCCGTGAACACCAGCAGCGTGGCGCACAGCGGCAGGGTGACGCCGCGAAAGCCGAACTGCGCGCGCGACTGGATCATCTGCGGCAGCCCCAGCTGCGGCCCCTGCGCGCCGTGCAACGCCATGAACAGCGTGCCGAACATGATGCCCAGCGTCCCGGCCAGGGCGCTCCAGGGCGCCGAAAGCCCCAGCGACGGGCCGACGAAGCCGATGGAAAGCGTGAAGAAGTGGAAGTTGCCCAGGAACCAGAACGGGCCCTGGTCGGCGAGCCGCGCGTGGCGCTCGCTGTCGGGAATGCAGTCGATGGACCGGCTCTCCACGGCGATGCGGGCACGGCCGTGCTGTCCGCTGGCGGGGCTGTTCATGGCCTTGTCCCTCCCGTTGTCCTTGCTGTTGTGGGACGAATTCTAGGCAGGGGTTCGCAGCCGCTCCATGCCAAATGCGCGAGGTTCACATCGATGGGCAAAGATGTGTGGCCCGGGATATCCCGGGCAGGAAGAAACCCGCTGCAGCCAGGCTGCAGCGGGTTCCAAAGTGGCTGCCCGGGTGCTGCCCGGGCGCCGCGTCACACGGCAGGTGCCGGCGCGGCGGGCACGGGGTCTGTGCCGCTGGCCTCCGACGGATCGTTGCGATGCACCAGGCGGTACAGCAGCGGCAGCACCAGCAGGGTCAGCAGCGTGGATGACAGGATGCCGCCGATCACCACCGTGGCCAGCGGCCGCTGCACCTCGGCACCCGTGCCCGTGGCAATGGCCATGGGAACGAAGCCCAGCGAGGCCACCAGGGCCGTCATCAGCACGGGGCGCAGGCGGGTGAGCGCGCCCTCGGTCACGGCGTCGGGCACGCTGGCGCCCTGTTCGCGCAGGCTCCTGATCCAGGAAATCATGACCAGGCCGTTGAGCACGGCCACGCCCGACAGCGCGATGAAGCCCACCGCCGCCGAGATGGACAGCGGTATGTCGCGCAGCCACAGCGCCAGGATGCCGCCCGTGAGCGCGAACGGAATGCCCGTGAAGACCACCAGCCCGTCGCGCACATTGCCGAACATGGCGAACAGCAGCACGAAGACCATGAGCAGGGCCACGGGAACCACGATCTGCAGGCGGCGCGTGGCCGACTCCAGGTTCTCGAAGGTGCCGCCCCAGCGCGTCCAGTAGCCGGGCGGCAGCGACAGGCCCTGCAGCTTCTGCTGTGCCTCGCCCACGAAGGAGCCCATGTCGCGCCCGCGCACATTGGCGCTGACCACGATGCGGCGCTTGCCGTCTTCGCGGCTGACCTGGTTGGGGCCGGGCGCGGTCTCGAACGTGGCCACGGCCGACAGCGGCACGAAGCCGATGCGCCCGTCCGCCCCGCGCGGCAGGGCGATGGGCAGGCGGCTCAGGGCCTGCAGGTCGTTGCGCACGGCGTCCGGCAGGCGCACCTGGATGTCGAAGCGCCGGTCGCCCTGGAATACCGTGCCGGCCTCGGTGCCGCCCATGGCGGTGCTGATGGCGTCCTGCACATCGCCCATGTTCAGACCGTAGCGCGAGGCCTTTTCGCGGTCGATCTGCACGGTGAGCATGGGCAGGCCCGTGGTCTGCTCGACCTTGACCTCGGAGGCGCCCGCGATCTGCTGCAGCATGCCGGCCACGGTCTGGGCGCTTTTCTCCAGCACGGCCATGTCGTCGCCGAAGATCTTCACGGCCACGTCGCTGCGCACGCCCGAGATCAGCTCGTTGAAGCGCAGCTGGATCGGCTGGGAGAACTCGTAGTTGTTGCCCGGGATGCGGTCCACCGACGCCTGCACGGCGGCCAGCAGCTCATCGCGCGGGCGCGCCGGGTCGGGCCACTCGCTGCGGGCTTTCAGCATGATGTAGCCGTCGGAGATGTTGGGCGGCATGGGGTCGGAGGCGATCTCGGCCGTGCCGGTGCGCGCGAACACGCGGTCGATCTCGGGGAACTCCTTCTTGAGCGCCTTCTCGATCTGCATCTGCATTTCCAGCGACTGCGTGAGGCTGGTGCCGGGGATGCGCAGCGCCTGGATGGCGAAGTCCCCCTCGTTGAGGTTGGGCGCGAACTCGCTGCCCAGGCGCGTGGCCAGCAGCAGGCTCAGCGCCACGGCCACGGCGGCGGCCGTGAGCACCACGGCGGGCGCGGCCATGACGCGCGCCAGCACGGGCGCATAGGCGCGGCGCGCCCAGCCCATGAGGCGGTTTTCCTTCTCGGCCACCTTGTCGCCCATGAACAGCGCAATCGCCGCCGGGATGAAGGTGATGGACAGCAGCATGGCGCCGGCCAGCGCGATGACCACCGTGAGCGCCATGGGGTGGAACATCTTGCCCTCCACACCCGTGAGCGCGAAGATGGGCAGGTAGACCACCATGATGATGAGCTGGCCGAACAGCAGCGGGCGGCGCGCTTCCTTCGCGGCGGCGAAGACTTCATGGAAGCGTTCGCTGCGCGTCAGCGACCGTCCGCGCGCCTCCTGCGCATGCGCCAGGCGGCGCACGCAGTTCTCCACGATGACCACGGCGCCGTCGATGATGATGCCGAAGTCCAGCGCCCCCAGGCTCATGAGGTTGGCGCTGACCTTGTAGTGCACCATGCCCGTGAAGGTGAACAGCATGGACAGCGGGATGATCAGCGCCGTGATCAGCGCCGCGCGCAGATTGCCCAGGAACAGGAAGAGGATGACCACCACCAGGGCCGCGCCCTCCACCAGGTTCTTCTTGACCGTGGCGATGGCCTTGTCCACCAGGTTGGTGCGGTCGTAGACGGTGATGGCCTTGACGCCCGGGGGCAGGCCCCGGTTGATCTCGGCCATGCGCTGGTCCACGGCGCGCGAGACGGTTCGGCTGTTCTCGCCGATCAGCATGAACACCGTGCCCAGCACCACCTCGCGGCCGTTGTCGGTGGCCGCGCCCGTGCGCAGCTCCTGGCCCAGGCCGACCTCGGCCAGATCGCGGATGCGGATGGGCTGGCCCTGGGCCGAGCCCACGATGACCTCGCGGATGTCGGCGATGCCGCCGACCTGGCCCGGCGCGCGGATCAGGTACTGCTCGCCCTGGCGCTCGATGTAGCCCGCACCCACATTGGCGTTGTTGCGCTGCAGGGCGGTGACGATGTCGGCCAGCGTGAAGCCGTAGGCGGCCAGCTTCTCGGGCGCGGGCGCCACCAGGTACTCCTTGGCGTAGCCGCCGATGGAGTTGATCTCGGTGACGCCGGGCACGTTGCGCAGCTGCGGCTTGATGACCCAGTCCTGGATCTCGCGCAGGTCCATGGGCGTGTAGGGCGTGCCGTCGGGCTTTTTCGCACCGTCCTCGGCCTCCACGGTCCACAGGTAGATCTCGCCCAGGCCCGTGGAGATGGGGCCCAGCGTGGGCGTGATGCCCGCAGGCAGGCTGTCGCGCGCCTGCTGTATGCGCTCGCCCACCAGTTGCCGTGCGAAGTAGATGTCCGTGCCGTCCTTGAACACCACGGTGACCTGGGACAGGCCGTAGCGCGACAGCGAGCGCGTCTGCTCCAGGTGGGGCAGGCCGGCCATCACCGTCTCTATGGGATAGGTGACGCGCTGCTCGGTCTCCAGCGGCGAGTAGCCGCTGGCCTGGGTGTTGATCTGCACCTGGACATTGGTGATGTCGGGCACGGCGTCGATGGGCAGGCGCTGGTAGTTGTAGATGCCCAGCCCGGCCATGGCCAGCACGGCCAGCAGGACCAGCCAGCGCTGCTCTATGGCGAATCGGATGATGCGTTCAAACATGGACTCTCCGATCAGTGGCTGTGTTCGGCGCTGGCCTTGCCCAGCTCGGCCTTGAGCATGAAGCTGCCCTCGGCCACGTAGGATTGGCCGGGCTTGAGGCCTTCGAGCACCTCGGTGGCCTTGCCATCGCTGCGGCCCACGCGCACGGGCTGGGCGCGGAAACCGCCCTGCACGGGCACGAAGACCACGGTCTGCTGCTCCATCTTCTGCAGTGCCTGCGTGGCCACGGCCAGCGGCGCCTGCCGGGACGATGCCGTCAGCTCCACATTCACGAACAGGCCCGGGCGCCACACGCCGTCGGGGTTGGGCAGGGTGATGCGCGCGGGGGCCGTGCGCGTGTCCTGGCCGATCAGGGCGCCCACATAGGCCACCTCGCCCGTGGCCGAGGAGTCGAAGGCCGTGGCGCGCACCGTGGCCTTCTCGCCCACGCGCACGGCGGGCAGGTCGGGCGCGGCCACGCGCATCTCGGCCCAGACGCTGCGCAGGTCGGAGATGGTGAAGACCTGGGTGGTGTCCTGCACGGCCTCGCCCACGGACAGGTGCTTTTCCACGATCACGCCGTCAAACGGCGCGCGCAGCTCGAAGCGGTTGAGCCCGCCCGCACCACCGCCGGCACCGGCGCCCGTGGCGGCCAGCTTCTGCTGGGCGTTGGAGACGGCGATCTCGGCCTCGCGCAGCGCCTGGCGCGCCTGCAGGTAGTCCTGCTCGGCCGAGACCTTTTCCTCCCACAGCTGCTTTTCACGTGCGTAGGTGGTGCGGGCCAGCTCCAGGCGCTTGCTGGCGGCCAGCAGTTCGCTGCGCTGCTCGGAGACGGCGGCGCTGCTGAGCACGGCCAGCAGCTGGCCCTTCTTCACGTTCTGGCCCAGGTTGGCGGGAACGCTCTCGGCAATGCCGGCCACGCGCGGCACGACGTGGGCCGTGCGGTCTTCGTTGAAGCGGATCTCCCCGGGCAGCTGCAGCACGGAGCGCACGGTGGCCGGGCCGGCCTCGGCCAGGCGCACGCCGGCCGCCTGCATGCGCTGGGCGTCCATGGCGATCAGGCCTTCGTCGTCGCCATGGCCGGCTTCTGCAGCCGGTTTGGCGGCAGGTTGGGCGGCAGGCTTGGCCTCGGCTTTTTCCGCCTTGGAATCTTCATGGTGTTCATCGTCGGCATGGCCTTCATCGTGCTTGTGGCCATCTCCGGCTGCAGCGCCGTGGTGCTCGCCATCGGCATGGCCTGCGGCCTCGCTGTGGCCGTGGCCATGGCTGTCGGCCTTGGCGGCACCCGGCGGGCCGCTGCGCAGGATCAGCGTAGCGGCCAGCGCACCCACGGCCAGGATGACGGCAATGGCCACAAGGGTGCGGCGCGGTGCCAGGGGGGAGGAGGAGGGCTTGTTGTTCATGGTCTGGATGCAATCAGGTGGCTATCGGGGTCAGAGGCCGGCTTCTGTGCCGAGCAGGCGGTCGATGTCGGCGGCGGCGCGGTGCGTGGCCAGCAGCTGGTCCAGGTACTGGCTACGCGCCTCGGACCAGGTGCGTTGTGCGTCCAGCACGTCGAGGTAGCCGAACTTGCCCAGCGCAAAGCCGCGCGAGGCCAGCTCGTAGGCCGTGCGCGCCGTGGGCAGCACCTCCTCGGCCAGCTGGCGCGCCTGCTCGCGGCTGGACTGCAGCAGCTCGCGCGCCTCGAACAGCTGGGCCTGCAGCTGAACGCGCGTGGCCAGCAACTGCTCCTCGGCCTGGTCGGCCAGGCGCAGGGCCTGCAGCTGGTTGCCCCGGTTGCTGTCGAGCACGGGCAGGGGCACGGAGACGCCGACCACGAGCTGGTTGCGCCCGACCTCGGTGGCGCGCTTGACGCCCAGGCTGACGGTGGGATCGGGCAGGCGGCGCGCACGCTCCAGGTCGGCCGTGGCGCGGCTTTGCTCCAGCGCCTGGCGCGCACGCAGCACGGCGGGAGCCTGTTCGATGCGCTGCTGCAGGGCTGCCAGTTCCGGCAGCTGGGGCAGCGCGTCCACGGCGCCCTCGGCCTGGCCGAAGGGGCGTACGCTCTCGCCCCACAGCGCCTGCAGTTGGCCGCGCGCCACGCGCAGGGCAGAGCGGGCCCGGGCCTGCTCCAGCAGGGCGCCGGACTCGGCCACGCGGGCCCGGGTCTCCTCCAGCGGCGCCACCTTGCCGGCCGCCACGCGCCGGGCCGCCGCTTCGCGCGCGCTGCTGGCGATCTCCAGCGTCTGCCCGGCCAGGACCACGCGCTGCTGCGCGGCCAGCACGCCGAAAAAGGCCGCGCCCACATCGGCGCGCAGCGCGGCCTCGGCCCCTGCCAGTTCGGCGCGGGCCAGGTCGCGGCCGCGCTCGGCCACGCGCATGCGGGCCTCGCGCTTGCCGCCCACTTCCAGGGTCTGGTTCAGCTGCACGGTCAGCGTGCGGGTGCTGCGGCGCGTGTCCTCCTGCGACCAGGCCAGCTCGGGATTGGGCCGGGCCTGGCTTTGCAGCACGGCCCCCTCCGTGGCGGCCAGCGCCTGGCGGGCCGCGCGCAGGCCGGGATTGCCGTCCAGCGCCAGGGCCAGTGCCTGCTGCAGGTCCAGCGGCGGGCCATCAGGAAGGGATGCGCCTGCAAAGGCGGGTGGCGCCACGGAATCGGCCGGTGGCTCGGCGGCCTGCACGACGCCGCAGGCGGCCAGCGCCGCCAGCACCCACGGTGCGAAGGCTGTCCTCGACGGAAAGGACGAAGGAAAAGACATACACGGGCTCCTTGCCCGCAGCGCGGATCAGGCGTGATCGCTTGGTCGATCAGGCCCCACGCCACAGGGCGCGCACGGACGAGGGCCGCTGCGCGCGAAGGGATTTCTGGAAAATGCCGGTCCGGGGCGAAACAGGGCGATGAACGCCGAATGCCCGGCCGGCGGCTGCAGGAGCGTCAGCCCTGCCAGCGGGGCCGGTCGGGGCGCAGCAGCACGGCCGAGGCATGCCGGCGCAGCGGCTCGGCGAATTGCGCGGGCGGCGGGGCCGCCGGCGCCGCCTGCCAGTGCTGTGTGGCAGCGGCCACCCAGGCGTGGCACATGGAGCAGTCCACGCTGAGCGAGGACTGCAGGCCCTGGTCGGCCTTTTGCGCAGGCGGGCCGGACTCGGCATCCGTGCCCGTGCCCGCATGGCGCTCGGCGCCCATGCCGTGCAGGCTCACGCCATGGACATGGTGGCCGAAGTGCCGGGTCTCATGCCCGTCGTGGCGGCACAGCGCAGCGGCCGCCATCCAGGTCCACTGGAACAGCAGCGCGATCACGAGGATGGCAAGGGCGGCAAGACGGGGCCGGGTCATGGAAGAGGGCATGGCAGAAGTGCGGGATTGTCGGGCATGGCGTTTGACCCCAATCGCGACTGCCCCATGCCGGCGAGTCTAGGGCGGCGCAGCGACCCGGCGCTGTCGGGCACATGACAAATTTGTCATCTCCGGAAACCCTTGCCTGCCCCGACAATGCTCGGCATGAAAGTCCTGGTCATCGAAGACGAAACCAAGCTGGCCGACTACCTCCGCAAGGGCCTGACCGAGGAGGGGTTCGTGGTCGATGTCGCGCACAACGGCATCGACGGCCTGCACCTGGCCACCGAGCTGGCCTACGACCTCATCGTGCTCGACGGCATGCTGCCCGGCATCGACGGCCTGGCCGTGCTGGCGGCGCTGCGCCAATCGCGCCAGACGCCGGTGCTGATGCTGACGGCGCGCGGCCAGGTGGAGGACCGCGTGCGCGGCCTGCAAGGCGGCGCCGACGACTACCTGGTCAAGCCCTTCGCGTTCTCCGAGCTGGTGGCGCGCATGCATGTGCTGCTGCGCCGCGGCGGCGGCACGGCCCAGCCTGCGGCCGAGGCCACCACGCTGCGCATGGCCGACCTGGAGCTGGACCTGATACGCCGCCGCGCCACGCGCGCCGGCCAGCGCCTGGACCTGACGGCCAAGGAATTCAACCTGCTGAGCCTGCTTCTGCGCCGCCAGGGCGAGGTGCTGTCGCGCACCGAGCTGGCCTCCCAGGTCTGGGACATGAATTTCGACAGCGAGACCAATGTGGTCGAGGTGGCCGTGCGCCGCCTGCGCCTGAAGCTGGACCAGCCCTTCGCGCAGCCCCTGCTGCACACGGTGCGCGGCATGGGCTATGTGCTGGAGTCGCGCGCACCGTGAGCGTTGCCCCTGCCGACATTCCCCACCTGGGCCGGCGCCTGTCGCGCTGGCTGGCCCTGCAGACCATGCTGGGCCTGGGCCTGGTGTGCGCGGCCGTCTACGGGGTGGCATCGATGACGCTGGAGCAGCACCAGCACGAGACGCTGGACCTCAAGCAGCAGGCCGTGCTGCACCTGATGACCGAAAGCCGCAGCGCCCACAACGAAGCCGGGCTGGCCCACATGCTGGACGACTTTCTCACGGGCCTGGACGAGATGTCGCTGCGCATCACCGACCTGCAGGGCCGCGTGCTCTACGAACGCCTGCGCACGCCCAAGAATCCCGGCCGCACGCTGCAGCGCAGCTTCGAGGTCGTGCTGGCCGACTCCGGCCAGCAGGCCCGTGCCCAGCTCACGCTGGACCGGGCCGAAGACGACCGGCAACTGTCCCTGCTGGCCTGGACGCTGGCCCTGGCTGCCGTGGGCGGCGCCCTGCTGGTGTCGCTGACCGGCATCTGGCTGGTGCGCCTGGGCCTGGCGCCGCTGCGACAGCTGACCGAGCAGACGCGCCAGCTGTCGGCCCAGGACCTGCAGCGGCGCCTGGACGACAGCGGGCAGCCGCAGGAGCTGCGGCCGCTGATCGCACAGTTCAACGCCCTGCTGGAGCGGCTGTCCGTGGCCTACCGGCAGATGGAGGCCTTCAACGCCGACGTGGCCCATGAGCTGAACACGCCGCTGACCACGCTGATCAGCAGCTGCGAGCTGGCCCTGCGCAAGCCGCGCAGCGAGGCCGAGCTGCGCGAGGTGCTGGCTTCCAACCTGGAGGACCTGCGGCGCATGGCCGGCATCGTGGCCGACATGCTGTTTCTCTCCCAGGCCGACCGCGGCCAGGGCGCGCGCCTGGCGCCCTGGGCCAGCCTGGCCGCGCTGGCCCATGAGGTCATCGACTTCCACGAGGCCGCGCTGCAGGAGGCCGACCTGCAGGTCGTCGTCCAGGGCGACGCGGCCGCCGAGGTCGATGCGCGGCTGCTGCGCCGGGCGCTGTCCAACCTGCTGGGCAATGCCACACGCTATGCACAGCGCGGCTCCACCATCACCGTGCAGATCGGCGCCCGGCCCTGTACCCACCACGGGGGCGCCGGCGATGTGGCGCTGGCGGTGCTCAACCGGGGCCCGGCCATCGATCCCGTCCACCTGCCACGCCTGTTCGACCGCTTCTACCGCGCCGACGCCGCGCGCAGCCAGGCCGACCGCAACCATGGCCTGGGCCTGGCCATCGTGGCCGCCATCGCGCGCATGCACGGCGGGCGCTGCTTTGCCGAGTCCGAGGGCGGCTTCACGCGCATCGGCCTGGAACTGCCCGACAGCCCGAGCCCGCCGCGCGATTCCCCGGCCTGAACACAGGCACCGGAGCGGCGGCACAATGGCGCCCCATGACGCAAGACGCCCCCTCCTCCTACGCAACGCTGCTGGCCGAAGGCAATGCCCTGGTGGCCCAGGCGCAGCGGGCCGCCACCCAGGATTTCGCCCAGGCCCGGGCGCTGTGGCAGCAGGCCGGCAAGCATTTCTATCTGGCCCACAAGGCCGACCCGGACCAGGCGGAAGCCGCGTTTCGCCTGGCCCAGGCCTGGATGGCCGAAGCCCATGCGCTGCAAAAGGAAGACTCGCCAGACGCCGTGGTGATGTGGCGCAACGCCGCCGCGCAATGCGAGCTGGCGTTCGACCTGGAGCCCGAGAACGGCCGCCTGGCCATGACGGCCGCCAGCTGCCACATGTTCGGCGGCCAGCATGACGCGGCCAAGGCCTGGCAGCAGATCGGCCAGCATCTGCTGCCGCCGGCGCCCGAAGGCGACGGCGCCTGAAGCCAGGCTACAGCGCGATCAGCTTGAACACGGCCCGCGCCGTGCACACGGCCTGGCCCGCGCTGTCCAGCACATCGCCCTCGCAGAACACGGTGCGCGCGCCTGCGCGCAGCACGCGGGCCTCGATCAGCAGGTCGGTGGTGGCCGATGCCAGGAAATGCGTGCTCATCTCGATGGTCACCACGCCCAGCCGCAGCGGGTTGGACGAGCGCGCGGCCGCGCTCAGCGTGAAGTCCAGCGCGCTCATCAGCGCGCCGCCATGGCCATGCCCCCGGCTGTTGGCCAGGTGCGGGCGCATGGGCAGCCGCGTGCGCGCCAGGCCGGGCGCCAGGCTCACGGGCTCCAGGCCGATATGGGACATGAAGGGCACGTCGATGCCGAAGTAGCCGCGCGCCAGCGCGGCGGCCTCCAGGTCCGGGGTGGTGGAGATTCCAACGGCGTTCATCCGATCTCCGCAATCGCCTGGCCTTCGGCCACCAGCTCGCCCACGGCCACGAGCATGCGGCGCACGACGCCTGCCACCTCGCTTTCCACGGGAATCTCCATCTTCATGGACTCCACGATGATGAGGGTGTCGCCCAGGGCGACGGTGCCGCCTTCGGCGGCTTCCACAGCGGCCACGAGGCCGGCGATGGGGCTTGTGATCATGTTCGGGATGGTGGTCATGGGTAGGGCTTTCAAAGGGGGGCCAGTACGCGCTGGGCGATGCCGGTGTCGATGCGCAGGTCCAGGAAATCGGCGTGGCCCAGGATGCGTTCGATGAAGGGGATGTTGGTCTTCACGCCCTCGATGCGGGTCTGCGCCAGCGCCTGGCGCAGCCGTGCGATGGCCTGGGCGCGGTCGCTGCCATGGGCCACGAGCTTGGCGACCATGGGGTCGTAGAAGGGCGTGACGCTGCAGCCCTGGGCATAGCCGGTCTCCACGCGCAGGCCTTCGCCCTGGGGCATCTCGAATCGGTCCAGGCGCCCCGGCGAGGGCAGGAAGCGCACGGGGTCCTCGGCATAGATGCGCGCCTCGATGGCATGGCCGCGGGCCACGGGTTCGGCGGGCAGCACCTCCCGCATGCGCTCGCCGGCGGCCAGGCGGATCTGGGCCTCGACGATGTCGATGCCCGTGATCTCCTCGGTCACCGCATGCTCGACCTGCAGCCGCGTGTTCATCTCCAGGAAGACAAAGCCGTGCTGCGGCGTGTAGAGCATCTCCACGGTGCCGATCACGTCATAGCCCGTGCGCGCCAGCAGGCCAGCCAGCAGTTGCCGCATGTCGGCCAGGGCCTGCGCGGGAATGCCTGCGGGGCGGGCCTCTTCCACCACCTTCTGGTGGCGGCGCTGCACCGAGCAGTCGCGCTCGAACAGCACGCGCACCTCGCCATGGCGGTCGGCCAGCACCTGGAACTCGATGTGGCGCGGCGCCTCGATCAGCTTTTCCAGGTACAGCTCGGCCGTGCCGAAGTACTTGGCGGCCATGCCGCTGGCCTTGGACCAGGCGGCCTCCAGCTGCGGTGCATCGTGCGCGGGCAGCATGCCGATGCCGCCGCCCCCGCCTGCGGGCTTGACCAGCACGGGAAAGCCGATGCGCGCCGCCTCGGCCTGCGCCTCCTGCACGCTGTGCAGCACGGCCGAGCTGGCCGCCTGCGGCATGCCCTGGGCGGCCATGAAGGCCCGCGCCTGGGTCTTGTGGCCCAGCGCGCGTATCCAGTGCGGCGAGGGGCCGATGAAGCACAGGCCCTGGCGCTGCACGGCCTCGGCGAACTCCGCGTTCTCGGAGAGAAAGCCGTAGCCCGGGTGCACGGCATCGGCGCCGGTCTCGCGCGCCACCTGCAGCAGCCGCGCCTGGTCCAGATAGCTTTGCGCGGCGGGCGCAGGGCCTATGCACACGGACTGGTCGGCCGCGCGCACATAGGGCAGGCCGGCATCGGCCTCGGAGTACACGGCCACGGATTCAAGGCCCATGCGCCGCAGCGTCCGGATCACGCGTGCGGCCACGGCGCCCCGGTTGGCGACCAGCACGCGGCGGATGGGGTGCGGGGCGCCGCTCATGCCGCCTCCGAGGACGCCGCTGGCGCGGCGGCCACGGCCACCACCGCATCGACGATCACCGGCGCCTGCGCGCCGCGCGCCACGAGCACGGGATTGGCGTCGACCGACTGCACGCGCCCGCCCTGGGCCAGCATCCAGTCGCCCAGCCGCACCATCATGGCGGCCACGGCATCCAGCTCCACGGCCGGCATGCCGCGCACGGCCGCAAAGGCCGGGGCGATGGACAGGCGCGCAAGGGCATCCAGCGCCTGCCGCGCACTGAAGGGGGCGACAAGGAACTGCACGTCCCTGAGCGCCTCCACCAGCACGCCGCCCTGGCCGACCATGACCACCACGCCGAACTCGGCATCGACATGGGCACCCAGCGCCAGCTCGAAGTCGGCCCTGTGCTGGGCGCCCAGCAGCAGGCCGCCATCGGCCGCACCCAGGCGGGCCAGCGTGGCGGCGAAGTCGCCAAAGGCCTGCAGCGCCTGCTCCGCCTCGCGGATGTTGAGCCGCACCAGGCCATGCTCGGACTTGTGCGAGAGATCGGCGGACACGCCCTTGGCCACCAGGGGCAGCGGCAGGGATTCGAGGGCGGCGCGCACCTCGTCCCCGCTCCTGCAGACCAGATGGCGCATCACCGGCAGGCCTGCGCGGGCGAGTTCGGACAGGCTGGAGGGCTCGTCCAGCGTAACCAGCGTGATGGAGCGGGAGGCCGCCACCGGCACCGATGCCTCGGCAGACGGCGCCTGTACCTGCCTGCCGCCGGCCTGCTCGGCCAGCAGCGCCAGGCCGCGCATGGCGGCGCGTTCGCTCCAGAAGGTGGGCACGCCCTGGTCCTGGAAGGCCTGGGCCACCCAGTCCTGGTTGACGCTGACCGCAATGGGCACGCCGGTGTCGCGCGCAAAGCGGCTGGCCTGGCCCGCGAAGTCGGCAAAGTCATAGCCCTCGCCACCGATAGGGAAGCCCACGTGAACGAGGTCCGCCGCACCGCTGCCCGACAAGGCCCGCAGCGTGTCGCCAAAGGTCTGCGGCCTGCCCAGCAGGGCCGTGGTCATGTCGATGGGATTGCGCGCCGTGACATAGGACGGCAGGGCCTGGGACAGGCCGTCCAGCGTGGCGGCATCGAACGGCTCCAGGGCCAGGCCGTATTCCTCGGCCGCGTCGGCCGACAGCACGCAGGTGGCGCCCGAATTGCTGATGCTGACCACGCGGCGACCGCGCGGCGCAGGCTGGGACAGGAACAGCGGCGCGTAGTCGATCAGCTCGCGGAAGTCGGCCAGGCGCGGTATGCCGTGCTGGCGCAGGAAGGCATCGGCCAGCGCGTCCTCGGCCGCCAGCGCGCCCGTGTGCGAGCTGGCCGTGGCCTGGCCTGCGCGCGTGCGGCCGGCCTTCACGGCCAGGATGGTGATGCCGCGCGCATGCGCCAGGCGTGCGGCCTCGGCCAGCCAGGCGCTTTGCCGCAGCGTCTCGATGTAGAGCACGACCAGGCGGATGCCTTCGTCCTCGACCACGGCGCGCACGGCCTCGGCTGCGCAGACATCGGCCTCGTTGCCCGTGGACAGCATGTAGCGCACGCCGATGCCCGCGCGGCGCAGGCCGCCGTAGAGAATGGCCGCGCCCGCACCGCTCTGGCTGACGATGGCCACGGGGCCGTCGGCCGGCGCGTTCTCGTTGATCATGGTCGAGAAGTTGAGGATGGCGCCCGTGGCGAAGTTGGCCACGCCCTGGCAATTGGGGCCGAACAGGCGCAGCCCGCCGCCTGGCGCCCTGCGCGCCCGCGCCACCAGGTCGGCCTGCTGCCGGCGGCCTTCCTCGCCCAGCTCCGCAAAGCCCGAGGAATAGATCACGGCCAGGCGCGCGCCCACGGCCACGCAGTCGTCGATGGCGGCGGCCACGTCCTCGCCGGGCAGGCTGATGACCACGGCGTCGGGCGCCTCGGGCAGCGCGCGCAGCGAGGGGTAGGCGGCCAGGCCCTGGACCTCGGCGCGCTTGGGATTGACGGGCAGGATGCGGCCCGCGAAACCATGGCGCCGCAGGTAGTCGATGGGCCGGCCACCGGCCTTGATGGGGTTGTCGGATGCGCCAAGGATGGCGACGGAGCGGGGGTTCAGTGCTTGCAACAGAGACATGCGTACCTCATCAATCCAAAGACAAGGCTTCGCGCTGGATGACTTGGCCCCAGTCGGCCACTTCCTTGGCGATGCGCTGGCCGAACGGCGCGGGCGGCATCATCACGGGCTCGCCCTGGCTGCTGAGCACGGCGCGGATGCGTGCGTCCTGCAGCACGCCCCTGGAGGCCTCGTAGAGCCGGTTGACGATGGCCGGCGGCGTGCCTGCGGGCGCCAGCAGGCCGGCCCAGAAGGTGACGTCGAAATCGGCATAGCCGGCCTCGGCCATGGTGGGCACCTCGGGCAGCTGCTGCATGCGCCGGGGCGCGGTGACGGCCAGCGCCACGAGCTTGCCGCTGGCGATGTGGGGCAGCGCGCTCCAGGTGTCGAACTGCGTGTCCAGCTCGCCGCTGAGCACGGCCATCTGGGCCTGCGACGCGCTCTTGTAGGGCACATGCGTGGTCTTCACGCCCGTGCGGTTGCTCCAGGCCGCATAGGCCAGGTGGGCGATGTTGCCGGGGCCGGCAGAGCCGTAGCTGAGCTTGTCGGGATGGCCCTTGGCGAAGGCGATCACATCCTTGGCCGAGCGGATCTGGTGCTTCTGCGCCCACTCGGGGTTGACGGTGAGGATGAAGGGCGCATCCAGCACCATGGTGATGGGCGCGAAGTCCTTGGCGCGGTAGGTGATCTTCTTGTAGATCTGGGGGTTGATGGTGATGCTGCTGGAGTTGGTGACCAGCAGGGTGTAGCCGTCGGGCGCGGCGCGCGCCACCTCGCCCACGCCGATGGCGCCGTTGGCGCCGGGCTTGTTCTCCACCACCACGGGCTGGCCCAGCGACTTGCTCAGCGGCTCGGACAGCGCGCGTGCAATGGTGTCGGTGAACGAGCCTGCAGGGAAGCCGACCACGATGCGCACGGGGCGCGTGGGCCACTTGTCCTCCTGGGGGGCCTGGGCCTGGGCCGCCGTCGCGGCGCAGATGGTCAGGCAGGGCGCCAGGCACAGGGCCAGGGCGGTGCGGCGCGAGGGCGCGCGCGGTTGTCTGGTTGCCATTGCTTTGTCTCCTTGGGTTTTTATGCGTTCAGGGCCGCAGGCCGAACTGCGGCGCTCCGGCCTCGCGCAGCGGCGCGGCCAGTTCCACGAATTCGCTGAGCAGGGCGCGCGTGTCGCGCGGATCGATCACCTCGTCGATGCCGAAGGCCTCGGCCGTGCGGAAGGGCGAGGTCAGGCTGCGCACGCGCTGCTCGATCTCAGCGCGCTTTTGCACGGGGTCGTCGGCGCCTTCGATCTCGGCCTTGTAGGCCACCTCCAGCCCGCCCTCGATGGGCAGCGAGCCCCAGTTGGCCGAGGGCCAGGCATAGCGGAAGTTGAAGCGGCCCATGTGCTGGTGGCCGGCCGCCGCCACGCCGTAGGCGCGGCGGATGAGGATGCTGCACCAGGGCACGGTGGCCTGGTAGACGGCGGCCAGGGCGCGCACGCCGTAGCGCATGACGCCGGCCTTCTCGGCCTCCACGCCGATCTGGAAGCCCGCGATGTCCACCAGGTTGACCACGGGCAGGTGGAAGGTCTGGGCCATGTCCACGAAGCGCGTGAACTTCTCGGCCGAGGGGCCGTCCCAGCCGCCGCCGTAGAAGTACGGGTCGCTGGCCACCACGGCCACGGGCCAGCCGTCGATGCGCGCCAGCCCGGTGACGATGGCCCGGCCCCAGTGGCGGCCCGTCTCCAGGAAGGAGCCCTCATCGACCAGGCATTCGACGATGGGCCGGATCTTGTAGACCTTGCGGCCATCGCGCGGAATGGCCGACAGCAGCCATTCGTCGCGCCGCCGCGGATCGTCCTGCGGCGCGGTGCGCGCAGGCAGCTCGTACACCGACGATGGCAGGTAGGACAGGAAGCGGCGCACGCGCTCGAAGGCCTCCTGCTCGGTGGCCACCTCGTCATCGACCACGCCGTTGCGCGTGTGCACCTGGCTGCCGCCCAGCTCGTTCTTGGTCACGTTCTGGCCGATGCGCGCCACCACGGGCGGGCCGGCATTGAACAGCTGGGCGGTCTCCTTGACCATCACCGAGTAGTGGCTGGAGGCCACGCGCGCCGCGCCCATGCCGGCCACCGAGCCCAGGGCCAGCGAGACCACGGGCACGGTGGACAGGTTCTGCACCACCTGGCTCCAGACCTTCATGGTGGGCACGCTGGTGTAGCCCTTGGTCTCGATGTTGCGCACCGAGCCGCCGCCGCCCGTGCCGTCCACCAGGCGCACCATGGGCAGGCGCAGGTCGTGCGCCATCTTCTCGGCAAAGATCAGCTTGTCGCCCACGGCGCCGTCGTTGGCGCCGCCGCGCACCGTGAAATCGTCGCCCACCACGACCACGGGCCGCCCGCCCACGCGCGCCCGGCCCATGATGAGGTTGGAGGGCGTGAAGTCCGTCAGCCTGCCCAGGCTGTCGTACTGGCCCGAGCCGGTGAGCGAGCCCACCTCCACGAAGGACTGCGCGTCCGTGCAGGCATCGATGCGCTCGCGCACCGTGAGCTTGCCCGCGGCCTTGTGCCGCGCCACCTTGTCCTCTCCGCCCAGTTTGGCCGCCAGTGCGCGGCGGTATGCGATCTCGTCCACTTCGGGTTGCCAGCTCATGTCGTCGTGTCTCCTTTTGCCTGTGGAGATGCACAAGGCGTGCCAGAACGCAGTGCGTTGAATTCAAAGGATTTTTTCCACAGTCGATCTCCGTGTGTCCACATCAAGGACAACCTCGAAGACACGGGTTGGGTACTGTCTTCAATGGAGACACCACGGGGACAGGCCCGTGGCCTGCGCGCCGCTAGAGTGCGTTCAATCCCAGCCACTGCCCGCCATGCCCATGCCCAGCTCCCCCGACCACCGATTCGGCGTTCTCGTCTGGCGGCGCGACTCGCCCGAGCCCGTGGCGCGGCTGGGCCTGGCGCAGGAGCCGCTCCTGCATGCAGCCGTCACCGAGGC
Source organism: Delftia sp. DT-2 (assembly GCF_028401915.1). Lineage (NCBI taxonomy): Bacteria > Pseudomonadati > Pseudomonadota > Betaproteobacteria > Burkholderiales > Comamonadaceae > Delftia > Delftia sp. DT-2. Next base: position 357,526 of record NZ_JAQOTI010000002.1, read on the forward strand.
CCTGGCCCGCGCGCACGGCGACGGGCACAACCCCATCGGCCATGGCCAGTTGCTGCACGTGGAAACACCGGGCCCGCGCGGCACGGTGGCCCGCCATGTGGCCGTGGTGCTGGCCGATGCCGAGGGCGAGGTCGCCCTGCTGCGCCCGGCCGACGAGGCGGCGGCGCTGTTCGACATGGTGGCCAGCGTGCCCTTCGCCTTCGCCATCCTCAACATGTTCCTGACCAACCCGTACCAGGCGATCACGGTGGCCGACCATGAAGGGCTGATGCGCTACATCAGCCCCGTGCACGAGAAGTTCTTCGGCCTGGCGCCCGGCACGGCCGCAGGCCGGCGCGCCGAGGACGTGATCCCCAACTCGCGCCTGCCCCATGTGGCACGCAGCGGCCGCGCCGAGATCGGCGACCTGCAGCAGCTGGGGCCGGGCGTGAGCCGCATCGTCAACCGCGTGCCGGTCTACGAGGGCGGCGCCGTGGTGGGCGCCGTGGGCCAGGTCAGCTTCAGCGGCGTGGAGGCACTCAACCGCATGCAGCAGCGGCTGAACCAGCTGCATGACGAGGTGCAGCACTACAAGCGCGAACTGAGCCAGTTGCGCGGCGGCACGCCCACGGCGCAGATGGTGGGCGCCAGTGCCCCCATGCAAAGGCTTGCACGCGAGATCGACGCCGTGGCGCGGCTGGACGTGCCCGTGCTCATCCTGGGCGAGAGCGGCAGCGGCAAGGAACTGGTGGCCCAAGCCCTGCATGCGCGCGGGCGCGATGCCGAAGCGCCCCTGGTCAGCCTCAACCTCGCGGCCCTGCCGGCCACGCTGATCGAGTCCGAGCTGTTCGGCTACGAGGCCGGCGCCTTCACGGGCGGGCGCAGGCAGGGCCAGCCCGGCAAGCTGGAGCAGGCCGAGGGCGGCACGCTCTTCCTCGACGAAGTGGCCGACATTCCCATGGAGATCCAGGTCAAGCTGCTGCGCGTGCTGGAGGACCGCCAGGTGCAGCGCCTGGGCGCGCACAGCGGCCGGCAGGTGAACTTCCGCATCGTGGCCGCCACGCACCGCGACCTGCGCGGCCTCATCGACAGCGGGCGCTTCCGGCTGGACCTGTTCTACCGCCTCAGCGGCGTGGTGCTGCATGTGCCGGCCCTGCGCCAGCGCCTGGAGGACATCCCGGCCCTGGTGCAGCGCTTTGCCCAGTCGTTCTGCGAGCGCAACGGCATTGCGCTGCCCCGTATCGCGCCCGGCGTCATGCCTTACCTGGCCCGCCAGGCCTGGCCCGGCAATGTGCGCCAGCTGCGCCAGCGCGTGGAAGAGGCCCTGGTGTTCTGCGACGGCCACCTGCTGGGCGTGGACAACTTCGCGCGCCACGAGGACCCGCTGGCCGGCGCACGGCCTTCGCCCGTTGCCGAGCCCGGCCTGCCCGCCACCGGCGCCGTGGCCCCGCTCAAGGACCAGGAGCGCAATGCCATCCTCGACGCCATCGCACGCTGCGGCGGCAACAAGAAGCTGGCCGCGCAGGAGCTGGGCATCTCGCGCTCCTACCTCTACAAGGTGCTGGGCGCGGCATCGCCCGGCTGAGCCTGTCGGGCCGAGGGCAGGGAATTCGAGACAGCGGCTGGCCGCACCGTTGCCATACTAGGCACCCCGTACCCACTGCCGCCCCTGCCGCACCCGGCGCCCCGAATGCAAGACACCCGAGACGCGCTCGAACAGCGCCAGATCCCCATCTACTTCGCCGCCGTGGCCCTGGCCGCGGCCGCCGCCTGGGCGCTGCCCGGCACGGGCGTGCTGGAGCGCGCCATCAACCCCGCGCTGGCGCTGATGCTCTATGTGACCTTCTTGCAGGTGCCCGTGGCCGAGCTGCGGCGCGCCTTCGGCCAGGTGCGCTTCCTGACCGCGCTGATGACGGCCAACTTCATCGTGGTGCCGGTGCTGGTCTGGGCCCTGCTGCAGTTCCTGCCCGCCGACCCCCTGCTGCGCCTGGGCGCGCTGCTGGTGCTGCTGGCGCCCTGCATCGACTACGTGGTCACCTTCTCCCACCTGGGGCGCGCCGATGCGCGCCTGCTGCTGGCGGCCACGCCGGCCCTGCTGATCGCGCAGATGCTGGCCCTGCCCGGCTACCTGGGCCTGTTCCTGGGCGACGATGCGGCGCGGCTCGTGCAGGCAGGGCCTTTCCTGCATGCGTTCGTGTGGCTGATCGCCGTGCCGCTGGCCCTGGCCGCTGCCACGCAGCTGTGGGCGGCCCGCAGCCGGCGCGGCGCCAGCGCCTCGGCATGGCTGGGCCTGCTGCCCGTGCCGGCCACCGCGCTGGTGCTGTTCGTGGTGATCGCCTCCGTGCTGCCCCAATTGGGCCCGGCCACGCAGGCCGCCTGGAGCATGGTGCCCGTCTATGCGGCCTTTGCGGTGGCGGCACCCGCACTGGGCTGGCTGGTGGCGCGCGCCTTCCGGCTTCCAGCGCCCGCAGGCCGAGCGGTCGCGTTCAGCGCGGGCACGCGCAACTCCCTGGTCGTGCTGCCGCTGGCCCTGGCCGTGCCCGGCGCCATTCCCGTGCTGCCGGCCGTCATCGTCACGCAGACGCTGGTGGAGCTGCTGGCCGAGCTGGCCTATGTGCGCGTGATTGCGCTGTGGGGCCAGGACCGGGAGCCGGCCCTGGCCCGCGGTCAACGCGATGACGCCGCGCCATAGGCCTGGCGCAGCTGCGCCATGTTGTCCAGCAGCGCCGTCGGCCCGGCGCTGCCCATCAGGTACCAGCCCTTGGGATCGAGGAAGACGACCTGCCCCTTGCGGCCGGCCGCCGTGGCGTGGATCTGCGCGTTGTCGAACACCTTGCGCGAAGCCAAGATCTCGCCGCCGCCTGCCGCCTGGCCCGTGGCCGTGTTGCGGTCGATGACGTAGATCCACTCGGGGTCCAGCCGCGCCACATCATCGAAGCCGTAGGCGGTGCCGCGGGCTGGCAGTTGCGCAGCCGATAGCGCCGAGCGCGCGCCGAACACATCGAACAGAAAGCCGAAGCGCGATCCCGGCGCCTGCGGCAGGAGCTTGTCGTTCACGGCCATCAGCAGAAGGCCCGGCGCGGCCTGCGAGGCCTGGGCACGCAGGCCCTGCAGCTCGGCGTGGATGCGCTGCACCAGCGCACGGCCCTGCGCCTGGCGGCCGAACAGCAGCGCCAGCGTGGCGATGTTGCGTTCGATATCGGCCAGCATGTGCTTGCCGCTGACGCTCAGGTCCAGCGTGGGCGCGATGCGTCCCAGCACCTCGGCCTTGCCGGCCGAGCGCCCGCCCACGATGATCAGGTCGGGCGCCAGGCGGCTCAGCGCCTCGTAGTCGGGCTCGAACAGCCCGCCCGCCGCAGGCCGCTGCGCGAAGCTGTCCAGGTACCGGGGCAGCTGCGCCCGGGGCACGCCTGCGACCGCCGACGCGGGCACGCCCAGCGCATGCAGTGCATCCAGCGCCCCCAGGTCATAAACCACCGCGCGCCGGGGTGCGCCGGGCAGGCTGGCCGCTCCCCCGGCATGCCGCACGGACAGCGGGGCCGCCGCCGCAGTCCCCAGGAACAAGGCCGGCAGGGCCAGCGCCGCCGCGCGGCGCGTGATATCGAAGGTCATGGCAAAGAATCCCAGGAAAAAATGAAAGGAGTTCCGGCCTCCGGAGGCGGGTGCCGCGCCGGGAAGCGGCGCGGCCTGATCCGCAGGCCACGGGCAGCGGCCGCCCTTGCGGCCGGGATGCCTAGAACTTCACGTTCATGCCGATCCAGTAGCGCCGGCCGTCCTGCACCGTGGCGTAGTCCTCGTAGTACACGTCCTTGTCGAACAGGTTGTAGATGCCTGCGTAGAAGGTCACGTCCTTGCTGTAGTTGTAGGAGCCGCCCATGTCGAACATGGCATAGCTGCCGGCCACCCAGGTGCGTGCCGAACGGCCGCCCGTGGGCTGGCTTTCCTTGCCCCGGTAGGACAGCTTGGCCCAGCCCGCCCATTGCTGCGAAGGCTTCCAGTTCAGCGCCAGGTTGAGCATGTGGCGCGGCAGCTGGCTCAGCGGCTGCCCCGCGAACTCGCCGCTCTTTTGCTCGGACTTGGTGAAGGTGTAGCTGCTGCTCAGGTCCAGCGTGCGCGCCAGCGGGGCCTTGAACGTGGCTTCGACGCCGCGCGTGATGGCCTTGTCGATATTGACGTTGGTGGTGGGCGTGTTGCCCGAGGAATTGGCCGGTCCGCACTCGGGGCAGGCGATGCGCGTGATCTTGTCGTTGAACTCGTTGTCGAACACCGTCAGGCCTGCCGACAGGCCGGCGCCGTTGTTGTAGAGCACGCCCAGTTCCTTGCTCAGCGAGGTTTCGGGCTTCAGGTCGGGGTTGCCGTAGATGTTGCCGCCGCGGCTGGACTGGCCCCAGTCGCCCAGGGTCTGGCGCAGCGAGGGCGCGCGAAAGCCGGTGGACACGCCGCCCTTGACGGTCCATTGCGAGTCGAGGTTCCACACGCCGTACAGGCGCGGGCTCCATTGCGATCCGCCCTTGCTGTCGTGGTCGTAGCGCAGGCCGCCGGTCAGGGCGAAGTTATCGCGCAGGCGCCACTCGTCCTCGGCGAACCAGGCGTACTGCGTGCGATCGGCCGTGGTGCGCGCCGAGCCCGGCAGCGTATTGGTCGTCGTGTCGCGCAGGTCCTGCTGGTTGTAGTACACGCCCGTGGTCAGCAGGTGCTGGCGGCCCAGCGGCGCCACCCAGCTGCTGTTGAACACCGTGTTCCTGATGGTCATGTCGCGCGACAGGTTGCGCGTTTCCTCGCGCTGCAGATAGGTGTCGGAGGAAGCCCAGCCCCAGCGGCCCTTGTGCTGCAGCGAGTAGTTCTCGCGCTCGAACTTGCGGTCGCTGGGCGCATCGGTGGGCAGCAGGGTCATGCCAGGCGACGAAACGAAGTGCTGGCGCGAAGTGCCGATCTCGGCGATCAGGTCGTGGTCCTTGCTGGGGGTCAGCGCCAGGCGCAGGTTCAGCGAACGGTTGTCGCTCTTGTTGTAGCCCTGGTAGATGCGGTCCTGGTCGCGCTTGCTGTAGTTGCCGTACAGGCTCAGGCCCAGCAGGTCGGTCTTGATCGGGCCTGACAGGTAGAAGTTGGTCTGGTAGGCATCGCCCGAGGTGGAGCGCTCCTGCAGCGTGGCGTCGGCGCGCACCGAGCCATGCCAGTTCTTCGCCACCTTGCGCGTGATGACGTTGATCACGCCGCCCATGGCGTCCGAGCCGTACAGCGAGGACATGGGGCCGCGCACCACCTCGATGCGCTCGATGGCCTCCAGCGGCGGAATCCAGCTCTGGTCCGTGCCCGTGCTGCCGTTGGTCTGGGTCTCGCGCGTGCTCATGCGCTTGCCGTCCACCAGGATCAGGGTGTAGTTGGCGCCCATGCCGCGCAACGAGATGTCGTTGGAGTTGTTGTCCGAGGGCGTGAGGATCACGCCGGGCACATCGCGCAGGGCATCGTGCAGGTTGCGGTAGGCGCCCTGCTCCAGTTCCTGGCGCGTGATCACCGAGATCGAGGCCGGCGCCTGGCTGATCTCCTGCTCGAAGCCGCTGGCCGTCACGACCAGGGTTTCCAGCGTCGCCCCGCCTGCTGCCTGGGCCAGCGCGCTGCCCGAGGCCAGCAGGCCCAGGCAGGCGCCCAGCGCGGTGCGGCGCAGGGGAGCGACGGTGGAGGGAAACGAAGCACGCAGGGAGGTGCAAAGGGCGGACAGGGCAAAGCCACGGCCCGCCGCGGGGGCTGTGCAGTTGTGCATGGGAAAGCTCGCAAGAAGAATCACGGACGGTCGAACGACCGGGGTGCGCATCCGCTCTGTTGTTTTTGATGAGTGCGAATCGTTCTTATTTTATTTTCCCGCCGACAACGGCCTGGCCGACAGCAGCGCAGCTGCTGTTTTTCTTTACAAGCGGGCCGATCTGTGAGCAATTCATTCAGGATGCTGAATGTTGCCTTGTTCATCAATGACATGCAGGGCCGCCAGTGCCCGGGCGCGTGCAGCGCCCGGCCCGATTCACGGCGTTCCGGCGAACACGGCGGCTTTGTAAAGTTGGCCCGATGTGGCCGGCAGGCAACATCCTGATACGAAGATCAGGACCACAGCCGCCCCGCATTGGAGACCAGGAACAGCAGCAGCCCCACGGCACCGCCGACCACGGTGCCATTGATGCGGATGTACTGCAGGTCCTTGCCGATGTGCAGCTCGATCAGCTCGGACAGCTCGCGCGCATCCCAGCGCCGCACGGTGTCGGCGATGTGCTGGGCCAGGAACTGCGAGACATCGGGCGCCAGCGCCTGGGCCCAGCGCTTGAGGCGTTCGTTCATGGAGTGGCGCAGCGCCTCGTCATGCGCCAGCGACTGGCCCAGCCAGCGGCCCATGGCCGCGGTCTTGCGCGCCACCTGCGAATGCTCGTTGGCCAGGTCGGCCTGCAGCCTGGCGCGCAGGCCCAGCCACAGCGAACGCAGGTAGCCGGCCAGCTTCTCGTCGTGCAGCAGGTAGTCGCGCAGGCGCTCGGCGCGATCGGCCATGGCCGGGTCGGACTGCAGCCGGTCAATCAGCCGCTGCACGGAGGCATCGAACGCCTTGCGCATGTGGTGCCCGGGATCGCTGGCGATGTCCTGCAGCAGGCTGTCCAGCGCCCCGGCGATGGCCGTGGCACCCTTGTCGCCGAGCCAGTCCGTAGGCAGCATCTTTTCCTTGAGCGGATGCTCGCGCTTGAGCCACAGCACGATGGTCCGGGCGATCAGCACATGGGTCTCGGATTCGCGCAGCACGCCGCTGACGCGCGCCAGCACATCGTCGAGCACGGCCTGGTGGCGCCCGTCCTGGGTCAGGCCCGACAGCAGGTCCGCCGCCGCGCGGGGCAGGTCCAGATGCTCCAGCAAGGCCTTGAACGAGTGCGAGAGAAAGCGCTCCACCTGCCGGTCCTGCACCATCTCCAGCGCCGCCAGCGCCAGCCGCGCCACCTGCCGCCCCAGCAGCGTGCTGTTGGCCGGTGAGGTCAGCCAGCCCGCCAGCACGCGCGCGGGATCGTGGCGCTCGATCAGCGCCACCAGCGAAGGCCCGTCCAGGAACTTGTCGCGCACGAAATTCGCCAGGTTCAGCCCGATGCGGTCCTTGTTGCGCGGAATGATGGCCGTGTGGCGCCCGACCACGGGCAGCGGAATGTGCCGGAACAGGGCAGACACTGCAAACCAGTCGGCCAGCGCGCCGACCAGCGAGGCCTCGGTCACGGCCTTGATGCAGGCCAGCCACAGCGGCACCTGCTGCCAGTGCGCTGCCGCCACCGACGAGGCCACGAAGCCCAGCGCCATGAGCAGCAGCAACGCCAGCGGCAGGCGCTTGGCCGACTTCAGTGTTTGACGTTGCTCTGGCGACAGCATGGAGCGCAGCATACGACGCCCGCCGGGCCCCGCGTGGCGATGCCTGCCGCCAATGCCTGTCAGCCAGCGCCTGACCCCGGATTGCGCGGACAATACCGGCTTTCTTCAGAACCCTCTTGCGAGAACAAGACCATGACCGACGCCAACGCATCCGCCGAGCGCCCCGCCCTGCCCGACCACCTGTCCATCGACCCGCGCAGCCCGCACCACGTGGCGGCCGTGTTCGAGCACGACATCGGCATCCGCTTCAACGGCAAGGAGCGGTTCGACGTGGAGGAGTATTGCGTGAGCGAGGGATGGATCAAGGTGCCCGCGGGCAAGACGGTGGATCGCAAGGGCAGGCCCTTGCTGATCAAGCTCAAGGGCACCGTGCAAGCCTTCTACCGCTGAGCCTTCGGACCTTGTCGCGCCTCTTGCCACAGAGGTGCTACAAGGGGCGCGACAAGGACGCGACAAAGGCATGCCCGGGGTGCGGCAGAGCCAGGAACCACCCAGGGCAGGCTCCGGCAAAGCCTACTGGAGCGCCTCGGCCGGCCCAAAAAACTCATACCGCACCTGCTCCTGCGGCACCCCCAGGGCCTTCAACGATTCCTTCACCGACCGCATGAACGGCCGAGGCCCCAGGAAGTAGACATCGGCATCCACGGCGGGCAGCCATTCACCCAGCTGGCGGGCGGTCAGCAGGCCCTGCGCATCGACCCCATCGCCCTCCTCTGCCCGGTCATAGCAGTAGTAACGGGTGAGCTGCGGATGCACGGCAGCCAGCGCATCCACATGCTCGCGGAAGGCATGCACCCCGCGCTCGCGTGCGCAGTGGATGAAGACCACGGGCCGCCGGGTCGGCAAGGCCGCGTCCAGCATGGGCAGGGTCGGCGTGATGCCCACGCCGCCGCTGATCAGCACCAGCGGGCGCTCGCCGGGCTGCAGCGTGAAGTGGCCTGCGGGCGGGAACAGCTGCAGCGTGTCGCCGACCCGGACCCGGTCGTGCAGGAAGTTGGAGACCTTGCCACCCGCCTCGCGCTTGACGCTGATGCGCAGGCTGCGCCCGTCTGCGGGTGCGGACAGGGAGTAGTTGCGCCGCTGCTCCTGGCCGTCCACCACCAGGCGCAGGCCGATGTACTGCCCGGGCTGGTGGGCGATCACGGGGCCGCCGTCGGCGGGCACCAGGTAGAAGGACGTGATCTCGGCGCTTTCCTGCACCTTGTCCTGCACCACGAAGGCGCGCTCGCCGCGCCAGCCGCCTTCGGCCGCCGCCGTGCGGTCATAGGCCTGGCGCTCGGCGCCGATCAGGATGTCGGCCAGCTGCTGGTAGGCGGCGCCCCAGGCGGCTATGACCTCGTCGGTGGCGATCTCGGCGCCCAGCACTTCGCGGATGGCGCGCAGCAGGCAGGTGCCGACGATGGGGTAGTGCTCGGGCTGCACCTGCAGCGCAACGTGCTTGTTGATGATCTGCGCGGGCAGGTCGCCCAGGGCGTCCAGCCGGTCGATGTGCCTGGCGTACATGAGCACGCTGTAGGCCAGGGCACGCGGCTGGGCGCCGCTTTGCTGGTGGGCCATGTTGAACAGGGCGCGCACCTCGGGGTACTCGCCCAGCATGGTTTGGTAGAAATGCGTGATCAGCGCTTCGCCGCCGGTTTCAAGCAGCGGAACGGTGGATTGGACGATGGCACGTTGGCGGTCGGTCAGCACGGGAAACTCCTTGGGTACGGGGACGGACATGCCCGGTGCGATGCCGGACATGCCTTGGCAAAGGCAAGGGCCGTGCCAGTCCCGCGACCCTTGAAGAACAAGGGCTTGGCGTTTCATGCGTCAATATGACTCCCGTCAAATCGAGTCCTTTTGACAGCCATCGCAGTCTTTATGACCACATCCACCGCCCTGCACGCCCTCACCCCTCTGGTGGCCGACCTGGCCCAGGACCTGCCTGAGCGCGAGCGCTTTCGCCGCCTGCTGGCAGCCCTGCGCGCCGTGCTGCCGGCCGATGCCGCCGCCCTGCTGCGCCTGGAAGGCGAGTGGCTGCGGCCCGTGGCCATCGACGGCCTGGTGCCCGATGCGCTGGGCCGGCGCTTTCGCATTGCCGAGCACCCGCGCTTCGCCCAGCTGCTGGCCGCGGGCCAGGCCATGCGCTTTGCGCCAGACAGCCCGCTGCCCGATCCCTATGACGGCCTGGTGGCCCAGGGCCACGGGCCGCTGGAGGTGCACGACTGCATGGGCTGCGTGCTGCAGACGGGCGGCCTGCCCTGGGGCCTTCTCACGCTGGACGCGCTGGACCCGGGGCGCTTTGCCGACCCGGCCGCGCTGGCGGCGCTGCAGGCCTTCAGCAACCTGGCGGCGGCCACCGTGACCACGGCCGAGCGGCTGCGCCGGTTGGCACGCAGTGCGCGCGCCCTGCCCGCACCCGGCGCCGCCCCGGGGGGCGATTCATCGCGTCCGCTGATCGGCCAGAGCCCGGCCATGCGCGCGCTGCAAAAGGACATCGCCCTGGTCGCGGCCAGCGACCTCAATGTGCTGATCACGGGCGAGACCGGCACGGGCAAGGAACTGGTGGCCCAGGCCGTGCATGCGCAGTCGGCGCGTGCAGGCCGGGCGCTGGTCAGCATCAACTGCGCGGCCCTGCCCGACAACCTGGTCGAAAGCGAGCTGTTCGGCCATGTGCGCGGCGCCTTCACGGGCGCGCTGTCCGAGCGCAGCGGCAAGTTCGAGCAGGCCGACCAGGGCACGCTGTTCCTGGACGAAGTGGGCGAGCTGTCCCTGCCCGTGCAGGCCAAGCTGCTGCGCGTGCTGCAAAGCGGCCAGCTGCAGCGCCTGGGTTCGGACCGCGAGCACCATGTGGACGTGCGCGTGATCGCCGCCACCAACCGCGACCTGGCCGCCGAGGTGGCGGCCGGCCGCATGCGCGCCGATTTCTTCCACCGCCTGAGCGTCTACCCGTTGCGCGTGCCCGCTCTGCGCGAGCGCGACAGCGACGTGCTGATGCTGGCCGGCTTCTTCCTCGAGGAAAACCGTTCCCGCCTGGGCCTGGGCGGACTGCGCCTGCACCCCGCTGCGCAATCGGCCTTGCTCGCCCAGGACTGGCCCGGCAATGTCCGGGAACTGGAGCACCTCATCAGCCGCGGCGTGCTGCGGGCGCTCAGCCGTGCGCCCTCCGGCACTCCGGCCGGTGGCCGGGCACGCATGGTCACGCTGGGGCAGGCCGATCTCCGGGATGACGCGCAGCCCTCGGCGACGGCCACCCCGACCCTGCCCGTCCCACAGGTCGCATCACCCGGCGCCAGCCCCCAAGGCCTGCGCAATGCCGTCGAAAGCTACGAACGCCAGCTGATCAAGGCCAGCCTGCAGCGCCACCACGGCAGCTGGGCCGCCGCCGCACGCGAGCTGCAGATGGACCGCGCCAACCTGCAGCGGCTGGCGCGGCGACTGGGACTGGCATGAGGGGTCATGCGGCCGGCCCGCCGCCTTGAGACGAAGGCTTATTTAAGTCAGCTTAACTTGGCGCTCTCGTTATTTAAGAAAAACCGCATTTGCTTAAATAAGCGTCCAAAGCCATAGTCAGCCCCATGCCCGATTCCCCTACCAGCCAGCGGCTTGGCCGCTTCATCGAGACATCCGCAGCAGGCGAAAAGGTGCGCGCCTTCGTGCCGCCACCGCTGCCGCCGGAGCCGGCCATCGATGTGCTCGTCCTCCTGGAAAAGCTCAGCCTTGCCGAGCGTGCGCTGGGACGGCTCGATGGCATCACCATGCTGCTGCCCCGCCAGGAGCTGTTCCTCTACATGTACGTGCGCAAGGAGGCCGTGCTTTCTTCGCAGATCGAGGGCACGCAATCGACGCTGTCGGACCTGCTGCGCTTCGAAGCCGAGGCCCAGGCGGGCCAGCCCATCGACGACATCCGCGAAGTTTCGAACTATGTGGACGCGATGATGTACGGACTGGAGCGCCTGCGGGACCTGCCGCTGTCACTGCACCTGATCCGCGAGATGCATGGCCGGCTGCTGCAAAGCGGACGCGGCGGCACCAAGAGCCCCGGCGAGTTCCGGCGCTCGCAGAACTGGATTGGCGGCACGCGTCCAGGCAATGCCTTGTTTGTGCCGCCGCCTGTCAACGAGCTCGGCCCCTGCCTCGACGCCTTTGAACGCTTCATGCACGAAGATGCCTCCCGCCTGCCCGCCCTCATCAAGGCCGGCCTGCTGCACGTGCAATTCGAGACACTGCATCCGTTCCTCGATGGCAATGGCCGTATCGGCCGCCTGCTGGTCACGCTGTACCTCTGCATCAACGGCGTGCTGAACAAGCCGCTGCTCTACCTCAGCCTATTTCTCAAGACGCATCGGGCCGAGTACTACCGGCTGCTGCAGGAAGTGCGCGAGAACGGCAACTGGGAAGCCTGGCTCGACTTCTTTCTCACCGGCGTGGCACAGACCGCGAACCAGGCCTTCGAGGCCGCCACGCATATCGTCGATCTGTTCAGGCAGGACCGCGAACGCATCGCGACCGAAGGCGAACGCGCCAGCTCCACGCTGCGCATCCACGACCTGTTCCAGCTCAACCCCTTCCTGACGTCAAACCAGCTGGTCCGGCAGACGGGACTGTCCTCGCCTACCGTCAACACGGCGCTCGCCGACTTGCAGCGCCTGGGCATCATCGAGGAAGTGACCGGCCGCAAGCGAGGCCGGGTCTTCAGCTATCAGCGCTATCTTTCCGTGCTCAACGAGGGCACGGATCCGCTACCCCGGCCGGCCTGATCCCTGGCCTCACCGCCTGAGCGACTTCAGCCACCCATACCCGCTCACCAGCAGCACCCCTGCCAGCACCATCAGCGCCCCCGCCAGGAAGTTGGGCTCGATGGGCTCGCTCAGCAGCCAGGCACCGAAGACCACGCCGAAGATGGGCGTCATGAACGAGAACACGCCCAGGCGCGAGGCCAGGTATTGCGTGAGCAGCCAGAACCAGACCAGGAAGCTCACGAAGCAGACCAGCACGGACTGGAAGGCCAGGCCCGCCCAGGCCAGGGGCGTGGGCTCGAAGCGGGTCTGGCCCAGCAGGAAGGCGGCGGGCAGCAGCAGCGCAAAGCCGGTGGCCAGCTGGTAGAGCAGGGTCTGCGCGGCGGGCAGCGATGCCAGCCGCGTGGTGCGGATGGCCACCGTGGTGGCGCCCCAGGCCACGCCGGCGGCCAGCGCCAGCAGGTCGCCCAGCAGCATGGCGGCGCCGGCTGCCTTCGAAGGCTTGCCGCCGCCAAGGAAGGCCAGCGCAATGCCGGCAAAGGCCAGCACGATGCCCAGCCATTGCAGCGGCGCCAGGCGCTCCGAGGGCAGCTTCCAGTGCAGGCCCAGCGCCGCGAACACGGGAGCGGAATACAGGAAGACCACCACATGGGCGGCCGAGGTGTGGTTGATGCTCTCGCCCACCAGCAGGAATTCCAGCGCAAACAGCGTGCCCACGGCCAGGCCCGGGCGCCAGCTGCCGTCGCCCCACTGCACGCGCATGCCGCGCCAGCGCATGAACAGCCACACCAGCACGGCGCCCGCGCCCGAGCGCAGCGCGATCTGCAGCGTGGGCGCGATGGCATCGGCCGTGGCCTTGAGCAGGATCTGCTGCAGGCTCCAGATCAGGCACAGCATGAGCATCAGCGCGGCGGCGCGCGCGTCCAGCGGTTTGCGAGGGTCCACGACGTCTTCCTTTCAGCGACCGTGAAAAAGCCGGCCCGCAGGCCGGCTTCGCATCAGGCGGGGGATGGCCCGGCCAGCGGGCCGGCCATCACTTGATGCCCAGCAGTTCCACCTCGAAGTTCAGCGTGGCGTTGGGCGGGATCACGCTGCCCGCGCCACGGCTGCCGTAGGCGATGGAGGGCGGGCAGGTCAGCTTGGCCTTGCCGCCGACCTTCATCTTCTGCACGCCTTCGGTCCAGCAGGGAATCACGCCGGTCAGGGGGAACTCGATGGGCTGGCCGCGCGTGATGGAGCTGTCGAAGTCCTTGCCCGTGTCGGGGAAGTAGCCGCGGTAGTGCACGCGCACCGTGTCGCTGGCCTTGGGGCTGGCGCCCGTGCCTTCCTTGAGGCTTTCATAGACCAGGCCGCTGGCCGTGGTGACGGGCTCGGCCGCATGGGCCGCCACGCCGGTGAATGCGGCGAGCATCAGGCCGCAGGAGGCGGCCAGGGTGGTGAGGGTCTTGTTCATGAGGGCTCTTTCAATGCAATGTTTGCAGCGGGTTCGGTTCACGCCTTGGCGGGGACACCGATGTCGTCCAGCGCTTTGGCGATGTGGCCGACGGTGCGGTCCACGTTGTGCCATTTTTCCAGGCCGAACAGGCCGATGCGGAAGGTCTTGAAGTCCGGGCCTTCGTCGCACTGCAGGGGCACGCCCGAGGCGGTCTGCAGGCCGGCTTCCATGAACTTCTTGCCGCTCTGGATGCCGGGGTCGGTGGTGTAGCTGACGACCACGCCGGGGGCCTTCCAGCCTTCGGCCGCCACGCTGGGAAAGCCGCGCGACTCCAGCAGTGCGCGCACCTTGGCGCCCAGGGCGATCTGCTCGTCGCGCACCTTGGCGAAGCCGTAGGCACGCGTCTCCAGCATCACGTCGCGCAGGCGGACCAGGGCGTCGGTGGGCATGGTGGTGTGGTAGGCGTGCTGGCCTTTTTCGTAGCCCTCGGCGATCTGCATCCACTTCTTGAGGTCGCAGGAGAAGCTGGAGCTTTGCGTGTGCTCGATGGCTTCGCGCGCGCGCTGCGAGAGCATGACCATGGCGCAGCACGGCGAGCTGCTCCAGCCCTTTTGCGGCGCGCTGATCAGCACGTCCACGCCGGTCTTTTCCATGTCCACCCACATGGCGCCCGAGGCCACGCAGTCCAGCACGAAGAGCGCACCCACCTCGTGCGCGGCATCGGCCACGGCGCGCAGGTAGCTGTCGCTGAGGATGATGCCGCTGGCCGTCTCCACATGGGGCGCGAACACGACCTTGGGTTTTTCAGTGCGGATGGCGGCGGCCACGTCCTCGGCCGCGCAGGGCGCCCAGGGGTCCTGGCTGCCCGGGCCCTGGCGGCGCGCCTTGCAGACCACGGCGCCACCGCCCAGTCCGCCTTCCTCGAAGATCTGGGTCCAGCGGTAGCTGAACCAGCCGTTGCGCACGATGAGCACCTTTTCGCGATTGGCGAACTGGCGCGCCACGGCCTCCATGCCGAAGGTGCCGCTGCCCGGCACCAGCACGGCCGTGTGGGCGTGGTAGACCTCCTGCAGCGTGGTGAGGATGTCCTGCATCACGCCCGCGAAGCGCTTGGACATGTGGTTGAGCGCGCGGTCGGTGTAGACCACCGAGAATTCGAGCAGGCCGTCGGGATCGATATCGGGCAGAAGTCCGGGCATGGGAAGGTCTCCAGAGGCAGCGGGGCCCGCTTGAGCGGGCCCGCCATCGTGTTCGTCGAAAAGAGGATCAGCTTAGCACGCCGCCTGCAGCGTTTTCAGGGCCTACCAGGTGTCCACGAAGCCCGCCTGGGCGGGTGCCACGCGCGCCCCCGCCAGGCCGCGCGACAGCCAGGCGCGCGTGTCGGCGGGGTCGATGACGGCGTCGATCTCCAGCGTGCCGGCCATGTGCATGGCCTCGCCGTGGGCGTACTGCTGGGCCAGCAGCCGGTCGAACAGAGCGTTGCGTTCGGCGCCCTCGGGCAGGGCCTGCAGTTCCTTGCGAAAGCCCAGGCGCACGGCGCCTTCCAGACCCATGGCGCCGAACTCGCCCGTGGGCCAGGCCACGTTGAACACCGGCGCATGGAAGCTGCCCGCCGTCATGCCCATGGCCCCCAGGCCGTAGCCCTTGCGCAGCACCACGCTGAAATACGGCACGCGCAGCTTGGCCGCCGTGACGAACAGGCGGCTGACATGGCGCACCTGGGCGGTCTTCTCGATCTCGGGGCCGACCATGAAGCCCGGCGTGTCCACCAGGCTCACGATGGGCAGGCCATGGGCGTTGCACAGCTGCATGAAGCGCGCGGCCTTGTCGGCCGCATCGGCGTCGATGGCGCCGCCCAGGTGGGAGGGGTTGTTGGCCATCAGCCCCACGGGCCGGCCTTCGATGCGCGCCAGCCCGGTGTGGATGCCTGCGCCAAAGCCCGTGCGCAGCAGCAGCAGGCTGCCTTCGTCCACCAGATGCGCCATGGCCGCACGCGTGTCATAGGCACGCAGCCGGTTCTCGGGCACCACATGGCGCAGGGCGCGCGTGTCGGGCGCGGTCCAGTCCGTGGTGCGGCCCTGGAAGAACGAAAGATAGTGGCGCGCTGCAGCCACGGCCTGGGCCTCGTCCTCGACCAGTACGTCGATCACGCCATTGGCATGCTGCACGCTGCTGGGACCGATCTGCTCGGGCCGGAAGACGCCCAGCCCGCCGCCCTCGATCATGGCCGGCCCGCCCATGCCGATGCAGCTGGCGCGCGTGGCGATGATCACGTCGCTGCAGCCCAGCAGGGCTGCATTGCCCGCAAAGCAGCGGCCGTGTGCAATGCCGATCACCGGCACCTGGCCCGACAGGGCCGCATAGGCGGCGAAGGTGTGCACATGCAGGCCCGCGACCACGGGCGTGTCGGTATCGCCGGGCCGCCCGCCGCCGCCTTCGGCGAACAGCACCACGGGCAGCTTCTGGGCCAGCGCAATGCCCAGCATGCGGTCGGTCTTGGCATGGTTGCGCGCGCCCTGGGTGCCGGCCAGCACGGTGGCGTCATAGGCCATGACGACGGCGCGCGAGCGCTCCTGGCCGAACTGCGCGCCGTTGATGGAGCCCATGCCCGTGACCATGCCGTCGGCCGGCGTGTTGGCGATCAGGTCGTCCATGCTGCGTCGGCGCGTCTGCGCGGCAATGGCCAGCGCGCCGTACTCGATGAAGCTGCCCTCATCGCAAAGATCGGCGATGTTCTCGCGCGCGCTGCGGCCGCCCTGGGCATGGCGTTTGGCCATGGCCTCGGGCCGGGCGGTGTCCAGCGTGAAGGCATGGCGGTCGATGACGCGGCGCAGGTCGGCGCGGATGTGGTCCGGGTCCTGGGCGATCTGCTGCGCGCGTGCGTCGGCCTGCACGCCTTCGGCGGCGGCCAGCACCAGCAGGGGCTGGTCCTGGGCCACATAGGCACCGGCCTCGGCCAGCCGTTGGGTGATGGTGCCGGCCTGCGGCGCCAGCAGCACATGCTCCATCTTCATGGCTTCGAGCACGCCCAGTTCGGTGCCTGCGGCTACGACATCGCCCACGGCCACGCTCCACTGCACGATGCGCGCGGGCATGGGGGCCGTGATGGCGCCTTCGGGGACGGGCGCGCCAGCAGCCTCGTCCGCCACCGGAACATCGGCGGCCACAGCCGTGCGTTGCGCGCCTTCGGCCAGCGCCTGGGCGTCCGCCACCAATTCGGGAAGGGCCTCTTCGAGCCAGCGTGTGTGCACGGCCTGCGATGCCATCTCGGGCCGCCGGGCCAGCGCCTGCAGCAGCGGCAGGTTGGTGGCCAGCCCGTCGATGCGGCATTCGTCCAGCGCGCGACGTGCGCGTCGAAGCACGTCTTCAAAGCGCGACCCGCTGCTGTGCACGATGAGCTTGGCCAGCAGCGTGTCGTAGTGCGGCGAGGGGCTGGCGCCCGCCACCGCATGCGTGTCGATGCGGATGCCGGGGCCGGCCGGCCACTGCAATGCGCCTATGCGTCCGCTGCCGGGGCGCGAATGGCCTGCGGCATCCAGCGTCTCGGCATTGATGCGCCACTGCATGGCATAGCCGCGCGGCGCGGGGGGTGTCCTGGCATCCAGGCCCAGCTCGCCCAGGTGATCGCCCGCCGCAATGCGGATCTGGGCCTGCACCAGGTCGATGCCGAAGACTTCCTCGGTGATGGTGTGCTCCACCTGCAGGCGCGGGTTGGCCTCGATGAACACATAGGGCAGGGAGTCGGAGGCGGCATCGACCAGGAATTCGAAGGTGCCCAGGCTCTCGTAGCCGATCTCGGCGGCCATGCGCAGCGCGTCGCGCGTGATGCGCTCGCGCAGCGGCTGCGCCAGGCTGGGGCTGGGCGCGATCTCCACCAGCTTCTGGAAGCGCCGCTGCAGCGTGCATTCGCGCTCGCCCAGCGCGATGGGGCCTGCGCCGCCGTCGCCCAGGATCTGTACCTCGATATGGCGCGCGCCCGTCATCAGACGCTCCACATAGACACCGTCCACGCCGAAGGCGGCGCGCGCCTCGCTGCGGCAGCGCTCGTAGGCAGCGGGCAGGTCCTCGGCGCGCGCCACGGCGCGCATGCCGCGCCCGCCGCCGCCGCCGATGGCCTTGACCATGATGCCGCTGGCGCCCCCGGCCTGCTGCGCCTCGAAGAAGGTCTGGGCCTGTTCCAGCGTGACGGCCTCGCTGCTGCCCGGCATCAGCGGCACGCCGCAGCGGCGCGCCAGATCGCGTGCGCGGGCCTTGTCGCCCAGCAGCGCCAGGTGCTCCGGCGCGGGACCGATGAAGCGCAGTCCCGCATCGGCACAGGCCTGGGCAAAGCCGGCGTTCTCGCTGAGAAAGCCGTAGCCCGGATGGATGCCGTCGCAGCCGTGCTCGCGCGCAATGCGCAGCAGGTGGGCGCCGTCCAGGTAGGCCGAGGGGCCGCTGGCGTCCAGGGGCACGGCTGCATCGGCAGCGGATACATGGGGCGCCTGCGCATCGTCTGCGGCATGGACGGCCAGGCTGGGCACACCCAGCTCGCGCAGCGCGCGCACGATGCGCAGCGCGATCTCGCCGCGGTTGGCTATCAGTATCTTCTGGAACATGGGTAAAAGGTCCGGTATCAATGGTCAACAGCGTTTGCAACTGGCGCCCTCAAATGCAAGGGGCACCGAGGAAGGGCCGCCCCGCACCGAAGGTGTCGTCCCCCTCCCCCGCGAAGCGGGTAGAGAGGGGGAAGGCGCGAAGCGACTCAGGGGGTGTCTTTCAACATCCTGCGCAGCACCTTGCCCGCGCCGGTGGCAGGCAGCGCCTCGATGAAACGCACCTCGCGCGGCGCCTTGTAGCTGGCCATGTTCTCGCGCGACCACTGCACCAGGTCCTCGGCCGCGATCTGCTGGCCCGGCCGCGTGACGATGAAGGCGCGCACGACCTCGCCCTTTTGCGGGTCGGGCACACCGATCACGGCGGCCTGGGCCACGGCCGGGTGCTTGATGAGGATGGCCTCCACCTCCTCGGGGAAGACGCTGTAGCCCGAGACCTTGATCATTTCCTTGAAGCGGCCGATGAAGGTCAGGTAGCCCTCGGCGTCCATGCGGCCCATGTCGCCCGTGTGCACCCAGCCGTTCTTCAGGGTTCTGGCCGTGGCCTCGGGCTTGTTCCAGTAGCCCTTGAAGTTGCCGGGGCCGCGGATGGTGATCTCGCCCACTTCGCCGGCCGGCAGCGGCTCGCCGGTCTCGGGGTCGATGATGCGCACCTCGTTGCCGGGCAGCGGCTTGCCGTGCGTGCCCCAGCGGATGGCATCGCCGGGCATGGTGGTGTCCATGGTGTGGGTCTCGCTGAGGCCGTAGGCCGCCTCGCTGGAGATGCAGTTCGGGGTGAAGCGCCTCCACTGCCGCGCCAGCTCCTCGGTGTAGGCAATGCCGAAGCTGGTCACCGTGTTGCGGCGCAGCGCGGAAAAGTCCATGGCCTCCACGCCCGGCAGCTGCATCACGGCCACGTTCATAGGCGCGATGCTGTACCACCAGGTCACGCGGTAGCGCTCCAGCGCCTGGGCCACGGCCAGCGGGTCGAAGCGGTGCAGCAGCACGCAGGTGGCGCCGCTGTGCACGGGCATGTTCACGCCCATGGACATGCCGGCAATGTGATAGAGCGGCGCCACGGCCAGCAGCATGTCGCCGGCGTTCACGCCCGTGGCGCTGGAGGCGCCGGCCGTCTTGCTGGCCGCGTTGCCGTAGCTGAGCATGGCGCCCTTGGGCAGGCCCGTCGTGCCCGAGGTATAGGTCATCAGCGAGACATCGTCCATGGCGACATCGACGGGCACGGGCTTGGCGCCGCTGTGCATGACATCCCAGAACGATTCCACGCCCTCGGGCAGCGGCTGCACGGGGGCCTGCAGTTCGGGCGGCAGCGCCAGCGTGGCCGATTCAGGAAGCCAGTCGCCATAGCGCACGGCCAGCACATGCCTGAGCGCCGTGCTGGCGCGCACCTTGTCCACCACGGGCAGCAGCACATCGGCCGCGACGATGACGCGGGCCTGGAGGTCATCGAGCTGGTACTGCAGCTCATGCTCCTTGTTCAGCGGCCCGCAGGGGCAGACGATGGCGCCGATCTTCTGGATGCCGTAGTGCGCCACGATGTACTGCGGGCAGTTGTTCATGAACAGCGCCACGGGCTCGCCCCGGCCCACGCCCAGCGCCTGCAGCCGCGCGGCAAAGGCGTCGCTGGCCGCATCCATCTCGGCCCAGCTGATGTGGCGGCCATACCAGATGTAGGCGTCGCGGCCGGGGTGGTTGCGCGCATTGCGGCGCAGGGCCTCATGCAGGGGAATGAGGGTCTCGGAATCCGCCATGCTTGTCTCCTGGGTGTCTGGCCATCCCGGAACCAGTCCTAAGGGATAGCCTTGATTTGTTTTGGGGTCCAGCGGCTTGCCAATATATACCCGCTGGTAGAACATTGCTACCCACCGGTATAACCATCGCAGCCACCGACGCGACACGAGATTTCCCGCATGCCCAAGCCCCCTGTCACCCCGCGCGGCCGCCAGCGCCTTCCCACGGCCGGCTCCGATGAAAAGCGCGAACGCATCCTCAAGGCGGCCGAGGCCCTGTTCGACCGCAACGGCTACGCCAACACCACGATGGAGCAGATCGTCCAGGCCCTGGGCGTGACCAAGCCCTTCGTCTACTACTACTTCCGCAACAAGCAGGAGATCTTCGAGACCCTGTGCTGGGCACCCACCGAGGCCTGCTTCACGGTGCTGGACTTCGCGGCCGACGATCCGCGCGCCGCGCACGAGAAGGCCGTGGACGGCCTGCAGCGCCTGATCGCGGCCACCATTGCCCACTATCCGGCGGCCTTCTTTCCCTACCGCGAGCCCCAGGCCTTCAGTCCGGCGTACATGAAGGCCTCGCGCACGCTGGCGCGCCAGTTCTACCGCCAGTTCTGCGCGCTGCTCGAAGAAGGCCGCGCCAGCGGCCACCTGGACTTTCGCGAGACACGCATCACCGCCCAGGCCGCCTGCAGCCTGCCGGGCTTTCTCTACAACTGGTACCGGCCCGGCGGCCGCCTGGGCACGGCCGAGATGGTGGCCGAGCTGACCGAGCTGGCCAGCCGCGTGCTGGGCCTGCGCACGGCGCCAGCCACCGCGCCCGAAGCCATTGCCGCATCCCCCGCGAAAAAGACGCCTGCACGGCGCAGCCGGCCCCGGGCCGAGCCGCCCGGCAAGGACTGACGACCATTCCTTCGAGGAGACAAGACATGCCGATCCGCCGCCATTGCATCCGACGATATTCCCAGCCATCCATGGCACTCGCCGCCGCCCTGCTGTGCGCCACGGCCGCCCACGCCCAGGGCGGCGAGACCTTCAAGATCGCCTTCATCGATCCGCTGTCCGGCCCCTTCGTCAGCACGGGCGAGCTGATGCGCGACCACGTGCAGTACGCGGTCGAGGACGTGAACGCCAAGGGAGGTCTGTTCAACGGGGCGAAGCTGCAGCTGCTGCAGTTCGACAGCAAGCTCTCGGCCCAGGAAAGCCAGGCCGCGCTGCAGGCAGCCCTAGACCAGGGCGCGCGCGTGGTGGTGACCGGGGGATCGGGCTCGTCGGTGGTGGCAGCCCTGGTGCAGGCGGCCTCGCGCCACAACCAGCGCAATCCGGGCAAGGAGGTGCTGGTGCTCAACCACTCCTCCATCGACCCCGAGCTGACGGGCAAGGCCTGCAGCTTCTGGCATTTCATGTTCGATGCCAACACCGCCATGCGCATGCAGGCGATTGCCAGCTACATCAAGACCCAGCCGGGCATCCGCAAGGTCTACCTGCTCAACCAGGACTACGCCCACGGCAAGCAGTGGGCGGCCTACGGGCGCCAGATGGTGAGCGCGGCCCGGCCCGATATCCAGTTCACGGGCGAGATGCTGCACCCCATAGGCCGCGTCAAGGACTTCGCGCCCTACGTGGCCAAGATCAAGGAAACGGGTGCGGACTCGGTGATCACGGGCAACTGGGGGCAGGACCTGACCCTGCTGCTCAAGTCGGCGGCCGACTCGGGCTATGACCTGCGCTACTTCAACCACAGCGCCGGCGGCATGCCGGGCACGGTGACATCCTTCGCCCAGACCCGCATCGGCCAGCTGACCTGGGTGGCCGAATGGCACCCGGGCCAGGCCGGCCGCCCGCTGGCCAACGCCCGCGCCCAGGAATACAAGGCCCGCATGGGCAAGGACTTCCTGGCCCCGCGCATGGACCTGGTGCCGCGCATGCTGGCCGCCGCCATGGCCAAGGCACAGTCCACCGAACCCGTGAAGATCGCGCTGGCCCTGGAGGACCTGCAGATGGACACCGTGGTCGGCCCCGTGCGCATGCGCGGCAAGGACCACCAGCTGCTGCTGCCCCAGGTGGTCAACACCATCGCGCCCATGGATGGCAAGCTGGTCAAGACCGGCTGGGAAGGCACGAACTACGGCTTTCGCACCGACGCCGTCTACACGCCCGAGCAGGTGGAGCTGCCCACGGACTGCCAGATGAAGCGGCCCGGCGGGCGCTGAGGCGGCCTGCCCCGCCAGCCAAGCCAGCTACGCCCCGCTCAATGCGGGGCGTAGTTTCGTTGGCCGAAGATGCCGCTGCCCACGCGCACCATGGTCGATCCGGCGGCCACGGCCGCTTCCAGGTCGCCCGTCATCCCCATGGATACCGTGTCGAAGCGCTCCAGCCCCGGCAGGCCGCTGGTGCGGATCTGCGTGAACACGGCCGTGGCGCGGGCATGCACCTCGCGCTGGGCCTCGAAGCCCGGCACATCGTCGGGAATGCTCATCACGCCGCGCAGCACCAGGCGCGGCAGCTGCACGATGGCGGCGGCCAGCTCCAGCGCCTGCTGGGGCGCCACGCCGGCCTTGGTCTCGCCGCCATCCACGTTCAGCTGGATGCAGACCTGCAGCGGCGCCAGGCCCTCGGGGCGCTGGGCCGACAGGCGCTCGGCGATCTTCAGGCGGTCCACGGTCTGGGCCCAGTCGAAATGCTCGGCCACCAGGCGCGTCTTGTTGCTCTGGATGGGGCCTATGCAATGCCATTGCAGGGCCTCGCCGCCCGGCAGGCCCATGGCGCGCACGGCGGCGATCTTGTCCACGCCTTCCTGGATGTAGTTCTCGCCAAAGCTGCGCTCGCCGGCCAGCACGGCCTGGCGCACGGCGTCGGGGCCGAAGGTCTTGGAGACGGACAGCAACTGCACCGAGCCGGCCGCCCGGCCCGCCTGCGCGCAGGCCGAGGCAATCCGTTCGTGAATCTGTTGAAGCTTGTTTTCAATCGTCGTCATAATTGCCGCCAGCGTACCAAACGAGGGAGCGAACTCCGTGGACATCACCCAATTGCTGGCTTTCAGCGTCAAGAACAAGGCCTCCGACCTGCACCTGTCCGCGGGGCTTCCGCCGATGATCCGCGTGCACGGCGATGTGCGCCGCATCAATGTCGATCCGCTGGACCACAAGACCGTCCACGCCATGGTCTACGACATCATGAGCGACTCCCAGCGCAAGGCCTACGAGGAGTTCCTGGAGGTGGACTTCTCGTTCGAGATCGAGGGCCTGGCGCGCTTTCGTGTCAACGCCTTCAACCAGTACCGGGGCGCGGCCGCCGTCTTCCGTACCATTCCCAGCAAGATCCTGACGCTGGAGCAGCTCAACGCGCCGCGCATCTTCGCCGACCTGGCCCTGAAGCCGCGCGGCCTGGTGCTGGTGACCGGCCCCACGGGCTCGGGCAAGTCCACCACGCTGGCCGGCATGGTCAACCACCTCAACGAGACCGAGTACGGCCACATCCTGACGGTGGAGGACCCCATCGAATTCGTGCACGACTCCAAGAAGTGCCTGATCAACCAGCGCGAGGTCGGGCCGA
This sequence comes from Delftia sp. DT-2, assembly GCF_028401915.1. Classification (NCBI taxonomy): domain Bacteria; kingdom Pseudomonadati; phylum Pseudomonadota; class Betaproteobacteria; order Burkholderiales; family Comamonadaceae; genus Delftia; species Delftia sp. DT-2. Next base: position 380,918 of record NZ_JAQOTI010000002.1, read on the forward strand.
TGACGCAGTCGTTCTCGGCCGCCCTGCGCTCGGCGCTGCGCGAGGACCCGGACGCCATCCTGGTGGGCGAAATGCGTGACCTCGAAACCATCCGCCTGGCCATGACCGCGGCCGAGACGGGCCACCTGGTCTTCGGCACCCTGCACACCTCCAGCGCCGCCAAGACCATCGACCGCATCATCGACGTCTTCCCGGCCGAGGAAAAGGAGATGGTGCGCGCCATGCTTTCCGAATCGCTGCAGGCCGTGATCTCGCAGACGCTGTGCAAGACCAAGGACGGCCAGGGCCGCATCGCGGCCCACGAGATCATGCTGGGCACCAGCGCCATCCGCAACCTGATCCGCGAGGCCAAGGTGGCCCAGATGTACTCCACCATCCAGACGAGTCAGAATGTGGGCATGCAGACGCTGGACCAGAACCTGACCGATCTGGTGCGGCGCAACCTGATCAGCCCGGCCGAAGCGCGCGCCAAGGCCAAGATACCGGACAACTTCCCGGGCTGACCGCCTCCGGCCCAGCCTCTCGCCACGCGCCATGAAAAGCATTTTCCGCAAGCTGCGAAGCGGCCAGGACCCTTCGGCCCCGGCCTCCGAGTCGGCCTTCTTCACGACCACGCTGGCGGCGCATGGCTTCATGGACCCGCACACGCCTCCCGTTCCCTGGGAGGCGCGCGCCATCGAGGTGGGCGCCACGCGGCTGCCGCGCGGCAGCGTCACCCAGCTGGAGCAGCTGTGGTCGCGCGACCGCTACCTGGGCCAGCTTGACGCCGCCAGCCTGCACCGGCTGAGCGAATACTTCATCTACGCGGCCGTGGCGCCGCAGCGCGACGTGATCCGCCAGGAGGAGAACGGCAGCTTCATGGCGGTGGTGCTGTCCGGCCAGATCGCCGTGGAGCGCCAGCAGCCCTGGGGCGAGCGCATGCGCCTGGCGCAGACACGGCCCGGCGACATCCTCGGCGAGATGTCGCTGCTCGACGGCGGGCCGCGCTTTTCCAGCTGCACCACGCTGACCGACTGCGAGATCGGCGTGCTCAGCGCAGAGGCGCTGGACGAAATGATGGTCAAGGATGCCGCGCTGGCCGCCAAGCTGATGGCGCTGCTGGCGCGCAAGCTCTCGTTCCGGCTGCGTGCCATCAGCGTGCGCCTGGGCGAGGAGCAGCACACTTAGATGGCGAATGAGTCGGCGAATGAGTCGAATATGAGGACGCCTGGCCCATCCGGGCCGGACCGGACCACCTGCACATAACAAAACAACCTGCGCGCCACGACGGTGCGCAATGCCCGGGGGAATACGGCAATGGAAAGAGATCAGGCCACCAAGTTCATCAACGACCTGCTCAAGCTCATGGTCAGCCGCAACGGCAGCGACTTGTTCATCACGGCGGAATTCCCGCCGGCGATCAAGATCGACGGGCGCATCACCAAGGTGTCGCCGCAGCCGCTGTCGCCGGTGCACACGCTGACGCTGGCGCGCTCCGTCATGAGCGACAAGCAGATCGCCGATTTCGAGCGCACCAAGGAGTGCAACTTCGCCATCTCGCCGCCGGGCATCGGGCGCTTTCGCGTCAACGCCTTCATCCAGCAGGGCCGCGTGGGCATGGTGATGCGGACGATTCCGCTGGCCCTGCCCACCATCGACAGCCTGGGCGTGCCCCAGGTGCTCAAGGAAGTGACCATGACCAAGCGCGGCCTGTGCATCCTGGTCGGCGCCACGGGCTCGGGCAAGTCCACCACGCTGGCCGCCATGGTGGACTGGCGCAACGAGAATTCCTACGGCCACATCGTGACCATCGAGGACCCCATCGAATTCGTGCACCCGCACAAGAACTGCGTGGTCACGCAGCGCGAGGTGGGCCTGGACACGGACAGCTGGGAAGCAGCGCTCAAGAACTCCCTGCGCCAGGCACCGGACGTGATCCTCATGGGCGAAATCCGGGACCGCGAGACCATGGAGCACGCCATCGCCTTCTCGGAAACCGGCCACCTGTGCCTGGCCACGCTGCACGCCAACAGCGCCAACCAGGCGCTGGACCGCATCGTCAACTTCTTCCCCGAAGAGCGCCGCCCGCAACTGCTGATGGACCTGTCGCTGAACCTGCGCGCCATGGTCTCCCAGCGCCTGCTGCCCAAGCAGGACAGCAAGGGGCGCGTGGCCGCCATCGAGGTGATGCTCAACTCGCCGCTGATCTCCGACCTGATCTTCAAGGGCGAAGTCACCGAGATCAAGGAGATCATGAAGAAAAGCCGCAACCTGGGCATGCAGACCTTCGACCAGGCGCTGTTCGACCTGTTCGAGTCCAACCTCATCACCTACGAGGATGCCCTGCGCAATGCGGACTCGGTCAACGACCTGCGGCTGCAGATCAAGCTGGGCAGCCAGCGCGCCAAGTCGCTGGACCTGGCGGCGGGCACCGAGCATTTCGCCATCGTCTGAACGCGCCTTCAGCGCGCCGAGCCGGGACACCGGCTCCTTCCAGGGCCGCACACCGCGCGCCCCTGCGCCACCCGCTCCCACCACCTCTCAGGAATCCCCCATGTCCGACTCCTCCATCGCCGCCCGCAGCTATGCGGCCATCGCTCCCCTCTCCGTAGCCTTCCTGGGGCTGGGCGTCATGGGCTATCCCATGGCCGGCCACCTGGCCACGGCAGGCCACCGCGTCACGGTCTACAACCGCACGCAGGCCAAGGCCCGCGCCTGGTGCGAGGAGTTCAACGGCGGCCATGCGGCCACGCCGCGCGAGGCCGTGGCCGACGCCGACATCGTGTTCAGCTGCGTGGGCAATGACGATGACCTGCGCTCGGTCGTGCTGGGGCCGGACGGCGCCTTCGCGGGCATGCGCCGCGGCGCCATATTTGCCGACCACACGACGGCATCGGCCGAAGTGGCGCGCGAGCTGCATGCGGCCGGGCTGGAGCTGGGCCTGCAGTTCATCGACGCGCCCGTCTCGGGCGGCCAGGCGGGCGCCCAGAACGGCCAGCTCACCGTGATGTGCGGCGGTGACGAGGCCGCCTTCGCCACCATGCAGCCCGTGGCCATGGCCTTCTCGCGCGCCTGCACGCTGATGGGCGACAGCGGCGCCGGCCAGCTCACCAAGATGGTCAACCAGATCTGCATCGCCGGCCTGGTCCAGGGCCTGTCCGAGGCCATCGCCTTCGGCCAGCACGCGGGCCTGGACATTCCCGCCGTGCTCGACGTCATCGGCAAGGGCGCAGCCCAGAGCTGGCAGATGGACAATCGCGGCCGCACCATGGCCGAAGGCAAGTTCGACTTCGGCTTTGCCGTGGACTGGATGCGCAAGGACCTGGGCCTGGTGCTGGCCGAGGCCCAGCGCAACGGCGCCCGCCTGCCCGTCACGGCCCTGGTGGACCAGTTCTATGCCGATGTGCAGCAGATGGGGGGCAGGCGCTGGGATACCTCCAGCCTCATCAAGAGGCTCACCCCCTGAGCGGCTTACGCCGCTTCCCCCTCGTTGCACGGCGCCTCTCTACTTGCTTCGCAAGGGAGGGGGACGACACCATCGCTGCGGGGCGGCGCGGCCGGCGTAGGCCCTTGCTTGGTGTCCCTGGCTTTAGGCCCTGCCAGATTCAAGTGCTATGCCCTGAGGAACGAGATCTTCCTATGTCCAAAACAAAAAGCCGGAACATGTTCCGGCTTTTGCTTTCAGGCGGCGGTGATCACTTCACCGGGGTGGCGGTGGCGCCTGCGGGGGTGGACAGGCTGCTTTCCGAGAGGCTGGTGGGGGCGCTGGCTGCGGCGGCCTTGCCGGAGTCGTCGGTGACCACGGGGGCGGACTGCGGCTGCATGCGGGCCAGTTCGTCCTCGGAGATGACTTCCACCACGCGCACGACCTTGGTCACGTCGTTGATGCCGCGGGCGATCTCGGCGCCGCGCTTGGCTTCGCGCGGGGTGACGATGCCCATCAGGAAGACGACCTTGTTCTCGGTCACGACCTTGAAGGCCGAGGCCTGGATGTCCTTGGCGTCCAGCAGGCTGGCCTTGACCTGGGTGGTGATCAGGGTGTCCTTGGAGCGCTGGCTCAGCGTGGAAGTGAAGGGCGCCACCACCACTTCGTTGAAGACATTGCGCACCGTGGGCTGCTCGCGCACGAGCTTCTCGATGGTCTGGCGGTCGGCCTCGTTGCCGGCCTCGCCGGTCAGCAGCACCTGGCGGTTGTAGCTGGTGACGTTGACATGGGCCTTGTCGCCCAGCACTTCGGAGATGCGGTTGTTGGCGCGCAGCTCGATGCCCTGGTCTTCCACCTGGGTGCCGGTGGTGCGGCGGTCCGCCACCGACATGCCGGCCATCACGGCGCTGCCGCCCACCAGGGCGACGCAGCCCGACAGGGCGGCGCCCAGGGACGCAACGGCGAGCACACCGCAGGCGGCGCGGGACCAACGGAACTTCATAGAGGCATCTCCTGTTCACCAAGTAACTGGGCATCCACGCCGTCGCACAGGCAGTGCAGCACCAGCGTATGGGTTTCGCGCACGCGCGCCGCACGGTCGTGCGGCACGCAGATCAGAACATCGGTCTCGCGCACGCGGCCGGCCAGGGAGCCGCCCGTGCGGCCGGTCAGCACCACGGCCATCATGTCGCGCTCATGGGCGGCATCCAGGGCCTCCAGCACGGCCACGTCGTTGCCCGTGGCGGACAGCACCAGCAGCAGGTCGCCGGGCTGGCCCAGGGCGCGTATCTGGCGCGCCAGGTACTGGGTGGCGTTGCCGCCCGAGCCCGTGGCGCCCACGGTGCCCAGCAGGCCGCCGTCGGACACCAGGGCCACGGCGGCCAGCTCGGGCCGGTCGCGCTCGAAACCGGCCACGCACAGGGCGGCGAAGAGCTGGGCGTCGCTGGCCGAGGCGCCAGCGCCGCAGGCCAGGACCTTGCCGCCGCTGGTCACGCAGGCCAGCATGGCCTGTACCGCTGACGCAATGGGCTGGCTCAGCGCCTGGGCGGCCTGGTATTTCAGGTCGGCGCTGTCGATGAAATGCTGTTGGATACGTTGCTCAAGCATGGAGGCCCGATGATAACTGCCGCCCCTGAAGTCTTTCGTAGCCAGGCGTTATTTGTGCTGCAGCGGTAACGGATCAGGCGCCTTCGGCGTCAAAGGCGGCCTGCAGCCACTGCACGGCAGGCCCGGCGCCAGGCTCGACCAGCACCACGTCGAAGCGGCACGGCGGCGGCGCGGCCCATCGCATCAGGTAGTGGCGCGCGGCAAACACGATGCGCCGCTGCTTGGTGGCGCCTATGCTGGCGCCGGCACCGCCGAAGGCGCGCGTGCCACGGCTGCGCACCTCGACGAAGACCACGGTGCCGTCGCGCGCCTGCACTATGAGGTCGATCTCGCCGCCGCCGCGCCCCGGCGTCCGATAATTGCGCTCGACCAGACGCAGGCCGGCCGCCTGCAGATGGGCCAGCGCCGCATCCTCGGCCTGCTGGCCCCGGTGCCGGGTCGTGAGGGCAGACGGCCCCGCGCCTGCCGGCTTTTTCGCAAGGAAACCCATTGACTACCTCTTTCGCCACCGCGCTGGGCGCAGCCAAGGATGCTGCGGCATCCCAGCATTATCCGCAGGGCGCCCTCTACGTGGTGGCCACCCCCATAGGCAACCTGGCCGACATCAGCCTGCGCGCCCTGCATGTGCTGCAGCTGGTGGACTGCGTGGCCTGCGAGGACACGCGCCACACCCAGGGCCTGCTGCGCTCCTATGGACTGGACCGCCCCGGCAGCCAGCTGCTGGCCGTGCACCAGCACAACGAGGCCGAGGCGGCCCAGCAGATCGTGGCGCGGCTGCAGCAGGGCCAGCGCATCGCCTATGTCAGCGATGCCGGCACACCCGGCGTCAGCGACCCCGGCGCGCGCCTGTGCGCGGCCGTGCAGGCGGCAGGCCTGCGCTGCATTCCGCTGCCCGGCGCCAGCAGCATCACGGCCGCCATCAGCGTGGCCGGCGCGGTCACGCCTTCGCAGGGCGAGGGAGGTTTCGTCTTCGCGGGCTTTCTGCCCACCAAGTCGGCCGAGCGCCTGGCCGCCGTGCAGCAACTGGCGCTGCAGCCGCGCTGCACCGTGCTGCTGGAGGCGCCGCACCGCATCGCCGACCTGGCCGCCGCCCTGGCCACGCTGGGCGAGCGCCCGGTGACGCTGGCGCGCGAGATCACCAAGCAGTTCGAGGACATTGCCACCATGCCCGCCAGCGCGCTGCCGGCCTGGCTGCAGGCCGTGCCCCAGCGCAGCAAGGGCGAGTTCGCCGTGGTGCTGCACCCGGTGGCCCTGGGTGGCGATGAGGCCGACGCCGACGCCCTGCGCGTGCTGCGCCTGCTGCTGGCCGAGCTGCCCACCAAGACGGCCGTGCGCCTGGCCGCCGAGATCACGGGCGCACCGCGCAACCGCCTCTATGACGCCGCGCTGGCGATCAAGCAGGCCGCCGAGGAGGACCCGATAGAGGATTAAGCCCAAGGCGGCAGCACCACAGTGGCCTTCACCCTCAGGGACACCGAGCAAGGGCCTACGCCGGCCGCGCCGCCCCGCCGCGAGGGTGTCGCCGGTTGCCCGTACGCCCCCCGCGTAGCGAGAGGGGGCGCCGTGCAACGGGAAGCGGCGCAGCCGCTCAGGGGGACTTATGCATACGCCAGGCCGGTGGCCACGCCACCGAACAGGTCGCCCTCGACCTGCGGCACGCCGGGGAAGGCCTCTCGCAGCGCATCGCGCAGCGTGCGCAGGGCCGACGAGCCGCCCGTGAGGTAGATGGCGTCCAGCGCCTGGGGCGCCACGCCGGCCAGGCGCAGGCAATCCTGGGCACAGGCCACGACCTGCTGCAGCGGGCCCTGCAGCTGCTCGTGCAGCACCTCGGGCGAGATGGCGGCGGACAGGCCCGATTCCAGCCAGCCCAGTTCGATGGGCGACTCGGCATGGCGCGTGGAAGCCTCGATCTTGGCCTGCTCCACCACGGCGGCCAGGCGGTGGCCTTCGCGCAGTTCCAGCACGTCCATCAGGCGCTTGTGCAGGCGCTGGTCGCTGTAGTCGGTGCGCAGGTTGCGCGCCTCGGCCAGGGCCTTGGGCGAGTACAGCCACTGGATCAGGTGCCAGGTCGAGAGGTCGAAGAACACGCGGCTGGGCACTTCGCGGCCGCTGGGGCCGGTGTGGCGGTAGCCCAGCAGCGGCATGATCTGGGCCAGGTTGAGCCGGTGGTCGAAGTCCGTGCCGCCGATGTGCACGCCGCTGGTGGCCAGGATGTCGTCGCGGCGGTCGCGGCGGCCGGCCTGCTCGGGCCCCAGGCGCACGACGGTGAAGTCGGAGGTACCGCCGCCGATGTCCACCACCAGCACCACGGATTCCTGCGTGAGGCGCTGCTCGTAGTCCAGCGCGGCGGCGATGGGCTCCATCTGGAAATCCACTTCGCCCAGGCCGGCGGCGCGCGCGGCGTCGGCCAGGGCCTGCTGGGCCTGGCGGTCGCGCTCGGGATGGTCATCCACGAAGTGCACGGGCCGGCCCAGCACCACGCGCTCGGGCAGGCGCCCGTCCAGCGAGGCACGCGCCCGGTCGGCTACGCGGCGAAGGAACAGTCCGATCACATCCTGGTAGCTGACCAGCTGGTCGTGCACGGCCGTCTTTTCCTGCAGCAGCGCGCTGCCCAGCAGGCTCTTGAGCGAGCGCATGAGCCGGCCCGGCTCGCCATCCAGGTACTGGGCCATGGCGTCGCGCCCGAAATGCGTGCTGTGCTCATCCGTATGGAAGAACAGCGCCGTGGGCATGCCGCAGGCATCGCCTTCCAGCGGCAGCAGGCGTGCGGGCTGGCCGGGCGCGCGCCAGGCCATGGCGGAGTTGGAGGTACCGAAATCTATGCCCAGCGTGGCAGGAGAGGAAGCAGTCGTCATGGCAAGCGGCGCCGCGCCACGGCAGCCTGCGAAGGCTGCAGCGGCTGCAACGAAAACGCCCACCGGAGTGGGCATGGGTGTCAGCGGGGCGCCATTCTAGCGCCCACGCATTTCGCCTAGGCGGCAGCGGTTTCCCGGGGCAGGGAATCCTGGGCGAGCACGATGCGCACGCCATGCGTGGCGGCCTCGTCCAGTGCCCGTGCAGGCGCAGTCCGCCGCACGTCCAGCCCGATCGCATAAGGGCCTTCGCCGCGCGTGGCCAGCCGGTGGCCCAGGGCGCCCGTGGCCACGCCCTGGGCTGGGGCAGACAGCACCAGCTCGGTGGCGCCCGGCCCCGTGCCCCCCAGCTTCAGCGAGGCGCGGTAGGCGCCGCCATCGGCCGACAGGCGGGCCTCGCCGATGTCGGCGCCCTCGCCCAGCAGCGCGCGCCAGCGCGCCAGGCTGGCCCGCAGGTCATGCACGGCCACGTGCAGCCGGGCCACGCCGGTGGCGCCGTTGGCATGCACGCGCGCATCGCCCTCAGGCACGCGCAGGGCGCGCGGTGTGAGGTCGCCGCAGAGAAAGGGCAGGTCCTGGCTGCGGGCGCGTGCATTGCGCCAGCGCAGCTGCGCGCCGTCGGGGCGCAGCCGGCCGCCTTCGTAGGGCGCCTCGTAGTCCAGCCCGCGCGCCTGGGCGGCAGAAACCACGGCGCCGGTCTCGGTGGGCAGCAGCGCGAAATCGACAATGCCCTCGCCATGGCGCTGCAGCTGCTGCCACCAGCGTTCCTCGGGCGCGGGCGCGCGCCAGGCGATGAGTTCGAAGTAGGCGCCGTCGGCAAACACCACCAGGGCGTTGTGCGTGGAGCGGCCCGGATGCTCGCCGCCGCGCAGCACGTTGAAGCCCAGCGCGGTGTAGTCGGCAATGGTGCGTTCCAGGTCCTGGACCGCGATGACGATGTGGTCGAGTGGCAAGGTCATGGCAGGGGTGCTTCGCACGGTGTTCAGGCCGCCAGGCGCGCGGCGGCGCTGGAGTCGGTGTGGCGCACTTCGGCGCGGATGTTCTGCGGATTGCGCAGCAGGTTGAGGATGGGGCAGGTGCGCTCCACGGCCTCGAACAGCGCATCGATCTCGGCGCGGCTGGCGGGCGAGTCGATGTGCACGGTGTAGCCGATCTCATGCGGCCAGATGGGCGTGGCCTCGTGGCCGGGCTTGCCGCCGCGCGGGTCGATGATGCCCGTGACCTCGACCTCCAGGCTCTCCACGGGCACCTGGCGCTCGGCCGCCTGGATCAGAAAGATGTGGGTGACGCAGGTGCCCAGCACGCCCAGCTGCAGCTCGGGCGAGCTGGGGCCGAGGTTGTAGCCCGCGAAGTCGGGTGGGCTGTCGCTGATGACCTGGTGCTCGCGGATGCGCAGGCGGCGCACGCCGCTGCGGCCCTCGGCACGCACATGGGCCTTGAGGTGGGCGGGCTGGGCCGTGCCGGCCGCGACGGCGGCGCTGCGGGCGAGCACGGCGGCGCGCTTTTCGGCGAGGTATTCGTTGAGATGGCTCATGGACGGGCTTTCGGTGAAGGAAGTACCAGCCCATTGTTGGGACCGCCGCATGCGCGGCAAACAAACGAATCCGTCTGCGCTTATGCACTGGGCAGATATGCGGGGCCCCATCCCTTAGTCGTTTTCCAAATAACGATGCAACTCGATATATGAACGCAAATATTTGCCATCGATAGCATGAAAAACATGGAGCCGGTCCTGTGGCCGGCAGTCTTGTTTTTCAGCGCCCCAGCGGCGGCGAGGTACGAACGTGTTTTCCCAATCGAAGGCGGGTCAGGCGGCATGGAAGGCCGCGATAGCGGTATTGGCGGGCAGCAGCCTGCTGCTGGCGGCGTGCTCCAGGCAGGCCGATACGGCCCAGGCGGGCGCGGCTGCTGGCCCCGTGGAAGGCGGCACCCTGGTCTACCTGGAGCAGCAGGCCCATACCAACCTCTATCCGCCGGCCGGGGGCTTCTATCCCAATGGCGGCGTGCTCAACCAGATCACCGACAAGCTGACCTACCAGGACCCGAAGACGCTGGAGATCCAGCCCTGGATCGCCGAGTCCTGGACCGTGAATGCCGACGCCACCGAGTACCGCTTCAAGCTGCGGCCCGGCGTCACCTTCTCCGACGGCACGCCGCTGGACGCAGCGGCCGTGGCGCGCAACTTCGACACCTACGGCCTGGGCAACAAGGCGCTCAAGCAGCCCGTGTCCGAGGTGATCAACAACTACGAGCGCAGCGAAGTGGTCGACCCACTGACGGTGAAGTTCTTCTTCAGGAAGCCTTCGCCGGGCTTCCTGCAGGGCACCTCGGTGATCGGTTCGGGCCTGGTCTCGCCGGCCACGCTGGACCGCCCCTTCGAGGAGCTGGGCGACGCCACGCGCATCATCGGCTCCGGCCCCTTCGTGGTGGCCAGCGAGACGCTGGGCAAGGAGCTGGTGCTCAAGGTGCGCAAGGACTACGCCTGGGGTCCCGCCAAGCTGGCCCACCAGGGCCGCGCGCGGCTGGACGAGGTGAAGTTCATCGTCACGCCCGAGGACAGCGTGCGCATCGGCGCGCTGCTGGCCGGCCAGGCCGGGCTGATCCGCCAGATCCAGGCCTATGACGAAAAGCGCGTCGAGGACCAGAAGTTCAGCATCTACGCCCCGCCCACGCGCGGCGTGAACAACAGCGTGGCCATCCGCCCCGACAACGCCCTGGTGGCCGACCTCAGGGTACGCCAGGCCCTGCTGCATGGCACCAACGCCAAGGAGATCGTGGAGACGCTGTTCTCGCCGCGCTATCCGCAGGCGCGCTCGGTGATTGCCTCCACGGCGGCCGGCTTCGTGGACCTGTCGGCCAAGCTGGCCTATGACGAGGCCAAGGCGAAACAGCTGCTGGACGAGGCCGGCTGGACGCTGGGCGCCAACGGCCTGCGCCAGAAGGACGGCCGCGATTTCGTGCTCTCCACCTACGAGTCCCTGCCCCAGCCGCAGAACAAGGAGACGCTGCAGCTCGTGGCCCAGCAGTGGGCCCGCCTGGGCATCAAGCTCAACGTGCTGTCGGGCGACGCGGGCAGCCGCGCGGTGGACACGCTGGACCCCGACAAGACCGGCGTGCTGCCCGGCATGGTGGGCCGCGCCGATCCCGACGTGATCAAGAGCAACTACTACCCGACCAACCGCAACGTGCTGCTGCAAAAGGGCGGCGTGAGCCAGAAGGTCAAGTCCTTCGAGGACGCCAGGCTCAACGGCCTGTTCGACGCCATCGCGGCCGAGACCGATGCCGCCAGGCGCCTGGCGCTGGCCGGCGAGGTGCAGAACTACCTGATCGACCAGGCCTATGTGATCCCCATCTTCGAGGAACCCCAGGCCTTTGCGGGCGCAGGCTGGGTGCGCGACGTGGGCTTCGAGGCCGTGGGCCGGCCCAGCTTCTACAGCACCTGGCTGGCCAGGCGCTGACCGGATCGCACCCTGAGGAACCGCTCCCATGCCGCGCCGCTATCTGCTCAGCCGCATCGCCCAGGCCGCCCTGGTGCTGTGGGCGGCCTTCACGGTCTCGTTCATCCTGCTGCAGCTGCTGCCGGGCGATGCCGTGCTGATCAAGTTCCTGAACCCCGAGCTGGGCCTGGGCCCGCAGGAGATTGCCGACATCCGCGCCGCCTACGGCTCGGACCAGCCCGTGTGGCAGCAGTACCTGCACACGCTGGGCCAGTTCCTCACGGGCCATTTCGGCTATTCGCTGCAGGCCGGCGTGCCGGTGAGCCAGGGCCTGGCCACCAGCCTGCCGCCCACGCTCAAGCTCGCGGCTCTGGGCTTTGCCGCAGCCGCGCTGCTGGCCGTGGCGCTGGCGGCGGCTGCCAGCCTGGCGCCCTTTGTCTGGCTGCGCAACGCGCTGTATTCGCTGCCCTCGGTCTTTGTCTCGGTACCCGTGTTCTGGCTGGGGATCATGCTGATCCAGGTGGTGTCGTTCCGCCTGGGCTGGATCGCCGTGATCAATCCCGGCCCCTGGGAAGGACTGGTGCTGCCCACGCTGACCCTGGCCGTGCCGATCTCGGCGCCGCTGGCCCAAGTGCTGCTGCGCAATATCGACGCCGTGCTGGCCCAACCCTTCGTGGCCGTGGCACGGGCCAAGGGCGCCTCGCGCCGCTGGGTGCTGCTGCGCCATGTGGCACGCAATGCCCTGCTGCCCACGCTGACCATTGCCGGCGTGCTGTTCGGCGAGCTGCTGGCCGGCGCCGTGGTGACGGAGGCCGTGTTCGGCCTCAATGGCCTGGGCACGCTGACCCAGCAGGCCGTGGGCAACCAGGACACGGCCGTGCTCCAGGCCGTGGTGGTCGTCTCGGCCGCCGCCTTCGTACTCATCAACCTCGCCGTGGACCTGCTGTACCCGCTGCTTGATCCGCGCCTGCGCCATTCCGTGGAGAACCGGCCATGAACACTGCCGTCTCAAGCGCTCTTTCCCCGGCCCTGGATGCCCAGGCCGCGCCCGCCACTCCTACTCCCATTCCCACGGCGCTGCCAGCGCCGTCCCTGGCCCCTGCGCCAGCCGCCCCGCGCCGCAGCTTCGCCTTGCCGGCCCGCCTGCAACCCCTGAAACGCCTGCCACCCACGCTGGCCCTGGCCTGGCTGGTGATTGCCGTGGCCGCACTGTGGGCGCTGGCGCCCGGCTGGTTTGCCCACCAGAACCCGATCGCGGGCCAGGCCGGCCAGCAGCTGCTGGCGCCCGGCGCCGCGCACTGGCTGGGCACGGACGCGCTGGGGCGCGACCTGTGGGCGCGCGTGGTGCATGGCGCCGTGCATTCGCTGTCGGGCGCCTTCGTGGCCGTGGGCGTGGGCCTGGCCGTGGGCACGCTGATCGGCCTGCTGGCCGGGGCCACGGGCGGGCGCACGGAAGATGCGCTGATGCGCCTGGTCGATGTGCTGCTGGCCGTGCCTTCGCTGCTGCTGTCGCTGACCATCATCATCGTGCTGGGCTTTGGCACCATCAACGCGGCCATTGCCGTGGGCGTGGTCTCGGTGGCCAGCTTCGCGCGCCTGGTTCGCTCGGAGGTGGTGCGCGTGCGCCGCTCCGACTACGTGGAGGCCGCTTTCGGCAGCGGCGGGCGCTTTGCCGCCGTGCTGTGGCGCCATGTGCTGCCCAACTCGCCGACCTCGGTCATCGCCATGGCGGCGCTGCAGTTCGGCTCGGCGATCCTTGCGATTTCCACGCTGGGTTTTCTGGGCTACGGCGCGCCGCCGCCCACGCCCGAATGGGGGCTGCTGATCGCCGAGGGCCGCAACTACATCGCCACCGCCTGGTGGCTGACCACAGCGCCGGGCCTGATCGTGGTGGCCGTGGTGCTGGCGGCCAACCGCATCGCCACGGCCTTCGCACGGAGGCCTGCATGAGCGCCGCCATCGAGGAACGCATCCACGCCGCACCAGCGGTGGCAACCACCGCCCCCGTGCTCGAAGTGCAGGACCTGGCCGTGGCCTACCGCGATGCCGCAGGCCAGGCACAGCGCGTGGTGCACGGCGTGTCGTTTTCCGTGGCGCAGGGCGAGGTGGTCGCCCTGGTCGGCGAATCGGGTTCGGGCAAGACCACCACGGCCCAGGCCGTGATCGGCCTTTTGGCCGACAACGGCCACCGCGAGCACGGCAGCATCCGCCTGCAGGGCACCGAGGTCTCGGGCTGGCCGGCCGCACGCTGGAACGCCATCCGCGGCCGCGTGGTCAGCCTGGTGCCGCAAGACCCCACCATGTCGCTGAACCCCGTGCGCACGGTGGGCGACCAGGTGGGCGAGATCCTGCGTATCCACGGACTGCGCGACCGCACGGCCGTGGAGGCACGCGTGCTGGAGCTGCTGGCCCGCGTGGGCCTGTCCCAGCCCGCGCTGCGCGCACGCCAGTATCCGCACGAACTGTCGGGCGGCATGCGCCAGCGCGTGCTGATCGCCATCGCCATCGCGCTGCGGCCCGCCCTCATCATTGCCGACGAGCCCACCAGCGCGCTGGACGTGACCGTGCAGCGGCGCATCCTGGACCTGATCGACGCGCTGCGCCGCGAGACCGGCACGGCCGTGCTGCTGGTCACGCATGACCTGGGCGTGGCGGCCGACCGCTCGCACCGCCTGGTCGTCATGCAGGGCGGCCGCATCCAGGAGCAGGGCCCCACGCTGGAGCTGCTGCGCAATCCGCAAAGCGCCTATACGCGGCGGCTGCTGGCCGATGCGCCTTCGCTGGCGCCCGCGCCGCGCCGCACGCCCAGGCCCGCCACGGCCGATGACTGGGCCATCGAGGTCGAGGACCTGGTGCACGAGTTCGCGGCGCCTGGCCATGCCTCCGCCCACGGGCGCGGCATCTTCCGCGCCGTGGACGGCGTGTCGCTGCGCGTGCGCCGGGGCAGCACGCATGCCATCGTGGGCGAGTCGGGCTCGGGCAAGACCACCACCATCCGCGCCATCGTGGGCCTGGGCCGGCCCACGGCGGGCCGCATCCGCATCGAAGGCACCGAGGTCACGGGCCTGCGCGGCGAGGCCCTGCGCCAGCTGCGCCGCCGCGTGCAGCTGGTCTACCAGAACCCGTTCAGTTCGCTGGACCCGCGCCAGAGCGTGTTCGACATCATCGAGGAGCCCCTGCTGAACTTCGACCCGCTGCCGGCCGATGAGCGCCGCCGGCGCGTGCACGACATGCTGGAGCGCGTGGGCCTGCCGGCCGCCGTGCTGCCGCGGCGCCCGCATGCGCTGTCGGGCGGCCAGCGCCAGCGCGTGGCGATTGCGCGCGCCCTGGTGCTGCAGCCGCAGGTGCTGGTGCTGGACGAGGCCGTATCGGCCCTGGACGTGACCGTGCAGGCGCAGATCCTGGCCCTGCTCGCCCAGCTGCAGCAGGACCTGGGGCTGACCTATCTCTTCATCTCGCACGACCTTGCCGTGGTGCGCCAGATTGCCGACACGGTATCGGTGCTGCGCGCGGGCCGGGTGGTGGACGCGGGCAGCGTGGAGGAGGTGTTCCAGCGCCCCACCAGCGACTACACACGCGAACTCATGGACGCCATTCCCGGCAAAAGGAGCATTGATTTTGTCCCTCACCCCGCCTGATACCAACCGTGGCCACGGCTCCCGCACCGGCCCGCGCCTGGGCTTCTTCAGCCGCCTGCTCGACGATGTGCCGGCCGGCGAGCGCTACCGCCTGGTGGCCGAGCAGATCGCCCATGCCGAGGCCCAGGGCTTCGACTCGGCCTGGGTAGCCCAGCACCATTTCCATGAAAGCGAGGGCGGCCTGCCCTCGCCCTTCGTCTTCCTGGCCCATGTGGCGGCGCGCACGCGGCGCATCCGCATCGGAACGGGCGTGATCACGCTGCCGCTGGAAAACGCGCTGCGCGTGGCCGAGGATGCGGCAGTGCTGGACCTGCTGACCGGCGGCCGCCTGGAGGTGGGCCTGGGCACGGGCGGCACGGCCGAATCCTTCGAGGCCTTTGGCGTGCAGAGCGCCGAGCGCGGCGCCGTCTTCGCGCGCAACTTCGGCGTGCTGCAGGACGCCTGGGCCGGGCGCGCGCTGGCCGGTGGCGTCCACCTGTACCCGGCCGCGCCGCAGCTGCTGGAGCGCGTCTGGCAGGCCACGTTCTCGGCCGAGGGCGGCGCGCGGGCCGGGGCCAACGGCGACGGCCTGATGCTGTCGCGCACCCAGCCACGGCCCGAAGGCGCGCCGCAGGCCACGCTGTCTGAGATCCAGAACCCCATCATCGACGCCTACCTTGCCCGCCTGCCCGCGGGGCGGGCGCCGCGCATCCTGGGCTCGCGCACGCTGTTCGTGGCCGACCGCCGAGACGATGCGCTGCGCTGGGCCGAGGCCGGCCTGCGCCGCGTGGCCCGGCGCCATGCCGCCCAGCCCTCGCAGTGGGCGGCCCGCGTCGATCCGCAGGCGCCGCTGGCCGATCTCATCGCCGCCTACGACGTGCATGTGGGCACGCCCGACGAGGTCATCGCCTCGCTGCGCGCCGACACGGCGCTGGCGCGCGTGAGCGACATCGTCTTCCAGGTGCATTCCATCGACCCGCCGCACGACGCCATCCTGCGCTCCATCGAGCTGACGGCCGCCCATGTGGCACCAGCCCTGGGCTGGCGCCGTGCAGATCTGCAGGCACCCTCTTCCCTCCCCGCAGCCCGGGCCGGACTGCTGCAAGCCGCATGACCATGAACACCACCGTACAGCCCCGTTTTCCGGACGACGTCATCGACCACCTCGCCGGCATCACCCCCGGCAGCGCCCTGGACCGCGTGCGCCGCCACCGCACCGAGGCGCGCACGCAGGCCCAGCAGAGTTTTGCCGCCCTGTTCACGCCCGCCGAGCCCGTGCCCGGCACGGTCTCGCTGCGCGAGCGGCTGGCCCTGGCCGCCTTCACGGCCGGGCTGCATGGCGAGCCGCGCAGCGCCGCCTTCTATGCGAAGGCACTGGCGGCCGAAGATGCGGAACTGGCTGCCGCCGTGGCATCCGAAGTCGTGCGGGGCCGTGCACAAAGCCTTCAGCCCGGCAGCGGCCCGCACGGGCCGTACGGCCGCTACCCGGCAGGCCCGCTGAGCCGCGAAGACCAGAGCGGCCCCGCCTATGCCGTGGACCCGGCCCATGCCGCGCTGCTGGGCGCGCGCCTGGCCGCGGCGCTGGCCCATGCGCACCTGCTGGCCTACCACCCGCGCGACGCCAGCGCCGGGGCCCTGCAGGCGCTGCAACAGGCGGGCTGGAGCGAGACGGACATCGTCATCGTGTCCCAGCTGGCGTCCTTCCTGTCCTTCCAGATCCGCGTGGTCGCGGGGTTGCGCGTGCTGACTGCACGCCCCGCGTCCCCGGCAGCCCATCAACCCACCCTGCAAGCCCAGCCATGACCTCAACGAACTCCGCCGCTCCCCAGGTCTTCACTCAGGAACAGCTCGACTGGCTGCCATGGATTGAGCCGCTGGACGAAAGCGAGCTGACCGAACGCCACCATGCAGGCCTGGTCGATGCCTCACGCGCGCAGTCCCCCTACTTCCGCCTGCTGGCGCGCGACCCCGACACGCTGGGCGCACGCACGCGCACCGACAAGGACATCTTCTACAACCCCGACGCCGGCCTGCCGCGTGCCGAGCGGGAGCTGGCGGCCGCTGCCACTTCGCGCGCCAATGGCTGCATCTACTGCGCCTCGGTCCATGCGCGCTTTGCCACGCACTTCTCGCGCCGGGGCGGCGACGTGCAGCGCCTGCTCGACGAGGGTCCGGGCACGGACCTGGGACCGCGCTGGAACGCCATCGTCACGGCGGCCGTGGCGCTGACCCAGACGCCGCCTGCGCTGGAGCCCGCCCACATCGATGCGCTGCGCGCCGCCGGCCTGGACGATGCCGCCATCTCCGATGTGCTGCACGGCACGGCCTTCTTCAACTGGGCCAACCGGCTCATGCTGTCGCTGGGCGAGCCACGGACCACCGCATGAGGGCGGCCGCCCTCACCACAGGCCCAGCAGCTTCCACCAGACACTGCCGACCACGGCAAAGACCAGCAGCTCGATCACGCACATGGCCGCGCCCACGCGCCACCAGTTGCCCAGCGTGACGTAGCCGCTGCCGAAGATGATGGGCGAAGTGCCGGTGGCGTAGTGGGTCAGCGTCATCATGATGGCCGAGCCGGCCGTCATCATCAGCATGAAGGGCACGACATAGTCGGCAGGAATCAGCTGGGCGCCCACGGTCAGGAAGGCCAGCATCATGGCGCTGATGTGGGCCGTGGTGCTGGCGAACAGGTAGTGCGAGAACACGAACACGCCCACCAGGATGGCCGCCACCGGCAGCCAGTCCAGGCCGCTGGCGACGATGGCGTTCTTCATGCCCACGGCAAACCAGGACACCACGCCCAGCTTGTTGAGCTGCTCGGCCAGCATGACCAGGGCGCCGAACCACACCAGCGTGTCCCAGGCGCTTTTCTCGGACAGCACGTCATCCCAGTCGATGGTGCCCGTGATGATCAGCACGAACAGGCCCAGGAAGGCGACCACCGTCGGGTCCAGCGTGAAGGCAGGCCCGAACAGCATCTGCGGCACGTTGGCCCACAGCAGCAGCATCAGGCCGAAGGTGCCCAGCATCACGCGCTCCTTGCCCGACAGCGGCCCCATGCGTGCCATCTCGCTGCGCGCGTACTCCACGGCATTGGGCGTGGCCTTGAGTTCGGGAGGCGACAGAAGGTAGATCACCAGCGGCATCAGCAGCAGGCACAGCAGGCCCGGCAGCAGCATGTACAGCGCCCAGGTGGTCCAGCTCAGGTGCAGGGCCTGGCCCGTGGCCTTGGCCACGAAGTCCACCACCAGCGGATTGGGCGCCGTGGCGGTCAGGAACATGGCCGAGGTGATGGGATTGGCGTGGTAGTTGACCAGGGCCAGATAGGTGCCCACCTTGCCCTGCGTACCCTTGGCCGGGTCCGACTCGAAGGCATTGGCGATGGACTTCATGATGGGGTGCACGATACCGCCGCCGCGCGCCGTGTTGCTGGGCGTGAACGGTGCCAGCACCAGCTCGCAGATCGCCAGGCCGTAGCCGATGCCGATGGTCCGCTTGCCCAGCAGCGCGATGAACATCAGTCCGATGCGGTTGCCCAGCCCCGTCTTCTTGAGGCCGCGCGAGATCAGGATGGCCACCACGATCAGCCAGATCAGCGGGCTGGAAAAGCTGCTCAGCGCATCGGTGACTGCGCCCTTGGACGAGCCAGACGTGACCTGGGACAGCGAGACGATCACGATGGCCATCAAGGCCATCACGCCAATGGGCATGACCTTGAGGATGATGGCCACGATGGTGGTCAGGAAAATGGCCACCAGCTGCCAGGCCTTGGGCGTCAGCCCCTCGGGCACGGGCACCAGCAGCAGCCCGAACAGCACGGCGGTGGCGATCAGCGCCGGCACCAGCCGGAACGGCACGGCCGACTTGAAGTAGCGGAACAGCGAGGCAATCTTCTCGAGCATGTGGATCCTTTGCGTTGCCGGAGCGGCGCCGAGAGAGCATGGCCTGCCGGGAGCAAAAGCCCACCAGCCTGCACGGGCACTGGCGGCCGCGCCGCATGACTGACATCATGATGCAGTGCAGCATGAGCCCGGCTTCCAGCGGGCGCCTGCGCCACCGAAGTTT
Source organism: Delftia sp. DT-2 (assembly GCF_028401915.1). Taxonomy (NCBI): domain Bacteria; kingdom Pseudomonadati; phylum Pseudomonadota; class Betaproteobacteria; order Burkholderiales; family Comamonadaceae; genus Delftia; species Delftia sp. DT-2. The sequence goes on from NZ_JAQOTI010000002.1 coordinate 399,903, forward strand.
GACAGGCATCAAGGCCGGGCCAGTAAACCTGGCGACCCAGGCCACCGAGCCCCGCTCACATGACAGCATCCCCAGACCGGGTGCCTTTCGCCCCGGTGTACCCATGCAGTGAAAAAAGGAGAAAAGCCGACATGCCAGCCAACCGATTCTTGCCCGAGGAATGGGAATGCCGGCTCCAGGAGATCGACCTGGAGATCGCCCGCCACGCCGTCATCTGCAAGATCCCGCTGCTGCAGGCCGGCGTGGTGGAGCGCGTGCTGGCCGATGACGCCAGCGTCTGCGGCGGCGACCACGAGGCCGCTTTCAAGACCCTGCGCGGCCTCTTGTACATGCATTACACCGAGCTGCTGCACATCAGCGAGGTGCTCAGCCCCGATGCCGCCCAGGAAATCGCCCACCGCGTGCGCCTGCGGCTGGGCCAGCGCATCGGCAACCAGCTGGGCGGCTGATGCCGGGCTGTCTGCCTGGCCTTTGCCCTGGCGCGAGGGCATGAAAAAAGGGCTACGACAACTGTCGTAGCCTTTTTCAATTTGGTTGCGCGAGAAGGATTTGAACCTCCGACCTTTGGGTTATGAGCCCAACGAGCTACCAGACTGCTCCATCGCGCGGTATTCCAAAATTATAGCAGATTATTCAGCTGCCTTGGCTTCGGCGGCGCCTTCTTCAGCGCGCTCGACCAGTTCCACGAAGGCCATGGGGGCGTTGTCGCCCACGCGGAAGCCCATCTTCAGGATACGGGTGTAGCCACCAGGACGCTTTGCGAAGCGGGGGCCCAGCTCGTTGAAGAGCTTGGTCACGCTGTCGCGGTCGCGCAGGCGGTCGAATGCCAGGCGGCGGTTGGCAACGGTGTCGACCTTGGCCAGGGTGATCATGGGCTCGATCACGCGGCGCAGTTCCTTGGCCTTGGGAACGGTGGTCTTGATGGCTTCGTGCTCGATGAGCGAATTCATCATGTTCTTCAGCATCGCCAGGCGGTGCGAAGAGGTGCGATTGAGTTTGCGGAGGCCGTGACCGTGACGCATGGTGCTTTATTCCTAAAATATGTAATTAGGGCTTGCGCAAACAAGGATGCAAGCCTGGACCCGTTACCGGATCTGCAGCTTGCCTCAACCGAATTTGCGCAAGTTGTTGATTAATTCGGGCAGCCGTATCAGGTACTGCCCGAGGCACTGAGGCTCTCCAAAAAGGAGAGCCCGCAATTATAGTGCTTAGCGCTTTTCCAGGCCAGCAGGCGGCCAGTTCTCCAGCTTCATGCCCAGCGTCAGACCGCGGGAAGCCAGGACTTCCTTGATCTCGTTTAGCGACTTGCGACCCAGGTTGGGGGTCTTGAGCAGCTCGTTTTCGGTACGCTGGATCAGGTCGCCGATGTAGTAGATGTTCTCTGCCTTGAGGCAGTTGGCCGAACGCACGGTGAGTTCCAGCTCGTCCACGGGACGCAGCAAGATGGGATCAAAGGCGGTTGCGGCACCACGGCCACCGGCCGGAGCATCGAAGACGCTGGCGATATCGCCGCCGTCCAGCTGAGCGAACACGGCGAGCTGTTCCACCAGGATCTTGGCGGAGGCGCGCACGGCGTCCTCGGCAGTGATCGCACCATTGGTTTCGATCTCCACCACCAGCTTGTCGAGGTCGGTGCGTTGTTCAACGCGGGCCGATTCGACGGCGTAGCTCACGCGCTTGACGGGCGAGAACGAAGCGTCCAGCACAATGCGGCCGATCGACTTCGTGGACTCGTCGCCATAGCGGCGCACATTGCCGGGCACATAGCCGCGGCCCTTCTCGACCTTGATCTGCATGTCCAGCTTGCCGCCTTGCGACAGGTTGGCGATGACATGATCAGGGTTGATGATTTCCACGTCGTGGGGCGTCTGGATGTCGCGCGCCGTCACGACGCCTTCGCCATCCTTGCGCAGGGAGAGCGTGACCTCGTCGCGGTTGTGCAGCTTGAACACCACACCCTTGAGGTTCAGCAGGATGTTGACCACATCTTCCTGGACACCGTCAATGGACGAGTACTCGTGCAACACACCAGCAATCGTCACTTCCGTCGCTGCGTAACCCACCATGGACGAGAGCAGGACACGGCGCAGGGCATTGCCCAGCGTATGGCCGTAGCCACGCTCAAACGGCTCCAGAACAACTTTGGCGCGATTGTGGCCAAGCTGCTCGACATTGATCGTCTTGGGCTTCAGCAAATTGGTTTGCATGCAGACTTCCTCTCAATACCCCCGGCTCGTTACACCGGTAAGGCTGGTGAAGCACCCCAGCGCGATGCCTCGCGGCTGGGGGACGGTTTTACAGAAATGTCGCTGCGCGGAATTAACGCGAGTACAACTCAACGATCAGGGATTCGTTGATGTCTGCACCGAACTCGTCGCGGTCAGGCGACTTCTTGAACGTGCCTTCAGCCTTGTCGGCCGACACTTCCACCCATGCGGGGAAACCGACTTGACCAGCCAGTTGCAGGGCTTCGACGATGCGGGCCTGCTTCTTGGACTTTTCACGTACCGCGACCACGTCACCCACCTTCACCATGTAGGAAGGGATGTTGACGGATTGGCCGTTGACCGTGATGGCCTTGTGCGACACCAGCTGACGCGCTTCCGAGCGGGTCGAGCCGAAGCCCATGCGGTACACCACGTTGTCCAGACGCGACTCCAGCAGCGACAGCAGATTGGCACCGGTGTTGCCCTTCTTCTTGTCGGCGGCTTCGAAGTAGCGGCGGAATTGCTTTTCCAGCACGCCGTACATGCGCTTGACCTTCTGCTTTTCACGCAGCTGCAGGCCGAAGTCGGAAGTACGCTGACCGGAAGTGCGGCCGTGCTGACCGGGCTTGGTGTCGAACTTGGACTTGTCGGCGATCGAGCGACGTGCGCTCTTCAGGAACAGGTCAGTGCCTTCACGGCGGGAGAGTTTGGCCTTGGGGCCGATATAGCGTGCCACTTGATTTCCTTTGTGTCATCTGCCGTGCACAAGCACGGGAGCCGCCCGCGATGTTACACATCTGGGCGGCGGTGGGCTTGGTGAAAAAGCTTAGATACGACGGCGCTTTTGAGGGCGGCAGCCGTTGTGGGGAACCGGCGTCACGTCCGCGATGGAAGTGATGCGGATGCCCAGGGCGCCCAGGGCGCGAACCGAGGATTCACGGCCGGGACCGGGACCCTTGATTTCGACGTCCAGGTTCTTGATGCCCTGTTCGATGGCAGCACGACCAGCCACTTCCGAAGCCACCTGGGCAGCGAAGGGAGTCGACTTGCGCGAACCCTTGAAGCCCTGGCCACCCGACGAGGCCCACGACAGAGCGTTGCCTTGGCGGTCGGTGATGGTGATGATCGTGTTGTTGAACGAAGCGTGCACGTGGGCAATGCCGTCCGAAATGTTCTTACGGACTTTCTTGCGAACGCGCTGTGCAGCGTTGTTTGCGGGAGACTTAGCCATAGTGATCTTTCAATCTCTTTATTTCTTCAAAGCCGCGGCACCCTTGCGCGGACCCTTGCGGGTACGTGCATTCGTGCGGGTACGCTGACCACGCATGGGCAGGCCACGACGATGACGGAAACCGCGATAGCAACCGATGTCCATCAAACGCTTGATGTTCATCGTTGTTTCGCGACGCAGATCACCTTCCAGCGTCAGGGAAGTCAGCTGATCGCGGATCTTTTCCAGATCGCCGTCAGTCAGTTCCTTGATTTTCTTGGAATATGCGATGCCAGCGGCTTCGCAGATCTTGCGTGCAGTGGTGCGACCGATCCCATAGATAGCGGTCAGGCCGATTTCAGCGTGCTGATGCGGCGGGATGTTAATGCCAGCGATACGTGCCATTATTCGTCCTCAAACTTTCCTATCAACCCTGGCGCTGCTTGTGGCGCTGGTCCGTGCAGATCACTCGCACCACACCCTTGCGGCGGATGATCTTGCAGTTACGGCAGATTTTTTTGACCGAAGCCGAAACTCTCATTTCATTCTCCTAAAACTCTACATCCGTTACGGCCTATCGACCGGGAAACATGCCCGCGATGGATAGATCGAATGGGCGTCTACTAACTCTTACTGGACCCGCCGGCACCGCCGGCCAGGCCCATCACTTAGTTCAATTGCCAAGTGTCGCTTTGAAGTTCGCCTTTTTGAGGAGCGATTCGTACTGTTGCGACATCATGTAGTTCTGCACCTGGGCCATGAAGTCCATGGTCACCACCACAATAATCAGCAGTGATGTACCACCGAAGTAGAACGGGACGTTGTACTTCAGGATCAGGAACTCGGGCAACAAGCACACGAATGTGATGTACACCGCACCAGCCAGGGTCAGGCGAACCAGGATCTTGTCAATGTAGCGGGCCGTCTGGTCACCGGGACGGATCCCGGGGATGAAGGCACCACTCTTCTTCAGGTTGTCGGCGGTTTCCCGGCTGTTGAACACCAGGGCCGTGTAGAAGAAGCAGAAGAAGATGATGGCGGTGGCGTAGAGCATCACATAGATCGGCTGACCGGGGGTCAGCGTGCTAGCAATGTCCTTCAGCCAGCGCATGGATTCCCCTGCACTGAACCAGTTCACAACGGTCGCCGGCAGCAAGATGATCGAGGAAGCGAAGATGGGAGGAATGACCCCCGCCATGTTCAGCTTCAGCGGCAAGTGCGAAGACTGACCGCCATACACCTTGTTACCCACCTGACGACGCGCATAGTTCACCAGGATCTTGCGCTGTCCCCGCTCGACAAACACGACGAAGTACGTCACGGCTGCCACCACGAGAACGATGAAGATCGCGGCCAGGATGCTCATGGCACCGGTGCGCACCAGCTCCAGCAGACCACCGATGGAGCTCGGCAGACCTGCGGCGATACCTCCAAAGATGAGGATCGAGATGCCGTTGCCCAGACCACGTTCCGTGATCTGTTCACCGAGCCACATCAGGAACATGGTGCCGGCCGTCAGGCTGACCACCGCCGTGAGGCGGAAGCCGAAACCGGGGCTCAGAACCAGACCTGCGGAGCTTTCCAGAGCCACGGCAATTCCCAGGGACTGAAAAATCGCCAGGCCCAGAGTGCCATAGCGGGTGTACTGGGTGATCTTGCGACGACCCGATTCACCTTCCTTTTTCAGCTGCTCGAATGTAGGGACCACATAGGTCATGAGCTGCATGATGATCGATGCCGAGATGTACGGCATGATCCCCAGTGCGAACACCGTGAAGCGCGACAGCGCCCCACCCGAGAACATGTTGAACAGATTGAGAATGCCGCCCTGCTGGCCATTGAACAGCTGCTGCAGCTGCGCTGGATCGATGCCCGGCACGGGGATATGAGCCCCGATGCGGTAAACGACCAGCGCGAGCAACAGAAAAACCAGACGGCGGCGAAGATCGCCGAATTTTCCGGTTTTTGCAATTTGAGCTGCGCTAGTAGCCACGGATGTCTTCTTTCAGATCATTAATCAGGCGATGCTGCCGCCGGCAGCTTCGATGGCAGCCTTGGCGCCGGCGGTAGCGCCGATGCCGTTGAGCTTGACAGCCTTGCTGATTTCACCGCTCTTGATGATCTTGACCACCTTTGCGATTTCACCAACCAGACCGGCTTGCTTCAGAGCTGCCAGATCGACTTCGGCCAGGCCCAGCTGTTCCAGAGCGGACAGGGTCACTTCTGCGTTGAACTTCAGCAGATGCGACTTGAAGCCACGCTTGGGCAGACGGCGCTGCAGAGGCATTTGACCGCCTTCGAAGCCCACCTTGTGGTAGCCACCCGAACGCGACTTCTGGCCCTTGTGACCACGGCCGGCAGTCTTGCCCAGGCCGGAGCCGATGCCGCGGCCGACACGGCGCTTGGCATGCTTGGCACCTGCTGCAGGCTTGATGCTATTGAGTTCCATCATCAATCCTTTCAGAGGACTTTGACCAGATAGCTGATCTTGTTGATCATGCCGCGCACAGCAGGCGTGTCCTGCAGTTCGCTGATGCTATTCAGCTTGCGCAGGCCCAGGCCACGGACGGTGGCGCGGTGCGATTCCTTGGTGCCAATGGGGCTGCGCACCAGTTGCACCTTCACGGTTTGTTGCGTTGTCATGTGATTGACTCCGATCAGGCGGTGAAGATGTCTTCAACCGACTTGCCGCGCTTGGCTGCCACTTCCGAAGGGGTCGTGGAGTTCTTCAGAGCGTCAAAAGTCGCGCGGACCATGTTGTAGGGATTCGACGAGCCATGGCTCTTGGCCACGATGTCGGTGATGCCCAGCACTTCGAAGACGGCGCGCATCGGGCCGCCGGCGATGATGCCGGTACCCTTGGGAGCGGGGTTCAGCATCACGGATGCTGCGCCATGCTGACCCATCACGGTGTGATGGATCGAGCCGTTCTTCAGGGACACCTTGATCATGTTGCGACGGGATTCTTCCATCGCCTTTTGCACGGCTGCAGGCACTTCCTTGGACTTGCCCTTGCCCATGCCAACACGGCCATCACCGTCGCCAACCACGGTCAGTGCAGCGAAGCCGAGGATACGACCGCCCTTCACAACCTTGGTGACGCGGTTCACCGCGATCATTTTTTCGCGCAGACCGTCGTCACGACCTTCGTCTTGCACCTTGGGAGAAAACTTTGCCATTTCTATCCGCTCCGCTTAGAACTGCAGGCCGGCTTCACGAGCGGCTTCTGCCAAAGCCTTCACGCGGCCGTGGTATGCGAAACCAGCGCGATCGAAAGCCACTTTCTCCACGCCTGCAGCCTTGGCCTTCTCGGCAATGCGCTTGCCGATCAGCGTAGCGGCAGCCACGTTGCCACCCTTGCCGATGGCGCCCAGTTGGGTGCGCACTTCGGCTTCGGCAGTCGAGGCCGAAGCCAGCACCTTGGTGCCGTCTTCCGACACCACGCTTGCGTAGATGTGGAGGTTCGTACGGTTCACGCTCAGACGTGCCACGCCTTGCTGTGCAATGCGGATGCGGGTCTGGCGGGCACGACGGAGACGCTGCTCTTTCTTGGTCAACATAATGCAGCTCCTTACTTCTTCTTGGTCTCTTTGATCACGACCTTCTCATCCGAGTAACGGATGCCCTTGCCCTTGTAGGGCTCGGGAGGACGAACGGCACGGATCTCAGCAGCCAGTTGGCCAACGGCCTGGCGGTCAGCACCCTTGACCACGATTTCCGTGGGCGTGGGGGTGGCAACAGTGATGCCGGCCGGCATTTCGAAGTTCACCGGGTGCGAATAGCCGATCGCGAGGTTCAGCTTGGCGCCAGAGGCCGAAGCCTTGAAGCCCACGCCGACCAGCGACAGCTTCTTCTCGAAGCCCTTGCTCACGCCCACCACCATGTTGTTCACCAGCTGACGCATGGTGCCGCTCATGGCGTTGGCTTCGCGCGAGTCGTTGACGGGCTCGAAAGACAGCTTGCCTTCGTTGTTGGAGATCTTCACCAGAACGTTCTGGGCCAGCGACAGCGTGCCGCCGGTGCCCTTCACATTGATCTGGTCAGCCTTGATGGACACATCCACGCCTGCGGGGATGGCCACGGGAGTCTTTGCTACGCGAGACATTTCAGTATTTCTCCTTAATGTCCGTTAGGCCACGTAGCACAGCACTTCGCCGCCCACGCCGGTGGCGCGTGCCTTGCGATCCGTCATCACGCCCTTGGGAGTGGTGACGATGGCCACGCCCAGACCGTTCATGACCTGGGGGATTGCGTCGCGGCCCTTGTACACGCGCAGGCCGGGACGGCTCACGCGCTCGATGCGCTCGATCACCGGACGGCCGGCGTAGTACTTCAGGGTAATTTCGAGTTCGGACTTGCCAGCGTCGGTCTTCACTTGGAAGCCGTCGATGTAGCCTTCATCCTTCAGCACCTGGGCGATGGCAACCTTGACCTTGGAGGAAGGAGCCGTCACGGTGGTCTTGGAGACCATTTGTGCATTGCGGATGCGGGTCAGCAAGTCAGCGATGGGATCACTCATGCTCATGTTTAATCTCTCCTGCTTGCTTACCAGCTGGCCTTGGTGACACCGGGGATGTCGCCAGCGAAGGCCAGTTCACGGATCTTGGCGCGGCCCAGACCGAATTGACGGAAGGTGCCACGGGGACGACCCGTGATCTCGCAGCGGTTGCGCTGGCGAGTGGGGTTCGCGTTACGGGGCAGCTTCTGCAGGCCCAGGCGAGCGGCGTCGCGCTCTTCGTCGCTGCGCTTTGCGTCAGCGGCGATTGCCTTCAGTTCTGCGTACTTGGCAGCGTACTTGGCCGCCAGCTTTTCGCGCTTGAGTTCGCGCTGAATCAATGCAACTTTAGCCATGCGCCACCTCAGTTCTTGAAGGGGAAACGGAAAGCGGCGAGCAGTGCCTTGCACTCGTCGTCGGTCTTTGCCGTAGTCGTGATGCTGATGTTCAGACCACGCAGAGCGTCCACCTTGTCGTACTCGATTTCGGGGAAGATGATCTGTTCCTTGACGCCGACGTTGTAGTTGCCGCGACCGTCGAACGAACGGCCGGAGATACCACGGAAGTCACGCACGCGGGGCAGAGCCACGGTGACGAAACGATCCAGGAATTCATACATCTGAACGCCACGCAGGGTCACCATGCAGCCGATGGCCTGGCCTTCGCGGATCTTGAAGCCGGCGATAGCCTTCTTGGCCTTGGTCACCACGGGCTTCTGACCAGCAATCTTGGTCAGGTCGGCCACGGCGTTGTCCATCACCTTCTTGTCGGCCACGGCTTCGCTCACACCCATGTTCAGGGTGATCTTGGTCAGGCGGGGCACTTCCATGGTGGAGGTGTAGCCGAACTTTTCCTTCAGTTCAGCCGCGATCTTTTCGCGATACAGTTTTTGCAGTCGTGCCATGTGTTACCCCTTAGGCCGCCTTGATTTCGGCGCCGTTGGACTTGAACACGCGAACGCGCGTGCCGTCGGCTTGCACCTTGATGCCCACGCGATCGGCCTTGCCGGTCGCTGCATTGAAGATGGCCACGTTGGATTGGTGGATAGGCATGGCCTTTTCCACGATGCCGCCGGTGGTGCCCTTCATGGGGTTCGGCTTGACGTGCTTCTTCACCAGGTTGATGCCGTCGATCAGCAGGTGGGAGTCGTCCTTGCGAGCCGAGACCACGCCTTGCTTGCCCTTGTCACGGCCGGTCAGCACGATGACTTGGTCGCCCTTGCGAATCTTGTTCATGGTGCTTCCTTTAGAGAACTTCAGGTGCCAGGGACACGATCTTCATGAACTTTTCGTTGCGCAGTTCACGAGTCACGGGGCCAAAGATGCGGGTGCCGATAGGCTCCAGCTTGGCGTTCAGCAGCACGGCGGCATTGCCGTCGAACTTGACGAGCGAGCCATCAGCGCGGCGAATACCCTTCGCCGTGCGCACCACGACCGCGCTGTAGACCTCGCCTTTTTTGACGCGTCCACGCGGTGCAGCTTCCTTGATGCTCACCTTGATGATGTCACCAACACTCGCATAGCGACGATGAGAACCGCCCAGCACCTTGATGCACTGAACAGACTTCGCGCCGGTGTTGTCGGCAACCTCTAACCGAGATTCTGTTTGGATCATTTCAATATTCCCAACTTGCTCCAGCAAACACCCGACAGCCCCAGAGTCTTCTCAAGGGCCGCGAGCAGCCAGTCAGTCTTGGGCCCGTCGTCCACGCCGAAAACCATTTCTCGGCGCTTCCACTGGGCAGATAACTTCACGATTTTCACGTGAAGCATGGGATTGTCCCAGAAATTCCTTTGCGCGTCAAACCCTTAGCGACTTTTCCCGCCCCTGCCCGGCAGCGTTGCGCAACGCCCACAAGGGCGCCGGCAACCGAGGGGCCGCCCGGGCCTCCCGATCGGCCCATGCCACCGGAGACGCCCATAAAAAAGCCGAGCCACGCGGGCTCGGCAAAGGGTGGCAGACTCAACGCAATTGTTGGCTGCGGACGGACCGCGCCGACGACGGCACAGACCGCGCAGCGGCTTTGGGGCCACCGCGTCGGGCTTGGGCGCGGCCCTTGCCCTGCGGAAAACGCACTTTCAAGCGCTTTCTTTCTTGCTTCCCTCCCTCGTCAGCCTTGTGCTGGCTGCTGTTCACTGGCACTAAAGCTGGGCGCCATGAACCGCATTCTCATTCATAAAACCAATCGAGTAAACATATTCATCAATTTTGACAATCACGCGTGGCGCAAGCGTCTTACGCAGAAAGCACAACGCCCTGCGTTGCAGGGCGTTGTGCATGGAGATGGACAGGATCAGGCAGGCAGGTACTGCGCCGCCAGCGGCATGAAGTCCGCCAGGCCGGCGTCGTGTCCCAGCTCCTCCTGGAGGATGGCCGCCACGCGCGGGGCCACTTCGGCGGCCTTGCGCGCGTCGAGGAACAGCAGGCGGCTGCGGCGCGCCAGCACGTCTTCCACGGTGCGCGCGTACTCGAAGCGCGCGGCAAAGCGCACCATGGCTTCGTTCAGGCCGTCGGCCAGCCATTCGTCGTTGCCCGGCAACGCCTGCACCGCCGAGGCTTCCGTGCCGTAGGAATGCAGGCCCTGGATCTGGTTCATGCGGTGGTGCACGGCGGACTCGGCCGGGGCGCCGGCCAGCGGCAGGCGGGCCGTGACACCCCCGGGGCGGTGCGGCAGGCGGCCGATGGCAAAGCATTCGGAGAGCACGTCTTCGGCCATGGCGCGGTAGGTGGTCCACTTGCCGCCCGTGACGGTCACCAGGCCGGTGCGGCTGGACATGACGGTGTGCTCGCGGCTGATCTTCTTGGTGTTTTCGCCATCGTCGTCCTGGGGCTTGACCAGCGGGCGCAGGCCCACCCACATGCTGCGCACGTCGGCCAGCGTGGGCTGGCGCGTGAGGTAGCGGCCTGCCTCGGTGAGGATGAAGTCCAGTTCTTCGGGGAAAGGCAGGGGTTCGCGCGCCAGGTCGTTGCGCGGCGTGTCGGTGGTGCCCAGGATGACCTTGCCCAGCCAGGGCACGGCAAAGAGCACGCGGCCATCGGCCGTCTTGGGCACGAGCAGGGCATGGTCGCTGGGCAGGAAGTCGCGGTCCACGACCACGTGCACGCCCTGGCTGGGCGCGACCATGGGCTTGACGGGACGGCCCTGGGCCTCGGCGTCCTGCTGGCGAAACAGGTCCACCCAGGGGCCGGTGGCGTTGACCACGCACTTGGCGCGCAGCGTGAAGCGCTGGCCGGATTCCGAGTCTTCGCAGATCAGGCCGGCGACCTTGCCGCCTTCGTGCAGCAGTTCACGTGCGGGGCAGTAGTTGACCAGCAGCGCGCCCTTGGCAGCGGCCGTGCGGGCCAGCGCCAGCGCCAGGCGGGCATCGTCGAACTGGCCGTCCCAGTATTTGACGCCGCCCTTGAGGCCCTGCTGCCGCACGGTGGGCAGGCACTTCACGGTGCTGGAGCGCGAGAGGAATTCCGTGGCGCCCAGGCCTGCCTTGCCGGCCAGCGCGTCATACATCTTGAGGCCGATGCCGTAGAACGGCGTGTCCAGCAGCTTGTAGGACGGCATGACGAAGGCCAGCGGCTGCGCCAGGTGGGGCGCGTTGTGCAGCAGCGTGGTGCGCTCATGCAGCGCTTCCCGCACCAGGGCGATGTTGCCCTGCGCCAGGTAGCGCACGCCGCCATGGACCAGCTTGGTGGCACGCGAGGACGTGCCCTTGGCGAAGTCATGCGACTCCACCAGCACGACCTTGAACCCACGCGCCGCCGCGTCCAGGGCCACGCCCAGGCCGGTGGCACCGCCGCCGATGATGGCCAGATCGTAGGTTTCAGGCTGGGCCAGGCGTTCCAGCAGGGCGGCGCGGCCGGTGGGCAGAGGGGAAGCAGCGAGGGACATGGATCTTCGACGAAGGAATGTGGGGCAAGTTAACAGGGCGCCATGTAGCCGCCATGTCAGCACCCGGGACGCCACGCCTGCGCCCAATGCGAAGGGGACGGAATCGGGTTTTCCGCTATTTTCGCTCGTTTTTGTATTTTTTTCTTCGCTATCTTTCGTTTTGTGTTTTTGGCGACCCAGGACGCCCAACGATGGACTGTGATGCCAGCGCAGGGTATTGCGCCCAAAGCCGACGCGGCCCAACTCAGGGACGCCGAGCAAGAGCCGCCTCGCGGCGAGGGCGTCGCCGGCTGCCCGGACGCCCCCCTCCCGCGAAGCGAGAGAGGGCGCCGTGCATACGGGGGAAGGCGCGCAAGCGCCTCAGGGGGTGCTAACGCACCTTGCCGTTTTTCCAGGCATTGAGCAGCGTGTCATACGCAATCGTCTCGCCCTTGGGCTTTTCATTGGCCAGCTTCTTCCACGGCGCCTGCTTGTCGCTGAGCCACTTGGCCGGGTCGCCCTTGGGGTTGAGCTTGGGCGCGCAGTGCGCCATGCCTGCGCGCTGCAGGCGGGCCATGACCTGGTCCATTTCCTCGGCCAGGTTGTCCATGGCGTCCTGGGGCGTCTTCTCGCCGGTGACGGCCTGGGCCACGTTCTTCCACCACAGCTGGGCCAGCTTGGGATAGTCGGGCACGTTGTTGCCGGTGGGCGTCCAGGCCACGCGGGCGGGGCTGCGGTAGAACTCGACCAGGCCGCCGAGCTTGGGCGCCATGTCGGTCATGGCCTTGGAGCGGATGTCGCTTTCGCGGATGGGCGTCAGGCCGACGATGGTCTTCTTGAGGCTGGTGGTCTTGGCGGTGACGAACTGCGCGTAGAGCCAGGCGGCGGCCGTGCGGTTGGCGTCATGGTCCTTGAAGAAGGTCCAGCTGCCCACGTCCTGGTAGCCGTTTTGCATGCCGTCCTTCCAGTACGGGCCGTTGGGGCCGGGCGCCATGCGCCATTTGGGCGTGCCGTCGGCATTGACCACGGGCAGGCCGGGCTTGGTCATGTCGGCCGTGAAGGCGGTGTACCAGAAGATCTGCTGCGCGATATGGCCCTGGGCCGGCACGGGGCCGGACTCGCCGAAGGTCATGCCCATGGCTTCCTTAGGCGCGTACTTCTTCATCCAGTCCACGTACTTGGTGAGCGCGAACACGGCGGCCGGCGAGTTGGTGGCGCCCCCGCGCGAGACCGAGGCGCCCACGGGCGTGCACTTGTCGTCGGCCACGCGGATGCCCCATTCATCGACGGGCATGCCGTTGGGAATGCCCTTGTCGGCCGCGCCGGCCATGGACAGCCAGGCATCGGTGAAGCGCCAGCCCAGCGAGGGGTCCTTCTTGCCGTAGTCCATGTGGCCGTAGACAGGCTTGCCGTCGATCTGCTTGACGTCGTTGGTGAAGAACTCGGCGATGTCCTCGTAGGCGCTCCAGTTCAGCGGCACGCCCAGCTCGTAGCCGTACTTGGCCTTGAACTTGTCCTTGAGGTCCTTGCGCTCGAAGAGGTCGGCGCGGAACCAGTAGAGGTTGGCGAACTGCTGGTCGGGCAGCTGGTAGAGCTTGCCGTCGGGCGCGGTGGTGAAGCTGGTGCCGATGAAGTCCTTGATGTCCAGGCCCGGATTGGTGAAGTCCTTGCCGGCGCCGGCCATGTAGTCGGTCAGGCTCATGATGCGACCGTAGCGGTAGTGCGTGCCGATCAGGTCGGAGTCGGAGATCCAGCCGTCATAGATGGACTTGCCCGACTGCATCGAGGTCTGCAGCTTCTCGACCACGTCGCCTTCCTGGATCAGGTCGTGCTTGACGGTGATGCCCGTGATCTCGGTGAAGGCCTTGGCCAGCGTCTTGCTCTCGTACTCGTGCGTGGTGATGGTCTCGGAGACCACGGCGATCTCCTTGACGCCCTTGGCCTGCAGCTTCTTGGCCGCCTCGATGAACCACTTCATCTCGGCCATCTGCTGGTCCTTGGACAGCGTGCTGGGCTGGAACTCCGCGTCGATCCACTTCTTGGCTTCCGCCTCTCCGGCCCAGGCCGCCTGCCCCGCCGCCAGCAGGGCCGCCGCGAGGGCGATGGTGTGAAGTCGTTGTTTCATCTGCCGTCTCCTAGATTCTTGCTGTCTCCCCGACATGCACATGCACCAGCGGGCCCCGGGGGAGCTTCGGACCCGGCTGTCGATAAATGGAATGAAGTGATCAGCCTTTGCGCATCACGACGGCCAGCACGAGCATGGACAGCACGAAACTGATCCACACCGAAGGCTCGGCCTCCAGCGAGAACCACTGCGCCATCTTCTCGCCCAGACCCACCCAGGCCAGATTGACATAGGCCGCCAGCAGCAGCCCGATGAACAGCCGGTCCCCGCGCGTCGTCGCCATCGGCAGCCAGCCCTTGCGCATCACGGTCGGGCTGCGCAACTCCCACAGCGTCATGCCCACCAGCATCAGCACGATGCAACTGAAGAACACCGCCACCGGCAGCGTCCAGGCCATCCAGGAAAACATTGACGAGTCCTTTCAGAAACAAAAACCACTGCCCGTCGAAACTGGCGCGACCCCAAGCGAGGGACAGCAAGCAAGGGCCGCCCCGCCGCGAGGCTATCGTCCCCCTCCCCCGCGAAGCGGGTAGAGAGGCGCCGTGCCACGGGGGGAAGGCGCGCAAGCGCCTCAGGGGGGGCCTCACACCCTCCCCATGGCGAACCCCTTGGCGATGTAGTGCCGCACGAACCAGATCACGATGGCGCCCGGCACGATGGTCAGCACGCCCGCCGCCGCCAGCGTCGCCCAGTCCATGCCCGAGGCCGAGACGGTGCGCGTCATGGTCGCCACGATGGGCTTGGCGTTCACGCTGGTCAGCGTGCGCGCCAGCAGCAGTTCCACCCAGCTGAACATGAAGCAGAAGAAGGCCGCCACGCCCACGCCGGCCTTGATCAGCGGCAGGAAGATGGTGAGGAAAAAGCGCGGGAAGGAGTAGCCGTCGATATAGGCCGTCTCGTCGATCTCGCGCGGAATGCCGCTCATGAAACCCTCCAGGATCCAGACGGCCAGCGGCACGTTGAACAGCAGGTGGGCCAGGGCCACGGCGATGTGCGTGTCCATCAGGCCCACCGTGGTGTAGAGCTGGAAGAAGGGCAGCAGGAAGACGGCCGGCGGCGTCATGCGGTTGGTCAGCAGCCAGAAGAACACATGCTTGTCGCCCAGGAACTGGTAGCGCGAGAACGCATAGGCCGCCGGCAGCGCCACCGTCAGCGAGATCACGGTGTTGATGGCCACGTAGATCAGGCTGTTGATGTAGCCCGAGTACCAGGAGGCGTCGGTGAAGATGGTTTGGTAGTTGGCCCAGGTGAAATGCTGGGGCCACAGCGAGAAGCTCGACAGGATCTCCTCGTTGGTCTTGAAGCTCATGTTGACCATCCAGTAGATGGGCAGCACGGCGAACAGCAGGTAGGCGACGAGGAACAGCGTGCGCTTGTGGAAACGGCGGTCTTCAGTCATGTCCAGCCTCCCGCAGGGCCACCCCAAGGCAGGCCGAGCCCCCTCGGGGGGCAGTGAACGAAGGGAGCGTGGGGGTCATTCTCTTGCCCCTTCCTTGTCTGCCGTGCCCACGCGCTGCATCCAGTTGTAGAGGATGAAGCACAGCAGCAGGATGATGAGGAAATAGATCAGCGAGAAGGCCGCCGCCGGCCCGAGGTCGAACTGGCCCACGGCCTTTTGCGTCAGGTACTGCGACAGGAAGGTGGTCGCATTGCCGGGCCCGCCGCCCGTGAGCACGAAGGGCTCGGTATAGATCATGAAGCTGTCCATGAAGCGCAGCAGCACGGCGATCATCAGCACGCCGCGCATCTTGGGCAGCTGGATGTAGCGGAACACCGCGAACTTGCTGGCGCCGTCGATGCGCGCGGCCTGGTAGTAGGCGTCGGGAATGGAGCGCAGGCCCGCGTAGCACAGCAGGGCCACCAGCGGCGTCCAGTGCCAGACATCCATGACCAGCACGGTGAGCCAGGCATGGGTGGCATTGCCCGTGTAGTTGTAGTCCACGCCCAGCGTGTTGAGCGCCGCGCCCAGCAGGCCGATGTCGGCGCGGCCGTAGATCTGCCAGATGGTGCCGACCACGTTCCACGGAATCAGCAGCGACAGCGAGACCACGACCAGCACCGCCGAGGCCTTCCAGCCCTGGGCCGGCATGGACAGGGCCAGCGCGATGCCCAGCGGGATCTCCACCAGCAGCACGGCCAGCGAAAAGCCGATCTGGCGCAGCAGGGCCGAGTGCAGTTCCTCGTCGCGCATGACCTGGGCAAACCATTCCGTGCCCACGAACACGCGCCGGTCCGGACTGATGATGTCCTGCACCGAGTAGTTCACCACCGTCATCAGCGGGATGATGGCCGAGAAGGCCACGCAGATGATGACCGGCAGGATCAGCAGCCAGGCCTTCTGGTTGACGGGCTTGATGGTCTGGCTCATGCCTGCAGCTCCTCGTTGACGTAGTAGCAGGTGTGGGGGCCCTGCAATTGCACCCAGACGGTCTGCCCTGCGGCGGGCAGGAAGGCGTCGGCGCCGCAGCGCAGCTTGAGAAGCCGCTCGCCCAGGCGCGCCACCAGCAGCTGGTGCGTGCCCACGTCCTGCACGCGCTCCACCGTGCAGGCCACGGCGCCAGGCGCGTCGGCCGAGGCCAGTGCCAGGTACTCGGGGCGTATGCCCAGGCTCAGGGGCAGGCCGGGCGCCACGCTGGCCAATGCGGCGGGCAGGGACAGGTACTGGCCCTCGGCCAGCAGCCGGCCGCCGTCCTGCTGCAGCGGCACGAAGTTCATGCCCGGCGAGCCGATGAAGTGGCCGACGAAGGCATGGCTTGGCCGCTCGAAGAGCTGGGCCGGCGTGCCCACCTGCACGGCACGGCCACGCGTCATGACCACCACCTGGTCGGCAAAGGTCAGGGCCTCCACCTGGTCGTGCGTCACATAGATCAGCGTGAGCCGCAGCTCGTGGTGGATCTGCTTGAGCTTGCGGCGCAGCTGCCACTTGAGCTGGGGGTCGATCACCGTGAGCGGCTCGTCGAACAGCACGGCCGAGACATCGGGCCGCACCAGGCCCCGGCCCAGCGAGATCTTCTGCTTGGCGTCGGCCGACAGGCCCGACGCGCGCTGGTCGAGCTGGCCGCTCATCTCCAGCATCTCGGCGATCTGGCCCACGCGGGCGCGGATGCGGTCGGCAGGCATGCGGCGGTTCTTCAGCGGAAAGGCCAGGTTCTCGGCCACGGTCATGGTGTCGTAGATCACCGGGAACTGGAACACCTGGGCAATGTTGCGCTCCTGGGGCGTGGCGCGCGTCATGTCGCGGCCGTCGAACAGCACCTTGCCCTGCGAGGGGACCAGCAGGCCCGACATGATGTTGAGCATGGTGGTCTTGCCGCAGCCCGAGGGGCCGAGCAGCGCATAGGCGCCGCCGTCCTCGAAGACCATGCTCAGCGGCAGCAGCGCATAGTCGCTGTCCTGCTGCGGGTTCGGCTTGTAGGAGTGGGCCAGATCGAGTTCTATGCGGGCCATCTCATCGTCCTCCGGGCCGCGCCGGCGCCAGCAGCAGCGCGCCGTCCGTGCCGAACACATAGGCATGGGCCGGGTCCAGGTGCAGCGTGACCGCGCTGCCCAGGTCCAGGTGGTGCACGCCCGTGACCTGGGCCACCAGCTCGCCCCAGGGCGTGGTGGCATGCACGAAAGTGTCCGACCCCGAGATCTCGGCCAGTTCCACCACGCCTTGCAGCGCCACATCCCCGGGCCGGGCCTGCAGGCGCAGCGCGCTGGCGCGCAGGCCCAGGGTCAGGGGGCCGGCAGCGGCCAGGCCCACCGGCAGCGCCATGGGCAGCCGCGCGCCGCCGGGCAGCTCCAACCCGGTGTCCACGGCCTGCGCGGGCACCAGGTTCATGGGCGGATCGCTGAAGGCCCGCGCCACACGCAGCGAATTGGGTCGGTGGAACACCTCCGCCGTGGGGCCGTACTGCAGCAGCTCCCCCTCGTGCAGCACGGCCGTGTGGCCGCCCAGCAGCAGGGCCTCGCCGGGCTCGGTGGTGGCGTAGACCACGGTGGAGCTGCCGGTGGCGAACAGCTGGGTCAGCTCCTCGCGCAGTTCCTCGCGCAGCTTGTAGTCGAGGTTGACCAGCGGCTCGTCCAGCAGCATCAGCGGAGCGCCCTTGGCCAGCGCCCTCGCCAGGGCCACGCGCTGCTGCTGGCCACCCGACAGCTCGGCCGGATAGCGGTCCAGGAACATCTCTATGTGCAGCCGCTCGGCCAGGGCGCGCACGCGCTGCGCCACGTCGCGATCGCCGCGCAGCTTCAGCGGCGAGGCGATGTTGTCCGCCACCGTGAGCGAGGGATAGTTGATGAACTGCTGGTAGACCATGGCCACATTGCGCTCGCGCACGGGCATGCCGGTCACATCGACGCCATCGACGCGCACCCGGCCTTCGGTGGGCACGTCCAGACCGGCCATGATGCGCATCAGGCTGGTCTTGCCGGCCTGCGTGGCGCCCAGCAGCACGGTCACCGCGCGGCTTTCCAGTTCCAGGTGCATGGGGTGCAGCCAGGTCTGGCCGCCCACACGCTTGCTGATTCTCTCCAACACCAGTTCCACGACTGCCCTCTTTTGACGAGGCCGCCACCGGGGCAGCATTTGAACAAGGAGAAAGGCGGGCCTCCAAAGCGCGTTTGAAGGCCCGAACGTCTTCATTTTTGTTCTTTCCGGATCGCAGCCCATCAACACATACCCTAGGTGCTGTTCCTTTTTCTTCGTTTTAAAGTTCCCCAGCCCACGGCTGGCCGCGTCAAATGCGCTATAAACCCGTCGCCCGGCCCGATTGACTGCCCGACCATCCACCCGCCCCCCCGATCGCCCCTCCGATGGATTTGCCGTGAACACCAACCCCCGCCAACTACAGCTGCTGGACGAAGTCCGCAGCCGCCAGTCCACCACGGTGGAGCAGCTGGCCGAGATCCTGGGCGTGACGCTTCAGACCGTGCGCCGCGACATTCAGAAGCTGGCAGATGCCGGGCTGATGGTGCGCTTTCACGGCGGCGTGCGCGTGCCCAGCGCCACGGTCGAGAACCTGGGCCACCCCCAGCGCCAGGTGCTGCATGCCGAAGGCAAGTCGCGCATTGCGCGCGCCGTGGCCGAGGCCATTCCCAACGGCTGCTCGCTGATCCTGAACATCGGCACCACCACCGAGGCCGTGGCCCAGGCCCTGCTCAAGCACCGGGGCCTGCGCGTGATCACCAACAACCTCAACGTGGCGGCCATCCTCAGCTCCAACGCCGACTGCGAAGTCATCGTGGCCGGCGGCGTGGTGCGCACGCGCGACCGGGGCATCGTGGGCGAGGCCGCCGTGGATTTCATACGCCAGTTCAAGGTGGACATCGCCCTGATCGGCATCTCGGCCATCGAGCCCGATGGCAGCCTGCGCGACTTCGACATGCGCGAGGTCAAGGTGGCCCAGACCATCATTGCCCAGTCGCGCGAGGTCTGGCTGGCCGCCGACCACAGCAAGTTCCACCGCCAGGCCATGGTGGAGCTGGCCCGCCTGGACCAGATCGACCGCCTGTTCACCGATACCGCGCCCCCTGCGCCCTTCGACGCACTGCTTCGCGAAGCCGAGGTGCAATGCGTGGTGGCGCAATAAGTTTTCCGCAGCCGCTGCGCCACCGCCCGCACAGGACACGCGCACCGGCCCTGCTTTTCCTGGATACCGCACCATGACCTATCTGCTTGCCCTGGACCAGGGCACCTCCAGCTCGCGCAGCATCGTCTTCGACACCCAGGGCCGCATCGTGGCCTCTGCCCAGCTGGAGCTGCCGCAGATCTATCCCCGCCCCGGCTGGGTGGAGCACGATCCGCGCGAGATCTGGCGCACCCAGCTGGCCACGGCGCGCGAGGCCCTGGCCAAGGCCGGGCTGGCGGCGGCCGACATCCGCGCCCTGGGCATCACCAACCAGCGCGAGACCACCGTGGTCTGGAACCGCGCCACGGGCCAGCCCATACACCACGCCATCGTCTGGCAGGACCGCCGCGCCGAGCCGCTGTGCGCCCAGTTGCGCGAGGCCGGCCATGCCGACACCATCCAGCGCAAGACCGGCCTGCTGATCGACGCCTATTTCTCGGGCACCAAGCTGCGCTGGATCCTGGACAACGTCAATGGCGCACGCGCCGCCGCCGAGCGCGGCGAACTGGCCTTCGGCACCGTGGACAGCTGGCTGATCTGGCAGCTCACGGGCGGACGCCGCCATGTGACCGATGTCTCCAACGCCAGCCGCACCATGCTGTTCAACGTCCACACCAACCAGTGGGACGACGATCTGCTGGCGCTGCTGGAGATTCCGCGCGCGCTGATGCCCGAGGTGCTGCCTTCCGCCGCCGATTTCGGCCGCACGGCAGCCGAGGTGCTGGGCGGCGAGATCGCCATCGGCGGCGTGGCCGGCGACCAGCAAAGCGCCCTCTTCGGCCAGGCCTGCTTTTCGGCCGGCATGGCCAAGAACACCTATGGCACGGGCTGCTTCATGCTCATGCACACAGGCGGCGTGTTCCAGACCTCTGCCAACGGCCTGCTGACCACCGCTGCGGCACAGCCCACCGCTGCGCCGGCCTATGCGCTGGAAGGCAGCGTCTTCGTGGGCGGCGCCGTGGTCCAGTGGCTGCGCGACGGGCTGCGCGCCATCGAGCACAGCGGCCAGGTGCAGCAACTGGCCGAGAGCGTGCCCGACTCGGGCGGCGTGATGATGGTGCCGGCCTTCACGGGACTGGGCGCCCCCTACTGGAAGCCCGATGCGCGCGGCACCATCACGGGCCTGACGCGCGGCACCACCATCGCCCACATCGCGCGGGCCGCGCTGGAATCCATCGCCTTCCAGAGCGCCGCCCTGCTGCTGGCCATGAGCCGCGACGCGGTGGCCAGCGGCGGCGCGCCGGTGAGCGAACTGCGCGTGGACGGCGGCGCCTGCGTCAACAACCTGCTCATGCAGTTCCAGGCCGACCTGCTGGGCATTCCCGTCGTGCGCCCGGCCTGCGTGGAGACCACGGCCCTGGGCGCGGCCTACCTGGCGGGCCTGTCCTCGGGCATCTACCAGAGCACCGAGGAACTGTCGGCGCTGTGGAAGGCCGAGCGCCGCTTCGTGCCTACGCTGGACAAGCACCGCGCCGACGAGCTGATGGCACGCTGGGAGCATGCGGTGGCCCAGACCGCGCTGGCGGCCTGAGGCTGACTGTCTTGCGCCGGCTTGCCAGCCTGGTTGCTTTCGGCCTGTGGCTGGCAGGCTGTGCCGCGCCACCGCAGGCGCTGCTGGTCCCGCAGCCCACCGCCTGCGCACGCCTGCAATGGCTGGGCAGCACCACCCTTGCGCGGGACGAGCCCATCGACGGCGCCATCACAGGCGGCATCTCGGGCCTGGACTACGACGCGCAGCGCGGCGACTACGTGGCCATCAGCGATGACCGCTCGGCCCGCGGCCCCGCGCGCTGGATGCGCCTGCGCATGGAGCCGCTGGACGCCGGCCAGCGCGCCGGCCCCAGCCCCTGGCAGGCGCAGGTCACCGAAGTGCACCCGCTGCTGGATACCGAAGGCCACTGGCTGCGCCCGCGCCATGCCGCGCCCGCCACCCAGCCCGTGCCCGACCCCGAAACCATCCGCCTGCTGCCGGACGGCGGCCTGCTGTGGACCGACGAAGGCGACCCGGGCCGGGGCTTTGGCACCTCGCTGGTGAGGACCGACGCCACGGGCCGCCAGATCGCGCGGTGGTTCTACGCATTCAAGGACAAGGACGGCAGGCCGGGCCTGCGCTCGAACTTCGGCTTCGAGGGGCTGGCCGTCACGCCGGACGGACAGCAGGCCTGGCTGGCCCTGGAGGCGCCGCTGCGCCAGGACGGACCGCGCGCCAGCGCCGCCACGGCAGGCGCGCCCGTGCGCATCAGCCTGGTCAGCCTGGACGACGGCCGGCTGCTGCGCCAGATCGCCTACCAGCCCGATGCCGTGCCGGCCGCCAGCTGGGCCCTGCCCCAGCGCGAGGTCAACGGCATCAGCGAAATCCTGCCGGACGGTCCCGACCATCTGCTGGTACTGGAGCGCTCCTACAGCCCGGGCCACGGCTTTGGCGCGCGGCTGTACCGCATCGGCCTGCAAGCGCCCGATACGCTGGCCATGGACAGCTTCATACGCAACCCGCCGCAGATGGCAGCCAAGCAGCTGATTGCGGACCTGTCCACGGTTCAGCGCGGGCGGCTGGACAACATGGAGGCCATGTCCTGGGGCCCGCCGCTGCCCGATGGCACGCGCGTGCTGGTGTTCGCCAGCGACGACAACTTCAACCCGGCGCAGGCCAACCAGATCCTGGTCACCGCCTACCGGCCCTCGACGCCCTGCGCCCCCTGAAGGCGCTTCAGGGCGTGGCCTGCACCTGCTCCTGCGGCAGGTAGATGCGCGTCAGACCGCGCGCAATCGCCTCCACGATCTGCTCGCGCCGCAGGCCGATGTGCTCGGCCATCAGGCGTTCGCTGGCCTGGGCGTGGCGGTCGCTCAAGGCCTGCAGGATTTCCAGGTGCTCGTGCTGGGTGGAGGCGCGCCCCACGTTCTCCATGTCGATCCACCGGATGAAGCGAATGCGCTCGTTCAGGCTCACCAGCATGCGCCGCAGCTCGGCATTGCCGGCCATGTCGGCAATGCGCAGGTGAAAGCCCTCGTCCAGGTCTACCAACTGCCGCACCGGCGTGTCGGAGGCCACGCGCTGGCTCTGCTCCAGATAGGCCCGCGCCTCGTCGATCTGGGCATCGGTGGCGCGCTCCACGGCCAAGCGCACGCATTCGCGCTCCACGGCCACGCGGGCCTCGTACAGGTCCAGTGACTCCTTCACGTCCAGCTCGCGCCGCATGTAGCCGCGGCTGGCGGGCAGCAGAAAACCGTCGGCCACCAGCCGCGTCAGTGCCTCGCGCACGGGCGTGCGGCTCACGCCCAGGCGCAGCGCCAGTTCGCTCTCGCTCAGGCGCTCGCCCGGCTTGAATTCGTAGGAGATGGCCATGTCACGCAGCGTGCTGTAGACGCTGGAGCCCCGTTCGTGGCGGATGTTGGAGATTTTCATGGCGCCATTGTGCCCTCTGGCGCTTTGGATACTTTTAAGTATACTGAAATGGATTCTTAAAATCCCGTCACCCAACCTGCCTGGAGACTCCCGACATGACCACCGCTTTCAATGGCGCCGACGCCATGGTCCGCATGCTGCAGCTCAACGGCGTCAAGCACATCTTCGGCCTGTGCGGCGACACCAGCCTGCCCTTCTACGACGCCATGGCGCGGCTGGACCACGGCATGGACCACATCCTGACGCGGGACGAGCGCAGCGCCGGCTACATGGCCGACGCCTATGCGCGCGTCACCGGCAAGGTGGGCGTGTGCGAAGGCCCCAGCGGCGGCGGCGCCACCTACCTGCTGCCCGGCCTGGCCGAGGCCAACGAATCCTCGGTGCCCGTGCTGGGCATCACCTCGGACGTCTCCGTGGGCGCACGCGGCAAGTTCCCGCTGACCGAACTGGACCAGCAGGCGCTGTACAGGCCGCTGACCAAGTGGAATACCACCATCGACCGCGTGGACCAGATTCCGCACGCCGTGCGCAGCGCCTTTCGCGCCATGACCACGGGCCGGCCCGGCGCCACCCATATCTGCCTGCCCTATGACGTGCAAAAGCACACGCTGGATCCGGCCGATGTCTGGGCCCAGCCCGGCCATGACCGCTATCCCGCCTACCGGTCCGCGCCCGATCCGGCAGCCGTGGCCGAGGCGGCCGACCGCCTGGTGGCGGCACGCTCCCCCGTGCTGATCTGCGGCGGCGGCGTGCTCATCGCGGGCGCCGGCGCCGCACTGGATGCGCTGGCCACCCTGCTCAACGCGCCCGTGTGCTCCAGCGTCAGCGGCCAGGGCAGCCTGGCGGGCAGCCATCCGCTCAATGCCGGCGTGGTGGGCACCAATGGCGGCGTGGAGGCCACGCGCGCCGTGGTGGCGCAGGCGGACCTGGTGATGTTCATCGGCGCCCGGGCCGGCTCCACCACCACCGAGCACTGGCAGATGCCCTCGCGCAAGGTCACCATCGTCCATCTGGACGTGGACGCCATGACCATAGGCACCAACTACCGCACCGACGTGGCCCTGGTGGGCGACGCCCTGCTGGGCCTGCAGGCGCTGCACGCGGCCGTGCAGCAGCGCATCGCCCGCCGCCCCGCCGATGCCTCGGACGGCGCCGCGCTGGCGGCCACCGCGCGCGCCGCCAAGCAGGCCTTCTTCGCGCCGCTGGCGGCCTCGCTGGAGCGCCCCATCAAGCCCGAGCGTGTGGTGGACACGCTCAACCGCCTGCTGCCCGCGCGCGCCATCGTGGTGGCCGACCCCGGCACGCCCTGCCCCTACTTCACGGCCTATTTCGACGCGCCCCAGGCCGGCCGGCACTTCATCACCAACCGCGCGCACGGGGCGCTGGGCTTTGCCATGTCCGCCGGCTTTGGCGCAGCCATCGGCCAGCCCGATTCCGTGGTGGTCGCGGTCATGGGCGACGGCAGTTTCGGCTTCACCTGCGGCGAGCTGGAAACCATCGTGCGCCGCAACGTGCCGCTGAAGATGATCGTGTTCTCCAACAGCGTGTTCGGCTGGATCAAGGCCAGCCAGAAGTCCGGCTACGATGAACGCTACTTCTCCGTCGACTTCAACCGCACCCACCATGCCCGCGTGGCCGAGGCCTTCGGCGTCAAGGCATGGCGCGTGGAGGACCCGGCAGACCTCGAAGCCGCGCTCAAGGCTGCGCTGATGCACGACGGCCCGGCGCTGGTGGATGTGATCTCGCAAGAGCTCCAGGACACGGCCGTGCCGGTGAGCCAGTGGATGGGTTGACGCCAGCCCCACGCACAGATTCCCGATTTCCTGCCCGCCAATGCGCTTGAAAAGGAGCCTTACCATGCCCCATCCCCCCTCACGCCGCCAGCTGCTGCTGGCCATGGCCGCCGCATCCCTGCTGGGGCCGTCCGGCACGGCATCCGCGCAGGGTGCCGCCCCGCTCAAGCTGGTCATCACCTTCCCGCCAGGGGGCAGCACCGACATCGCCGCGCGCATACTGCAGCCGCGCCTGGGCGAGGTGGCCGGGCGGTCGGTGATCGTGGAGAACCGCCCCGGCGCCGCCAGCCAGATCGCCACCCAGTACGTGGCCAAGTCGGCCCCGGACGGCAACACCCTGCTGTTCAGCTTCGACACCCATGCCATCAATCCCATCGCCAAGTCCCGGCTGCCCTACGACACCTTCAAGGACTTCACGGGCGTGTCGCTGGCGCTTCGCTTTCCGCTGGTGATCGGCGCCTCGGCCTCGGTGCCCGCCAGGGACCTGGCCGGCTTCCTGGAGCTGGCGCGCCGCAACCCGGGCAAATACAGCTACGCATCGACCGGCCTGGGGTCCATGAACCACCTGGTGATGGAGGACATCAAGCGCCGCTCGGGCACCTACGTGCTGCACGTGCCCTACGGCGGCGGCGGCCCGGCCGTGCAGGCCGTGCTCGGCAATGTGTCCGACCTCACCCTGCTCAGCTATGCGGCGCTGCGCGGCCAGATTTCGGCGGGCAAGATCAAGCCGCTGGCGGTGACCGGCCTCAAGCGCCTGCCCGAGCTGCCCGACGTGCCCACCGTGGCCGAGTCCGGCTTCCCGGGCTTCGAGGCCTACTCGTGGATCGGCGTGTTCGCGCCTTCCGCCACGCCGGCCGCCACGGTGCACAAGCTCACCGAAGACTTCCAGGCCACGCTGAACACGCCCGACATCCGCAGCAAGCTCATGCAGTCGGGCTTCGAAGTCATGGCCACGGACGGACCCGCCCTCGACCGCTGGGTGCGCCAGGAATATGAGCGCTGGGGCCGCTTCGTGCGGGACAACAAGATTCAGCTCGAAGACTGAGAATCCGGACGGCCCCCCCTTACAACACAGGAGCATTCATGGCACTTCCGCTGGACCACATCGTCATCGCCGTGCAGGACCTCGAGGCCGCCGTGGCGGACTACCGCGCGCTGGGCTTCCAGGTCGCCATCGGCGGCCGCCATCCGGGCCGCACCTCGCACAACGCGCTGGTCGTCTTTGCCGATGGCGCCTACCTGGAGATCATTGCCTGGACCGCCCCGGCCCCCGAAGAGCGCTGGTACCGCACGCTGCGCGACCATGGCGAAGGGCTGGTGGACTTCGCCCTGCTGCCCCGCAGCACCTCCCAGGCCCTGGCCGAGGCGCGCGGGCGGGGGCTGGACACCCTGGTCGGCCCCGTGGATGGAGGCCGCGTACGCCCCGACGGCGCGCAACTGCTGTGGCAGACGGCGCGCCACGCCACGCCCGACCTGCCCTTTCTGTGCGGCGACGTCACGCCGCGCGCGCTGCGCGTGCCCGAGGGCAGCGTGCGCGCGCATCCCAACGGCGCGCTGGGCGTGGCCTCGCTGACCGTCGCCGTGCACGACCTGGACGCCAGCCTGGACCGCTACCGGGCGCTGCTGGGCCCGGGCCTGCCGCTGCAGCGGCTGGACAACCAGGGCGCGCGGTTGGCATTGCCGGGCTTCGATCTGCTGCTGCAAGGCGCGCAGGCGCTGGCGGCCTCCGACGCACTGCGCCAGCGCCTTGCCACGCGCGGAGAGGGTCCTTGCGCGCTCACCCTGCGCCAGCGGCCCGGCGCCCCGGCACAGCCCCTGGACCTGGCCGCCAGCCATGGCGTGGACATGCGCTGGCACGGTGGGAACACGCTCTAAACTCTTCGTTTTCCTTCTCCACCGCCACCAGCATGAACACCGTTTCCACAGCCTCCCCTGTCATCGCCTTCATCGGTGGCGGCAACATGGCCAGCGCCATCATCGGCGGCCTGATCGGCCAGGGCCAATCCGCAGACCGCATCGTCGTCGTCGAACCCTTCGAGGCTGCACGCGACGCGCTGCGCACGAACTTCGGCATCACGGCCCATGCCGATGCAGCGGCTGCCGCCAGCGCGCTGGACGGCGCCGGCATCGTGGTCTGGGCCGTCAAGCCCCAGACCTTCAAGGAAGCCGCCCAGGCGGCGGCGCCGCACACCGCCCAGGCCTTGCACCTGAGCGTGGCCGCCGGCATTCCCACGGACGCCATCGCCCAGTGGCTGGGCACGGGCCGCATCGTGCGCGCCATGCCCAACACGCCGGCCCTGGTGGGCAAAGGCATGACAGGCCTGTTTGCGCGTGCCGAGGTCGATGCCGCGGGCAAGAGCGCCATCGAGCAGGTCGTGGCCACCACGGGCCAGTTCGTCTGGGTCGACCAGGAAGCGCACCTGGACGCCGTCACCGCCCTGTCGGGCTCGGGCCCGGCCTATGTCTTCCTGTTCCTCGAAGCCATGACGAAGGCTGGCGTGGACATGGGCCTCACGGCCGAGCAGTCCTACCGCCTGGGCGTGGCCACCTTCCAGGGCGCCTCCGAACTGGCCGCGCGCTCCACCGAAAGCGCCGAGGTGCTGCGCCAGCGCGTCACCAGCAAGGGCGGCACCACGCACGCCGCCATCACCCACCTGCAGGCGCAGCAGGTGCCCGAGCATTTCGTGGCCGCCATGCGCGCGGCGCAAACGCGGGCCAAGGAGCTGGCCGCCGAGTTCGGCCGGTAAGACCCACCCCAACCCGCGCGCACGCCTTTTGTGGTGGCAAGGGAACGGTGCGCCAGATTCGTGCAAAAACCAGATAGTTCTGATGGTGGAAGCAAGCGGCACTCGGTAGAAATCGGCAATTGACCGGCAGCGCGGAAAGCCCCGCGCCGGTCATGCCCTGCCACCGCAGTTTCCACCAAGCATCCGCCTCGGCGGGACGTGCATCGCCTGCCCGCCCCTGTCCATGGCTTGCCTTGGATTCGCTGCATCCAAGGAGAAAGCATGCGTTTCCATCCCTCTTCCGTGCCCAGGCGGCGCCGCAGCAAGCCGGCCCTGGCGGCATGCCTGCTCTGGGCATCGGCCGGCCTGGCGCAAGCCGTACCCGGCCCCGCCCAAAGTCCTGTCCCCCACCGGGTGCATTCGCCAGCGCTTGGCTCCGCCCAGGCCCGGCAGATACAGCACGCGCAGCAGGCCCTGCAGGGCCTGTCCGTGCCGTTCGAGGCCAACAGCGGCCAGTTCGACCCTGCCGTGGCCTTCACGGGCCGCACCTTCGCGGGCGCGATCCACGTCACCCGCCAGGGTCAGATCGTCTACAGCCTGGCCGCGCCCGCGCAGCAGCAGGGCATGACCTCGGCCCCCCCGCCCGAGACACCTCCCCAGACGCCCCCCAAGAATCCTCCCAAAACACCCTCTGGCACCCAACCCCAGGCACCACCCGAGACCCCGCCGCCCCCCCAGCGCGTGTCCGGCTGGAGCCTCACCGAAACCCTGGCCGGCGCACTGCCGCTGTCGCCCACCGGCGGCGAGGCCGCCGCCACCCAGATCACCCGCTTCAGCGGCCCGCACAGCTACCAGCCGGCCACCTACCGCAACCTGCACCTGGGGCAGGCCTGGCCTGGCGTGCAGGTGGAACTGGCCGTGCGGGGTGCCAATGTGGAAAAGCTCTTCCACGTGGCCCCGCAAGCCGACGCTTCGCAGATCCATGTACGGATGGCCGGCGCGCTGTCCCTGCGCCTGGGCGAAGGCGGCGAACTGGTGGCCGCCACAGGCCATGGCGACGTGGCCTACACGGCGCCCGTGGCGTTCCAGGAAGTTGCGGGGCGGCGCGTGGAGGTGCCCGTGCAGTACGCACTCAACAGCCAGGGCGATGGCTACGGTTTCGCACTGGGGGCGTATGACCGGGCGCTGCCGCTGGTAATCGACCCCTTCCTGCAGAGCACCTACCTGGGCGGGTCTGACTACGATATCCTTAACGCCCTGGTCGTGACCCCTTCGGGGCAGGTGCTGGTGGCCGGCGTAACCGAGTCCAGCGATTTCCCAGGCACCGCCGGCGGTGCCCAGCCCTCCAGCGGCACGAGCAACCTCTTTGTGGCACGCCTGTCCGGCGACCTGCGCACCCTGGAGCAAAGCACTTATCTGGGCGATGGAGGCCCCCGCAGCATGGCCATCTTGCCCTCGGGCGATGTGGTGGTGGGGGGCACCATCTGGAGCGGAAATCTTCCTGGCACGGAGAACGGAGCGCAACCGGCAAAGCCAGCAAGCGGCTCTGGCTTTGTCACCCGCCTGTCGGCCGATCTGCGCACCCTGGTGCAGAGCACCTATCTGGGGGGAGGCGATGAGGACCACCTGACAGCCCTGGCCATCGCCCCCTCGGGCGACATCGTGGTGGGCGGATCTACGCGCTCCTCCGATTTCCCCGGTACGGCACAGGGGGCCATTGCGGACATAGCGCCAAATACCCGCAACGGCTTTGCAGCCCTGCTCTCGGCGGACCTGCGCACGCTGGTGCGCAGCACCTATATCACCGGAGCGGAGTCGCCTAACGCACTGGCCCTCACGCCTTCAGGGGACGTGCTGGTCGCCGGATCCACAACTTCCCCCAACCTGCCGGCCACCACCGGCAGCGCCCAGCCCAAGCCTGGGTCGGACAACGGCTTCTTCGGACCGGTGGACGGCTTCATCACACGCCTGTCCGCCGATCTGCGCACGCTGAAACAGAGCACCTACCTGGGTGGAGCGTTCAATGACGACATCACCGCATTGGCCATCACGCCCTCCGGGGAAGTGGTGGTGGGCGGATCTACCGAGTCAAACGACCTGCCGGGCACGGCAGGCGGCGCACAACCGGACTACTACTTCATCCGCGGCAACAGCGGGGACGGCTTCGTCACACGCCTGTCCGGGGACCTGCGCACGCTGGTGCAGAGCACCTACCTGGGTGCTGCGGACTCTGACGCCATCACCGTATTGGCCATCACGCCCTCCGGGGAGGTGGTGGTGGGCGGCCATACCCGATTCTCCGGCTTTCCGGGCACGGCAGGCGGTGCACAGCCGAATCGCGTCTTCGGCTTCCAGAGCGGCTTTGTCACACGCCTGTCCGCCGACCTGCGCACGCTGGAGCAGAGCACCTTCCTGAGCGGCGAGTCCGATGACGCCATCACCGCATTGGCCATCACGTCCTCCGGGGAAGTGGTGGTGGGCGGCCATACCTATTCCCGCAAACTGCCGGGCATGGCCGGTGGCGCACAGGAGACCAATGCAGGCGTTGCAAACGGCTTCATCACACGCCTGTCCGCCGACCTGCGCGCCGTCTCCCCCCAGACCATCGCCTTCCCGCCCCAGGCCGACCAGGTGCTCACCGCGCCCGGCGACACCTTCCAGATCCGCCCGATCGCCACGGCCAATTCCGGCCTGGCCGTGAACTACACCGCCCATACGCCGGCCGTGTGCACCGTCTCGGGCACCACGGTCACCATGGTGGATGCGGGCCCCTGCATGCTGGAAGCCTGGCTGCCCAGCGTGCCCGGCCAGTGGCTGGCGGCCAACGGCATCTTCGTGACCCTGCAGATCCGCAGGCCGCAGGTGATCACCTTCCCGGCCCAGGCCGACCAGCCCTTCACGGCCGGCGCCAGCTTCGACCTCGGCCCGCCCGCCACGGCCAGTTCGAACCTGCCGGTGGACTACGCCAGCACCACGCCCGGCGTTTGCACGGTCTCGGGCGCCACGGTGACCATGGTCAGCGCAGGCATCTGCAGGGTCACAGCCAGCCAGCCGGGCAACACGCTGTGGCTGGCGGCCACTGACGTGTCGCAGGACATCGAACTGGTGGCCAGCACCGTTTCACCTCCGTCGCCACTCCCGCCGCCTCCTCCTCCCGCACCCGGCCCGGGACCCGGCGCTGCGTCCCCCGTGCCTACCCTGGGCCCCTGGGCCCTGGCCTGGCTGGGCACGCTGGCGGCAGGCCTTGGCGCCATCTCGCTGCGCCGCCGGGCGCGCCATAGCAGCGCTCGCTAGCAACGCACGCGTGGCCGGGCAGGAGAGGGTAGCCCCCGTGCCGGTCACGCCCCAGGAACCCGGCCCCGCCAGGCCTCCGCCTGCGGGGCTCACACCCGGAGGCAAGCTTGCCTCGGGGCGGCCGCATTCAGGGAGACCCCATGAGCCTCTTTCTTCAGCCTGCGCCCTGGCTCCGGTGGCGCAGCCCAGCCCTCCTCTGGCTCGCCATGGCAGCAGCCGCATGCATGGCCGCCAGCACCGCCCATGCAGCGCCGGGTGAGAGACCCGGTGCGGCGCAGTTGCAGCATGCGCAGCAGGCCCTGCAGGGCCTGTCCATGCCCTTCGAAGCCAACAGCGGCCAGTTCGACCCGGCCGTGGCCTTCATGGGCCGCACCTTCGCGGGCGCCGTCCATGTCACGCACCAGGGGCAGATCGTGTACGGCCTGCCCGGGCCCGACACGGGACGGCTGGCGGAATGGGCAAGAAGCAACGCGGCCGGCGATGTGCCCAAGAGCGCCCCCATCCTGCGGCCCGGCTGGAGTCTCACGGAAACCCTGGTCGGCGCGCTGTCGCTGTCGCCCACCGGCGGCGAGGCCGCCGCCACCCAGATCACCCGCTTCAGCGGCCACCACAGCTACCAGCCGGCGACCTACCGCAACCTGCACCTGGGCCAGGCCTGGCCCGGCGTGCAGGTGGAACTGGCCGTGCGCGGCACCAATGTGGAAAAGCTCTTCCACGTGGCGCCGCAGGCCGACCCCGGGCAGATCCAGGTCCGCGTGGACGGCGCGCTGTCCCTGCGCCTGGGCGAAGATGGCGAACTGGTGGCCGCCACAGGCCATGGCGACGTGGCCTATACAGCTCCCGTGGCGTTCCAGGAGGTTGCGGGGCGGCGCGTGGAGGTGCCCGTGCGATATGCGCTCAACAGCCAGGGCGATGGCTACGGGTTCGCACTGGGAGCGTATGACCGGGCGCTGCCGCTGGTGATCGATCCGCTGCTGCAGAGCATCTATCTGGGTAGCCTCGAGACCTCCTGGATAGAGGCCATAGCCACAGCCGCCCCTTCAGGCGACGTGCTGCTGGCTGGCACGACCCTGTCCACCCGCTTCCCCGGCACTGCGGGTGGGGCGCAGCCGGCGCCCCCAGAGGGCATGCCTGCATTGCACGGCTTCGTCGCCCGGCTGTCCAGTGATCTGAGCCAGCTGATACAGAGCACGTACCTGAGCGGGTCGCGGGGTAGCCAGGCTCACGCACTGGCCGTCACAGCGTCGGGTGACGTGGTCGTGACCGGCGAGACACTGGCCAACGATTTTCCCGGCACGGCCGGGGGAGCACATCCCATGCCCCGCAACTTTCCTGCGGGCTTCGTCGCCCGGCTTTCCGGCGACCTGCGCACCCTGGAGCAGAGCACCTATCTGACCGGAGACGGCTGGGTGACCGCCAACGCCCTGGCCCTTCCTGCCTCGGGGGAGGTCGTGGTGGCCGGGGCCACAATTGCCACGGACCTGCCCCGCACAGCCAACGGAGCCCAGCCCGCCCTCAGCGCCGACAATGACGGCTTCGTCATGCGCCTGTCCTCCGACCTGCGCACCGTGGTGCAAAGCACCTATCTGGGCGGTACGAGACTGGACCGTATCACCAGCATCGCCATCGGACCTTCAGGGGAGATACTCGCCGGCGGGCAGACCCGATCCGCCGATCTGCCTGCCAGGGCGCACGCAGCCCAGCCAGAGATCGGCGGCGATGCCGACGGCTTCATCGCATTGCTTTCAGATGATCTGCACACCCTGGTGCGCAGCTCCTACCTGGGGGGCAACGGCTGGGAGACACTCTCGGCATTGGCCTTCCACCCCTCGGGAGAGATCGTGGCAGCCGGGCAAACATCGTCCTCTGCCTTTCCTGGCACGAACGGTGGTGCGCAGCCTGCAAGCAATGGTGACTACTCCGGCTACATCACAAGGCTGTCCGCCGATCTGCGCACCCTGTTGCAGAGCACCTATCTGGGCGGCGCAAACCCAGACTGGATCGCTGCCCTGGCCATCGCTCCTTCGGGCGAGATCCTGGTGGCCGGCAACACCTCATCCGACAATTTTCCCGGCATGGCGGGCGCCATCGAGCCTGACTACGGTGACGGATTGCAGACCGGCTACGTGGCACGCCTGTCGGGCGATCTGCGCACCTGGGAGCAAAGCACCTACCTGGGCGCAAGGGGCCTGGATGGTGTCACCGCGCTGCACATCACTGCTTCTGGCGAGCTTCTGGCCGGCGGCTACTCCGGAGCACAGCTCACGAACCTCAATGCCTTTGTCTCACTCCTGACCGTGGACCTGCGCGCCCTCTCCCCCCAGACCATCACCTTTGGGCCACAGGCCAGCCAGGTCCTCGGCAGCCCTGGCTCCACCTTCACCATAGACCCTCCCGCCACGGCCAGCTCCGGCCTGCCGGTGGACTACAGCAGCCCCACCCCGGCCGTCTGCACCGTCTCGGGCACCACGGTCACGATGATCGATGGCGGCATCTGCACGCTGGTGGCCCGCCAGGCGGGCAATGCCCACTGGCTGCCCGCCGACGCAAGCGCCGATGTCCGCATCCGCAGAACCCAGGCGATCCACTTCCCGGCCCAGGCCAGCCGGACCTTCGAGGCGGGGACGGCCTTTGCCATCGACCCGCCCGCCACGGCCAGCTCCGGCCTGCCGGTGGATCATGCCAGCACGACGCCAGGCATCTGCACGGTCTCGGGCAACAGGGTCACGATGGCAGGCGAAGGCATCTGCACGGTGACCGCCAGCCAGCCCGGCGATGCACGGTGGATGCCGGCCACCGAGGTGGCGCAGGACATCGCGCTGACTGCGGTGGTGCCGCCTACCTTGCCGCCCCCCGTAGATCCTCCTGTGGATCCTCCTGTGGATCCACCTGTGACTCCACCCGTGCCACCGCCCGCTCCGGCGCCCATTCCCGCACTCGGCGCCTGGCAGCTGGCACTGCTGGGTGCCATGGCGGCAGGCTGCGGAGCGCACGCACTGCGGCGGCGTGGCGCCCTCAGCGCAGCGCAAACCCCAGCGCCACGCCCGCGAACAGGCTGGCACCGATCCAGTGGCTCTTGCTGAACGCCACGAAGCAGCCTTCGCGCGTGCGGTGGCGGATCAGGGTGAAGTGCCAGATCACCTGGGCCGCAGCCACGGCCAGGCCCAGCCAGAAAGGCCAGGCCAGGCCGAAGGGCGCCAACGCCCAGACCGTGAGCAGGCCGCAGAGCACGAAGAAACCCATGACGGCCACCACGTCGAAGCGGCCCAGGGTGATGGCCGAGGTCTTCATTCCGATCTTGAGGTCATCGTCACGGTCCACCATGGCGTATTCGGTGTCATAGGCCAGCACCAGGAACATGTTGGCCAACCACAGAATCCAGGCCGTGGCGGGCACCTGCCCCTGCACGGCGGCGAAGGCGATGACGATGCCGAAATTGAAGGCAATGCCCAGAAACGCCTGGGGCATGGCGAAGAAGCGCTTGGTGAACGGGTAGAGGATGGTGAACAGCACGGCGGGCACGGACCAGGCCACGGCCTCCCAGCGGGTGGTCAGCACCAGGCCCAGCGAAACCAGGGCCAGGGCCGCGCCCAGCAGCGCGGCCTCCTTCACCGAGACCAGTCCCGAGGTGATGGGGCGCTGCGTGGTGCGCTTGACGTGGCGGTCGAAGTCGCGGTCGGCGATGTCGTTGATGCAGCAGCCGGCGCTGCGCATCAGCACCGTGCCCAGCACGAAGACCACCAGCAGATGCCAGCCCGGAAACCCGCCCGCCGCCACCCACAGTGCGGCCAGCGTGGGCCAGACCAGGACCAGCCAGCCGGCCGGCCGGTTGAAGCGGACCAGGTCCAGGTAGAGCGACAGTTTGCTGCGCCGGGGCGCAGGCATGGGCGTAGAGGAGGAGGTAGGCATGGCTTCTGGGCGCCGATGGCGGCCGTGGGCCGACCATCGCACGCATCACATTCGAAAATGCCCGCATTGTCGCCGCTGGGCGGGCGGGCTCGGCGGCGCGCCTCAGCAGCGCCTGCCGGCAACGCGGGTTTGCGCCCACTCCACGGCACAGATCACCAGCGCCATCCAGGCCAGGCCCAGCAGCCAGCCAGCCAGCACATCGCTGGCATAGTGCACGCGCAGCACGACGCGGCTGGCGCCTACGCCCAGGGCAACGGCCAGGGCCGCCAGGCCCACGCACCAGCGCCAGGCAGGCCGCAGGTACGGCAGCAGCAGCCAGGCCAGCATCAGATAGAGCACGAAGGTGCCGGCGCTGTGGCCGCTGGGGAAGCTGAAGCCGCCCTCGGGCACCCAGCCGCCCACGGGGCGCGGGCGGCCCACGCTGGTCTTGATGGCGCGTATCCACAGGCCGACTCCCGCCGTGGCCACCACCCAGGCGGCCGCATGCAGCCAGTCGCGGCGCCACAGCAGCAGCGCCAGCACGGCAACAGACAGCGACACCATCCAGCCCACATGGCCCAGCTGGGTGAAGGCGACCACGGGGCGCACCCAGGCATCGGTGGCATGGCCAGCAAGCCACTGGTGCAGGGCATCGTCCAGCACCGGCCAGTCGGTGCAGGAGGCGCAGCCTGCGGGCTGGCCCAGGCCCAGCATGTCGCGCACCATCACGCCCAGGGCCAGCGCGGCCAGCAGGCCCGCCGCAACCAGTCCCTGCCATGCGGCGCGTGGCATGGGCAGGCCTGCATGGCGCAGCCGCGCGGCGGCGGGCAGGCGCAGGTAGAAAAAAAGGCCGCCCAAGGCGGCCAGTACCAGGCACAGGCCGCTCGTGGCGGCGTGTGCGTCAATCCAGGTCCGGAGCATGCGCGGTCATCACTCCCGGGCCGTGGCAGGTGCTTGGGACATGTGCAGCATCACTCTTCAAGCAGGGCACGCAGCATCCAGGCGGTCTGCTCATGCACGGTCAGGCGCTGGGTCAGCAGGTCGGCCGTGGGCTCGTCGCTGGCTTTGTCGGCCAGCGGGAAGAGGCTGCGCGCCGTGCGTGCCACGGCTTCATGGCCTGCCACCAGGATGCGCACCATCTCCAGGGCCTTGGGCGGATCGTGGGGCACGTCGGCCAGGCTGGTGAGCTTGCCGAAGTCGGCATAGGAGCCCGGTGCGAAATGGCCCAGGGCGCGGATGCGCTCGGCGATGGGATCAACGGCGTTCCACAGTTCCGTGTACTGCCCCATGAACATGGTGTGCAGTGTGTTGAACATCGGGCCCGTGACGTTCCAGTGGAAGTTGTGCGTTGTCAGATAGAGCGTGTAGGTGTCGGCCAGCAGGGCCGACAGGCCCTTGGAGATGGCGGCACGGTCCTTGTCGCTGATGCCGATGTGGATGGCGCTGGAGCGCACGGACACCGGTGCGACATCGGCCGTCGCTGCCTGCACGGTCTTGGCGGCCTGCACGGCCTCTGGCTTCTTTGCACCGGACTTGTCTTTGCTGGCATTTTTGGCCATGGGATCCCTTTCAACTTCGTACGGATGGAATATGCCCCGGGCAGACCGCCCGGAGACCGAAAGCAACGATAACGCAAGCGCGGTGGCCCTGGAGGCACGGCCCGCGCAGCGGTGCAGTCATCAGGACAGGCGTTTGACGCCGGGCAAGGCGCAGGCGTAGACCGCGTTGCGCAGGGCGGCGATGGCCTCGTAGCGCGTGAAGCTGCGGCGCCAGGCCAGGACCACGCGGCGCGTGGGCGGGGCCGAGCCGTCGTCCTCGAGGATGGGCAGGTAGCGGATGTGCGGCTCGTCGGTTTTGCGGCGGCGCGCCGTGGTCTCCAGCGCATCGGCGGGCACGGACAGGCGCGGCACCAGGGTCACGCCCATGCCGGCGGCCACCATGTGCTTGATGGTCTCCAGCGACGAACCTTCGAAGGTGCGGCGAATGCCTTCGGCGTTGCTGGCATAGCGTGCGAACTCGGGGCAGACCTGGAGCACATGGTCGCGGAAGCAGTGGCCCGAGCCCAGCAGCAGCATGGTCTCGTTCTTGAGATCGCTGGTGGAGACATGGTCCTTCTGGGCCAGCGCATGGGTGCTGGGCACGGCAGCCATGAAGGGCTCGTCATACAGCGGCGCCAGCGCCAGGCCGGTGTCGGGGAAGGGCTCGGCGACGATGGCGCAGTCGATCTCGCCCGTGCGCAGCATCTCCAGCAGCTTGATGGTGTAGTTCTCCTGCAGCATCAGCGGCATCTGTGGCGTGCGCAGAATGGAGTTGCGCACCAGATCGGGCAGCAGGTAGGGGCCGATGGTGTAGATCACGCCCAGCGTGAGCACGCCCGACAGCGGGTCCTTGCCGCGCTTGGCGATTTCCTTGATCTCGGCGGCCTGCTCCAGCACGCTTTGCGCCTGCCGGATGATCTCCTCTCCCAGCGACGTGACCGACACTTCGCCGGCGCTGCGCTCGAAGAGCTTGACATCGAGCTCCTCCTCCAGCTTTTTGATCGCCACGGACAACGTGGGCTGGGACACATAACAGGCTTCGGCGGCGCGGCCAAAATGCTTTTCACGTGCCACGGCCACGATGTATTTGAGTTCGGTAAGTGTCATTGGCGAGCTGTGTCTGGGAGGGAACCTCGGGAAATACGATGGTCTTAGACCTGGAGCCTGGGCCGAAACCTTTGTGCAACCAGGCCTTGCGGCCCGGTTGCCGGGGTGCTCCCCTCAAAAGTTCCTGTGCAGACTCTAGGATTTGTCCTATTTCGATTGTGCCAGTCCTCGTCCACGCATGACCACTGCGCGCTCCCCGACCTGCCGGCTTTTTGCATTTATCCACCTAGTGCAGCGGCCGGCGCATCCGGTCGCGCTGTTGCATGAGCTGGTCCATGCCTATCAATGCTGCCAGGCCTATGGCCACGATCACGGTAAAGACGGGAAGGTCCAAAGCGCTGATCACGGCAAAACCTTGCGGCCGAGCATACCGCTGTGTCTCGGAAATGCATACAAAGTCTGCTGCGGCCATGCCCGTGTAATGCATGGAGCATACTGCCGCCCCCATCACGGCAGCCGCCAGCGCCCGCATGCCCAGCGAGCCGGTGCGAAACGACAGCCAAAGAGCGGCGCTGGCCGCCACCACGGCAATGGCCACGGACAGCACCACGGTGGGAACGGACCAGACGATGAAGCCCGGAAAGCGCATGCCGTACATGCCCAGGTAATGCATGAAGGCCACGCCCAGGCCCAGCAGGGTGCCGGCGCCCAGCACGCGCAACCCGCTTTCGGGCCGCCGCGCGACAAAGGCCAGCGCCACCGAGGTCGCAGCGACGGCAGCCACCAGGGACACCAGGGTTTCGACCATGGAGTAGCCCGAGCCCATGCCCAGGTTCAGCGCCAGCATGCCCGTGAAATGCATGGACCACACGCCTATGCCGCCCAGCGCCGTGCCGGCCGCCAGCAGATTCAGCCAGCTGATTCCCGTGCGCCCGCGGATGCGCTGTGCCGCCGTGAGGGCCACGAAGGAGCCCAGCACGGCAATGCCATAGGACAGGGCCACCAGGCCCATGCGCCAGGAGGTCTCGACGAGTTCATTCGCTTGAACGGCTTCATTCATGTGGACGGCTCCTCATTCTCAGAAAGATGGGACAACACAAGAGTGATCACGGCCGTCCTCCCCGTGGGGAAGCGTGGGGGAGGAGTGGCAGGCCATCCCCTCCCGGATGGACCTACCCTGTTTTTTGCGACTCAATGTACCAAAATGTCACAAATACTCAATGCCGTCGCCGCGCGCAGCTGTCACCGCCAGGACCGCATGAAGCGCTCCCTACCGACAGCTACAACGCACACGCAAACCTTGCCTGGCGCGGGCTGCAGGCCTGCGGAGCAGGCCGCCACCAGGCAGCGCCCGTGCGCGTAAAAATACGTAACAGGAACATCCCACAAGCAGGGGCCGGCCCATCAGGCCTTGAGGAATTCGGCCTTGCCGCCCAACCAGCGGTCCACATGCCTCTGGGCCAGTTGCGGGTGCTGCTCCAGCATGCGAGGCGCCAGCTCGCGGGCCCAGTCGAGCAGCATCAGGTCCTGCTCCAGATCGGCAAAGCGCAGCATGGGAGCGCCTGATTGGCGCGCACCCAGGAATTCGCCCGGACCGCGAATCTCCAGGTCGCGCCGCGCGATCTCGAAGCCGTCGTTGGTTTCGGCCATGGCACGCAGCCGGTCCTTGGCCGTCTCGCCCAGGCGGCCGCTGTCTCCCACCGAATACAGCAGCACGCAGGCCGAAGCTGCAGCGCCCCGTCCCACGCGCCCGCGCAGCTGGTGCAGCTGCGACAGGCCAAAGCGCTCCGCATGCTCGATCACCATGAGCGAGGCATTGGGCACATCGACGCCAACTTCGATCACGGTGGTGGAGACCAGCACGCCCATGACGCCGGCCGAGAACAGCTCCATCACCGCCTTCTTCTCGGCCGTGGGCATGCGCGAATGCAGCAGGCCGACCATGACATCGGGCAGCATCTCGCTGAGGTAGGCGTGGGTGGCCGTGGCGTTGGACAGGTCCAGCGCCTCGCTTTCCTCGATCAGCGGACACACCCAGTAGACCTGGCGCCCCTGGGCGACCTGGGCGCCGATGCGTTCGATGACTTCATCCTTGCGGCTGTCGGCAATGAGCTTGGTGACGATGGGCGTACGCCCAGGCGGCAGCTCGTCGATGGTGGAGACATCCAGGTCGGCGTAGTAGCTCATGGCCAGGGTGCGCGGGATCGGGGTGGCGCTCATCATCAGCAGATGGGGCTCCATGCCCGAGGCTGCGAGTTTCTGGCGCAGCGCCAGCCGCTGGGCCACGCCGAAGCGGTGCTGCTCGTCGATGACGGCCAGCGCCAGGTTCTTGAACTCCACCTGGTCCTGGATGACGGCATGCGTGCCCACCACCAGGGCCGCCTCGCCGCTGCGGACCAGCTCCAGCATGGCGGTGCGCTCCTTCTTCTTCTGCGCGCCGGCCAGCCAGGCCACGCGCTTGCCCAGCGGGGCCAGCAGCGGCTCCAGCCAGCTGACCAGCTTGCCGAAATGCTGCTCGGCCAGGATTTCGGTGGGCGCCATCAGCGCGCACTGCCAGCCGGCCTCGATGCAGGCCACGGCCGACAGCGCCGCCACCACCGTCTTGCCCGATCCCACATCGCCCTGCAGCAGCCGGTGCATGGGCATGCGGCGCTGCATGTCGGCGAGGATCTCGCCCACCACGCGCTGCTGGGCACCGGTCAGGCCAAAGGGCAACTGGTCGAGAAACTGGCGCGCCAGTCCCTGGGCGCTGTCCATGGGCAATGCGCGCAGCACGGGCGCCCTGAGCCGCGCGCGCTCGCGCTTGGCCTCGTATTGCGACAGTTGCTGGGCCAGCAGTTCCTCGGCCTTCAGGCGCTGCCAGGCCGGATGCGAATGGTCTTCCAGCGTGGCCAGGGCCACATCGGGCGTGGGATGGTGCAGGAACTGCAGCGCGTCACGCAGGCTGAACAGCGGCGGCAGCCCGCCGTTGCCGTGGAAATGGGCCACGGGCGGGTGCTCTCCTGCGGGCAGCGTATCGGAGAGGTCGGCCCGCAGCATGGCCGTGGCCGCTGCGCGGCGGATATAGGCCTGGGGCAGTCCTGCCGCCACCGGATAGACGGGCGTGAGCGCCGTGGGCAGATCCCCTCCGGCCGCGCGGAACGCGGGGTGCAGCATCTGCCGCCCCCAGAAGCCGCCCTTGACCTCGCCGCGTATGCGCAGCCGCGCGCCCACGGACAGGGTTTTCTGGTGCGAAGGGTAGAAGCTGAAGAAGGTCAGCACGCATTCGGCCGTGCCGTCGTCCACCGTGACCTTGAGCATGCGGCGAGGGCGCAGTTGCACTTCGCTGTGGGTGACCGTGGCCTCGATCTGCACCGTATCGCCTTCGCGCGCATTGCGCAGCGCGGTGATGCGGGTCTCGTCCTCATAGCGCAGCGGCAGGTGCAGCGCCAGGTCGATGTCGCGCACCAGTCCCATTTTCTGCAGCGCCTTCTGCGCGGGACTGGCGGCAGGCCTGGCGGCGGGCTGTGCAGGCGAGGCGGCCTTGTCGCCCGAAGTGGCCGAGGCCTTGCCGGCCTTCCTGGCGCCGCCCTTGCCTGCGCCAGCCTTTGCCTTGCCGGCGCGCGCGGCCTTGCCACCAGGGGCGTCGCGCCCCAGGTCGGGAAAGGCAGAGGAGACGTTCAGGGGCATGGGCTTTCCTGTTTCAGAACATGCGCGTTGTCTGGCAGCATAGTGTATGAATATACAGGTGTAGGCAACACGCCACGTTCATGCCGGCCGGCCCTGCCCAAAGCACCCTTGACGCCCCGGGTCTCTGGGGAAGCCGCTACCATGCAGGCTGACGTTACGTAGTGTTACCCCGCCACCGAATGCCATGTTGAAGCGTATCAATGTCCAGCATGTCACTCTGGGCATGTTCCTGCACGAGTTCTGCGGCTCCTGGATGGAGCATCCCTTTTGGCGAACCCGTTTCCTGCTTCGCTCCGAGGCCGATCTCCAGCGTCTGCGCGCCACCTCCATCCAGGAGGTCTGGATCGATGTGCGCAAAGGCCTGGACGTGGGCGTGCAGGTGCCCTGCCTGCGCTTCGACCCGCAGGACGAGCTTCGCCACCAGATCCCCGACAACGCCCGCCCTGCGTCCGAGCAGAGCACGGCCCCCATCTCCACCGCCACCGAGCTGCGCCGCGCGGCCCAGACCTGCGCCCA
Organism: Delftia sp. DT-2; assembly: GCF_028401915.1. NCBI lineage: Bacteria > Pseudomonadati > Pseudomonadota > Betaproteobacteria > Burkholderiales > Comamonadaceae > Delftia > Delftia sp. DT-2. Next base: position 441,285 of record NZ_JAQOTI010000002.1, read on the forward strand.
GGCCAGGCAATTGCTGAGCCGCCTGTTCAGCGATGCGCGGCTGGGCCGGCCCGTGGACGCCTCTGCCGCCGGACAGCTGGTGGACGATGTGACGGCCTCCGTGGCACGCAATCCCCATGCGCTGATCGGCCTGGCCCGCCTGAAGACCGCCGACGACTACACCTACATGCACAGTCTGGCCGTGTGCGCGCTGATGGTGGCCCTGGCCAAGCGCATGGGCCTGGACGACCACAGCCTGCGCAAGGCCGGCATGGCCGGCCTCATGCACGATCTGGGCAAGACCGCCATTCCGGTGACCGTGCTCAACAAGCCCGGCCCGCTGGACGACGCCGAATGGGCGCTGATGCGCGCCCATCCACGCCACGGCGAGCAGCTGCTGCGCCCGCTGGGCCTGGACGACGAGGTCATCGATGCCTGCCTGCACCACCATGAAAAGGTGGACGGCAGCGGCTACCCCGACGGGCTGCAGCATGGCGACATCGGCCTGCTGGCGCGCATGACGGCGATCTGCGACGTCTACGATGCCATCACCTCGGACCGGCCCTACAAGAAGGGCTGGCCGCCTTCGGAGGCGCTGCGTCGCATGGCCGAGTGGAGTCCGCGCCATTTCGACAAGCGGCTGTTCGAGCAGTTCGTGCAGACCGTGGGCATCTACCCGCTGGGCTCGCTGGTGCGCCTGCATTCGCAGCGTCTGGCGGTGGTGGTCGATGCCTCGCCGGCCAGCCTGCTGGCGCCGCGCGTCAAGGTCTTCTATTCGCTGCGCCAGTCCTGCCGCATCACGCCGGAGATCGAGGACCTGTCCGAAAGCCAGGGCAACGACCGCATCATCGCGCGCGAAGACCCTGCGGACTGGGACTTCCCCGATCTGGAATCGCTGTGGCTGGAGTTCGAGCGCCAGCCCCAGGCCGCCATGGCCAGGTGATCACCGGCAATTCCGGGGATGACCCCAGGGTTTGCGACAATTGCCAGCTTCCGTTCAACGAACTTGGAACGGGCCATGTCCGGCCCTCAAGCACTGCATGTCCTCCCTGTCCCGTGTGTTCTCGCTCAGCGATTTCGACTTCGAGCTTCCCGAGAAGCTGATTGCCCAGCATCCTGCCGCCCAGCGCAGTGCCTCGCGCCTGCTCGACGGCCGCGACGATGCCAACCCGCCCGCCGACCGCATCTTCCACGAGCTGCCCGATCTGCTGCAGCCCGGCGACCTGCTGGTGTTCAACGACACGCGCGTGATCAAGGCGCGCATCTTCGGTGAGAAGGCCAGCGGCGGCCGGCTGGAGCTGCTGGTCGAGCGCGTGCTCGAAGGCAACGACGTCGTGGCCCACATGCGCGTCAGCAAGAAGCCCCTGCCCGGCTCGCGCATCCACCTGTGCGGCGGCAAGAACGGTGGCGGCTTCGACGCCGTGCTGCGTGGCCGCTGGCCCGACGAGAACGGCCCGCTGTTCCACCTGAGCTTTGAAGGCCCGCGCGGCGAGACGCCCCATGAGCTGATGGAGCGCTTCGGCCATCTGCCGCTGCCGCCCTACATCGAGCGCCACCAGGAAACCGGCAACGACCCCGATGCCGCCGAAGACAGCGAGCGCTACCAGACCGTCTTCGCGGCCCGCCCCGGCGCCGTGGCCGCACCCACGGCCGCCCTGCACTTCGACGACGCCGTGCTGGCCCGCCTGGCCGAGCGCGGCATCGAACGCGCCAGCGTCACGCTGCACGTGGGCGCCGGCACCTTCCAGCCCGTGAAGACCGAGAACCTGGCCGACCACCAGATGCACAGCGAGTGGTACGAAATCCCGCTGGCCACCCTGGCCGCGCTGGAACGCTGCCGCCAGCGCGGCGGCCGCATCATCGCCGTGGGCACGACCACGGTGCGCACGCTGGAGTCCTGGGCCCAGACGGGCAACTTCTCAGGCGATACGCGCATCTTCATCACACCGGGCTTCGAGTACCAGGTGGTCGATCTGCTGATCACCAACTTCCACCTGCCCAAGAGCACGCTGATGATGCTGGTCAGCGCCTTCGCCGGCTACGAGCAGGTGATGGCGCTGTACCGCCATGCGATCGCGCAGGAGTACCGCTTCTTCAGCTATGGCGACTCCATGCTGTTGAAGAAGAAAAGCACCCCCTGAGCGGCCGGCTTAGGCCCTTGCTTGGTGTCCCTCGCCTCAGGCCGCGCCAGGTTCAAGCGCCAAGCCCGAAACACCGCATGTTCAGCCAAAGTAATGGCAGAGCCTGCGGCCCTTGACCTCGTGCACGCTGACGGGGATGCCGTAGAGGGTGCTGAGGACCTCGTCCTGCACGACCTCGGCCGGCGTGCCCGCCACGGCCAGGCGGCCGTCCTTGAGCGCGATGATGTGGTCGGCGTAGCAGGAGGCGAAGTTGATGTCGTGCAGCACCATGACCACGGTCTTGCCGCGTTCGGTGACGGCGCGGCGCAGCAGGCCCATCATGCTGACGGCATGGGCCATGTCCAGGTTGTTCAGCGGCTCGTCCAGCAGGATGAAAGGCGTGTCCTGGCACAGCACCATGGCGATGTAGGCGCGCTGGCGCTGGCCGCCTGACAACTCGTCGAGAAAGCGCTCGGCCAGCGGCGTGAGCTGCAGGTACTCCAGCGCCTCGTCCACATGGCGCACATCCTCGGGGCCCAGCCGGCCCTTGCTGTGCGGAAAGCGGCCGAAGCCCACCAGGTCGCGCACCGTCAGGCGCAGCGTGCTCTGGTTGTCCTGGCGCAGGATGGCCATGATGCGCGCCAGCGCCTCGGTGGGCGTGGTGGCCACGTCGCGGCCAGCCACCAGCACCTGGCCTTCCGTGATCGGCATGAGGCGGCTGACCAGGGACAGCAGCGTGGATTTGCCGGCCCCGTTGGGGCCGATGATGGCCGTCAGCGCCCGCTCGGGCACGTTGAAGTTGAGCTCCTGCAGCACGGTCGTGCCGCCATGGCGCTTGAGCAGATCACGCACCTCGATCATTGGGTCCCCTTGCGCATGAGCAGCACGATGAAGACGATTCCACCCAGGAACTCCACCACGATGCTCAGCACGGTATTGAATTGAAAAAGCTGCTCCAGCAGCACCTGGCCGCCCATGAGCAGCACGCAGCCCCAGAGCACGGCCGCAGGCAGCACCCAGGCATGGCGGCGCGTGCCCATGGCGTGATACGCCATGTTGCTGACCAGCAGACCGAAGAAGATGACAGGCCCGACCAGGGCCGTGGACACGGCCACCATGCAGGCCACCACGGCCAGCAGCCGCAGCACGCGGCCATCGTAGTCCAGGCCCAGGCCGATGGCGGCATCGCGCCCCAGCGAGATCACGTCCAGCACGTGGCGCTGGCGCCAGATCCAGGCGCTGCCCAGCGCGATCAGCAGCAGCGACGGCACCAGCAGCTGCAGGTTCACCGCGTTGAAATTGGCGAACATGCGGTCCTGCAGCGCCGTGAACTCATTGGGATCGAGCACGCGCATGGCCAGCCCGGCCAGGCTGCGAAAGAAGATGCCGCCCACCATGCCCACCAGCAGCATCAGGTGCAGGCTGCTGGCATGGCCTACGAACAGCCAGCGCATCAGCAGCACGCTGAAGCCCACCATCAGCACGATGTTGAGCGCATAGCGCCCGACCTCGCCCATGGCGGACACGCCTGCCGCGCCCAGCATCAGCACCATGGACGCCTGCACGAACAGGTACAGCGCATCCAGCCCCATCACCGAAGGCGTGAGGATGGTGTTGTGCGACACGGTCTGGAACACCACGGTGGACAGGCCGATGGCGCAGGCCACCAGGGCCATGGTCAGTACCTTGGCGCCCCGGTGCTCCAGCACGAAGGCCCAGTCGGTCCTGACGCCCACGGTCATGAAGGCCAGCAGGCACAGCAGCGCCAGCCCTCCCAGCAGCGCCAGGCGTCGGCCCCGGCCCCAACTGCGCGCAGCCGGATCGGCGCAAGCAACGGATTGGGGCAGGCTGCTCATGCACGGCCCTTGCGGCGGCGCAGGATGAGCGCCAGGAACAGGGCACTGCCCAGCACGCCCAGCACGGTGCCCACGGGGATTTCATAGGGCGCGATCAGCATGCGCCCGACCAGATCGCACAGCAGGGTCAGGCCCGCGCCGATCAGCGCCACCCACAGCACGCTGCGGCGGACGTTGTCACCCAGGACCAGGCGCACCACGTTGGGCACGATCAGTCCCACAAAGGGAAGGCTGCCGGCCGTGACCACCACGGCGGAAGTGGCCACGGCCACCACCACCAGCCCCTGCCAGACCAGGCGCCGGTAGTTCAGGCCCAGATTGGTGGCAAAGCTCTCGCCCAGGCCGGCGACGGTGAAGCGGTCGGCCGCCAGGCAGGCCAGGGCGGTGACACCCAGCGACAACCACAGCAACTCGTAGCGGCCCTGAACCACCAGCGAGAAATCGCCGTTGGACCAGGACTTGAGCGCCTGCATCATGTCGAACTGCAGCGCCAGAAAGCTGGCGGCTGCCTCCAGCACGCCGGCCAGCACCAGGCCGACCAGGGGCACCATCCACGACGAGCGCAGCCGGATGCGCGAGAGCACGGCCAGGAACAGCGCCGTGCCCAGCAGTGCCGCCACGGCCGAAATTCCCATCTTGGCCATCACCGGCCAGTGCGGCACCCAGAGGAACGCAGCCAGCATGCCCAGGCTGGCCGACTCCACCGTGCCCACGGTGGAAGGCTCCACGAAGTGGTTGCGTGCCAGCATCTGCATGAGCAGTCCGCAGACCGCCATGGACGCGCCGGCCAGCAACAGGGCCAGGGTGCGCGGCACGCGGCTGTAGACCAGCACCTGGCTGGCCAGGTCGTCCTCGCTGCGCGACCACAGCACGCTCCAGTGCATGTCGCCCGCGCCCACCATCAGGCTGGCCAGCGACAGCGCCAGCAGCAGGCCCAGCGCGAAAAGCCAGGCAAGGGCCTGGCGAGAGGGGCGTGACATGGGCACGGCGTGCGCGGTGGCGACAGGCGGGCTCAACGCTTTGGCGTCATGTGCGGGCAAAGGCATCCGACAGTTGCTGGATATTGGCCTTCAGCGCGCCCGGCCCGGCGTTGGACAGGGTGTACCAGTTGGCTGCGTTCAGATAGACCACCTGCTTGCCGCGCCAGGCCTTGGTGGCGCGCACCAGCGGGTTGTCCAGCAGTTGCTGGGCGGTCTTGCCATCCTGGCCGATGGCCACGTCGCGGTCGATGACGAACAGCCAGTCGGGATTGGTCTTGAGCAGGAACTCGAAGGAGACCACCTGCCCATGGCGCGCCACCGTCAGGTTGTCGATGGCCGGCTTCACGCCGAACACATCGTGCAGCATGCCGAAGCGCGAGCCCGGACCGTAGGCGCTGAGCTTGCCGCCCGAGGTCAGCAGCACCAGCCCCTTGCCCGCGTTCTGCGCCTTGCCATGCAGCGCGGCGATGGCCTGCTCCACGGCCCGGACCTCGGCCTCGGCCTTGTCCTGCAGGCCGTAGACGGCGCCCAGCGTGCGGATGTTGCGGTAGATATCGGCCATCTGGTGCTGGTCGCTGACGCTCAGGTCCAGCACGGGGGCGAAGCGCGACAGCTCCTTGTACTTGGCCTCGGAGCGGCCGCCCACGATGATGAGGTCGGGCGACAGCGCCTTGACGGCCTCGTAGTCGGGCTCGAACAGGCTGCCGATGCGTGCGTATTTCGCATCGGCATAGCGGGCCAGCAGCGGCGGCATCTTGAACTCGGGCACGCCACGCACCTCGCCGCCCAGCGCCTGCAGCGTGTCCAGCGCCGCCAGCTCGAACACCAGCACGCGCACGGGCTTGAAGGGCACCTGGACCTCGCCCTTGGCGTGCGGCACGGTCACGGTCTTGCCGACCGCTGCCGTCTGCGCATGGGCCATGGACAGTGCCAGAGGCAGCGTGACCAGCATGCCCGCGCCCTGGCCCATCGTCGCCAGGATGTGGCGCCGGGAATGATTTGCATTCAAGGTGTTCATTCTTTCAATGATTGCTGTATCGCCAGGAAGTTCAAACATTGGCCTTGGCGGCCTCAGGGAAGTGCGGGCGTGCTGTCCGGCATGCGCTCGCAGGCCGGCAGGCCCTGGGCAAAGCGCCCGGGGTTGAGCAGGGCCACCAGGCCGCAGGCCAGCGATCCCTGCCATTGCAGGTAGTCATGGCTGGTTTCATGCTCGGCCTGCGTGACCTCGTAGCCCTTGGCGCGCAGCACGTCGGCCAGGTGGCGGTTGGTTTCCAGGATGCCGTCCTGCCCGCCGCGTGCACGCTCGTAGCGGCCTGCATCCAGATAGAAACGCACGGGCTGGCGCGGCTCCTGGGCATAGCGGCGCTGCACCCAGCCCGGCACCTCGCCGGCCGGCGACCACCAGAACGATCCCGACATGCTCAGCACGTTGCCGAACCAGCGCGCATTGACCAGGCCCGCATAGGCAGAGGCCAGGCCGCCGAAGCTGGAGCCGCCGATCACCGTGCGCGCCGCAGGCTGGCCCAGGCCCTGCTCCTCCACCCAGGGCATCAGCTCCTCATCCAGAAAGCGCGCGAAGGCGGTGTTGGGCGGCAATTCCCTGCCGCGTGCCTGCGGGCTGGCGTTGTCCACCAGCACCACGGCCGTGGGCGGGATCAGGCCGTCGGCCATGAGGTTGTCGATGAGGGTGGGCGTGGACACCTGCTTTGCATAGGCATTGCCGTCGAACAGCACCAGCAGCGCCTCGGGCGCCTGGCCGCCCGCCGGGCGGTAGGTCCAGACATCGCGGCTGTTGCCCAGCACGCGGCTTCGCAGGCGATGCTGCACCAGTTGTCCTTGCGCCACGCCCGCGCGCGGCGCCGTCCAGGGCTGGGGTGGGGCCTTGGGCAGCTCCAGCACGGAGGCGCCCTGGAAGACATCGATGAAGCCGCCCTCGGGCGGCTGCGGGAAGGTCTTGGGATTGAGCGGATCGCGCTGCGCCGTGGCCAGCAGGGCGCGGCGCTGCTCCATGGCCGAGCCTTCGATCAGCGGCACATCGGGCGCCAGCCGGTAGCTGAGCCTGGCGTTGTCCGCCATGCGGAAGCTGGCCCACCAGACATCGCTGCCGGGCAGATGCTGCAGCGGATCATGGTTGCCGGCCGGGCTGCCGAACAGGCGCACGCCCTGCATGCCCGCACGCGGCTGGCCGCGCCACAGGAAGGTGACCAGGGAGTGCCCCTCGGACAGAGGCTCGACCATGGGTGTTCCTTCCTCCTGCACGCGCCGCCAGAAGGCGTCGGCAGCCACACCAGCACCCGCGCCGCGCTGGATTGCCTGCGCCAGAGCCCGCAGCCGCGGGCTTTGCAGTGCCGGAGGCTCGGAGGTGGCCGAGGCCTTGTTGCCGGCAGGCGCCAGGCTGGAGGTCAGCCGCAGCGCGAAGCGCCCCGCTTCTTGCGCCTCACCGCCGGAACCGGGGTCAGCCAGGGCCACGCGCCTGGCCACCAGCCGCTGCCGTCCGGCTCCCTCCGTGACCCACATCAGCGACTGGGCGCCGCCATCAGGCCTGGCCAGGCGACGCAGGTGCCGGCCCTCGGCATCCTCCAGGTCGAGGACCACGCCCTGCCCCTCGAATTCACCCTGGACCACATGGCCGGCGGGCAGATCGACGCGCCAGGACTCGCGCCCACCGGCAGCCAGGACCCCTGTGGCCGCCTGGCCCGGCGCCAGCGTGCCCGGCCGTGCGGCCAGGGCCTGCCGCGATGCGGCTGCCGTCATGTCTTCACCGGCATGGACGGCTGCGCCCAGCAGGCACAGCAGCGAGGCGGCCACGCACAGGCCTTGTCGTGCAGCTTGCGCCATGGCGTCAGAAGTCCACCGTGGCCGAGACACGTACCGTGCGCGGGCCGCCCGTGGTGGCGAAGTTGTCGTTGAAGCTACCGGCCCAGTAGGACTTGTCGAACAGGTTCTCCACCGTGGCGCGGAAGGTGACGGGTTTGGCCGCGATGCGGGTGGCATAGCGCGCGCCCACGTCCACGCGGGTCCAGCTGGGCATCTTCAGCGTGTTGGCCGAATTCACCCATTGCGCGCCCGTGTAGATCAGGCGGCCGGTGAGCGTGGCGCCCGGCAGCGCGGGCACATCCCACTCGCCGCCCAGGTTGGCCGTCCAGCGCGGCACGCCGTAGACGCCGTAGCCGTCGCGCGCGCCGCCCTGGGTCTTGCTCTGGATGGCCTGCGTATAGGCCAGGCCGCCCAGCACGCGCGTGCCGCGCAGCGGCTCGCCGAACACATTCCACTCCAGGCCCCGGTTGCGCTGCTCGCCATCCATCAGCAGGCGGTTGGTCGCAGTCTCCACCACGGACGAAGGCCGCTCGATCTGAAACAGCGAGACCGTCTGCGTGAAATCACCCGTGCGCCACTTGGCGCCGATCTCGAACTGCTTGGTCTTGTAGGGCGCGAACACTTCGCCGGCATTGGCGTAGGTGGCGCCGACGATGGAGCCCGCGCTCAGGCCCTGCACATGGTTGGCGTACAGCGAGACCGTATCGCCCCAGGGCTTGACCACCAGGCCCAGCGCGGGCGAGATGGCATGTTCGTCATAGCGCGCCATCTTCTGGTTCACGCGCTGCAGACGCGCGCCCACGGTGAGCTGTACGGTGTCGCCACCCCAGCTCAGCGTGTCGGCCAGGGCCAGGCTGCTGAGCACGTCGTCGCGCTCCTGCTTGATGGCGCCGTAGGGGCCGGCCAGCGTGATGGGCGCAGGGTCGTAGATGTTGGTGATGTAGCTGGCGCTGGTGGCCACGGCCGCGCGGCCGCCCTTCTGGTTCATCCAGTTCACGGAGGCGACCAGCAGATGGTTCACGCTGCCCGTGCGCAGGCGCCCGCGCACGCCGAACTCGGCCGCCATGCTGTCGGTGTAGCCGTACTGGTTGTAGGTCTGACCCACGGCCGAGCCGTCGCCCTGGGCGCGCATCACCACGCGCGTGCCGTTGAGCATGCCGTCATAGGAATGCTTGCCGCTGCCCACCGAGCCGAACAGCGTCCAGTCCGCCCCCAGGTCCACCGAGCCGCGCAGCATCAGCGCATCGCTTTGCTGCTGGGCACGTATGCCCGGGAAGAGATTGGTCTTGGCGTCGGGCGCTGCAATCACCTGCTTGAGGTTCTGCATGCTGACCATCATCGGGCTGCCGTCGCGGATGTTGGAGCGGTAGCTGTAGGCATCCAGACCCAGCGTGAAACCGTCGCCCTGGTAGTCGAGCGCCAGTGCGCCCAGGCCATGGCGGCGGTTCTGGCCGTCGATCTCGGTATCGCCGCCCGAGGTGCTGCCGTTGATGCGTATGCCCAGGCGGCGTTCCGGGCCGAAGCGGCGCGACACATCGGCCTGCAGGCCCAGCTGCGAGGAGCTGCTGAGCATGGTGGTCACGCGCGTGAGGTCCCGGGCCAGCGGACGCTTGGTCACCAGGTTGATGGTGCCGCCCACGGCGCCGCCCGGCGTCATGCCGCTCAGCAGCGCACCCGGGCCCTTGAGCACTTCCACGCGCTCGATCATCTCGGTGGGCACATGGCCATCGGGCGCCAGGCCGTACAGGCCGTTGAAGCCCAGTTCCGAGGCATTCACACCCAGGCCGCGGATGGTGAAGTTCTCGTAGGCGTGGCCGGTGTTGGTGGTGAAGCGCACGGAGGGGTCGTTTTCCAGCACCGACATCAGCGTGGTCGCGTGCTGGTCGGCAATGCCTTCGGCCGTGTAGGAGGTGATGTTGAACGGCGTATCCATCACATCGCGCTGGCCCAGCACGCCCAGGCCCGCGCCCTTGGCCACCTGGCCGCCCGGCGCCACGGTGGGCAGTGCCTGGGGATCGGTGGTGCTGCGCACCGTGATCTCGCCCAGTTCGGCGTCGGCCGCCCAGGAGGCGGCGGGCAAAGCGGCAGCGGCAACCATGGCGCAGACACGGGCGATGGTGCCCAGGCCGTGGAACGGTGAAACGGGGGCGAAGGGGCTGACAGCGCCTGCGCGCGGCAGGCCGGTGCGGGAACGAGAGGACATCCGGGAGGGCTTTCAAGGCGGAAGAAAATGCGCCGCATCCAGGCCCGCAGCCCGTCGGGACACAGGCCGGATACGGCATCTGCCCGAATTATAGAAAATGAGAATTATTCTTATTTGAGAAAACAACGACAACGCACCGCGCGCAAACATGGGCGCACGGTCCGCAAACAATCCCGGGGAAAACAGTGGGGGCCAGGCAACAGGCCGCCGGCAACAGGCAGCCGGACGCCGCGACGGCGCAGACCGCTAAAAGGTGTCGCCGCGTTCCATGGCGCGGCGGTGGCGCTGCACGAATTCCTGGTAGGTGTCGATGCCGCGCAGCTGCAAGATGGCATTGCGCACGGCCGCCTCCACCAGCACGGCGATGTTGCGGCCCGCCACCACCTGGATCACCACCTTGCGCACGGGCACGCCGAGCACGTCCTGCGTCAGCGGCTCGGCTGGCAGCCGCTCGTATTCGCGCTCCATGGTTTCCTTGCGCACCAGGTGCACGATGAGCTTGAGACGCATCTTGCGGCGCACGGCCGTCTCGCCAAAGATGGCGCGGATATCGAGCAGGCCGATGCCGCGCACCTCCAGCAGGTTCTGCAGCAGCTCGGGGCACTTGCCTTCGATCGTGGTCTGGTTGATGCGGTACAGGTCCACGGCATCGTCGGCCACCAGGCCGTTGCCGCGCGTCACCAGCTCCAGCCCCAGCTCGCTCTTGCCCAGGCCCGACTCGCCCGTGATCAGCACGCCCATGCCCAGGATGTCCATGAACACGCCATGCATGGTCGTGCGGTCGGCGAAATGCTTGGCCAGGTAGGCGCGCAGCACATCGATCACGAAGGCCGACTGCTCGCGCGTGGCGAACATGGGAATGTGAGCACGCTCGCACATGGACAGCAGCGCCTCGGGCGCCGTCTGGCCATCGGCCAGCACCAGCACGGGCGGCTCCAGCGTGACGATGCGTGCCACGCGGCGCTGGCAGTCCTGCGGCGTGGCGTTGGTCAGATAGGCGATCTCACGCTCGCCCAGCACCTGCAGCCGGTAGGGATGGATGTAGTTCAGGTAGCCGACGAGATCGGCGCCCGAGCGCGCCGAGCGCACGGCCATCTCGTCGAAGCGGCGCTCCGAGGCCCCCAGGCCCGCCACCCACTCCCAGCGCAGGCTGGAGCGGAACTCCTCGAAAAGGACGTCGGCGCTGATGGCACTGGGTCTCATGGCAAGGCCCGTGAAAAGGGGAAGACGAAAGTCTAGACCAGCGGAGCGGCGGAAGACTGCCAGCCGGCAATCATTCCATGCAGCCGGGCCGCATCGCCGCAGGACTTCAGCCGCTCGCGCAGCTGGCTGTCGCTGAGCAGTTCGGCGATTTCAGAAAGGATTTCCAGATGCTTTTGCGTCGCCGCTTCGGGCACCAGCAAAAAGATCAGCAGGCCCACGGGCTGCTCATCGGGCGCATCGAAGCCAATGGGATGGTCCAGCTGGAACACGGCTGCCATCGGAGCGGTCAGCCCCTTGATGCGACCGTGGGGAATGGCCACGCCATGGCCCAGCCCCGTCGAGCCCAGGCGTTCACGCGCGAAGAGGCTGTCGGTGATGAGTGCGCGGGACAGGCCATGCAGGCTCTCGAATAGCAGACCTGCTTCTTCGAAAGCGCGCTTTTTGCTGGTGACGTCGACGCTCACGAGCACTTGAGCGGCGGGCAGGATGGAGGCAAGACGGTTCATGGTTCGGGAAACAATTATGCACCGCAGTGCCGGAAACCGTGGGGAAACCCTGACCCCCATCAAAAACCGCCCCGAAGGGCGGTGGTCGTGCGTGGCACATCAGCCACAAAAACGCAGGTATTGTAAGCGCCCGCACAGGGCCGGCGCCTTACCTGTCACCCGACTGACGCCAGGGTCAGTCCAGCATCATCGAGCCGCTTGGCCGTGCCGTAGCGGCTGCCCTGCTGGCGGGTCTTGTAGCGCACCACAAGGCGGTCCAGCTTGTCAGCCAGCGCGTCGACGGCGGCATAAAGGTCGAAGTGAGAGGTTTCGACAAAGAGATCCTGGCCCTTGACGCGCAGCGTGCAACCGGCACGTTGGCGCTTTTCCTTCTCCTTCTGGTTATGAACGGTCAGCAAGACCTTGACATCCACCACCTGGTCAAAGTGTCGAAGAATGCGTTCGAGCTTGGCCATGACGTAACTGCGCAGCGAGGGAGTGACCTCCAGGTGATGCCCACTAATCGTCAGATTCATATCTAAACACTCCTTGCTCTGGATGGAAACAGCCCGGTCCACCGGGGGACGATCCGCCGGGACAGGTGCTTGCAGGCCGGAATGCGCATTCGTTTGCTTGCGAATCCACTATGCGCCCGGGTCGGGTCAAAAGCAACGCCGCAAGCCGATAGCGCAGGACGGTGCAGGGCCTTGGAGGCGGGTTTTGCGCGCCATGCGATTGGGCGCACAATCGGCGGGTTTGCCAGGCTGCGCCCCTGGGGTGGGGGTGGCCACAGGCCGTCCGTCACCGTGAGGCGCCGTTGGGTAGAATCGCGCTCCTGCGCGTGCCGCTTGCAGCCCTCCGGCCCCTGCAGCCTCTTTGCCAGATTGCCCCTTGCCTCACATGACCACCCAGTCCCGTCCCTCCGCCCTGCACACTTCCAACATTGCCTCGCTGCCGCTGCTCGCGCGCGGCAAGGTGCGCGACAACTATGCCGTGGGCGATGACCGCATCCTGATGGTGGCCTCGGACCGCCTCTCGGCCTTTGACGTGATCATGGGCGAGCCCATCCCCGGCAAGGGCGAGCTGCTGACGCAGATGGCGCTGTTCTGGTTCGACAAACTCGGCCACATCTGCCCCAACCACCTGACCGGCGAAGCGCCCGAATCCGTGGTCACGCCCGCCGAAGTGCCCCAGGTCACGGGCCGCTCCATGCTGGTCAAGCGCCTCAAGCCCGTGCTGATCGAGGCCGTGGTGCGCGGCTACCTGGCCGGCAGCGGCTGGAAGGAATACCAGGAATCGCGCTCGGTCTGCGGCGTTCCCCTGCCCGAAGGCCTGACCAACGCCGCCAAGCTGCCCGAGCCCATCTACACGCCGGCCGCCAAGGCCGAGATGGGCGACCATGACGAGAACATCACCTACGAGCGCACGGTGGAGATGGTCGGCGAGAAGCTGGCCTCCCAGATCCGCGATACAGCCATCCGCATCTACAAGGAAGCTGCGGCCATCGCCCTCGAAAAGGGCATGATCATTGCCGACACCAAGTTCGAATTCGGCCTGGACGAAAACGGCGAACTGGTGCTGATGGACGAGGTGCTCACGCCCGACAGCTCGCGCTACTGGCCCGTGGAAGGCTATGCCCAGGCGCTGGCCAAGGGCGAGAACCCGCCCAGCTACGACAAGCAGTTCGTGCGCGACTGGCTGGAGCAGGCCCAGGTCAACGGCAAGCCCTGGGACAAGAGCGCCCCGGCGCCCCGCCTGCCCCAGGAGGTGACCGAGAAGACGGCCGCCAAGTACCGCGAAGCGCTGCAGCGCCTGACGGCCTGAGCTGCAGCCTGCCTGTCCCCGCAAAAGAGAGCTTCGGCTCTCTTTTTCATTGCGCGGGCCCGTTTCTGCAGCCGGTCACGTTGGCGTCACCGACACTGCCACAATGCTCGTTCCCTCTGACTTTTTTCGAAGGAGCAAGCACATGGCCGGCAAGAAGATTCTGATGATCTGCGGAGACTACTGCGAGGACTACGAAACCATGGTCCCGTTCCAGGCCCTGCAGGCCGTGGGACACACGGTGCACGCGGTCTGCCCCGACAAGAAGGCGGGGGACCACATCAAGACGGCCATCCATGATTTCGAGGGCGCCCAGACCTACAGCGAAAAGCCCGGCCACAACTTCACGCTCAACGCCAGCTTCGCCGACATCAAGCCCGAGCAGTACGACGCCCTGGTGATCCCCGGCGGACGCGGCCCTGAATACCTGCGCAACTACGATGCCGTGCGCGCCGCCGTGCGCCACTTCTTCGACAACAACAAGCCCGTGGCCGCCGTCTGCCATGGCGCCCAGCTGCTGGCCGGCGCCGGCGTGCTCAAGGGCCGCACCTGCTCGGCCTACCCGGCCTGCCGTGCCGAGGTCGAACTGGCCGGCGGCACCTACGCCGATATCGGCGTGGACCAGGCGCACACCGAAGGCAATCTGGTCAGCGCCCCCGCCTGGCCGGCCCATCCGGCCTGGATCGCACAGTTCCTGTCCCTGCTGGGCACGCGCATCAGCCACGGCTGAGCACGCAGCCGCCGTTGGCGCCGGGCGGATCAGCCGCCCCAGCGCACCAGCACGATGCCGCCGAACACCAGGGCCGAGGCCAGCATGCGCACGCGGCCCGGGCGCTCGCGCATCAGCCAGGCGGCAATCCAGCCTGCAAACAGCACGCTGCTTTCACGCAGTGCAGACACCAGCCCCATGGGCGCCTGCGACAGCGCCCAGGTCGCCATCCAGCTGGCGCTCAGCTGCATGGCGGCGGCCAGGGCGCACAGGCGCCAGGTGCGTGCATCGGCGCGCAGCACGGCAGGACCGCGCCGCCAGGCAACGATCAGCACCGTGGCCAGGCCATCGCCCAGCGTGAGCAGGGCCGCATAGAGCAACGCGGAACCGGATGCGCGCGCACCCAGCCCGTCGATGACCGTGTAGCAGGCAATCATGGCGCCCGTGGCCAGCGCATGGCCGCTGCCGCCATAACCGCTGGCCGCGCCGCTGCGCAACGACAGCGCCAGCACGCCCAGCGACAGGCACAGCACGCCGGCCAGCCCGGTCGCGCCCGGCCACTCACCGGCCAGCAGCGCCGCGCCCAGCGTGACGAACAGTGGCGCACTGCCACGTGCCACCGGGTAGACCACGCCGAACTCGCCATGCTGGTAGGCCCGCGGCAGCACGAAGTGGTAGACGGTGTGCACGGCCACCGAAGCCGCCAGCCACCACCACACCGATGCATCCCACAGCGCCGCCGCACGCCAGTCCAGCCAGGGCAGCACCAGCAGAGACCACAGGCTGGCCAGCCCCGTGGTCAGCGCCATGGCGACCATCTTGTCGCCGCCCAGCTTGATGGCGCTGTTCCATCCCGCATTCATCAGCGCGGCCCCCAGGGCCGCGGCCAGCACCGCGTTGCTCAATTCCATTCCATGGCCTCGTTCCTGATACGGGACGGGATGATGGATTCGCACCCAGATTAGATAAAGTCGAATCTTCGGAACCTTATCTTCAGGAAACCTGATGCGACGCCTGAACCTCGACCAGCTCCAGACCCTGGTGGCCGTGGCCGACCTGGGTACCCTGGCCGCCGCGGCCCAGGCCCTGCACCTGTCGCCGCCTGCCGTCAGCCTGCACATCCAGGAGCTGGAAGCGCGCCTGGACACACCGCTGCTGGTGCGCGGCAAGCGCCAGGCGCAGCTGACGCCTGCGGGCGAACTGCTGGCCGAAGGCGGACGCCGCCTGCTGGCAGACAGCGAATCCCTGCTGCGCCAGGTGCGCAAGCGTGCCGAGGGCTTTGGCGCCAGCGTGCGCATAGGCGCCTCGGCCGGCGTCAGCCCCCTGCTGCTGCCCGAACTGCTGCAATGGCTGGCCGAGCACGCACCGAGCGTGGAGCTGCGCCTGGAAGTCGTGAGCTCGGCCCAGGCCATGCAGCGCCTGGCGGCCGGCAGCCTGGACCTGGCCCTGGTCGGCCTGCCCCAGCCCGTGGCTGCGGGGCTCGAGGTGCTGGCCTGGCGCAACGACCCCATGGAGCTGTTCGCGCCGCCGCAGATGCCGCTGCCCGACCAGATCACGCCCGAATGGCTCAACGCCCAGCCCTGGATAGGCTTTGCCGCCGGCACCCAGATGCACCGCCTGCTGTCGCAATGGTTTGCCCAGGCCGGCCTGCTACCCCAGCCGCGCATGGAGATGAGTTATCCCGAAGGCATACGCGCCCTGGTCGCCGCAGGCCACGGTCCCACCGTCCTGCCACGCGAGGAGCCCATGGACGCCGTCAGCCGCACCCTTCAGCAGCGCGGGCTGAGTCCCGCCCTGACACGCCCGCTGGGTCTGGCCTGCCGCAGCGCCTCGCAGCAAGACCCGGCCGTGCAGGCCGTGGTGCGCGGGTTGATGCGATTTGCCGATCCCGTACGGAAGTAGGCGCTACAGCCCGGCCTCCTGCAGCACCCACGCACGCAGGGCCTCGATGGCCGGCCGGCCCTGGCTGCGCCGGGGGTAGAGCAGGTTGTAGGCATAGGCCGGGCCCAGGCCCACGGCGATGTCGAACAGGCGCACCAGGCGGCCGCGGGCCAGGTCTTCGGCCACCAGGTCCTGCTCGACCAGGCCCACGGCGCCGCCGTCCAGCACGGCCTGCACGACATGGCTGGAGTCGGTGAATGCGATGCAGCGGCCTGCGTCCAGGCCCTCCACGCCGGCCGCTGCCATCCACATCGGCCAGTTCGGCCAGACCTGGCCGTCCACCATGCAGTCCACGTGGCACAGCGTGTGGCCCAGCAGGTCGGCGGGGCTGGCCAGCGGCGGGCCGGACTGCAGCAGGGCCGGGCTGCAGACGGGGATCACCCTGGCGTCGAACAGGCGCACCGCCAGGGTGTGCGCATCACGGCCGGTGCCGAAGCGGATGCCGGCATCAATGTCATCGGCGTCGAAGTCGCGCACCTCGTCGCTGATGTCAAAGCTCAGTTCGATCTGCGGATGCGCGGCGCGAAAGCGCGGCAGCCGGGGCAGCAGCCACTGCGTGGCAAAGCGCGCGCCCAGCGACAGGCGCAGCCGCGTCTCGCCCCGGGCCAGCTGGCGCGCCCGGGCGGTGGCGCGCCGCAGCAGGCCCAGCGCCTCGGCCGTGGCCTCCAGCAGCACGCTGCCTGCGGGCGTGAGCTGCATGCTGCGGCTGTTGCGCGTGAAGAGGACGAGGCCCAGCTGTTCCTCCATCTCCTTGATCTGGTGGCTGACCGCCGCCGGGGTCAGTCCCAGTTCGTCGGCCGCACGCGTGAAGTTCAGGTGGCGCCCTGCGGCCTCGAAGCTGCGCAGGGCGCGCGTGCCCGGTGGAAGCTGGCGCATGGATCTTCAAATCTTTCTTGATGGAGCATCGAATACTACTTGCTTCCTCTTTTGGAACCGCCATCGAACAATCAAGAAAATTTGTTGATGGATGAATCCATGGAAACCGCCTCTTTCTTCACCAGCCTTATCGATGGACAGCCCGCGACGGCGGCCGAACTCGCCGCCCTGGCCTTTGCAGGCCATGCCCATTTCACGGCCATGCAGGTGCGCGGCGGCAGGCTGCGCGGGCTGGACCTGCATCTGCAGCGCTTGCGCCAGGCCTCGCTGGAGCTGTACGGCCAGGCCTTGTCCGATGACCATGTCCAGGCACAGCTGCGGAAGGCGCTTGCCAACGGCCCGCAGGATGTGTCGCTGACCGCCACGGTGTACTCGCCTGCCGGTGAATTCACGGCCGCCGATGCGCGGCCGCGCATGCTGGTGCGGACCTCGGCACCCGCCTCGGGCCCTGCCGGGCCCTTGAGCCTGGCGCTGTTCGAGCATGAACGCATGCTGCCCCACCTCAAGCATGTGGGCGAGGTGGCGAAGACGCATCTGCTGCGTCGCGCCGTAGCCCAGGGCTTTGACGATGCCGCCTTTGCCGATCGCCACGGCCGTATTGGCGAGGCCACCATCTGGAACCTGGCCTTCTGGGATGGAGATGCCGTGGTCTGGCCGCGCGCCCAGGTGCTGCCGGGCACGACCGAGTCCATGCTGCGCCGCCAGCTGCAGCGCATGGGCGTGGCGCAGCGCGAGGCCGTTCTGACCCTGGCCGACCTGCCCGACATGGCCGGCGCCGTGGTGATGAATTCATGGTCCCCCGGCATTGCTGTCAGGCGCCTGGCCGATGTGCATCTGCCGGATGCGCCCGGCTTCGTGCAGTTGCTGCACCGCGCGCATGCGGCCGAGGAGCCGGTTGCACCCTGAGCCCTCGCCATGAAAAAAGGGAGCCGCAAGGCTCCCCGTCTCTTCACCGGCGCGCGGCCGGACTCAGTTCAGCGCCATGCTGAGCTTGCGGCGGTAGCCGTTGACCAGCTGCGTGGCCTCGTCCTGCTCGGCCGCGCCCTTGCCCAGCAGCTCGATGCCGCCGCTGCTCTTGCCGGGGATGGCGTCCTGCTTCTTGGGCTTCGGGGGTGTGAGCAGCTCCAGGATGCCCACATAGAGCTTGCGCGCGGCCTGGCCGTTCCATTCCTTGTCGCGCATGATGATTTCCAGCAGCTCGTCCATGCTGGCTGCCCACTGGCCTTCGGCGGCCAGGGCCTGGGCCTTGCCGAAGCGGGTGTCGAAGTCGCGCTTGTTCTGTGCGATGACGGCATCGAACTGGGCAAACTCCCAGTTGCCGCGATCGTCGTTGTGCACGAAGAGCATGCACTGCAGCCATTGGTTGAGCGCCTCGAAGCGCGTGGGCTGGGGAATGCGCTTGAGCGGCTCGGTCAGCAGGGCGCCGGCCTCTTCGTAGCCGCCCGTGGCGATCAGCAGGCGCACGTAGTCGAAGCGCGCATCGTCGTTGGCTGGGTCGGCGGCCAGCGCATCGGCCAGCTTTTGCAGGGCGGCCTGCGTGTCGCCGGCTTCCAGCAGCTGGTGGGCCTCGTCGGCTTCGGCCTCGGCCGCCAGCTCGCCTTCGGAGGGCAGGTGCTTGTCCAGGAACTCGCGCAGCTTGCCTTCGGGCTGGGCGCCCATGAAGCCGTCCACGGGCCGGCCGCCCATCATCAGGATGCAGGTCGGGATGGAGCGGATGCCGAACATGCCGGCCAGCTGCTGCTCCTGGTCGGAATCGATCTTGACCAGCTTGAAGCGGCCTTCGTAGGCCACTTCCAGCTTTTCCAGGATGGGGCCCAGCGTCTTGCACGGGCCGCACCAGGGCGCCCAGAAGTCGACGAGCACCGGCACCTGCATGGAGGCGGCGACGACTTCGGCTTCGAAATTCTCAATGGTGACATCAATCATGTGATCAGACCCTGTGGCAAGGCGCGCGGCCAGGGCGCGCGAACTGTGGCGGTTCGGAGTTCGGCGGCCGGATGCCTCCGATGCGGACCGTGTGATTCTCCAGCAATTCCATGGCGTGGGCGCCATGGACGGCAACCACCCCAGTTGGGAGCCGGCTGCGTGCATTTCAAGCCGCCCGGCCGGGGACGAGGCGCGGCAGCGCTGGGCTATATTGGCGCGCTGAGCCGCCATTGCGGCCTGCCATCAACACAATGAGGGAGGGCTCGCCTTGATCAAGGTTTCGCAGCTGGTGTTCGAGTACCCGGGCCACCGCGCGCTGGACGGCGTCAGCGTCCATATCGCCGCAGGCACCGTCACGGCCCTGGTAGGGCCCAACGGCGCCGGAAAATCCACGCTGATGCGCTGCATCGCCGGGCTGGACCAGCCGCTGTCGGGCCAGGTCGAGGTGCATGGCATTGCCGTGCAGGAGCAGCCCCGCGAAGTGCACCGGCACCTGGGCTATCTGTCGGATTTCTTCGGCCTCTATGACCGCCTGAGCGTGCGGCGCTGCCTGCAGTACGCAGCCCTGTCCATGGGCGTGCCCCCGTCCGAGGCGCCGCAGCGCGTGGCGCACGTGGCCGGGCAGCTGGGCCTGGCCGACCTGCTGGAGCGCCTGCCCACCGAGCTGTCTCGCGGCCAGCGCCAGCGCGTGGCCATCGGCCAGGCCATCGTCCACCAGCCGCGCGTGCTGCTGCTGGACGAGCCGGCCAGCGGCCTGGACCCCGAGGCACGCGCCAGCCTGTCCCGGCTGATGCGTGCGCTGCAGGCCCAGGGCATGACCCTGATCGTCTCCAGCCACATCCTCAGCGAACTGGACGAGTACTGCACCCACATCCTGAGCCTGCGCGGCGGCCGCGTGGAAAGCCACGAGGCCCTGCACGGCGGCATCAAGTCACCTGCCGCCGGCGACGATGCCCCGCTGGCACTGTACGCGCTGGAGCTGGCGCCGCCCCCGGGTGCCTCGGCCGGGTCGCTGGCACGGCAGCTGCATCTGGTCCTTCCCGACACCCCTGTGCCGCCGCCCGATGACCAGGGCCTGGTGCACCTGCAGCTGTGGCTGCCCACCCTGCCGCGCGAGCGCGCCGATCTGCTGGCCCGCCTGGTCGGTACCGGCCTGCCCGTGGCCAGCCTGGCCCCGGTGCGCGAGCGCCTGCAGGACCGCTATGCGCGCGGCCTGCAGAACGCAGCAACCCCCACGCCTGCGGAGCAGCCATGACGCACAACCCCGAATTCCAGCGCCAGCTCTGGCTCAACTGGCGGCCGTCCCAGCTGGGCTGGAGCCTGCTGCTCACCGCCTTGCTGCTGGCCACGCCAATGGCCCTGGTCCAGCCCGACCGCCGCCTGCACACGCTGCTGATCGCCGCCCTGGTCGGCATGTGGATCGCCGCGGCCGGCCTGGGCAGCGTGCTGGCCGGACGCGGCCTCAACGAGGAAGCGCGCCAGCACACCTGGGACTGGCAGCGCCTGTCGGCCCTCACGCCCTGGCAGATGGCCTGGGGCAAGCTGCTGGGCGCCCCGCTGCCGGCCTGGCTGTACATGCTGTGGTGCGCGCTGGCCGTGCTGGCCACCTCGGCAGGCCAGCCGGGCGGGCTGGCCTGGGGCGTGCACGCCGTGCTGCAGGCCGTGCTGTGGGGCCTGGCCCTGCAGGCCTGGAGCATGCACTCCGTGCTCATGGGCTGGGGGCCGAAGGAGCAGCCCGCGCGCCGCATCCGCTTCGTGCTGGTGCCGCTGCTGTTCGTGATGGTGCTGCCCGGCCCCATCCTGGGCCGGTTGACCGAGCAGCTGGGCCGCGAGGAAGGCCGCCCTGTGCTGTGGTGGTCCGTGCCGCTGCACGGGCGCGGCGCCATCTACCTGTTCGGCGCCATCGCGCTGGGGCTGGGCCTGCTGGCCCTGTGGCGGCTGCTGTGCACGCGGCTGGATGTGCGCACCCTGCCCTGGGCCTGGCCGCTGGGCCTGTGCGTGGCGGGCCTGGCCTTTGGCGGCATGCACCTCGATGCAATGCAGTTGCAGGGCCCCGGTCCGGCCTCCTTCTTCGCATGGACCACGGGGCTGGCGCTGGCGGGCACGGCCTATGTCTGCCTGCACGGCATGGACGAAGGCCTGCGCAGCTGGCGCCAGGTGCAATGGTGCGTGTTGCAGGGGCGCTGGCGTGGCGCGCTCGAGGCCCTGCCGCTGTGGCCTGTGAGCTGGCTGCTGGCCGTGCAGGCCTGTGCGCTGTGGCTGCTGTGGCCCGCAGGCGGCCAGCCCATCCTGCCCGGTACAGCCCAGTTGGCGGCACTGGCAACGGCGCAGTTGCTGCGTGATGCCGCGCTGGCCACGGGCTTTTCCCTGCTGGCCGGGCGCATCAAGTCGCCGCTGGCCGCGTTCGCCGTCACCTGGCTGCTGGTCAACATCGTGCTGCCGCTGCTGGCCTTTGGCCTGGCCGGGGCCGATGCCGCCATGCTGGCCCAGCCGCTGGCAGCCGGCCTGACAAAGCCCGTCACCAGTGGAATGTGGCTGTCGCTGGCCGTGCAGGTGGGGCTGGCCCTGGCCTGGCTGGCCCATGTGTTTCGCCAGCGCGTGCTGGGTTTTGCGCGCGAGCAGCACACGGCTGTGCGGTGATTTGGCGCATGGATTACGCGAATTAGGACTAAAAAAGTAAAATCGCGGGTTCCACTAGGCCGGGCCGCAGGCGCCCTCACGACATGAACTCCATCCAGATCGGTGTGGTCATGGGCTCCAGCAGCGACTGGGAGACCATGCAGCACGCAGTTGCCATTCTTCAGCAATTTGGCATCGCCCATGAAGCCCAGGTCGTCTCGGCCCACCGCATGCCCGACGACATGTTCGCCTACGCCGAGGCCGCTGCCGGCCGTGGCCTGAAGGCCATCATCGCGGGTGCGGGGGGCGCTGCCCACCTGCCCGGCATGATTGCCGCCAAGACCGTGGTGCCCGTGCTCGGCGTGCCCGTGGCCAGCCGCCACCTGCAGGGCGTGGACTCGCTGCACTCCATCGTGCAGATGCCCAAGGGCGTGCCCGTGGCCACCTTTGCCATCGGCGCGGCCGGTGCGGCCAATGCGGCCCTGTTCGCCGTGGCCCTGCTGGCCAATGAGGACCCGGCCCTGCGGGCGAAGCTCGAAGCCTTCCGCGCCGAGCAGACCGCCGCAGCGCGCGCGATGACGCTTCCCCCGGTGGCCGTATGAGCGCAGATGTGATCCTGCCGGGCGCCACGCTGGGCGTGCTGGGTGGCGGCCAGCTGGGCCGCATGTTCGTGCAATCGGCCCAGGCCATGGGCTATTTCACGGCCGTGCTCGACGCCGACCCGACCAGCCCTGCCGGCCTGGTCAGCCACCACCACATCCGTACCGGCTACGAAGACCCGCAGGGTCTGGCCGAACTGGCGCGCCTGTCGGCCGCCGTCACCACCGAATTCGAGAACGTGCCCGCCGCGGCGCTGAACCTGCTGGCCGCCCAGCGGCCGGTCTCGCCGGCTGGCTCGTCCGTAGCCATTGCCCAGGACCGCGCCCAGGAGAAGGCCCACTTCGTGCGCTGCGGCGTGCCCTGCGCGCCCTATGCGGTGATCGAGACGCCGGCCCAGCTGGCGGCCGTGCACGCCAGCCTGCTGCCCGGCATCCTCAAGACCGCGCGCATGGGCTACGACGGCAAGGGCCAGGTGCGCGTGAAGAACGCCGCCGAGCTGGCCACCGCCTGGGAGCAACTGGGCCGCGTGGCCTGCGTGCTGGAAAAAATGCTGCCGCTGGCCCATGAATGCTCGGTCATCGTGGCGCGCGGCCGTGACGGCTCCATGGTCAACCTGCCCGTGCAGCGCAACCTGCACCGCGAGGGTATCCTCTCCGTCACCGAGGTCTACGAAGGCAACCTGCCCCAGGCCCAGGTCGAGCAGGCGCTGGCCGCCGCACGTTCCGTGGCCGACGGCCTGGACTACGTGGGCGTGCTCTGCGTCGAATTCTTCGTGCTGCAGGACGGCATGCTCGTGGTCAACGAGATCGCGCCGCGCCCGCACAACAGCGGCCACTACAGCCAGAACGCCTGCGATGTCTCGCAGTTCGAGCTGCAGGTGCGCTGCATGACCGACCTGCCGCTGACGCAGCCGCGCCAGCACAGCCCGTCCATCATGCTGAACCTGCTGGGCGACCTGTGGTTCAAGGACGGCGAACAGGCCAAGGCGCCGGCCTGGGACCAGGTCCTGGCCCTGCCCGGCTGCCACCTGCACCTGTACGGCAAGCACGACGCCAAGCGCGGCCGCAAGATGGGCCACCTGAACGTCACCGGCCCCACGCCCGAGGCCGTGCGCTCCACCGCCCTGCAAGCCGCTGCCATCCTGGGTATAGAGCCGTTCTGAAGGCCCGCGCGATGATTCTTGATGGAACGCTGGCGGCCTCTGTCCAGGCCGCCGCACAGGCGCTGCAGCGCGGCGAACTGCTGGGCCTGCCCACGGAAACCGTCTATGGCCTGGCGGCCGATGCCGACAACGACGCGGCCGTCGCGCAGATCTTCACCGCCAAGGGCCGGCCGCCCAACCATCCGCTCATCGTGCATGTGGCCGACAGCGGCGCCATCACGCGCTACGCACGTGAAGTGCCGCTGTTCGCGCAGCAGCTGATCGACGCCTTCTGGCCCGGCCCGCTGACCCTCATCCTGCCGCGCCTGCCCCAGGCCGCCCGGGCCTCGACCGGCGGCCAGGACAGCGTGGGCCTGCGCTGCCCCTCCCACCCCGTCGCCCATGCCGTGCTGGCCGCCTGCCAGCAGTTGCAGCCGCCCGTCTGGGGTGTGTCGGCGCCCAGCGCCAACAAGTTCGGCCGCGTCAGCCCCACCACGGCGGCCCATGTGGCCGACGAGTTCGGCGACACGCTGCTGGTGCTGGACGGCGGCGCCTGCGAAGTGGGGATTGAATCGACCATCGTGGACTGCACGCGCGGCGTGCCCGTGCTGCTGCGCCCCGGCGCCATCACGCGCGACGATATCGAGCGCGCCTGCGGCCAGCGCCCCCTGTCCAAGGACGAGCTGCTGGAGAACACGCCACGCGCCTCCGGCACGCTGCTGGCCCACTACGCGCCCAACGCCAAGGTCCGGCTCATGGATGCAAGGCAGCTGCAGGCCGGGCTGGACGTGCTGGGCGCCGACGCCCGGAACCTGGCCGTCTACCACCGCGCACCGCTGCGCACCGCCTCGCGCGCCGTCACGCTTCGCGCCATGCCCGCCGACGCCGCCGCCACCGCGCGCGAGCTGTTCGGCGCCCTGCGCGACTTCGACGAGATCGGCGCCCAGCTGATCTGGATCGAGACCCCGCCCGACACGCCGGACTGGGAAGGCGTGCGCGACCGGCTGCTGCGCGCGGCGGCTGCGGGATAGAAGAGGCCCCCCCGGGGACTGCAGTGCCGCATCGGGCATCAACCCGCGCACCTGTCCAACGGCGTGCGGCGCAGGAACAGGCGCCGTTCCAGGCCTTTGAATGGCAGGAGTTGCTAGAATCGCGCTACACAATCCCTTCGCGGTGTCATTCAGTTGGCTCAGGCTTAGGGCGAAAAGGCCACCGCAAGGTGGTCTTTTCATTGGTGGATTGGACATTGACCAGAACAACCATCTACATCGACGGCTACAACCTCTACTACTCGCGGCTCAAGGGCGCGCCGTACAAGTGGCTGGACATTGCTGCGCTGTTTCGTGATCGCATCCTGCTGCCGCAAGACCCTGGCGCAGAGGTTGTCGCCATCAAGTACTTCACGGCTCCCGTCAAAGCCTCGTACGCCCGGCATGGCGAGGCATCGGTCCAGGCACAGACCCAGTACCTTCGCGCCCTGCAGGCACGAGACCCTGGCCTGATCCAGATCGTCAACGGCTTCCACGTCTTCGAACCCACATCCCTGCCGAGCTATCAAGCGGGCGCCAACCCGAGCAAGAACAACGTGTCGCGCGTCTGGATGATCGAAGAAAAGCAGACCGACGTGAACCTTGCGCTGCACGCCTACCGTGATGCAGTACGTGGCGAATGCGACCAGTTGGTGATCTGCTCCAACGACAGTGACGTGGAACCCGCACTGCGCATGCTGCGCGAGGACGTGCCCGCCGCCAGGCTGGGGCTGGTCATGCCATTGCGCGACAGGACCGCAGCAGACGGCAAAGTGCCCAACAAGCGCTTGACGGCGTTGGCGCACTGGGTTCGCCATCACATCAGGGACGACGAGCTGGCGCAATCGCAGTTGCCGCTGAACGTGCAGACGCGGAAAAAACCAGCCGGCAAGCCTGCGCATTGGTGAACCCCCACAAAGCGGCCCTGGGCGGAACGCTGCCGCCTAGGACCTCTTCACCGAAGGCTCGTACGCCAGCTCCATCCGGTAGGCCAGCGCCAGGAACAGCGACTGCGCCAGGGTGAGCGTGCTGGTCAGGGAGCGAAAGCCGAAGGTGGCCGCGTCCTGGGCCAGCAGGGTAACGGTGGCGCGGGATGCCAGGGGGCTGAGCTGGCTGTCGGTCAGCGCCAGCAGGCGCGCGCCGCGTGCCAGGGCCGCGTCCACCACCTCCAGCGTTTCGGGCGCATAGGGCTCGAAGGAGACGGCCAGCATCACGTCGCCGGGCGACAGCGCGCGCAGCTCGCCCTTTTGCATGGCGCCCAGGCCGTGCAGCCAGTGCACGGGCTTTTCGGTGTGCTGCAGCGCATAGGCCAGGTAGGCGCCCACGGGGAAGGCCCGGCGCGAGGCGGCCAGCCACAGCGAGGGGGCATCCAGCATGAGGTCCACCGCCGCCTCGAACTGCTCGGGCGGCAGGCCGCGCTGCAGGGCCTGCAGGCTTTCGATGCTGCCTTCGATGACCTCGTGCGCCAGGCGCGCGCTGCTGCGTGGCTCGTTGCCCGAGGCGATCAGGCCCCGGATGCGGTCCTGGTAGTCATGCTGGGCCGAGAGCTGGCGCGCCGCATCGGCGCGGAACAGCGCCTGCAGTTCCGAGTACCCCGAGAACCCGAAATGCTTGGCAAAGCGCACCACGGCCGAAGGCTGCACGCCACATTGCTCGGCCGTGGCCTGGATGCCGTCGAAGGCCAGGCGATCGCCCTGCATTTCCACATGGCGGCCGATGGCCTTGAGCTGGCGGCTCAGGGCCTCGAAGCCTTCGCGCAGCACGGTGAGGAAGGCGGCGCGGTCGGCGTAGGGGCCGGCCAGCGAGGGGGCGCCTGCATCGCCAAGGGCTTTTCTATTTTTCATATATATGGAAAACTTTTTCTATTTCGATCTATGATCGCATGCACGCAACGATTATGGACAGGCCCGCACGCGGGTGTCCGCAACGCACAGGCCTATGACGATGAGCATGCTGAACTTTCCCTCCGACCGGCCGCTGGACGTGGCCTGCCTGGGCCGACTGGCCGTGGACCTTTACGCGCAGCAGATCGGCTGCAGCCTGGAGGAGGCCAGCAGCTTTGCCAAGTACCTGGGTGGCTCCTCGGGCAACATGGCTTTCGGCACGGCGCGCCTGGGGCTGCGCTCGGCCATGATTTCGCGCGTGGGCGATGAACAAAATGGCCGCTTCCTGGTCGAGACGCTGCGCCGCGAGGGCTGCGACACCAGCCAGGTGCAGGTCGATGCCCAGCGCCTGACCGGCATGGTGCTGCTGGGCATCAAGGACCAGGAGACCTTCCCCCTGCTGTTCGCCCGCGAGAACTGCGCCGACATGGCCCTGGACGCCGAGGCCATCAGCGAGGCGTTCCTGGCCCGCTGCCGCTGCCTGGCCATCACGGGCACCCACCTGAGCGCACCCGGCGTGCTGGCCGCCAGCCGCAAGGCACTGGAGATGGCAGGCCGCCACGGCCTGGTGCGCGTGCTGGACATCGACTACCGGCCCGTGCTGTGGGGCCTGGCCGGACGGGGCGACGGCGAGACGCGCTATGTGGCCAGCGCCGAGGTCAGCCGCAGGCTGCAGGCCGAGCTGGGCCAGTTCGAACTCATCATCGGCACCGAGGAGGAATGGCTGATCGCCGGCGGCGTGGAGGGCGACCTGATCGCCAGCCTGCGCCGCGTGCGCGAATGCAGCCGCGCCGTCTTCGTGGTCAAGCGCGGGCCGCTGGGCTGCTCGCTGATCGAGGGCGAGGTGCCCGATGCGATCGCCGATGCGCCCACGGTGCTGGGCGAGCGGGTGGAAGTGCTCAATGTGCTGGGCGCGGGCGATGCCTTTGCCTCGGGCCTGCTGTCCGGGCTGCTGCGCGGCAAGAGCCTGGAGGAATCTGCGGCGATTGCCAACGCCTGTGGCGCCATCGTGGTCTCGCGCCATGGCTGCGCGCCGGCCATGCCCACGCAGGCCGAGCTGGCGCACTGGTTCTCGGGCCACCGCCATCCGCGTCCCGACCAGGACCCCGAGCTGTCCCACCTGCACCGCGTCAGCCGCGCGCGGCCGCAGTGGCCCGCGCTGTGCGTGCTGGCCTATGACCACCGCAGCCAGTTCGACGATCTGGCGCGCGAGGCCGGCGCAGCGCCCGCGCGGCTGCGCCCGCTCAAGCGGCTGATCAACGAGGTGGTCGCCCAGGTCGAGCGCGATCCGGGCAACGCGGGCCGCATGGGCGTGCTGATCGACGGCCGGCACGACCTGGGCGAGGCCGCGCTGCACGACGCCACGGGACGCGGCTGGTGGATCGGCCGGCCCATAGAGCGGCCGGGCTCGCGCCCGCTGCGCTTCGACGGCACGGACTCGCTGGCTTCCGAGCTGCTGCACTGGCCGCAAAGCCATACCGTCAAATGCCTGGTCTTCTACCACCCCGACGACACGCCCGCACTGCGCGCCGAGCAGGATGCCTGGCTGCAGCAGGTCTGGACCGCCACGCGCGCCAGCGGCCATGAATTGCTGCTGGAAGTGATCCCGCCAAAGGACACGCTGGCGCCCGACGACCGGGGCGAGGCCGTGCTACGCGCCATACGCCATTTCTACGACCTGGGCCTCAAGCCCGAATGGTGGAAGGTCGGCACCATGGCGCGCGAGAACTGGGAGGCGCTGGACGCCCTGGTGAACGAACGCGACCCCTGGTGCCGGGGCGCCGTGATCCTGGGGCTGTCCCAGCCCGTGGAGCAACTGGTGCAGGGCTTTGCCCAGGCACGGGCGCCCGTGGTCAAGGGTTTCATGATCGGCCGCAGCGTCTGGGCCGGTCCGGCCCTGCAGTGGCTGCGCAACGAGCTGGACGACGCCGCGCTGCGCGATGCCGTCGCCGCCAACTTCCGCGCGCTGATCGCGGGCTGGGATGCCAGCCGCGTGGACGCGCGCCAGGACATCACCGAAGGAGCTGCGGCATGAGCCTGCTCGTCAAGGCCGCGCCCGGCCGCATCGTCACCGACATCACGCCCGCCAGCGCGGGCTGGAAGCACATCCACTTCAAGGCGCTGCAGCTGCAGGCGGGCGAGCAGGAGGAGCTGTCCACGGGACCGCTCGAATACTGCATCACCGTGCTCACCGGCCAGGTGGACGTGCAGGTCGGCAGCCAGGCGTTCAGCGCCCTGGGCAGCCGCGCCAGCGTGTTCGAGGAGAGTGCGCCCACGGCCGTCTACGTGCCGCCCGGCCAAAGCCTGCGCATCACGGCGCGCGGCCCGGCCGACATTGCCTTGAGCGCCGCACCCGCCACGGGCCGCCACGCCACGCGCGTGATCGCCCCCGAAAGCATGCGCCGCAGCGTGCGCGGCCAGGGCAGCAACACGCGCCATGTCTGCGACATCCTGCCCGAGACCGAGGCGGCCGAGTCCCTGCTGGTGGTCGAGGTCATCACGCCCGCAGGCAACTCGTCCAGCTATCCGCCGCACAAGCACGACAGCGCCGACCCCGCCGCGCCGGACGCCGAGACCGTGCTGGAGGAAACCTACTTCCACCTGCTCAACCCCAGCCAGGGCTTTGCCTTCCAGCGCGTCTACACCGATGACCGCAGCATCGACGAAGCCATGGCGGTGGAGCATCGCGACACCGTGATGGTGCCGCGCGGCTACCACCCCTGCGTGGCCCCGCACGGCTACGACCTCTACTACCTCAACACCATGGCCGGGCCCGAGCGGCGCTGGGCCTTCCGCAACGACCCCGCGCATGAATGGATGCTGCGGCCGCGCTGACGCACGGCGCAACAGACGCCCATAAAAACCACCGGAGACAAAAAAATGCTGTTCAACCCAATGGCCCTGCACCGCAAGGCCTGGCTTTCCTGCGCCCTGCTGACGCTGGGCATGGGCACCGCCCAGGCGCAATCCGCCCCAGCCCCGTCCTCCCAGGGTGCGCCAGCCTGGCCCACCCAGCCCGTCAAATGGGTGGTGCCCTACGCACCGGGCGGCACCACCGACGTGATCGCGCGCCAGCTGGCCGTGCAGATGGGCAAGGACCTGGGCCAGCCCGTGGTGGTGGACAACCGTCCCGGCGCGGCCAGCATCATCGGTGCCACGCTGATCGCACGCGCCCCGGCCGATGGCTACACGCTGGGCACGGCCGACTCGGGCACGCTGGCCTTCAACCCCGCCATGTATGCGCGCCTGAGCTATGACGCGGGCAAGGACTTCAGCTACATCGGCGGCCTGGGCCGCATGCCGCTGGTGCTGGCCGTGCATCCGTCCTTCCCCGCGAAGAACGTGCAGGAATTCCTGGCCATGGCGCGCAAGGAGCCGGGCGGCATCTCCTCGGCCTCGTCGGGGCCGGGCTCGCCGCTGCACGTGGCGCTGGAGCTGTTCAAGCAGCGCACGGGCACCCAGATCCTGCACGTGGCCTACAAGGGCTCGGCCCCGGCGCTGCAGGACCTCATGGCCGGCCAGATCCAGTCCATGTTCGTGGACCTGCCGCCCAGCATCTCGGCCATCCGCGCGGGCAAGCTGCGCGTGCTGGCCGTGGCCACGCCCCAGCGCCTGCCCATCCTGCCCGACATACCCACCATGGCCGAGGCCGGCGTGCCCGGCTTCGAAGCCTATGCCTGGCAGGGCTTCGTCGGCCCCGCCCACCTGAGCCCTGCGCTCACCGAGCGCCTGAACAAGAGCCTGGCCACCGCCCTGCGCCACCCCGAGACGCGTGCCAAGCTCGAAGAGATCGGCATACAGCCCATGGAGATGACGCCGCAGCAGTTCGCAGGCTTCGTGCGCTCGGAACAGGCGCTGTGGAGCGGCGTGATCAAGGCGGCCCAGATCAAAATGGATTGAAGCGCAGCAGCGACAAAAGACACTTAGAACAGATTCCGGAGACAACATGACCACCGCATCCCGCCGCCATTTCATCCGCTCACTCGGCGCCCTGGCCGCAGCGCCCGTCCTGCCCGCCGTGGCACAAGCGCCTGCCGGCGCCTGGCCCCAGCGCCCCATCGAACTCATCGTGCCCTTCGCTGCAGGCGGCGGCACCGACGTGCTGGCACGCGCGCTGGCCGAGGTGGCGCGCAAGCACCTGCCGCAGGACCTGATCGTGCTCAACCGCGCAGGCGCCAGCGGCGCCGTGGGCTGGACCGAGCTGGCCAATGCCCGGCCGGACGGCTACAAGATCGGCATCATCACCGTCGAGCTGACCATGATCCCGCACATGGGGCTGACCAAGATCAGCTCCGACGCCCTGCTGCCCGTGGCCCGCCTGAACGCCGACCCCGCCACCATCGCCGTGCGTGCCGACTCGCCCTATCGCAGCATCGAGGAACTGATCGCCGCCGCGCGCAAGGACGAGGCCGCCGTGCGCATCGGCAATGCCGGCCCGGGCTCGCTGGGCCACCTGGCCGCCGCCGCGCTGCAGGACAAGGCGGGCGTGAAGTTCAACCACGCGCCCTACCGCGGCGCCAACCCCGCCGTGCTCGACCTGCTGGGCGGCCACATCGAGGCCGTGGCCGTCACGCCCGTGGAGGTGGCCACCTATGTGGCGGCCGGCAAGATCCGCCCGCTGGCCATCATGGCCGAGCAGCGCATACAGGCCGGCTGGGAAGCCGTGCCCACGCTCAAGGAGCGCGGCATCGACCTGCTCATCGGCGGCTGGCGCGGCCTGGCCGTGCCCCGCAACACGCCCGACGCCGTGGTCCAGACCCTGCGCAAGGCCATGGCCCTGACCCTCAAGGACCCCGTCCTGCGGGAAACCATGGCCAAGCAGAACATGGGCGAGGGCTACCTGGACCAGCCCGAATTCAAGGCCGTGATCGACCGCGACAACGCGGTGTTCAAGCAGTTGGTGGACAAGCTGGGGATCAAGGCCTGAGGGCTCGCCCTCAGCGGATGAACCCCGCCGCAAACGACTCCCGCAGAAAGTCCACGAACACCGCCACCGCGCGCGGGACGTGGCTGGCGTAGGGGCGGATGGCGAACAGCTGTTCGCCGAAGGCGTCGACGGGCCGCCAGCCGGGCAGGACTTCGCTCAGGTGGCCGGAGGCCAGGCCCGATTGCGCGCTGAAGTCCGGAACCAGGGCGATGCCCAGGCCGGCCAGTGCCGCGTCGCGCAGGATTTCGCTGTTGTTGGCGGCAAAGCCGCCGGTCACGGGAACGACGACGCGCACGCCGTCCACGCCGGCGTCGCGGGGAACGAAGCTCCAGGCCGGGGCACCCTGGGTGCGCGGATAGTGCAGGCAGTGGTGCGCGGCCAGGTCCTGCGGCGTGGACGGGGTGCCGTGCGCGGCCAGGTAGTCCGCGCTGGCCACGAGCAGCGAGCGCGTGGGCGCCAGCGCCCAGGCCACATGGGTTTCGGGCGGCGCCGTGACGTGGCGTATGGCCAGATCAAACCCTTCCAGCGCCAGCGAGCGTATCTGGTCCGATAGGTCCAGCTCCAGCCGAATCTGCGGATGGGCACGCAGGAAGGCCGGCAGGCGCGGCATGAGTTGCTGGCGCGAAAAGGCCAGCGGCGCCGTCACGCGCAGCAGGCCGCGCGGTGCGGCAGCCAGGTCGCGCACGCCGGAGAAGCTGTGGGCAATGTGCTCGAAGGCACCGCGCGTGTCGTCCACCAGGCGCTGGCCCGCTTCGGTCAGGCGCACGCTGCGCGTGGTGCGGGTGACCAGGGCGATGCCGGCTGCACGCTCCAGTTCGGCCACGCGCTGGCTCATGGCCGCCTTGCTCACGCCCAGGCGCGCGGCGGCCGAGGTGAAGCTGCCCTGCTGCTCCAGTACGACCAGCCAGTGCAGGTGGCTCCACAAGGCCTCGGCCTTGGCATCGGGTTTTTCATTTGCCATGCATGGATTGTTCAGCAAATTGAACAATCAATTCAAGCGCAGCGCCTAGGCAGGCAGAAAGCGCACTTCTAGACTGCCTGGCATGAACACCGCAAACACCTCCTTCGCTTCCATCGTCCACTACGTCAACGGCCAGCGCACGGCAGGTGCCAGCGACCGCGGGCAGGACGTGACCAACCCGGCCACCGGCCAGGTCACGGGCCGCGTGGCCCTGGCCTCGCGCGCCGATATCGATGCCGCCGTGGCTGCGGCCAAGGCGGCCTTCCCGAAGTGGGCCGATACGCCGCCCATCCGCCGTGCACGCGTGCTGCTGCGCTTCCTGGAGTTGCTCAACCAGCACAAGGACGAGCTGGCCCATGCGATCACGGCCGAGCACGGCAAGGTCTTCACCGATGCGCAGGGCGAAGTCAGCCGCGGCATCGACATCGTGGAATTCGCCTGCGGCATTCCGCAGCTGCTCAAGGGCGATTTCACCGACCAGGTCTCCACCGGCATCGACAACTGGACGCTGCGCCAGCCCCTGGGCGTGGTCACGGGCATCACGCCCTTCAATTTCCCGGTGATGGTGCCGATGTGGATGTTCCCGGTGGCCATTGCGGCGGGAAATACCTTCGTGCTCAAGCCCAGCCCCATCGATCCCACACCGTCGCTGCTGATCGCCGACCTGCTCAAGCAGGCGGGCTTGCCTGACGGCGTGTTCAACGTGGTGCAGGGCGACAAGGAGGCGGTGGACGCGCTGATCGAGCATCCCGACGTGAAGGCCGTGAGCTTCGTGGGCTCCACGCCCATTGCCAACTACATCTACGAGACGGGCGCGCGCCACGGCAAGCGCGTGCAGGCCCTGGGCGGCGCCAAGAACCACATGGTGGTCATGCCCGATGCCGATATCGAGCAGGCCGTGGACGCGCTGATCGGCGCCGGCTACGGCTCGGCCGGCGAGCGCTGCATGGCCATCAGCGTGGCCGTGCTCGTGGGCGACGTGGCCGACCAGCTGCTGCCGCGCCTGATCGAGCGCACCAAGGCGCTGAAGGTGCTGGACGGCGAGGACCTGGCCGCGGAAATGGGCCCCATCGTGACGCGCGCCGCGCACGAGCGCATCAGCGGCTATATCGACCTGGGCGTCAAGGAAGGCGCGCAGCTGCTGGTCGATGGCCGGGGCTTCGACGGCAAGGCGGCCGGCGCCGCCACAGGCACGGACACCTCGGGCGGCTTCTGGCTGGGCGGCACGCTGTTCGACCATGTCACGCCCGACATGCGCATCTACAAGGAAGAGATCTTCGGCCCCGTGCTGGCCGTGGTGCGCGCCAAGGACTTCGCCGAGGCCGTGCAGCTGGTCAACGACCATGAGTTCGGCAACGGCGTGGCCTGCTTCACGCGCGACGGCAATGTGGCGCGCGAGTTCGGCCGCCGCATCGAGGTCGGCATGGTCGGCATCAACGTGCCGATTCCCGTTCCCATGGCCTGGCACGGCTTCGGCGGCTGGAAGCGCAGCCTGTTCGGCGACATGCACGCCTATGGCGAGGAAGGCGTGCGCTTCTATACCCGCCAAAAGAGCATCATGCAGCGCTGGCCCGAGAGCACGCCCAAGGGCGCGGAATTCGTGATGCCCACGGCCAAGTAGGCGCAGTCCCCCTCCATGAAAAAACCAGCCCGCGGGCTGGTTTTTCTTTGGGGCTGCGACCTGTCAGAAGCGGTATCCGATGCCGATGGCGTAGACGTTCGGATTGAGCTTGAGCGACACGCTCTGGCCCGAGGACAGGTGTGCCGTGGTCTTCAGGAAGCTCTTGTAGTAGGCCACGTCCAGGAACCAGCGCTCGTTGAAGTTGTAGACGAAGCCGATCTGGGGCGTCAGGCCCCACTTGCTGTCCACCGAGGCCGTGGTGGGGTTGGCCAGCGTGCCACCGGTCAGGCCGTTGAGGGAGGCCGTGGTGCGCTCGCCGAAGAACTTGGCATAGGTCACGCCCAGGCCCAGGTAGGGGCGGAAGGCGGAGTTGGCCTCGCCGAAGCGGTACTGCGCGAACACGGTGGCGGGCAGCACCTTGGTGCGGCCGAGCTTGCCCGTGCCGGAGATGGCGCCATCGCCCACGAAGTCGTGCTTGAACGGCAGGCCCATGGGCACGTCGATGGCCCAGTTGTTGGTGACCATGTAGGTCACGCCGCCCGTGAGCTGGCTGTTGGCCTTCACGTCCACGCGGGTGTCGGGGAAGCTGGGTGTGCTCAGCCAGCCGCTGCTGGTCTGGGGATCGATGCGCGTGGCGCCCAGGCGCACGCTCCAGGTGCCGGCGGACTGGGCGGTGGCGGCCATGCAGGCCGTGGCCATGGCCATGGCGGCGGTGATACGCAGGAATGTCTTCATGGATGTGTCTCCTCGTGCTGCGTGTCTGCTATCACAGCCAGCCTGCGCGGGCCAGGGTACGGGAGGCCAGCTGGCTCATCTGCTGGTGGCCGTAGGGCGTGGGGTGGAAGCTGTCGGCAAAGGCATAGCTCTTCCACCAGTTGGCGCTGGTCTCGCCCACGGGAATGGAGGCGGACAGCGCGGCCTCGGTGCAGGTCGGGAAGCTGTAGGTGGGCAGGCCGTCGGCGCCCACGCCGGTGGCAGGGCAGGCCGCCTTTTTCACGTTGGTGTAGGCGTACTGGGCGGGGTCGGCCATCTGCTGGCGGAACTCGCTGTAGAAATCGATGATGGCCACGCGGCTCTCGCCCGCGAAGCCGGTGGCAACCTGCTGGTTGAAGGCCTTGACCCAGCCGTCGAACACGGTCTCCAGCTGGGCGGCGGCGGCCGAGCCCTGCTGCTGGGCCACCGATTGCAGTACCAGCTGGAAGCGCGGCGTCAGCGTGATGGCCGGCACGTTGAGGATGGCCACGCGCGTGGCGCCCTTGCCCAGCACATTCGCCTGGATGGTGGACACATAGCCCTTGGCCAGGTTCTGCATGTACAGGCCGCCGGCCTGGGCCATGCCGGCCTGGCCCTGCTGCAGCAGCGCACCCAGCGTGGCCGCGTCGATCTTGGTGGACAGCAGCGCCTTGAAGTTGGCGCCCTGGTCCCTGGAAGCGGCCAGGAAGGCGCCGATCACGTCGGCCGCGTCATTGGCGCCGCCGTCGATCACGGCCAGGTCATCGGCCGTGAAGCCCGCCGCGCCGGCCAGCAGGATCTGCTGCGTGATGGAGATGGGCGCCGTGGGCGCGCTGGTGTAGTTGATGCGGCCGCCGCCCACGGCGTAGTTGTTGCACGAGGTGTTGGGCGTGAAGGCCGTGCCGTTGAAGCGCGGGCACAGGGAGATGTTGTACAGGCCCGCCACGCGCTCGGCCCAGACCTGGTTGGAGCCGGCGCCTGTCAGCGTGGCGTTCTGCACGGTGAACTTGTAGCCGAAGGTGCCGCTGTCGGAGAGGCTGTCGCCCATCACCTTGACGGAGGTGATCTTGGCACGGGGGGTGGTGTCGGCGCCGCTGCCGCCACCGC
Source organism: Delftia sp. DT-2 (assembly GCF_028401915.1). Taxonomy (NCBI): domain Bacteria; kingdom Pseudomonadati; phylum Pseudomonadota; class Betaproteobacteria; order Burkholderiales; family Comamonadaceae; genus Delftia; species Delftia sp. DT-2. The sequence goes on from NZ_JAQOTI010000002.1 coordinate 476,820, forward strand.
AAGCGGCCAGCAGGCCGGCCGTGGCCAGGGAGGCCGCGAGGATTCGATAACGATTTGCCAAGGTGTGATCTCCGTGAAGTGTTGTGAATAGCACGACCGTGCTTTTTTTGGTGATTGCCATCGTAGCGACAGTCGCACCTTGGCGACACCGGGCAAGTACCGATAGGAATCGCGGGCCGACCGGGCATTTCGCACGCGGGCGAATAGACGATAAATACCGGTCTGGCGCCCGCAGGCAGGACAAGGCCCTTGCCGGGCAGGAGGCAGAAACACAACGGAAAGGGCCTGCAAAAGCAGGCCCTGGAACAAGAGCGCAGGCAGCGTATCAGCGGTCGTGCGCCGTCCAGTCCACCAGCGCATCCCAGGCCGCGCGCGCGGCGGCCGCATTGGCGTGGTTGGCCATGGCCACCAGCACGTATCGGCGGCCGCTGGCGCCATCCACATAGCCGGCCAGGGCCGAGGCATCGCGCAGCGTGCCGGTCTTCAGGTGCGCCATGCCCTGGACGCGGCTGAGGCTGCGGCGCAGCGTGCCATCGACGCCGACGATGGGCATGGAGGCCACGAACTCCGGCATCACGGGCGAGGCCCAGGCCTGCTGCAGCATGCGGCCCAGGCCGGAGGCCGTGATGCGCGCCTCGCGGCTCAGGCCCGCGCCGTTGTCGGCCACGGGCTGCTCGGCCGCACCCCAGCGCGCCTGCCACCACTGGCCCAGCGCCTGGCGCGAGGCCTCGAAGCTGGCCACGCCGGTGCGCTGCATGCCCATGGTCAGGAACACCTGCTGGGCCATGACGTTGTTGCTGTATTTGTTGATGTCCCGCACCACCTCGGCCAGCGAGGGCGATTCGCTCTGGAAGGCCGGCTGCAGGCCGGCCGGCACGCGGCCGTCGCGCACGGTGCCTGTGAGCTTGCCGCCCAGCTCGCGCCACATGCCCTCGATGGCGCGCGCCGCGAAGGCCTCGGGCTGGGCCGGCGCCAGCGACCAGCTCTTGTCGCCGCAGCTGGCCGGGAACGTGCCGGCAAAGGCGATGCGCAACGGGTCGGCCATGTCCAGCTGCAGCCGGGCGCGCCAGTCGCCGCACTCGCTGCCTGCCGGCGCCAGGGGCACGGTTTCCTGTTGCTGGATTCCGGCCAGCGGCGGATCGTATTGCAGCCGCGCCACGCCCGCCGCGGCGTCGGGCACAAAGCCGACCGTCACGGCCTTGTAGTTGACCAGCAGGGCGTCGGGCGCCACGTTGTAGGGGCGCCAGGGCTCGTTGTCGAAGGTGGCGGGATCGTGGGCGGGGACGGAGAACGCGCTGCGGTCCAGCACGATGTCGCCCACGATGACCTTGATGCCCATGCCCTGCAGGCGGCGCAGCATCAGCCACAGCCGCTCCATCACGAGCTTGGGATCGCCCTGGCCCTGGATGTACAGCGGCCCGCGCAGCACGCCGTCCTGCACCGGCCCGCCCAGGAAGACGGGCGTGCGCCAGACATGGGCAGGACCCAGCTGGTCCAGCGCCGCATAGGTGGTGACCAGCTTCATCACCGAGGCCGGGTTCATGGCCACATGGCTTTGCCAGTCCAGGCGCGGAGCGGCCCGGCCATCGACCTCCACCACCAGGGCGGAGACCGCCTCGCGCGGCAGCTTGGCGCGCGCCAGGGCGGCTTCCACGGGAGGCGGCAGCCGGCTTTCGCGCGCAGTCTTGGTGGAAAGGGCCGCCGGTGACGTGGGCGCATCGGCCTGGGCAATGGCCATGCCGGGCAGGGCAGCCGCCGCCAGCAGCGCGGCTGCCAGGCCTCGGTGTGAACGCGGCGTTCCGAGTGAGAAGGCGGAGGAAATCGAGGAAATAAGGAAAGAAGACAGCGAAAGATGCAACATGGCCAGCAAGTCTACGCCGGTCATTGCGGCCATGCCGCGCGCGGGCCGGGCGGGGCACCGATAATCCAGGGCTTGCTGCGGCACCGCCGCCTGCCCCACGCCATGAATCTTCTTGCCCTAGACACCAGTACCGACACCCTCTCCATCGCCGTGCAGCGCGGCGATGCCGTCTGGGAACACAGCGGCCCCGGCGGCCCGCAGACCTCGACCGAGCTGATCCCCGCCATCCTGGCCCTCATGGCCCAGGCCGGACTGGAGTTCGCCGAGCTGCGGGCCATCGTCTTCGGCCGGGGTCCGGGCTCGTTCACGGGCCTGCGCACGGCGTGCTCCGTGGCCCAGGGCCTGGCCTTTGCCGCCCGCGTGCCCGTGCTGCCCATGGACAGCCTGCTGGCCGTGGCCGAGCAGGCGCGCATGCAATACGGCTGCACCGACCTCATCGCCGTGATCGATGCGCGCATGAACGAGGTCTACCACGCCGCCTACCACTGGGCCGATGGCCGCTGGAACGACATCGGCGAGCAAAGCGGCGACTTCGGCCTGTGCGCGCCCGAGGCCCTGCAGCTGCCGCCCGGCACCGTGGTGGCCGGCAACGCCCTGGCCGCCTATGGCGAGCGCCTGGCGCCCCAGGCCAGCCATGTGGCTGCGCTGCCCACGGCCGCCGCCATGCTGCGCCTGGCCCCTGCGATGCTGGCGGCCGACCGCGCCCTGCCGGCCGACCAGGCCCTGCCGCGCTACATCCGCGATAAAGTCGCGCAGACCACGGCCGAGCGCGAGGCTGCCAAGGCGGCAGCCGCGCTTGCTTCACCCGTGCAGACCACAGAGACCCCTCCTGCCCAGGCATGAGCACGCACACGCCACAGCCCTCGCGGCCGCTGCCGCCCCTGACCGACGCCTTGGCGTCGGAGCGGGACAGCGTGCGCTTCGAGCCGCTGAACGTGCTGTGGCTGGACACGCTGCTGCCCGTGGAGCAGCAGGCCTATTCCCATCCCTGGACGCGCGGCAACTTCATCGACGCCATGGCGGCCGGCTATGAAACCCAGCTGCTGGTGGATGCCCAGGGCGGGCTGGTCGGCTACTTCGTCGCCATGATCGTGCTCGACGAGGTGCACCTGCTCAACATCACCGTGGCCCCGGCGCGCCAGCGCCAGGGCTGGGCCCGCATCCTGCTGGACGCCCTGGCCCTGTGGTCGCGCCAGCGCCAGGCCCAATGGATCTGGCTGGAAGTGCGCGAGAGCAATGTCCGCGCACGCAGCATCTACGCCGCGCATGGCTACCAGGAGGTGGGCCTGCGCAAGAACTACTACCCCATGCACGACGGCCCGCGCGAGCATGCCGTGCTCATGAGCCTCAAGCTATGGCCCTGAATCTAGACACCCGCCAGCGGGCCATGCTGCATGCCATGGGCATCACTGTCTGGCTGCCCGAACCCGAGACCGCGCCCGCCGTGCTGTCCGAGGCCCTGGCTGCGCCCTCCGATGCGCCTGCAGCGGCGCCCCTCCCGGCGCCTGATGCACCGGCGCCTGATGCACCGGCGTCTGCTGCATCGTCGCCTGTCGCCGCGCCAACGCCCGTACGCGTTCAGGTGCCTGTTCAGGCGCCGGTCCAGGCGACACCGCCTCCCGCACCCGTGCACGCCTCTCCCGCACCCGTCATCCCCGAACGCGAACGCCCGCCGCGCCGCTACGTGCAGCAGCCCGTGGCCGGCGCACCGGGCCTGGGCTGGCGGCTGGGCCCCGTGCGTCCCGTGTATGCGGCAACGCCGCCGGCCGGTGATGGCGGCGAAGGCGGCTGGCTGATCCTGCTGGAGCCGCCGGCCAACTCCCTGCCGCTGCCGCCCGCCCGGCGCCCCGGCCCCGACTGCGCGCGCACCGCGCTGGAAGGCGACGCGGCCCGGCTGCTGGACAACATGCTGCGCGCGCTGAACCTGCAGGACCATCCGCGCCTGTACAGCGCCGCCCTGCACCGTGTGCAGCCTCCGGCCGAAGGCCAGGAGGCGCCCGAGGTCCCGGCCCTGCAACCGTCGCTGGAGGCACTGCTGCGCGATCTGCGCCCGGCCTGCGTGCTGGTGCTGGGCCTGGCCACGGCGCGCGCCGTGCTGGGGCGCCAGGAGGCCCTGGGCCGCCTGCGCGCCGAGCCGCACCGCATCGCCGGTGTGCCGGCCGTGGTCAGCTACGACCCCAACTATCTGCTGCGCGCCCCCCAGGCCAAGGCCGGCGCCTGGGCCGACCTGTGCCATGCCCAGGCTTTTGTGACAGGCCGCCAGATGCCCCCTGGAGCCGCTTCCGAATAGCGCGGCCGGCCCGCATGCTGCAGCGCAACGCTGCATAATCCGATGCTTTGCATCTTGGAGAAAGCTCCGTGGAAACCTACCCCAGTTGGTAGCTTTCAACTCCCGGTTGGCCTGTGGGGTTGAAAGCACCCCCGATACCCCGCACGCCTGAGAAGAACACCTGGAGTGAGCCTATGCTCAACATCTTTACGCTGGCCAATGGCCGCCTGGTTCAAGAAGAGATCGAGTCGCTGGAGGAGCTGTCCCGCTTCAAGCCGATCTGGGTGGACCTGGAGTCGCCCACGGTCGAGGAAAAGCGCTGGATCAAGCAGCACTACGAGTTGTCCATCCCCGAAGATGCGATGGACGACGACATCGAGGAATCGGCCCGCTTCTACGAAGAAGACAACGGCGAGCTGCACATCCGCAGCGACTTCCTGATCGACGATGACGAGGACCCACGCTCCGTGCGCGTGGCCTTCATCGTCAACGAGCACAACAAGAACCTGCGCAGCTGCGGCGTGCTGTTCTCCATCCATGACGAGGACGTGCCGGTCTTCCGGCTGCTGCGCATGCGCGCGCGCCGCGCGCCGGGCCTGATCGACGAGGCCAAGGACGTGCTGCTCAAGCTGTTCGACGCCGACGCCGAGTACTCGGCCGATACGCTCGAAGGCATCTACGACGACCTGGAGAAGGCCAGCAAGATGGTGCTGTCCGGCGACGTGACCGACGACGTGGCCCGCGAAGTGCTGGGCGCCATCGCGCGCCAGGAAGACCTGAACGGCCGCATCCGCCGCAACGTCATGGACACGCGCCGCGCCGTCAGCTTCATGATGCGTTCCAAGATGCTCAATGCCGAGCAGTTCGAGGAAGCGCGCCAGATCCTGCGCGACATCGAATCGCTGGACAGCCACACGGCCTTCCTCTTCGACAAGATCAACTTCCTGATGGATGCCACGGTCGGCTTCATCAACATCAACCAGAACAAGATCATCAAGATCTTCTCGGTGGCCAGCGTGGCCCTGCTGCCGCCCACGCTGATCGCCAGCGTCTACGGCATGAACTTCCGCTTCATGCCCGAGCTGGAGTGGGAGTTCGGCTACGTCTACGTCATCGCGCTCATGGTGCTCAGTGCCGTCGGGCCCATGCTGTATTTCCGCAAGCGCGGCTGGCTGAAGTAGCGGCAGCCGGCCCCCTCGGGCCGGGCTTTCTTCAGGCCAGCGCCACGGCCTCGATTTCCACCTTCAACCCGAAATGCAGCGCCCCCGTGGGCACCACGGCGCGCGCGGGCCGGTGCGCGCCGGCCCAGTCGGCATAGAGGCGGTCGAAGGCCGGCCAGTGCGCCATGTCGTCCAGGTACACGCGCACCTGCAGCAGGCGGGGCACGCCGCTGCCGGCCAGCTCCAGCGCCGCCGCCAGATTGGCCAGCGCCTGGCGCGCCTGGTCCTCGAAGCTGGCGTCCACCAGGCGCGTGCCGTCGGGCCGTATGGGCAGCTGCCCTGACACGAAGACCAGCCCCTGGCCCGTGGCCGTGTGGCTGTAGTGGCCGCCCGGCGCAGGCAGCTGCGGCGATGCATGGCGCAGATCGATCCCGTTTTCACCAGCCATGGAGCCGCTCCCAGGTTTGCACCGAGCCATCTGCCGCCAGCGCCTGGTAGGCCGGGAACTGCGCGCCCGTGGCGCAGGCATGGTTGGGCAGGATGCGCAGCCGCGTGCCCAGGGGAAAGCGGGCGGCGATGTCGGCCTCTATCGCGCCATCAGCGCGCGCCAGGATGCCGTGCTCCTGGTTGGCGCCAGTCAGCACGAAGCCCGGCATCACCTCGCCATGCAGGTCGCAGACCTGGCCGTAGCCGAAGTCCTGCCGCTGTTTCGCCGTGCCCCGGTCGCGGCTCATGGCCATCCAGCCTGCGTCCACGATGGCCCAACCCTTGTCGGCCTGGTGGCCGATCACGGTGGCCAGCACCGACAGCGCCACGTCCTCGGCCGTGCACACGCCGATGTTGCGCATCACCAGGTCGAAGAACACATAGACGCCTGCGCGCACCTCGGTCACGCCGTCCAGCCGGCATGCCGCCAGCGCGGTGGGCGTGGAGCCCACGCTGACCACGGGGCACGGCAGGTCGGCCGCGCGCAGGGCTTCGGCGGCCTGCACGCAGCCGGCGCGCTCGCGCTCGGCCAGCGCCTGCAGCGCCTCGGGCGTGTCCAGCTCGTAGCTGGAGCCGGCATGCGTGAGCACGCCGCCCAGGCGCATGCCGCCGTCGTGCAGCGTGCGGCCAATGGCCAGCAGCAGCGGCGCATCTTCGGCGCCCACGCCGGAGCGGTGGCCGTCGGTGTCGATCTCTATCCATACCTCGAAGGCCTCGCCCTGTTCGCGGCCGAACGCGGCAATGGCCTGGGCCGCCGCCACGCTGTCCACGATGAGCTTGAGATCGCAGCCGCGCCGGCGCAGTTGCAGGGCCTGCGGCAGGCGGTGCGGCGCCATGCTGACTGCATAGAGGATGTCGGTGGTGCCAGCGGCAAAGAACTGCTCGGCCTCCTTCAGGGTGGAGACCGTGATGCCCGAGGCCCCGGCCGCGCGCTGCGCGGCGGCCACGGGCACGCTCTTGCTGGTCTTCACATGGGGGCGCAGGCGCACGCCCTGCGCGTCCATGCGCTGCTGCATGCGGTGGATGTTGCGCTGCATGCGTGAGAGGTCGATCACGGCAGCGGGCGTGTCCAGGGTCAGAAGTGTGTCTTGCATGGTGTTTCTCTCTCCATCGTCAATCCAGGTATTGGCCTTTGGCCTTGAGGGCAGGCACGTCGTTGCGCAGTCCCTGTTCGATCAAGGCGGAGACCGTGGCCGGCACGGCCTGCTCGGGCGACGGCAGCTCCACCCCCAGCGCGGCCATCTGTGCGCGCAGGCCCGCATCGCCCATGGCGTGCTGCAGCGACCGCGTCAGCCGCGCGAGCACCGCCGGCGGCGTGCCGCGTGGTGCGAAGATCGCGTTCCATGAGCGCGCCTGCAGGGGGTGGCCGGCCTCGGCGCTGGCCGCCGTGCCCGGCAGCTGAGCCAGGCGCTGTGTTCCCAGCACCGCAATCGCCTTGATGCGGCCGCCCGCGATCTGCGGTAGCGCCGTCGTCGTCTGGTCGCACATGAAATCGGTCTGTCCGCCCATGAGATCGTTCATGGCAGGCGCGATCCCGCGATAGGGAACATGGGTGGGGCTTTGGCCCAGCGCCGACAGCAGCAGCACGCACCCATAGTGCGATATCGAGCCCACGCCGGCGCTGCCATAGGAGGCTGCGGCCTGGTTGCGCTTGAGCCAGTCGGCGAACTGGCGCAGGTCGGAGGCCGGCAGATTGGCACGCGCCAGCAGCAGCATGGGCGCCGCGCCCGCAGGTCCCACAGGGGCGAAGTCGGCCACGGGGTCATAGGGCAGCTTGCGGTACAAGGCCACATTGACCACATGCGTGCCTATGCCGCCAAAGGACAGGGTGTAGCCGTCGGCGGCAGCCTTGCGCGCCTGGTTCAGGCCGATGGTTCCATTGGCGCCACCCAGGTTCTCGATCACCAGGGGTTGGCCCAGATGCTCCCCCATCTTCTGAGCCACGGCACGGGCCAGCGCATCGCTGGGGCCTCCCGGGGGAAACGGCACGACCAGCGTGACCGGCCTGGCCGGAAAGGCAGCGCCGGCCTGCGCCAGGGCTCCCTGGCTCCACGCCATGGCACAGACGATGGACAGGACCGGGAATGCGGACACAAGGGACAACGGCAGGGCTGGACGCAGCTGCATGGCAGGCTCCTCACAAGGGTGGACAGGATAGGAGGGCGGGCACAGCACCGGCTGCACCCTCGGGGTTCAACCCTGCTGCAGGGAAAAGTCCCTGAGCCAGGGCAGTGCCGGCGCCAGCGTGGGTGCTTCGGCCTCGGCCTGCGGCGCGCCCGTGGGCCGCGACAGGCCCACGCGGTTGTGCCAGAAGGTACGCAGGCCCACGGCCGAGGTGCCGAACAGGTCATAGCCCGATCCGGCCACGAAGGCGGCCTGGCCCGCAGGCAGCCCCAGCCGGTCCAGCGCCAGCTGGTAGGGCCGGGGGTCGGGCTTGTAGAAGCCTGCTGCTTCCGAGGTCACCACCACATCCCAATCCACGCCCAGCAGCGCGGCGGCACGTTGACCCAGGCGCTCGGAGCAATTGGTCACCACGGCCAGGCGGCAGTGCGGGCGCAGGGCGGCCAGCAGCTCGCGTGCGCCATCCCAGGGCTGCAGCTGCTCCCATTGCGCCTCCAGCCTGTCGGCCACCGCCTCGGGCAGGCCCCGGTTGCGGGCCGCCGTGCGCACCAGGTCCTCATAGGGCTGGTAGGCGCCGCAGCCATAGGTCAGGCGCAGGTATTCGGCGCGCCAGTCGCGCCCGGCAGCCTCGCTGCCGGCGGCCGCATTCCAGACGGTCCAGGAGTCCAGCAAGGCGGTCAGCAGGTCGAAGAGCACGGCCCGGGGCCATGCGGCAGAGGTGGGGTATGGGGTGTTCATGCCTTGGCACTGTACGGACCAAGACCATGGTCGTGGTTAAATCCGCCGTCATCAATCGTTAAGGCAAATTGAATGATTGCCATCGAAGACCTGCAGCTTGCCGCCGCCTTGCTGCGCGAAAGCTCGCTGAGCGCGGCGGCCCGTGCGCTTGACGTGACACCGCCTGCACTGTCCATGCGCCTGCGCCGGCTGGAGGCCGAACTGGGCCTGTCCCTGGCCAACCGCAGCGCGCGGCGCCTGGCGCTGACGCCCGAGGGCGAGCGCTTTGCCCGCGAGGCCGTGCGGCTGCTGGGCCAGATCGAGGAGCTGCGCGACTCGCTGCACGGCGATGCCCGCCAGCTGGGCGGCACGCTGCGCATTGCCGCGCCCTTTGGCTACGGGCGCAGCCGGCTGGCCCCGGCCCTGGTGCCCTTCACGCGCCAGCACCCGCAACTGAAACTGCAGCTGGACCTGCGCGAAACGCCTTTCCCCGACCGCCACGATGCCGATGCCGTGGTCCACATCGGCGCGGTGCGCGACTCCTCCTGGGTGGCGCGCGAGCTGGCTGCCAACGACCGCTGGCTGTGCGCCAGCCCCGACTACCTGCGCCGCCATGGCACGCCCGCCACGCCGCGCGAATTGCTGGAGCACGCCTGCATCTGCATCCGCGAGAACGAGGAGGATGTGACGCTGTGGCACCTGCGCCCCGCCGCCAGCCGGCGTGCCGTGGACGGCCAGACCCTGCGTGTGACGCCGTCCTATGTGACCAACGATGGCGGCGTGGCCCGCCACTGGGCCGAACAGGGCCTGGGCCTGGTACTGCGTTCGCAATGGGACATGGCACCGGCCATTGCCGAGGGCCGGCTGGTGCGCGTGCTGCCCGACTGGCATTTCGGCAGCGCGCCCGTCACCCTGCTGGTGCCCACGCGCAAGGGCCGCACGGCGCGCGTGCAGGCCTTGGTGACGTTTCTGGAGCAGTGCGCCGCAGCGGGCGCGCTGTAGTGCAGGTCAGGCCGTGCGCGCGGACGTATCCCGGGCATCGCTGGCACCGTGGGTGCCCTGGCCGCGCTCGCGCAGCCACAGCACCAGGCCGCAGACCATGACCACCAGCTGCGTGCCCACCAGCAGGCCGAAGCCGGCAACGAAACCGCCGCCGGCCGAACGCGATGTCCAGCCAATGACGGCGCCCATGAGCGCAGGCATGAAGCCCGCCACCAGGGTCGCCGTGCCGTTGACGACGCCATAGGCGCTGGCCACATGCTCGGGCCGCGCGCAGTACTGCACGGTGCTGGGAATGGCCGGGCTCATCAGGCCCCAGCAGAAGTTGGCGGCGATCAGGCAGTAGGCCGCCGCGTAGCGGTCTTCCATGTGGATGGCCAGCCAGATGGCCAGCGCCAGGCCCAGGCTGCCGCCGACGAAGATCAGGGGCACCTGGCGGCGCGGCAGGCGGTCGATGACGATGCCGCCGACCAGCACGGCCAATACCGTGGCGTACTGCGGCAGCGAGGCCAGCCAGCCCATCTCGCGCAGCGAAAAGCCGCGCGACTCCAGATAGGCCGGCAGCCAGTTGCTGCTGCCCCAGAGGTAGGAGAAGAAGGCCGCCGACAGCACGGCCACCAGCACCAGATAGCGCGTGTGCATGGCGCCGCGCACGATCTGCCCGACCTGGCCCACCGCCTCGCCCAGCGAGCGCGGGCGCGGCATGCCGGTGTCCACGCGGGGCATGCGGATGAAGGCCAGCACCAGCGGAATGCCGATGGCCACATTGATCAGGCCCAGCACGTGGAACGAGGTCTGCCAGTCATGGCCGGCCACCAGGTAGCCGATCAGCGGATAGCCCACCGCCAGCCCCAGTCCCGTGCCCATGTTCACGAAGGAGTTGGGCAGGCCGTTCTCGTGGCTCTGGAAATGCGCCTTGATGTAGCTGCCCGCCAGCGAGTACAGAGGCCCTTCGGAGATGCCCAGCAGGATGCGCGAGGCCAGCAGCAGGCCATAGCTGTTCATGGCCGGGGACAGAAAGGACACGGCGCCCCACAGCAGCAGGCCGACCACCAGGCTTCGGCGCACGCCGAAGAGCGCCGCGCAAAACGGCGTCAACACGAAGGAAGAAACGCCGTAGCCCACCATGAAGGCCGTGGCCAGCAGGCCCTGGCGCGTGCGGTCGTCGTGCGTCAGCCCGATGTGGTCCAGAAATCCCTGGTCGAGGATGAGGATCGAAAGGTTGATCCGGTCCACATAGGAGATGGCGACGATGATGAAGAGGCTGATCACCCCCCACCAGCGGGCCGCACGCATATCTTTCATGGCAAGTCTCTATCGCCCGATGGGCTGTATCAGAAGAAGTGGCGCACGCCCACCTCGAAGCCGGAGGAGCGGCCGCCCAGCGTGGTGCCCGGGGCCGACAGGCCCTGCACGCCGATGGACTTGGCCGCGCCGTCCTTGTTCTTGAGGAAGGCCACCGTGCCGTAGACCTGGGTGCGCTTGGACAGGTTGTGCCCGTAGCCCACGCTGATCTTGTTCCAGTCGGCATTGCTGCCGTCGGTGTTGTAGTGGCCGTAGGAGGCCTTGAACTCGCCCATGCCCACGGGCGCGGTCACGCCCAGCTGCAGGGCGGTGACCTTGAGGGCGCCGCGCTTTTCGCTGGCCCACAGCAGCATGGGCTTGGCCACGCCGAAGTCCCAGCTCAGGCCCACGTTGCTGGCCGTGAGGTTGGTCGCATCGCTGTCGCCATAGAACTTGCCCGTGGCCAGCGCGCCGTTGAAGGGGCCCTGGCGGTAGCCGAAGCGCAGGCCGCGGTAGTCGCCCTGGTTCTTGTTGGGTGCGCTGCGCGCCTGCTCGCCCATGGCCACCTGCACCTGGCCGTAGAAGCCGCCCAGGTTCTGCGGCAGGAAGTAGCTGACCGCGTTGCTGATCTGGATGGGCGCGCCGCCCGTGGCCGTGCCCGTGCCGGGAATGCCCAGCATGGTGAAGCCCATGGTGCCGCCCACGCCGTTGGTGAGGAAGGGGTCGAAGATCAGCGTGCTCAGGAAGGTGGCCGAGTCATCGCGGCCCAGGCGCACTTCGCCGAAGTCGCCCGACAGGCTCACGGTGGAGCGGCGGTTGAAGCTCAGGCCGCCACCGCTGGCCTTGCCCGAGCCGCTGTCCACGTCCATGCCCGCCTCCAGCCAGAAGCCCGCACGCAGGCCGCCGCCCAGCTCTTCCGTGCCGCGAAAGCCGAGGCGGCTGATGTTGGCGCCGCCCGTGGACAGGCCGGTCTTGGAGGGGCCGGAGCCGTTCAGGTGCGTGACGCCGACATCGACGACGCCGAAGATCTCGACCTTGGACTGCGCCGAAGCGGCACCGGGCAAGGACGCCAGGCAGGCTAGCGCCACGCCCAGCATGGGCGTATGGATGGTTTTCATGGGGTTGTCTCCTCTGGGGGTGGTGGCTTGGGGGGTGGTGGTGGTTTGTCTTCAGTTGCTAGCCCAGGGCCTCGCTCGTCAATTCAGCATGGCCCAACTCAGGGACACCGAGGAAGGGCCGCCCCGCACCGAGGGTGTCGTCCCCCTCCCCCGCGAAGCGGGTAGAGAGGGGGAAGGCGCGAAGCGACTCAGGGGGTGTCATACATCCAGCACTAAACGTTCGCTCTTGCAGCCGGAAACGCAGACCATCATCACTTTGTTGCTGGCCTTTTCCTTGGGGCTGAGCACCGAGTCGCGGTGGTCCGGAATGCCTTCGAGCACGCGCGTCTCGCAGGAGCCGCAGACGCCTTCGCAGCAGCTGTGGTCCATCTGGATGCCGGCATCCAGCAGGGTGTCGAGCAGCGACTTCTCGGGCGTGATCTCGATGAAGCGGCCGCTGCGCTTGAGTTCCACCGTGTAGTTGCTGCACGCATCGTCGGCGGCCTTGACCTCCACGGGCGTGAAGCGCTCGACGTGGGCGTTGGCGTGGCCCAGCTCGGCGCAGAACTTCTCGAAGGCGTCCAGCATGGGCGTGGGGCCGCAGGCGTAGTGGTGCGTGCCCGCGTCGGGCTGGCGTTGGGCCAGCAGCGCGCGCAGGTCGGGCGGGCCGCCGGCCTCGCTGTCGAAGTGCAGGTGCAGCGGCATGCCCAGCGCCTGCAGCTCCTCCAGGAAGGCCGCGCCCTTGCGCTCGCGGGCGAAGTACAGCATCTCGAACGAGCGGCCCTGGCCCTTGAGGCGGCGTGCCATGCACAGCAGCGGCGTGATGCCGATGCCGCCGGCCACCAGCACGGTGTGCGCGGCGCTTTCGTCCAGCGCGAAATGGTTGCGCGGCTCGGAGATGGTGATGGGCATGCCCACGCGCAGCGACTCGTGCACGCAGCGCGAGCCGCCGCGGCTGGCGCGGTCGCGCAGCACGCCGACCACGTAGCGGTGGCGCTCCTCGCTGGGGTTGCTCAGCGAGTAGCTGCGCACCAGGCCGTTGGGCAGGTGCAGATCGATGTGCGAGCCCGGCGTGAAGGCGGGAAGCTCCCCGCCCGCCACGGGCCGCAGGTCCACACTGATGGTGTCCTGGGCCTCGAAGCGCAGCGTGTGCACGAAGGCCTGGAGGTTGGTGCTCATGATGCGGCGCCTTCGTCGATCTGCTCCTGGGCCAGGCGGCGCAGGTGGCGGCGCAGGCGCACCAGGCCGATGTCGTGCTGGTAGAGGTTCTCGCGCTCGTTGGCGTCCAGCTCCATCTGCTCCATCATGATCCGGTCCTGCTCCAGCACGGCCCAGTGGCGCGCCTCCAGGCGGTTGCGGTACAGGAAGCGCCAGGTGTCGCGCATCCAGCCTTGCACCTTGCGGCAGCGCCAGAAGAACACGGCGCACAGGTCGGCGCTGATGGGCGTGACGCAGGCCACGATGGCGAAGTTGCCGCCGGGGCCGCCGGTCTTGGGGTACGGAATCTCCAGGCGCATCCAGTGCACGCCCGTGCTGCCCCACTCGGTCCAGTCGAAGTTCACGCCGCGCTGGCCCACCTTCTCGAAGACGAAGCCGTCATCGGTCTCGCGCACCTGGAACGTGGCCTTGCTGTCACCCTCGGCCATGGAGTGCGACTGCTTGTGCAGGAAGGTGCCGTGCATGGGGTCCATGACGTTGTCCAGCGCATAGCGGTAGTCGCTGCGCCACTCGGCATAGCACAGGAAGTTGGAGTACTCGGGCGAGGTCAGCTCCTCGGGCAGCGTGAACTCGGGCGCCTCGTCAACGGTCTTGTCGCTGTTGTAGAGAAAGATGGCGCCATGCGCCTCGCGCGCATGGAAGGCCAGCGCCGCGCGCGAGCCTTCGAGCTTGCAGCCGGGGCTGCCGGGCACCTTGGTCACGGTGCCGTCGCCGCGCACTTCCACGCCGTGGTAGGGGCAGGCCAGGCGGTCGCCCAGGATCACGCCCTGCGACAGCGGCGCGCCGCGGTGCGGGCAATGGTCTTCCAGCGCGTGGACCTGGCCGTCGGCATCGCGCCACAGCGCGATCTTGCGGCCGAAGCGGCGCACGGACACGGGCTGGGTCTTCACGAAGTCCGAGGGGCAGACCGCGTACCAGAGGTTCTTCAGGCCTTTGTTGAGCAGGCCGTCCACCGGATCGATGGTGATGGTTTGTACGTTCATGGGGCTCTCCAGTCCTGCTCGGTATCAATAGCCCAGCCGCGCCATCAGCGCCTGGAAGCTGTCTTCGGTCCAGGCCTCGCCGTTCTCGCCGGAGGGGCCGCTGCGGTTGAGGTAGGCCACCAGTTCGGGCAGGGTCTGCACGCCTTCGCCGAAGGCGCGTTCGATGGAATCGCCCAGCAGGTCTTCCATCAGGGTGGGGGCACGTTCGCGCGCCTGGTGCGGCTCGAGATAGCGATCAGCGGCCATGGTTCTCTCCTTCGAAAACTGTCTTGTGTGGGGTTGGCTGCGCTCAGTCGGCGCGGATGTCCAGGTCTTTGATGAGCTTGCCGAAGCGATTGAAATCGGCGGCATTCGTCTTTTCCAGGCGCGCGGGCTCGCCGCCTGCGGGCAGCGCGCCGAAGGTGGCCATCTTGGAGACCACGTCGGGCATCTTCAGGATCTCGTTGAGGTGCGTGTTCAGCAGCTTCACGGTCTCGGGCGACATGCCCTTGGGGCCGAACAGGCCCTGCCATGCGGACACTTCCACATCCTTGACGCCCAGCTCGGCCAGGGTGGGCACATTGGGGGCCAGCGCGCTGCGCTGGCTGTCGGCCACGGCCAGGGCGGTGACCTTGCCGCCGACGTAGGGCGCGATCGGTCCCCAGGTCATGAAGGTCGTGGGCACATGGCCGCCGATCAGGTCGTTGACGGCAGGTGCCACGCCCTTGTAGGGAATGTGGGCGATGCGCGTGCCGGCGGCGCGGTTGAACATCTCGCCCAGGATGTGCATGGGCGAGCCGCTGCCGGGGCTGGCGTAGGTCAGGCCGTCGCGCTTGCCCTGGGCGATCAGGGTCTTCATGTCCTTGATGCCCGAGGCCTGGTTGGTGGCCACGAACATGGGCTGCACGCTGGTCTGCACGATGGGCGTGAAGCCGTGCAGCACGTCGTAGCTGGAGCCCGAGGCCGTCTTGAGCACGAACTGCGCGATGGCGAAGGTATTGGGCGCCAGCAGCAGCGTGTAGCCGTCCGGCGAGGCCTTGGCCACATGCACGCTGCCGATGGTGCCGCTGGCGCCGGGGCGGTTGTCCACCAGCACGGGCTGGCCCAGGCGCGTGGACAGCTTCTCGGCATACAGGCGCGCCATGGCATCGGTGTCGCCACCGGCCGGATAGGCCACGATGATGGTGATGGGCTTGGCCGGATAGGCCTGGGCCATCGCGGTGCCGGACAGCGTGGCTGCAGCCAGGAATGCAGCGGCAAGAGAAACCTGGCGACGTGTCTTGTTCATGGTGGGGGCCGTGGGGTGGTTGGGTTGTGGGGGTAGGCCGTCAGGCGCGGTCTCAATGCCGCTTGTCGGTGATGAATTTCCCGTCGCTGGTACCCACGCCCTTTTGGCGCCGGGTGTTGCCGTCGATGCCGCCATCGATGGCCCATTCGGCAAACACCGTGGGGCCGGGCTCGAACTCGCGGGGCTGCCAGTCGGCGGTGAGCTGGTCCTCGTCGGCGTAGTACTCGACCAGGGCGCCGGCCGGATTGCGGAAGTACCAGAAATAGGCCGAGGACACGGGATGGCGGCCCGGGCCCAGCTGGGTGTCCCAGCCGCAGCGCGAGATGTGCATGCCGCCGCCGAAGACCTCGTGGATGTCGCGCACCGTGAAGGCCACGTGGTTCAGGCCAGCGTCCTTGGCGGGGCGCTGCAGCAGGAAGATGTCGTGGTGGCCGCCGTCGGGCGCGCAGCGCAGGAAGGCGCCGCGCTCGGGGTAGCGGTCCGAGGCCGCGAAGCCGAAGTTGTCCACGT
The DNA here is from genome assembly GCF_028401915.1 of Delftia sp. DT-2. NCBI lineage: Bacteria > Pseudomonadati > Pseudomonadota > Betaproteobacteria > Burkholderiales > Comamonadaceae > Delftia > Delftia sp. DT-2. The sequence continues at coordinate 492,792 of NZ_JAQOTI010000002.1, forward strand.
AGAAGCGCTCGCAGGCCTGCACGTCCTTGACGAAGAACACCACATGGCCGACCTCGATGGGCTGGGCGCGTTCGTAGGCCGGGCTGGCCTGGTTGACGCGGTCCTTGCGGTTCCAGGTGTTGTAGGCGGCGCCTTGCACATCCACATCACGCTTTTGCGTGACCTGCAGGCGCACGGACAGGCCGTTGGGGTCGATGCAGCCTATGCGCCCCTGGCCCTGTGTGAAGCCCGGCAGCGCGGCAATGCGGCTGGCGTACAGCGCAAGGTCCGCCTCGCTTTCCACACCCCAGACCACTTCGCGCAGCGTGGGGCCGGCCTCGATGGCGGGCGGCAGATCGGGATGGTCCACGGCGGCCACGATCACGCGGCAGCCGTTGAGGGTCTCGAACACCAGCCGGTCGTCCGCTTCCTGCACCAGCGCCAGGCCCCAGTCCAGGAAGAAGCGGCGGCAGGTGGCCAGGTCGTCCGCGCCGTAGGTGATTTCGTCTATGCCCAGTACGCTCATGTCGTGCTCCTTCAATTTGCCCAAGCGATGGGGCTCTCGTTCAAGCCCCAGTACATGCTCTTTTGCTCCATGTACTGCTGTATGCCCAGCCGTCCCTTCTCGCGGCCCAGGCCGCTGTCGCGCCAGCCGCCGAAGGGCGTGGAGATGGAGAACTGCTTGTAGGTGTTGATCCAGACCGTGCCGGCCTGCACGGCGCGGCCTATGCGCCAGGCGCTCTTGTAGTCGCGCGTCCAGATGCCGGCGGCCAGCGCGTAGACGCTGTCGTTGGCCTGGGCGAGCAGGTCGTCCTCGTTGTCGAAGGGCATGGCCACGAGCACGGGGCCGAAGATTTCCTGCTGGCAGATCTGCCAGTCGTTCTTCACGCCGTCGATGATGGTGGGGCGGTAGTAGTAGCCGCGCTCGAACTGCGCGCCCTCGGGCCGCTGGCCGCCCGTGAGCAGCCGGCCGCCCTCGGACAGGCCCAGGGCCACATAGCTCTCTATGGATTCGCGGTGCTTGGCGGTGATCAGCGGGCCCATCTGCGTACGCTCGTCGGCCGGGTCGCCCACCTGCAGCGCGGCGGCCTTGGCCGTCAGGCGCTGCATGAATTCGGCATGCAGGCTGCGCGCCACGAACAGGCGCGAGCCCGCGATGCACGATTCGCCCGAGGAGCTGAAGATGCCGTAGAGCACGCCGTTGACGGCATGGTCGATGTCGGCATCGGCCAGCACCATGGTGGCCGACTTGCCGCCCAGCTCCAGCGAGACCGGCATCATCTTGTCTGCCGCGATGTGGGCGATGTGCTTGCCCGTGGACGTGCCGCCCGTGAACGACACGCGCTTGACCAGCGGATGCTTGGTGATGGCGTCGCCGATCACCGAGCCACGGCCCGGCAGCACGCTGACCAGGCCCTTGGGCACGCCGGCCTCTTCGCAGATCTTCGCCAGCTCCAGCGCCAGCAGCGGCGTGGCCTCGGCGGGCTTGACGACCACGGCGTTGCCGGCGGCCAGCGCGGGCGCCAGCTTTTGCGCCTCGCTGGCGATCGGCGAGTTCCACGGCGTGATGGCCGCCACCACGCCCATGGGCTCGTACACGCTCATGGTCATGAAGTCGCCGCGCGAGGGCGTGATGGTTTCCTCCATGGTCTCGCAGGCCGCTGCAAAGAACTGGAAGGTGGCGGCGGCGCTGGCCACCAGCATGCGTGTTTCCTTGATGGGCTTGCCGTTGTCCAGGCGCTGCAGCTGGGCCAGGGGCTCGGCGCGCTCGCGGATCAGCTGGGCCACGCGATGCAGCACGGCCGCGCGCTCATGGGGCTTTTTCTGAGCCCAGCCGCTGGTGCGGAAGGCGTGGTCGGCCTTCTGGATGGCCTCTTCCACATCCTCCAGGCTGGGCGCGCGCAGGCGGCCCACCACTTCGCCGGTGGCGGGATAGAGCGTGGTGGATTCGCCGCCGCCGCCCAGGCGCCATTCGCCGGCGATGTTGATGGGGAGCAGTTCCAGGTTCGACATGGTGAGCCTCTCTCGTTCGTTCGAATCCAGCCGCCTCAGGCGGCCTTGGTGGCCGTGGTGGTGGCCGGGATCTGGTCCAGCTTGTTCACGGGCGGGCCAGAGAACGTGGCCTTGAAATTGCCGATGGCACGCATGTCGATCTCCAGCAGGAAGGGGCCCTTCTTCGTCCAGGCCGACTGCAGCACCGCCGGCAGCTCCTTGAGGTCTTGCACGCGGGCATGGGGCAGCTGGATGGAGGCGCACAGCTGCGCGTAGTCGGGCGTGTGCAGCTCCACATAGCAGCGGCGGCCGCCGTAGGAGGCGTCCTGGATGTTCTGGATCACGCCGTAGCGCTGGTCGTTCATCAGCACGATCAGGGTGTCGCACTCTTCCTGCACCAGCGTGGCCAGCTCGCCCAGGTTCAGGATGAAGCCGCCATCGCCCGCCAGGCCCAGCGTCTTGCGGCCCGAGCCGCTGACCGCCGCGCCCACGGCCGCGCCGATGGCCATGGGCATGCCCATGCCGATGCCGCCGCCCGTGGCGTGCACACCCGCGTTGGGCTCGAAAAAGCGCAGCTCGCGGTTGCCCCAGGTGCTGTTGGAGACGGTCACGTCGCGCACCCAGTTGAAGTTGCGGCCCACGGCCTTTTGCAGCTCCTGCACCAGCACGCTGTACGGGCCCAGGCCGTCGCGCATGGTGGCCACGGCCTCGTCGTGCACCTGGCGCAGGTCGGCCAGCAGCTCGGGGTCGGCCTTGTAGCCGCGCGCCTCCAGCCGGTCGGCCAGGCCTGTCAGCGCCAGGGCCGAGTCGCCGCAGACAAAGCCGTCATCGGCATAGCAGCGGCCCTGCTGGGCGGCGTCCACATCGATGCGCAGCAGCGGGCGCGGCAGCTTCAATTCGTACTTCAGCGTCTCGTTGCTGCGCAGGCGCGTGCCCACGGCCAGCATGGCGTCGCAGCGCTGGTAGAAGGCCTCCACGGGCTTTTGGATGTTGTAGGCGCCCAGCGAGGCCGGATCGTCCTCGGCCACGATGCCGCGGCCCTGGCCCGTGCTGACGATGCCGAAGCCCAGCGCCTTCAGGCGCTGCACGGCAGCGACTGCGTGGCGTGCGCCGCCACCCAGCCACAGCAGCGGGCGGCGTGCCTTGGCCAGCGTGTCGGCCAGGGCATCCAGCGATGCCTCGCTGGGGGCCAGCACGGCCACCGGCAGCGGCGACAGGTCGGCCGGCATGTCGATCACGGTCTGCTGGATGTCGATGGGAATCTCCACGCTCACCGGGCCGGTCGGCGCGGTCATGGCGGCCTGCACGGCGGCCTTCAGGGTGGACAGGCAGGTCTCGGCGCTGCGCACGCGGAACGCCGCCTTGGACACGGCGCCCAGCATGGTCAGCTGGTCGGGCGCCTCGTGGATGTACGACAGCTTCTGGTCCAGGTACTGCGTCTCGATCTGGCCCGTGATGTGCAGCAGCGGCGTGCCGGCCGTATAGGCCTCCACCAGGCTGCCCGCAATGTTGCCGGCGGCCGGGCCGGTGCTGGTGATGCACACGCCCAGGCTGGAGGTGGAACGCGCGCAGGCATCGGCCATGTTGCCGGCGCCGGCCTCGCCGCGCGCCATCACGAAGCGGACCCTGCCGCGCGCATGCATCGCGTCCAGGATGGGCATGTTGTGGATGGAGATCACCCCGAACGCGGCCTGCACGCCGCAGTGTTCGAGGAACTGGGCCACAACGGCGCCGACGGTGATTTTGGATGCGGAAGAAGTCATGTTCTGCTTTGAATCGGGTGAAGGGGCTGAAGCACTACGCTTGCCGTGCAAGGCCACCGGAGACGTCGATGTGGCTGCCGGTCGTGTAGGAGGACAGGGGCGTGGCGAGATAGAAGATGGCGCGCGCGGCCTCGTCGGGCGAGCCCAGGCGGCCCAGCGGAATGGACTTCTTGCGGGCGAGGTCGGCGCTCCAGGCGTTCCAGTCCTGGCTGCGGTCCTCGCGCGCCTCGAAGCGGCGGCGCCACTGGCCGGACTCGATCAGGCCGACCAGGATGCCGTTGACGCGCACACCCTTGGGCGCGAACTCGGTGGCCATGGAGCGCACCAGGTTCTTGAGGCCGGCGCGCGCGGCCGAGGTGGCCACCATGTGCGGCTCGGGCTGCGAGGCCAGCAGCGAATTGACGCAGACGATGGCCGGCTGCGCCGTGCGCTCGAGCTGCGGCAAAAAGGCGCGCGTGGGATGCAGCACCGAGAAGAACTTCAGGTGCAGCTCCTCGGTCCAGGCCGCATCGTCGGTGCTGGCAAACGTCGAGACCCGGCCCTGGCCCGCGTTGTTCACGAGGATGGAGGCCGGACCCAGCGCAGCCTCGCTGTCGCGCGCGAACTGCTGCACCTGGGCGGCGTCGAGCACGTCGCAGGCCTGGGCGAACAGGCGGGCCTCGGGATGGCTTCCGCGCAGTTGCTGCACGGCCTGCTCCAGGCGTTCGGCGCTGCGCCCGCACAGGGCGACACGCGCGCCCTGCGACAGCAGCAGATCGACCGTGGCCAGGCCAATGCCCGAAGAGCCGCCGGTGACGACGGCCGTGGTGTCCTTGAGTTGGGAATCAAACATGGCCGCCTCCTGCGCGCCGGGAATTGAGGGAAAGCAGCTGTGCCGTCTGCGTTTGCGTTTGCGCTTGCGGGCGGTAGTTCAGCAGCTCGGACAGCTCGGCCGCCGCGTCGCAGACGCCGGCGATCAGGGTCTCGGCACGGCCCTCCTCCACATGGGGCGCGGGGACCGTCGTGCCCAGCGCCGCCACCACGCGGCCGCTGTGGTCGCGCACGGGGGCGGCGATGGTGCAGATGGAGCTTTCGTAGAAGCCCTCGCTGAACACATGGCCGCGCTCGCGGTCGGCCTCGACCAGGTTGAACAGGTCCAGCACCGTGCGCGGCGTCTTGGGCGTGTGCGCTTCCAGGTGGTCTTCGGGGTAGAGCGCGCGCAGTTCGGGCAGGGACAGGTCGGCCAGCAGCACGCGGCCCAGGGCCGTGGCATGGGCAGGCAGGCGCGTGCCCACGCGCACCGAACTGGTCAGCGGCGTGGGTGGCGTGACCTTGGCCACATAGACGATGGAGCGGCCATCGCGCACCACGATGTTGCAGGGATAGCGGATCTCGCCGCACAGCCGCGCGATCACAGGCTGGCCCAGCTCGGTCAGGTCCATGGACGACAGGAACTCGAAGCCCAGGCGCAGCACGGACAGGCCCAGCCGGTAGTCATTGCTTCCCTCGGCACGCTGCAGAAAGCCCATGGCCTCCAGTGTGTTGAGCATGCGGAACACCGTGGCGCGCGGCAGCTGCAGGCGGCGGGCCAGCTCGGGCGCGCCCAGCGTGGCATTGCCGCGCCCGAACTCCTGCAGCAGGCGCAGGCCGCGCTCCAGCGCGGGCACCATGTATTTGTCGGTGCCGTTGTCCGCGCTCTCGGCGCTCTCGGCATTCCCGGAAGAGGGGGTGTCGTTCATGGCGAAACCCCTTCAATTCATGACGAAGCCGCCGTTGACGGGCAGCACCTGCCCCGTCACGAAGCGCGCGCCATCGGACAGCGCATAGGCCACGGCGCCCGACACATCCTCGGGCCGCTGCTCGCGCTGCAGCGCGCGCTGGTCGATGTACAGGCGGTGGCGGTGCTCGGGCACGTATTCCGTGGCCTCCACCAGCACCAGGCCCGGCGCCACGGCGTTGATGGTGATGCCGTCGGCGCCCAGCTCGCGCGCCATGGAACGCGTCATGGCCATCACAGCGCCCTTGCTGGCCACATAGGCCATCAGGTTCGGGGCGCCCCACATCGCGGTGTCGGACGCCAGGTTCACGATGGCACCCCGGCCGCTGTCGCGCAGCGCGGCGCGGCAGGCCCGCGTCATCAGCCACACGCCGCGCACGTTCACGTTCATCACCTGGTCCCACTTGTCCAGATCGATGTCGTCCATGCCCTTGCCGCCCGAATCGGTCACGGCCGCGTTGTTCACCAGGCCGTCCAGCCCGCCCAGCGCCTGCACGGCCTGCTGCGCGCAGCGCTCTATCGACTCCGGATTGCCGGCATCCAGCCCGAAGCCATGGGCCTCGAAGCCCTGCGCACGCAGCCGGGCCACGGACTCGGCCAGCAGCTCCTCGCGCAGATCGGCCATGGCGACACGCGCGCCCTGCTCGCAAAAGGCCTTGGCGAACGCAAAGCCCAGGCCGCGCGCCGAGCCTGTGACGAGGATGCGGCGGCCGGCAAGCTGGCCTGTGGAGGGCGTGGTGTTCATGGCGTACCTCAATCGAAGGGGGTTTGCGTCTGTTTCAAATTTGAAATGACACTTTTTTCTTGAAACAAGCGTGAGTTTAGGACTGATGGTTCGGGGTGGGATTGGGGAAAACACGGAGACGTGTGGGAAATGGATGACAGAGGTGTGTCTGGGTGTGTGTTTTTCGGGGTCTTTTTTGATGCTTCCTTGGTCTGCTTTGGACGCATGCCCGGCCTGCGGGCAGAGGCCGGGTTTCGGCCCGGCAGCCGACCGACTTTCTTGCCGCGCGGCAAGAAAGTCGGCAAAGAAACGCGCCCAAATGCCCGCGACCCCTGCGCTTCGCTCCGGGGCAACCTGCGTCGTGGCGGTTGCGGGGTTCGCTGCGGAACTCGCTGCGTTCACTGCGTGAACTCCGCTCAGACAACCGCAGCGAGTCAGTTGACGAAGCAGTCCTGTCCTTCGGCACGACTGCAACCCCGCAACCACCACGCCGCAGGCGCGTTCATACGGGGAGTGGATGCGGGCCGTCGCTTCGCTCGGCCTGGGGTTTGAGGCAGGGTTGTGGAATGCCTCTATGATTTCGGTGGCCCCCTGTTCCGGGGCTGGTGCTTGAAAACACCATCAACACACAGCGGCAGAGCCTCCCCGAAAGAGAGGCCTCGTCACGTCTGAACACTTGGACAGTGGGCATCGCACCCGCACGTCCACACGGTTTTGGATGGGATGGGGCTACCCGCAAGGCTGCCCGCACGTCTGTGTGCGTGTTTTCAACATCCCATCCACCCTTTCTGCGCTTGAAAACGCAGGTCGGGTGTTTCCGTCTCGCACAGGAGTACGAAAACATGAACGAACAGCGCACCGCTCTTCCCACACGCGCCAGCTTCGAGCAACTGGCTCGCACCATCACCGACACCAATGGATGGGTACAGGAAGGCTCCAACGAAATATGGGCCCTGGCCCAACTTGCATTGGCCAGCCTCAATGCCCCAGAAGACTTGCGACGTCCGCAAGCCATGGCTCACGCACTGCGCGCCATCCGCGACGGCGCTGAGTCACTGGCCGACTATGTGCAAGGCGAAGCCAGAAGCGTAGGTTGCGACCCCACTCAAAGCCCATAGCCGCGAGGGCGGCCACATCCGGCCGAGCGCAGCGAAGGCCCGAGCAAACTCCCCGTATGTCAGCGCCTGCGTCGGGCCGCCTGCGGGGTTGCAAGCCTGCCGAAGGACAGGCTTGCTTCGTCATCTGACTCGCCGTGATTGTCTGAACGTAGCGCGCAGCGCGAAGTGAGTTTCACGGCGAACCCCGCAGGTGGCCCGACGCAGGTTGCCCCGTAGCGCAGCGAAGGGGTCGCGGACATTCGGGGGGCTTTTCTTTGCCTACTTTCTTGTAGCAAGACAAGAAAGTAGGTCGGCCGCCGAGCCGAAACCCGGCCTCGAAAAACACCCCCCCGGCAGGATCAAAAAACGCCCCCGCCAGGGTAAAAAATCAAACAGCAAGCCGCCGCAAAAACCCATCAACCACCCGCAACGCATACCGACTCGCCACCACCCTCACAAACTCCGCAAAGTCCACATGCGCACTGTCATCCGCCCGATCGGAAACAGTCCGCATCGCAGCAAACGGCACGCCATAGTCCAGGCAGGCCTGCGCCACGGCGGCGCCTTCCATCTCCACCGCCAGCACCTCATGCCCTGCAGCACGCAGGCCCTGCGCCAGCGCGGAAGAGGCGCCCGCCGTGCCCACGAACTGGTCACCGCTGGCAATCAGCCCCTGGTGCGCGCGCGGCGCCGTGGTGGCGTGGGCGGCGCGCAGGTCTTCGCCCGCCTCGGCCACGCAGGCCTGGGCGGCGGCCAGCAGCGCGGCGGTCATTTCGGGGTCGCAGGGCAGGCGCGTGCGGCCATAGCCGGGCATTTCCCAGCGCGGGAAGATGGGCGAGGCGTCCAGGTCGTGCTGCAGGTATTCGTCGGCCACGACCACATCGCCCACGCGCACGCCTTCGCCCAGGCCGCCGGCGACGCCGGTGAAGGCGATGCGGCGCACGCCGAAGCGCTCGATCAGCGCCGTGGCCGTGGTGGCGGCCGCCACCTTGCCTATGCCCGACAGCGCGCAGACCACGTCGTGCCCGTGCAGGCGCCCGCGCCAGAACATGCGGCCGGCGTGGGCCGTGCCCTGGGCGTCGGACAGGGCATGGACCAGGCCTTCCTGTTCCTGCGGCAGGGCACTGAGGATGGCGATGGTCATGGTGGCTTCTCTTTCAACGGCACAGGGAAAAAGCAAAGGCGGCCCGGGGGCCGCCTGCGGGGCGAAAGCGCCCATTGTGCCGCGAGCCTGTGCCCGGCGCGACTCAGATGGCGATGGCCGTGGCCTGGTTGAGCACGGCGCGCACCACGCTGTAGACGGTGAGGGCCGAGGTCTTGGGGTTGGCCGCCAGCGGCTTGCCGCGCATGGTCAATTCCATGGACCCGAAGGCGCCGCGCGCGGCCACATGGTGCACGTTCTCGTCCACGCCCGGGTCGGCGTACAGGCGCACCGTGGTGCGGTCCAGGCCCATGCCGGCCAGCGACAGGGTGGCGGCCACGTTGGCGTTCTTGGGGTAGAGCTGGGCGGCCTCACGCGCGCTGCCTTCGAAGATGCAGAAGGCTTCCTTGAGGCTGGCAAGGTCGCAGCGCTGTTCTGCGGGCGTGCCGGTCCAGGCCAGGGGCGGCTTGCGGCCGGTGTAGACCACTTCATCCAGGCCGCCGATGCGCGCAGCGGCCAGCGCATCCACGCCGCCGATGGCACCCGACAGCAATTGCACCTGGGTGTCTCCGGCCTCGGCCGCCGCCTGCACGGCCTCGGCCATGCCCGGGGCGCTGAGTGCGCCGATGGAGGCCACGACGGCAGGAATGCCGCGCCGCAGGGCGGGCAGCACATGCTCCTCGATGGCGGCATGGCCCGCGCACTCCACGATGAGGTCGGGCCGGTCTTCGGCCGCCAGCGCAGGCACGGCACGCGCCTTGGGCGCATGCAGGGCCAGGGTGGCGCGCACGGCGTCGGTCACTTCCGGCACAAGCACCCAGCCCACCTGCACGGCGGCATGTCCCTTGAGCAGTTCGAGCACGCTGGCGCCAATCGCACCGCAGCCAATCACAGCAATCTTCATCGTCATATCTTTCTGGGAAGGAATGCGCTGGCGGCCGGTGTGCCCACCATCCGTTCAGCGCAGAAAACCGGGATGCTGGGTGCGCAGGTGGCCGGCCAGCTCATCGGCGGCGGCACGTACCTGCTCCACCCAGTCGGCCATGCGGCCGGGAGCGATTTCGGTGAAGGCCACGGCCATGCCCAGGCCCGCCACGATGCGCCCCTGCGCATCGCGCACGGGCGCGGCGATGCTGGAGACGCCGGGCTCGTAGAAGCCCTCGCCCATGGCGTAGCCGCGTTCATGGTCCTGCTGCAGCAACTGCAGCAACTGCTCCACGCTGCGCGGCGTGCTTTCCGAGAACTGGGGCAGTTCGCTGCCGCCGAACAGGGCGCGCAGCTGGTCCGCGTCCATGTCCTGCAGCAGTGCCCGGCCCAGCACGGTGGCATGGGCCGGCAGCCGCGAGCCCACGCGCACGGCGCCCTGGAAGGCGCCGGCCGGCGCGATGCGCGCCACATAGACCACGGAGGTGCCGTCCAGCAGCGCCAGGTTGGTGGTGAAGCCCAGCCGGTCGCACAGCGACTGCAGCACGGGCTCGGCCAGCTGGGCCAGCGGCTGGGTGGACAGGTAGTCGTAGCCCAGGCGCAGCACGGCCAGGCCCAGCCGGTATTCGGTGCCCGAGCGTTGCAGGTACCCCATGCCCTCCAGCGTCGTCAGCATCCGGAACACCGTGGACCGGGGCAGCGCCAGGGTGCGCGCCAGGTCGGGCGCGCTCCACACGGGCTGCGAAGGCGTGAAGCAGGCCAGCAGGCGCAGGCCGCGCTCCAGCGCGGGGACGGTGTAGCGGTCGTTGTCGTTCGAGAGGGTTTCGGAGGTATCGCTCATCGCAATTCGGGCAGGTAGGCCATCAGGTCAGCAGGGTGGCCAGCCTCTGTGCGACATCCGCAGGTTGTTCGACGACAGAGGCATGGCCGGCTGCCGCAAGCGTAACGTACCGCGCCCCCAGTCTTGCGGCCCAGGCCGCGCAGGCAGCCGGCGGCGTGACCACGTCGTGCTCTCCCACCCAGACCTCGACCGGCATGGCAAGGCGCCCCGCCGCCTGCCCCAGGTCGCTGCCGCACAGCAGCTCCACGGCCTGGGCGTAGCCTGCGGCATGCAGGCGCGCCGTGTTCCAGCGCACCCATTGGCGCACGGGCTCGGGCGCGGCGGGCGAGACCAGGCGCTGGTCGATGGCGGCGGCCAGGCCTTCGATGCCTTTTTCCTGCAGGGCCGCAAGACGGCCCTGGCGTACCTTGGCCTGCTGCTCGCCCATGCCGGGTGCGCCATAGCCGCCAGCGGGGCTGATCAGCACCAGTTGCTGCACGCGCCCGGCACCGGCCTGCACCGCCCAGGGCGTGCCCATGAGCGCACCCAGCGAGTGGCCCACCAGCAGGCAGCGGCGCACGCCCAGCGCCTGCAGCGACTGCTCCAGCACGCGGGCGTAGTCGGCGCCCGTGGGCGCGGCGGGTGTCAGCGGTGTGGAGCGGCCATAGCCGGGCGCGTCCCAGGCCAGCACACGCGTGCGCGGCGCCAGCGCCAGGGCCACGTCCAGCCAGGAGGCGGCGCCCGAGCTGATGCCGTGCAGCATCACCACGGCAAAGTCCGAGGCCGTGTCGCCGGCCTCGCGCCAGGCGACCTGGGCGCCCCCGGGCAGGGCGATGAGGTGTTCGGGGAACTGCGCCTGAAGGCGCTGCTCCATGCGTTGCAGCGTCTGCGCGGTCATGGCAGGCCCGCTACTCAACGTTTGATTTTTGCCAGGGGGTGTTCTGGGGGATAGGTGGGCGTGATGGGCTTCTTGGCACCCAGCATCACGCACATCAGCGCGTCTTCGTCGCCGATGTTGATTTCCTCGCGGTACACGCCGGGCGGCACGGAGACCACGTCGCGGTCGGTCAGGATGGTCTCGAAGCGCTGGCCGTCCTTCTCCAGCACGAGCTTGAGCTTGCCGCGGATCAGGAAGAAGACTTCCTCCACATCGGTGTGCAGGTGCGAGGGGCCTTCATTGCCGGCCGGGATGACCATGGTGGAGAAGGTGAAGTGCTCGGCCGGAATGGTGTTGCTGTCCGCAGCCACGCCCGTGCCGCCCGTGCCGATGTAGCGCATCTGGCCACGGCGGTACTTGGGATCGAAGTCGGCCTGGAACTTCAGCGCGTCGAAGTCGTACTTGCGCGTGGAAAACCGCGCCACGCGCGATTCCATCCATTGTTCGAAGCTGGAGCCTTCGGGCTGGTCCCAGGTGCGGGGCGTGTTCTGAGCGGATTCGGACATGTGTCTCTCCATCAACGTCGGTGGATCATGGCGGGGAAGGTGCCATTTGTTTTATCCATGAATCACAGTTCATGGGGTAAAACAATTATAGGAAGATTGATCGCACGCAACAAGGGCCACATGCGCAGCGGCATGTGGCCCCTTTGCTGCCCCGTCTGTTAGGGAACAGCGATGCGGGTGCAACAGCGATGGCCGTGCCTCAGGCAGCCATGCTGCGCCGCCCAGGCCGAAAGCCCGCATGGCTGGCCGGCCAGACCACGGACAGGCAGGCCAGTGCCAACACCGCCAGCGCCCAGGGCAAGGCGCGGGCACCCCGCCAGCCCAGCAGCAGTCCGCCGGCCACGCCGCCGCTCGCCACGGCCAGGTTGAAGACCGTCACCAGCATGGACTGGGCCACGTCGGCGCCCTCGCCTGCCGCGTCGGCCAGCGCGGTCTGCAGCAGCGTGGGCGCGCCGCCAAAGCTCAGGCCCCAGGCCGCAACGCCGATCAGGATGGCCACGGCCGACTGCCCGGCCAGGCCCAGCACCAGCGCAGACACGGCGAACAAGGCCAGGCTCAGCACGGTGAGTGCGCGCAGCCAGCGGTCCACCAGCAGGCCCGTGAGCCAGATGCCGGCAATGGCCGCAAGGCCGAACAGCAGCAGCACCCCATCCACCCTTTGCCCCAGACCCGCCGAAGCCAGGAAGGGCGCGATGAAGGTGTAGAGCATGTTGTGGGCCAGCATCCAGCCGAACAGCGCCAGCAGCACGGGGCGCACGCCGGGCATGAGCAGGATGCGCGCCACGGGCAGGCGCTGCTGCGCCGTCTGCCCGGCGTAATCCGGCACACCCAGCCGCACCCAGGCCAGCAGCAGCAGGCATAGCGCCGACAGCGCCCAGAACACGCCGCGCCAGTCGAACAGGCTGCCCAGCCAGGCGCCCAGCGGCACGCCGGCCGCCAGGGCCAACGGCTGGCCCACGCCCGCCACGGCCAGTGCACGCCCCTGCAGATGCGGCGGCACCATGCGCCGCGCATAGCCGGTCACCAGCCCCCAGATCACGCCCGCAGCCATGCCTGCGGCAAAGCGGGCGGCCAGGGTCAGGCCGTAGTGGCCGGACAGCGCGGTGAGGCTGTTGAACAGCAGCAGCCCGCCCACCGCCGCCATGAACAGCGGCCGGCGCCTGAGGCCGCGCGTGGCGGCCACGACGGGAATGGCGGCCAGTACCGAACCCAGCGCGTACAGCGTGACCATCTGGCCGGCCATGGCTTCGGACACTGCCAGTCCCGTGCCGATCTGGGGCAGCAGGCCGGCCGGCAGGGCCTCGGTCATGATGGCCAGAAAGCCTGCCATCGCCAGGGCCAGCAGCCTGCCCAGTGGCAGGCCTGTGTCGAAGGAGGTGTCCATGGGCGAATTCATTGCCTTGTCCTTGCTGCGCATCTCAGGCATGGGAGGCTGGATGGGATGCCAGGTGGGATGCCGCCATGTCCTTGTCGCCATGCCCGGCGGCCAGCGCGCGTTCGAAGCGGCGCAGCCCGGCCTGGGCGCCATCCAGCAGCAGGCCTGCGCCGGCGGCGGCATCGGCCACCAGTTGCGCGTCCTTGACGGCATTGGCCACGGTGAAGCTGGCGTCGTAGCGGCCTGACAGCATGGCAGCGGCCTTGGCCTGGAAGAAGCCGCTGTCCATGGGCCCGCCCGTGACGGCATCGACCACCAGGGCCGGCTCTATGTCCAGCCCCTTGGCCAGCGCCAGGCTTTCGGCCAGGCCATGCGTGAGTGCGAAGGCCCAGTGGTTGAGCGCCAGCTTGAGCCGGCTGGCGGCGCCTGCCTGCTGCGCAATCCACAGGCTGCGTTTGCCGATGGCATCGAACACCGGCTGCGCCTGGCCGCGCTGCGCCAGCGGGCCTGCGGCCAGGATGACCAGCTGGCCCTGCTCGGCCGGCTGGCGCGTGCCCTGCACGGGGCAGTCGTAGAACACCAGGCCATGCCGATCGGCGAACTGCGCCAGCGGCGCGATGGCATCCACACCCACCGTGCTCAGTTGCAGCCACAGTGTGCCCGGCTGCAATGCGGGCGCTGCAGCCTGCATGGCCTGCAGCACGGCCGGCCCGTCCTTGAGCACAGTGACGACGATGCGGGCGCCACGCACGGCGTCGGCCGCATCGCCACAGGCCTGAACGCCGTCCGCCGCAAGGGCCTGGGCCTTGGCGGCCGTCCGGTTCCAGGCGCGGACGGTGAAGCCCTTGCGTTGCAGGTTGCGCGCGACGGGCGCACCGATCAGGCCCGTGCCGAGCACGGCAATGGTGGTTTGAAGGTTTGTATGCATGGGAGCTCCTGGGGTGATGAGAGAGTGAAACAGACGCGGAAAACTGAGATCCGCATTACTGGAACGATCATTCCAATTCAAGGAAAATAAAAACCCGCAACGGCACGACATGCGCGCGGCGGGTGGCGGGTGGCCGGCTATTGCGCCTGCAGCGCCATGTCGACCACGTCGACCACATCCATCAGGCACTGGCGGCGCTGCGGCGCGCTGCTGCCCTTGCCCAGCACGCGCAGGCCCTGCACGGTGTTCAGGACGAAGCGCGCCAGGGCGCGCGGCTTTTTGCTGTCGGTGATGTCGCCTTCCTGCTGGCCGCGCAGGATGAGCTTTTCCAGCGCCTTTTGCAGGCGCTGGAAGTTGCCGGCCACCCTCTCGGCGACGGCCTCGTCATGGCCGGCCAGCTCCAGCGCGGCATTGGCGACCAGGCAGCCACGACGCCCGGCATCGCTCAATTCGTCCTGCACGATGCGCAGCAGCAGCTGCCGCACCAGGTCCCGGGCGCGTCCCGGGCCGGACAGCAGTTCCACGTTGGAGGTGGTCACGGCCTCATAGCGGCGCAGCGCATGCTGGAACAGCCCCTGCTTGTTCTCGAAGGTGCCGTACAGGCTGCTGCGCGACAGGCCCGTGCCGTCCACCAGGTCCTGCACCGAGGTGGCCGCGTAGCCGCGCTGCCAGAACACCTGCATGGCGGCGTCTGCAATGTCATCGGGGTCGAAGTCCTTGGTGCGCATGGTGGCTCACTGAATTGGAACGATCATTCCATTCAATGTAGGCGGCCGTTTAGCGGCTGTCAAGATTGCGCCAAAGGGCCTTCACTCGCAGGGAATTTCCAGCCCGACCTTCACGCGGTCCAGCGCCACGATGGTCTTGAACCATTTGACGTTGGGGTTCTCGGCAAACAGGCGCCGCGCCAGGGCCTCGTACTCCTGCATGGTGGCCACGGTGAGCACGAGCACGAAGTCCACCTCGCCCGTGACGTAGTAGCACTGCTGGACCTCTGGCACGGCGAAGTGCGATTTCATGGCGTTGAGCGCATCGATGCTGGTGCGCTCGGTCATGACCTCCACGATGATGGTGATGGGCCGGCCCACGCGCGTGGGGTCCACGGTGGCGGCCTGGCCGGTGATCACGCCTTCGGCCTGCATGCGCTTGAGCCGGCGCTGCACGGCGGCCGTGGACAGGTTGACCTGCTCGGCCAGCAGGCGCAGCGGCACCGTGCTGTCGCGCTGGACGATGGCCAGGATGGCGCGGTCGAAGCCGTCCAGATCGGCCAGGTGTGCAGGGTGGGCGGTGTGCTTGGTCATGGGAAGCGAGGACTTTTGGAGGGTGAGAAATTTTCTCGCAAACACCCTCAATTCAGAGACCAAAAAACAGGTGCCGCGAAATAGTATTTCGTCGTTTTCCGCATCCAACGCATGCGGACCTGCCTGCCGAGAAAGCCCATCCCATGGCCACCCTGCTCCACCTGTCTCCCGTGTTTCTTGTGATGTCCATGCTCATGGTCTTGCGCCGCCCGCCTGTGCAGGCGGCCATGGCCGGGGCGGCGCTGGTCGCCCTGCTGTGGCTGGTCGATGCCTGGATGGCGACGGGCACCGCCGCTTCCGGCGCCGCCCTGGCCGCAGCGCGCGACACGGGCGTGCTGTTCCTGAGCACGGCCTTCGTGATCGTGCCGGGCCTGGGTTTCGTGATCCTCATCGAACGCATGGGCGTCAACCAGGCGCTGAGCCAGTGGGTGCGCTCGCTGGGCCTGGGGCCGGCCGATCAGGTGGTGTTCATCGTGCTGGGCCTGGCGCCGCTGCTGGAGGCGATGACGGGCTTTGGCGTGTCGCTGATCGCCACCGTGCCGCTGCTGCTGAGCCTGTTCGAGCGGCGCGCCGCACTGCGCATGGCGCTGGCGGGCATGGCCATCATGCCCTGGGGCACGCTGGGCCTGGCCACGGTGATCGGTGCCTCGCTGGCCCATGTGGATGCGGCCGCGCTGGCCGCTGTGTCCTCGCTGACCAGCGCGCCGGTGTTCCTGGTGCTGGGCGCCCTGTCCCTGCACCTGGCCGGCGAGCGCGGTGCGCGGGCCTGGCTGCTGCTGGGCGGCTTTGGCCTGCTGTTCGTGGGCGTGCTGCATGGCATCAGCCGCTGGCTGGGTCCCGAGGTGGCGGGCGTGGGCGCGGGCTTTGCGGTGGCGCTGGGCATGCTGGTACGCGCACTGCTGCTGCGCGGCACGGCCCAGGCGGCACTCGGCTGGCCGCGACAGGCCTGGCCGTATCTGGCGCTCGCCCTTGCCATCGTGCTGCTCAAGCTGCTGGCCCTGGCCACGCAGTGGGACCAGCGCTGGATCGTGCAGGGCGCTCAGGTGGCCTGGAAGCCGCTGGCCTCCCCGGGCGTGGCGCTGACCCTGGTGCTGGCACTGCTGCTGGCGCGCGGGGCCGGCCGTGGCGTTGCCCTGGCTGGTGCTCTGGCCGCCCGCGCCAAGCGCCCGCTGCTGACCATCTTCTTCTTTCTGGCCATGTCCCAGATGATGGTCAAGGCCGGTTTCCTGTCCGGCCTGGTGCAGCTGCTGGCCGAACTGGCGCCCGCTGCCCTGGCGCCCATCGTGGCGGCCTTCGGCGCGCTGGCCGGCTACATGACGGGCTCCAACGTGGGCGGCAACGCGATCTTCATGCCCGCCATCGCCCTGCTGCCCGAGTCCTCGCGCCTGCTGCTGGCCGCCGTGCACAACAGCGCCGCCGGTCATGCGGCCCTGGGCTCGCTGTCCATCGTCATGCTGGTGCTGGGCCTGGCACGGACCAATGCCCAGGAAGAGGGAGAACTCGTGCGCTTCGGCTTTGCGCTGGCCTGCCTCAATGCGGCGGCCGTGGCGCTGGCGGCGCTGGCGGCGTTGGTCATGGCGGGTCTGGGCGTGTTCTGAAGACGTGTTCCCTCCCAATGAAAAGAGGCGCCGCAGCGCCTCTTTGCAAACACGGCAAGCCGCCCGCGTTACTTGCTGTCGCGCAGCTCCCGGCGCAGGATCTTGCCGACCGGGGTCTTGGGCAGTTCGGTGCGGAACTCGATCACGCGGGGCCGCTTGTAGCCCGTGAGGTTGTCGTGGCAGAAGTCGCGCACGGCCTGTTCGGTGAGGCTGTCGTCCTTGCGCACGATGACCAGCTTGACGGCCTCGCCGGTCTTCTCGTCGGGCACGCCGACCACGGCGCATTCGAGCACGCCG
This sequence comes from Delftia sp. DT-2, assembly GCF_028401915.1. Classification (NCBI taxonomy): domain Bacteria; kingdom Pseudomonadati; phylum Pseudomonadota; class Betaproteobacteria; order Burkholderiales; family Comamonadaceae; genus Delftia; species Delftia sp. DT-2. The sequence goes on from NZ_JAQOTI010000002.1 coordinate 509,930, forward strand.
GGGCAGTTGGAGACCACGTCTTCCACTTCATTGGGATAGACGTTGAAGCCGCTGACCAGGACCATGTCCTTCTTGCGGTCCACGATCTTGAAGTAGCCGCGCTCGTCCATGGTGCCGATGTCGCCGGTGCGAAAGTAGCCGTCGGCGGTGAAGACCTTGGCGGTTTCGTCGGGGCGCTGCCAGTAGGCGGCCATGACCTGCGGGCCCTTGATGGCGACCTCGCCGCGCTCGCCGATGGTGGTCACGTCGTTTCCTTCGTCATCGACGAGCTTCATCCAGGTGCTGGGCAGGGGCACGCCGATGGTGCCCGAGAACTCGGTGGAGGTGACGGGGTTGCAGCTGACCGAGGGACTGGTCTCCGACAGGCCGTAGCCCTCGCAGATGGGGCAGCCGGTCTTTTGCAGCCACAGCTGGGCCACGGCGCTTTGCACCGCCATGCCGCCGCCGACCGAGACCTTCAGGTGCGACCAGTCCACGGTGTTGAAGTCCGGGTGGTTGGCCAGGCCGTTGAACAGCGTGCTCACGGCCGGGAAGCTGTGAAAGCGCTGCGTGGACAGTTCCTTGAGCGTGGCCTTGAGGTCGCGCGGATTGGGAATCAGGATGGTTTTGCCGCCCGTGCGCATGGACAGCATCATGTTCACCGTGAAGGCGAAGATGTGGTACAGCGGCAGCGCGCAGATGCTGGTGGGCTGCTCGCCGGCCGGCACCTTGCCCATGGCGGGCTGGTTCCAGGCCTCGGACTGCAGCACGTTGGCGATGATGTTGCTGTGCAGCAGCACCGCGCCCTTGCTCACGCCCGTGGTGCCGCCCGTGTACTGCAGCAGGGCCATGTCGGAGGCCTGCAGCTGCGGCGCCTGGAAGGGCGAGCGCATGCCCTTGGCCAGCGCGTCGTTGAAGCGCACGGCCCCCGGCAGCGAGAACGGCGGCACCAGCTTCTTGACCTTGCGCACCACGTAATTGACGATGGCGCCCTTGAGCATGCCCAGCTGGTCGCCCATGGTGCACAGCACCATGTGCTGCACGGGCGTGGCGGCCTTGCAGGCCTGCAGCGTGTGGGCGAAGTTCTCGATGATGACGATGGCCTTGGCGCCCGAGTCCTTGAGCTGGTGCTCCAGCTCGCGCGCCGTGTACAGCGGGTTGACGTTGACCACCACGAAACCGGCGCGCAGCACGGCGGCCACGGCCACGGGGTACTGGGGCACGTTGGGCATCATCAGCGCCACGCGGTCGCCGCGGGCCAGGCCCAGGCTCTGCAGATAGGCAGCGAAGGCGCGGCTTTGCGCATCGACCTGGGAGTAGGTCAGCTCCTTGCCCATGAAGGAATAGGCCACACGGTCCGCGTAGCGGCTGAAGGCCTCCTCCATCAGGGCCACCAGCGAAGGGTATTGGGAGGGATCGATGTCGGCGGGCACACCTGCCGGATAGGCACCCAGCCATGGGCGGTCACTCATGCTGCTTGTCTCCTGGTTGTCTCGACTAATCGTGCATTCTCATAAAAAGCACGGTCGTTCGATACTGTGATAACCCTAGTACTACCCCTAGGGTCCGCATTGCGTTGCTCCAGGTCAAAGCTCGCCGGGCCGCCCAGGCCCTCCGTCACGACCGCGGTTCAATCCCAGGCCGGAGCCAGCCCGTCTGGGCTGACCTGGCGGTCGCCGCGCTCCAGCGCGGCGATGCGCTGCATGTCTTCGGCGCCCAGCACCAGCTGGCAGCTGTCCAGGTTGGCCTGCAGGTGGGCGCGCCGGGTGGACGAGGGGATGACGGCATAGCCCATGGCCATGGCCCAGGCCAGAGCCACCTGGGCGGGCGTGGCGCCGCGGGCGGCGGCGACGTCGGCCAGCACGGGATCGGCCAGCAGCTTGCCGTAGCCCAGCGTCATGTACGAGGTGGTGTGGATACCCTGCTGGCGTGCGAAGTCGGTGACGGCGCGGTTTTGCAGATAGGGGCTGAGCTCGATCTGGTTGGTGGCGATGTTCGCGGCGCCCACGGCGACGATGGATTGCTGCAGCAGCGCGATGTTGAAGTTGGACACGCCGATGTGGCGCGTCAGCCCCTGCTCCCTGGCGCGCATGAGGGCGCCCAGGCTGTCCTCCAGCGGCACGCTGCGCGAAGGCCAGTGGATCAGCGTCAGCTCCACATGGTCGGTGCGCAGGGCTTCAAGGCTGCGCTCCAGGCTGGGGATCAGCGCGTCGGCGGACAGGTTCTCGGTCCAGATCTTGGTGGTGAGGAACAGCTGATCGCGCGGCACGGCGCTGGCGGCGATGGCGGCCCCCACATCGGCCTCGTTGCCGTAGATCTGGGCGGTGTCGATGGCGCGGTAGCCCACTTCCAGGGCCTGGCCCACGGAGTGGCGCACCACCTCATCCTTGAGGCGGAAGGTGCCCAGGCCGAAGGCGGGCACCACGGAAGCGAGAGAGGCAGTCGATGTCATGCAGGTCTTTCAAAAAGGCAAAAAAGGCGCGGAACAACGCCTCGAAGACTGCAGTCTGGCGCGTTCACGCTTGCAGATAAAGCCTGGTATCGGCAGAAAATATTTGACGCTGCAGCAACAATTGCGCCAAGCTGGCATCCCATGAAAACCACGCTGGACGAACTGCAGGCCTTTCGCGCCGTGATCGACTGCGGCAGCATCACGGCGGCGGCCGAGCAGTTGGGACAGACCACCTCAGGCATCAGCCGCAGCCTGTCGCGCCTGGAGAAAAAGCTGGCCACCACCTTGGTGCGGCGCACCACGCGCAGCCTGGAGCTGACCGAGGAAGGCGCGCGCTTCCTGGCCCGCACGCGCGAGGTGCTGCAGGCCCTGGACGCGGCCGAGGAGGAACTGGCCGCGCGCCGTGAGGCGCCGGCCGGGCTGCTGCGCGTCAACGCGGCCTCGCCCTTCATGCTGCATGCCATCGTGCCGCTGGTGGGTGAGTTCCGCGCGCTCTATCCGCTGATCACGCTGGAGCTGAACACCGATGACCTGCACATCGACCTGCTGGCCCAGCGCACCGACATCGCCATCCGCATCGGCGAGCTGCGCGACTCCACGCTGCATGCGCGGCTGCTGTGCCACAGCCTGCTGCGCGTGCTGGCCAGCCCCGCCTACCTGCAGGCCCATGGGCCCGTGGCGAGCGTGGCCGCGCTGGCGCGCCACCAGCGCATCGGCAACAGCCAGGTGCCGGGCCTGAACCACTGGCCGCTGCGCACGCCCGAGGGCGGCGACCGCTGGGATGCCGCGCCCCAGCTCACGGCCTCCAGCGGCGAGACCATGCGCCAGCTGGCCCTGGCCGGCCAGGGCGTGGTCTGCCTGGCCGACTTCATGACCGTGCGAGACCGCGCCCAGGGCGAGCTGGTGCAGGTGCTGGCGCGCGAGACCGTGCAGCAGCGCCAGCCCATCCACGCCGTCTACTACCGCAACACGGCGCTGGCCGCGCGCATCACGGCCTTCCTGGACTTTCTCGCGCAGCGCATGGCGGCAGGTTGAGAGGTGGCGTCGCATTCCGGCGCCGCCCCGGGAACGACTGGGAGGCAGCCGGCCGCATCGTCAAGGCGGCCGGCGCGCGCATCGAATAGTCCGCAAGGCCGTCACAGCAGCTTGGTGCCCAGCGGCACCTCGCGGTCGGGCACGCACAGCGCGACCTCGCCGTTCTCGTTGTGGAATCCCGTGACCAGGCATTCCGAGCGCATGGGACCGATCTGCTTGCTGGGAAAGTTCAGCACGGCCACCACCTGGCGGCCTATCAGTTCCTCGGGCCGGTACAGCGCCGTGATCTGGGCGCTGGACTTGCGCAGGCCCAGTTCGGGGCCGAAATCGACCTGCAGCACATAGGCGGGGCGGCGCGCCTCCTTGAACACCTGGGCGTCCACGATGCGGCCCACGCGCAGCTCCACCTTGAGGAAGTCGTCAAAGCCAATGGTCTCGTGCAATGCGGATGAAGTAGTCATGCGGCCATGATGCCGCGCCGCCGGTGCCGGCTTTGTCGAGCAACGCTTGCAGTGCGGGACAGTGGCGGGCTCACGAACGCGCGCAGGCATGCGCAAGCCGTGCCATCGCTTCCTGCTGCGGCAAATGCGTGAGGGCCTTCGCCGCCGGCAGATGCACAGAGCAGAAATAGGCCAGTCCCTGCGGATGGGACAGCATGTCGGCCTGCTCGGCGCAATGGTCGGCAAAGCACAGCCAGGCTCCGTGCAGCGGGCCGGGTTCCTGCGTCGGGTCCTTGTTGCAGACGCTGCAAAGGGCGGGTTGCATGGCGGTCGAATCACAGGAGATGAACAGGCCGCCAGTTTCGCAGCCTCCATGAAAAAGGCCGGCATCGCGTCCGATGCCGGCCTGGTGCGAGGCCCTTCGACAGGCCCCGCAGGGGTTCGCGCCAGGATTACTTGGCGGCGACCACGCGCACCATTTCCAGGCACTTGTTGGAGTAGCCCCACTCGTTGTCGTACCAGGACACGACCTTCACGAAGGTCTTGTCCAGGGCGATGCCGGCTTCGGCATCGAACACCGAGGTGCAGGACTCGCCGCGGAAGTCCGTGGCCACGACCTTGTCTTCGGTGTAGCCCAGCACGCCCTTGAGCGCGCCTTGCGACTGGGCCTTCATTTCGGCGCAGATCTCTTCGTAGCTGGCTTCGCTGTTCAGCTCCACCGTCAGGTCCACCACCGACACGTCGGAGGTGGGCACGCGGAAGGACATGCCGGTCAGCTTCTTGTTGAGCTCGGGAATCACCACGCCCACGGCCTTGGCTGCGCCCGTGCTGGAGGGAATGATGTTTTCCAGGATGCCGCGGCCGCCGCGCCAGTCCTTGTTGCTGGGGCCGTCCACGGTCTTTTGCGTGGCGGTGGCAGCGTGCACGGTGGTCATCAGGCCGCGCTTGATGCCCCACTTGTCGTTGAGCACCTTGGCCACGGGAGCCAGGCAGTTGGTGGTGCAGGAGGCGTTGGAGATGACGTCCTGGCCAGCGTAGGTCTTGCAGTTCACGCCGAAGACGAACATCGGGGTGCTGTCCTTGGAAGGCGCGGACATGATGACCTTCTTGGCGCCGGCAGCCAGGTGCTTGCGTGCGGTCTCGTCGGTCAGGAACAGGCCGGTGGCCTCGATCACGATGTCGGCGCCGACTTCGTTCCACTTCAGGTTGGCGGGGTCGCGCTCCTGCGTCAGGCGGATGGTCTTGCCGTTGACGATCAGGTTGGAGCCCTCCACCGAGACCTCACCCTTGAAGCGGCCGTGCACGCTGTCGTACTTGAGCATGTAGGCCAGGTAGTCGGGCTCGAGCAGGTCGTTGATGCCCACGACTTCGATGTCGCTGAAGTTCTGCACGGCAGCGCGGAACACCATGCGGCCGATGCGGCCGAAGCCGTTGATACCGATCTTGATCGTCATATTTGCCTCTTGGATTGACGGATTGCGAAAAACGGAAAAACTGAAACGGTGAGGGCCAGGCCGGGCCTGGCGGGCGGCAAAAAGGGGCCACAGGCCCCTTCTCGCAGCTTTACTTGCCGGCGCGCTGCAGCGCAGCCTGCACGGTGTCGGCCACGTTCTCGGCCGTGAAGCCGAAGTGCTTGAACAGCACGGGCGCGGGGGCCGATTCGCCGTAGGTGTCGATGCCGACGACAGCGGCGCAGCCGTACTTCCACCAGAAGTCGGTCACGCCCATTTCCACGGCGATGCGCGGCAGGTTGGCCGGCAGCACCTGGCTCTTGTACTTGGCGTCCTGCTTGTCGAAGGTGGTGGTGCTGGGCATGGAGACCACGCGCACGGCGACCTTGCGCTCGGCCAGCAGCTTCTGGGCGGCCAGGGCCAGCTGCACTTCGGAGCCGGTGGCGATGATGACGGCCTGTGCCTTCTTGTTCAGGCCGACGGCCTTGGGCTCGGACAGCACGTAGGCGCCGCAGGCGATGTCGTCCAGCGCGTCTTCGGTCTTGGCTGCGTAGGCCAGGTTCTGGCGCGACAGCAGCAGGGCCGTGGGCTTGTTCTTCTGGCTCAGGGCCACGGTCCAGGCGACGGCGGTTTCCGTGGTGTCGGCAGGGCGCCAGACATCCAGGCCCGGGATCAGGCGCAGCGAGGCGGCGTGCTCGATGGACTGGTGGGTCGGGCCGTCTTCGCCCAGGCCGATGGAGTCGTGCGTGAAGACGTGGACCACGCGCTGCTTCATCAGCGCGGCCATGCGGATGGCGTTGCGGCTGTAGTCGCTGAAGGTCAGGAAGGTGCCTGCGTAGGGGATGTAGCCGCCATGCAGGGCGATGCCGTTCATGATGGCGGCCATGCCGAACTCGCGCACACCGTAGTTGATGTGGCGGCCGATCTTGCCGTCTTCGGTCAGGACCACGGCACCCTTGTCGTCCACGCGCAGCGAAGGCGTGCTCTTGGTGTTGGTCAGGTTGGAGCCGGTCAGGTCGGCAGAGCCGCCCAGCAGTTCGGGCAGGGCTGCGGTCAGGCCCTCCAGGGCCAGCTGGCTGGCCTTGCGGCTGGCCACGGTGGCGCCTGCGTCGTGCGCGTCGGAGGCGATCTGCGCGGCGATCTCGCCGAAGTTGGCGGGCAGGTCACCGGCCATGCGGCGCTTGAATTCGGCAGCCAGTTCGGGGAAGGCCTTGGCGTAGGCGGCGAACTTCTTGTTCCAGGCCGCTTCGGCCTTGGCGCCGGCGGCCTTGGCATCCCAGTCGCCGTAGACGCTGGCGGGGATGTCGAAGGGGCCGTGCTCCCAGCCCAGGGCTGCGCGGGTCAGTGCGATTTCCTCGGCGCCCAGGGGCTCGCCGTGGGCCTTGGCCGTGTCCTGGCGGTTGGGCGAGCCCTTGCCGATGCTGGTCTTGCAGCAGATCAGCGTGGGCTTGTCGCTGCTCTTCTTGGCGGCGGCGATGGCGGCATCGATGGCCTGCACGTTGTGGCCGTCCACGTCGCGCACCACGTTCCAGCCATAGGCTTCGAAGCGGGCGGGCGTGTTGTCGATGAACCAGGGGGCGACCTTGCCGTCGATGGAGATGCCGTTGTCGTCGTACAGCGCCACCAGCTTGCCCAGCTTCCAGGCGCCGGCCAGGGCCGCGGCCTCGTGGCTGATGCCTTCCATCAGGCAGCCGTCACCCAGGAACACGTAGGTGTGGTGGTCGACGATGGCGTGGCCGGGACGGTTGAATTCGGCAGCCAGCAGCTTTTCTGCCAGCGCGAAGCCCACGGCATTGGTGATGCCCTGGCCCAGCGGGCCGGTGGTGGTTTCCACGCCGGGGGTGATGCCCACTTCGGGGTGGCCGGCCGTCTTGCTGTGCAGCTGGCGGAAGTTCTTGAGCTCGTCGATCGGCAGCGCGTAGCCCGTGAGGTGCAGCAGCGCGTAGATCAGCATGGAGCCGTGGCCATTGGACAGGATGAAGCGGTCACGGTCAGCCCATTGCGGGTTGACGGGGTTGTGCTTGAGGTGACGGCTCCACAGTGCCACGGCCATGTCGGCCATGCCCATGGGGGCGCCGGGGTGGCCGGAGTTGGCTTGTTGAACGGCATCCATTGCGAGTGCGCGGATCGCATTCGCCATTTGTTGAGTGTTGGCCATCAGGGCGCTCCGTGAAGGAGGGGGTAATCAGAGTAAGCCGGCTATTTTAAAGGACGCGGGTTTTTGGCTCCCGCGCGCGGGGCAATGGCCGCTGGCAATGGTCTACAGTTGCGCTCCATGACCGCCTCGCCCATCCAGCCGTTCCCCGCCGCCAAGGCGCTTTTCCTCACCGAGCAGCCACCAGCCATGCTGCTGGCCGCAGGCCGTGGCGAGCGCATGCGGCCGCTGACCGACACCTGCCCCAAGCCGCTGCTGCAGGTGCAGGGCCGGCCGCTGCTGCAGCACCACCTGCAGGCCCTTGCGCAGGCCGGCGTGCGCCGCGCCGTGGTCAACACGGGCTGGCTGGGCGAGCAGATTCCCGCGCGCTTCGGGGAGCGCTTCGCGCCCGACACAGGTGGCGAGCCGCTGCATCTGGCCTATTCCCCCGAGCCCGAGCAGGCGCTGGAGACCGCAGGAGGCATTGCGCGCGCGCTGCCGCTTCTGGACACGGTGTTCTGGCTGGCGGCCGGCGATGTCTACGCGCCCGACTTTGATTTCCCGTTCGAGGCGGCCCGCGAATTTGCCGCCAGCGGACGGCTGGCCCATCTGTGGCTGGTGCCCAACCCCGAGCACCATCGGCGTGGCGACTTCGGCGTGGACGAACTGGGCCTGGCCTGCGACTGGCCCGAGGGCGATGCCCGCCCGCGCCAGACCTACGGCACCATTGCGCTGCTGCGCGCCGAGCTGTTTGCCCAGCCCTGGTGCGACATCCCGCCCGGCAACCCCGAGGGCTGCCGCGTGCCGCTGGTATCGCTGCTGCGCCGCGCCATGGCGGCCGGCCAGGTGGGCGCCAGCCTGTACACGGGCCGCTGGACCGACGTGGGCACGCCCGAGCGGCTGGAACGCCTCAACGCGCCGGGCTGATACACCGCGCGCCGGTGAGTGCGGCCTGGCTGCTCAGCCGCTCGGCGCCCTGCCCCCTGCACCGGCAGGCAGCGGCAGGCGCTTCGTGATAGCGTCGCCGGTTCGGCCCAGCGGCGCGCCAGAAAGCCTTTTGATGAGTGTGATCCAGTATGTGATGTTCCTGGCCCTGGTGGGCCTGGCCACGTTTTGCCAGAACCTGACGGGCTTTGCCTTCGGGCTGATCTTCGTGGGCGTGGCCGGTGCCACGCACCTGATGGGCATTGGCGATGCGGCCAACGTGGCCTGCCTGCTGTCCGTGGTCAACGGCGTGGCCTACCTGCGCGCCCACCGCCAGGTGCCGCAGTGGACGCTGCTCAAGCCCATGCTGATCAGCAGCGTCATCGGCGTGATCGGCGGCGTGCTGCTGCTGCAGTGGCTCAGCGGCAATGCGCTGAGCGGGCTGCGCATGCTGCTGGGCCTGGCCATCGTGGCCTGCGCGCTGTTGCTGTTGCTGCAAAAGCAGGTCAACGCGCAGGTGTCGGGGCCGGTGTCGCTGTGGGTGGCCGGTGTGGCCTCGGGGCTGCTGGGCGGGCTGTTTGCCACGCCGGGCCCGCCCATGGTCTACCACCTGTACCGCCAGCCGCTGGACCGCCTGGTGGTGCGCCAGTGCCTGTTTGCCATGTTCCTCACCTGCGCGCTGCTGCGCCTGGCGATGGTGGCCTGGGAGGGCGAGATCACCGCCAGCGTGCTGCTGGCCGCAGCCCTGGCCTTTCCCGTGGTGACGGTGGTGACCTGGCTGCACATGCGCCATCCGCCCGCCCTGCCCAAGCGGCTGGTGGAATGGATGGTCTGCCTGCTGCTGGTGCTGTCGGGCGCCAGCCTGCTGGTGTCCGGCTGGAACGCCAGCCACCCCCAGCCCGTGGTGCCCGATGACGCGATGGCCATGGCCGTGCCCCAGCGCTCACCGGCTGCGGCTGCGGCCCCCGCGCCGCGCTGAAAGCAAAAAAGCCCGCCAGGCAGACCGGCGGGCTTTTTTGAAGGGGACGGAACCGATCAGTTCACGACCTGCTGCAGCGAACCGGCAGCGTACTTGGCGGCCATCTGCTCCAGCGTGTAGCCCTTGATCTTGGCACCCTGGCCTTCGCAGCCGAACTCGATGTAGCGGGCCTTGCAGATCTGCTTGGCGGCTTCGCGGGCAGGCTTGAGCCATTCGCGGGCATCGAACTTCTCGGGGTTCTCGGCCAGGAACTTGCGCACGGCGCCGGTCATCGCCAGGCGGATGTCGGTGTCGATGTTGATCTTGCGCACGCCGTGCTTGATGGCTTCCTGGATTTCCTCGACGGGCACGCCGTAGGTTTCCTTCATGGCGCCGCCGTACTGGCGGATGATTTCCAGCAGCTCCTGGGGCACGGAGGAGGAGCCGTGCATGACCAGGTGGGTGTTGGGCAGGCGCGCGTGGATTTCCTTGACGCGCTGGATGGACAGGATGTCGCCCGTGGGCTTGCGCGTGAACTTGTAGGCGCCGTGGCTGGTGCCGATGGCAATGGCCAGCGCGTCCAGCTGCGTGGCCTTGACGAACTGGGCCGCTTCCTCGGGGTCGGTCAGCAGGGCCGAGTGGTCGAGCACGCCTTCGGCGCCGACGCCGTCTTCCTCGCCGGCCATGCCGGTTTCCAGCGAGCCCAGGCAGCCGAGTTCACCTTCGACGGTGGCGCCCAGCTTGTGGGCCATTTCCACGACCTTGCGGGTCACGTCCACGTTGTATTCGAAGGAGGAAGGCGTCTTGCCGTCTTCCATCAGCGAGCCGTCCATCATCACCGAGCCGAAGCCCAGGTTCAGCGCGCCCTGGCAGATGGCGGGCGAGGTGCCGTGGTCCTGGTGCATGACCAGGGGGATGTGGGGATACTGCTCGGCGGCGGCCTGGATCAGGTGCTTGATGAAGGGCTCGCCGGCGTACTTGCGGGCGCCTGCGCTGGCCTGCAGGATGACGGGCGCGCCCACTTCGTCGGCGGCCGACATCACGGCTTGCACCTGCTCCAGGTTGTTGACGTTGAAGGCGGGAAGACCGTAGCCGTTTTCGGCAGCGTGGTCCAGCAGTTCGCGCATCGAAACGAGAGGCATGTGTAGGGTCCGTATCAAGTTGTTGAGAGGGGGATGCCCCTGCCGCATGGCAGCCGCCGCTGCGTCATGGGTGCGCTGCGGGGCCACGGCCGGGGGATCGCGGCAGTAACCGCTTGGTAACTGGCGATTTTAACCAGCTGCCGCCAACCCTGTCCCGGGCATTCCCATGCGGTAGCAGGTCGTGAAGCCTTCGGGCGGCGCGGCCTCGCCAAAGCTTCCCTGGTGGGCGCGCAGCACGCGCGCCACGATCTCGTGGCCCAGGTGCAGGCTGTCCACGGGCGCCGTCGCGCGCTCTGCGCCGTCACGGCGGCCGTCGTCGCAGACCTGCAGCCAGACCTCGCCGTCGGGCCCCTGCCCGGCCTGGACTTCGATCTGCGTGCCGTGCGGCGTGTGCTTGAGGGCGTTTTCCACCAGATTGCGCAGCGCCAGCTCCAGCAGCACGGCATTGCCCATCACGCCCAGTGCCTCAGGCGCCTGCACGGACAGGCTGCAGTCGCGCTGCCAGGCCGCCTGCGCATGGGCGGCCACCACCTGCCGGGCCAGCGCGGCCAGGTCCACAGGCACGGGTGGCTCGGCCAGCATGGCGCGGCCTGCGCGCGCCAGTGCCAGCAGCTGGCTGAGCACATGGCCGGCATGCAGCGCGTCCCGGCCTATCTGCGCCAGCGCCTGGCGCTGGGCCGGTGCGTCCATGGCACCGGCCGGCGCATCGCCCAGGGCACGCGCCTGCAAGGCGATGGAGGCCAGCGGCGTGCGCAGTTCATGGGCCACTTCGTTGGCCAGGCTGCGCTCTCGCTCCAGCGCCTCCTGCTGGCGGTCCAGCAAGGTGTTGATGGAGTTCACCACGGGCATGAATTCCCGCAGCGCGTGGCGATGCGAGACGCGCTCGGCCTGGGCCAGGTCCAGGCGCTCCACCTCGCGCGAGAGTTCGTTGAGCGGCCGCATGCCCCGGCGAATGGCCAGCCCCAGCGCCAGCGCCACCACGGGCAGCAGCCACAGGCCGGGCTCGATCATCTGGCCGGCAATGTCGTCGGCCAGTTCGTCGCGCTCCTGCAGCTCGATCATCACGCTGACCTTGCGCGCATGGTCGCGGCTCCACTGGGTGAAGCTGCGCCAGGCGCGGCGCTCCGGGCCCAGGCGCAGGGTGGCAAAGCCCTGCTCGGTGTCGAAGAAGGGCTCGGGCGCATCGCCGGTGCGCGAGATGAGCCGGCCCGAGCCATCCCACAGGGCCACGCTCAGCGACTGCTGGTAGTCGTGGGCCATGAGGCCGGGGGGCTCATGCACGGGCGTGGCTGCTCCCTGGCCTACGGCGCCTGCGACTTCCAGGTTGAGCACCAGCGCAGCCACACCGGCCAGGTGGCCGTCGGTGAGCTCGTCGGCCTCGTGCACGCCGGTCTGGTAGCCCAGCGCCACGAAGCTGGCCCAGACCACGACCAGCGCGCCCAGCATCCAGGCCATCAGATGCCAGATCAGCGAGGGGCGGCGGTCCGGCGCGGTGCTCATGTGTTCTCCACGGGCAGGAAGTAGCCCACGCCACGCATGGTGACGATGCTGGCATTGCCCAGCTTCTTGCGCAGGTGGTGGATGTGGACTTCGACGGCATTGCTTTCCACGGCCGTGCCCCAGCTGTAGAGATGTTCCTCGATCTGCTGGCGCGAGAGCACGCGCCCGCGCGCCTGCAGCAGCACCCAGAGCACCGAGAACTCGCGCGGCGACATCTCCACCAGCTTTCCGTCGCGGCGCACGGTGCGCGCGGCCGGGTCGACCTCCAGCTCGCCATGGCGGATCACGGGTGCCGCCTGGCCTCCTGCGCGGCGCAGCATGGCGCGCAGCCGCGCCTCCAGCTCGTCGATGTCGAAGGGCTTGACCAGGTAGTCATCGGCACCCAGGTCCAGCCCGGCGATGCGCTCGCGCACCTGGTCGCGCGCGGTGAGGATGAGCACGGGCGTGTTGGGGTCCGGCAGGGCGTGGCTGTCGCCACCCGGGCGGCGCGGGCTCCGCAGGCGGCGCAGGATCTCGCTGCCATCGCCATCCGGCAGGCCCAGGTCCAGCAGCACGGCGTCGAAGCGCTCCATCTCCAGCGCATGCCAGGCATCGGCCACGGTGGAGCAGACGTCGACCGCATAGCGGCGCTGTTGCAGATTGGCCTGCAGGCCTGCGGCAATGCCCGCATTGTCTTCGACGACCAGTATTCGCATGCTCGCATTGTGCAATGGCCGCTGCCGGCTGCGGCGCCAGACGATGGCCGCACGCCGGGGCATGCGTTAAGACGGGTTTAAGCCGCGCTTCTCATGCTGCCGGCCATGCCGACACCTGAACCCCGAGATTTTTCCGCCGCCCCTGCGCAGGGCCCCTCCTTCAAAAGCACCCTGCTGTGGACCCTGGCGGCGCTGGCCGTGGTCCTGGCCTGGGATGCCGGCGCCCTGGACCTGGCCATGGCCCGCTGGTTTGGCGACGCCGATGGCTTTGCGCTGCGTTCGGACTGGTTCTTCGTGAACATCGCCCACGAAAGCGCACGCCGCCTGGCCTGGCTGGTGGTGCTGGGCCTGACGCTGTGCGTCTGGCGGCCCATCGGCCCGCTGCGCCTGCTGCCTCACGGGCGGCGCGTGCAGCTGGTGGCGGGCATCTTGCTGTCGCTGGCCCTGATCTCGCTGCTCAAGTACACCAGCGCGACCAGTTGCCCCTGGGACCTGGCCGAGTTCGGCGGCGTGGCGCGCCATGTCTCGCACTGGTCGCTGGGCCTGGCCGATGGCGGGCCGGGGCGCTGCTTTCCCGCAGGCCATGCCTCGGCAGGCTTTGCCTTTCTGGCCGGGTATTTCGCGCTGCGCCGCCATGCACCGCGCGCAGCCTGGATCTGGCTGGCCGTCTCGCTGGCCGCAGGCCTGTCGATGGGCCTGGCCCAGCAGATGCGCGGCGCCCATTTCATGAGCCACACGCTGTGGACCGGCTGGCTGTGCTGGACGGCGGGCTGGCTCTTCGACCTGGCGGTCACGCGTGCGCTGCGGACCCGGGACAGCGCGCCTGACTCCCTGTGGCCCGCCGCCAGCCTTCCGCCTTCCGCACCCTGATCGAGCCTTGCCATGCTGCCCCTGGACCCCGCCCTGTTCACGCTGCTGAACGCCAACGCGCAAACGCCCGCCATCTCGATCGAGGCGGCGCGCGCCATCTCCTCCTGGCTTCCCTCGCTGTGCGCCCTTCCCGTGATGGCCGGGCTGCTGCGCGGCTCGCCCGCCCTGCGCCGCACGCTGGTGCTGGCCCTGCTGTCCATGCTGGCCGCCTGGGCCGTGGCGCGGCTGATCCGCTGGGGCTTCCCAGCGCCGCGTCCTGCCCAGCTGGGCATGGGTGTGCAATGGGTGGATCACGCGCTGCGGTCCAGCTTTCCGAGCATGCACGCCACGGGCGCCTTTGCCCTGGCCCAGGCGCTGACCCTGGGCGGCACGCGCCACCGCCGCTGGGTCATGGTGTCAGCCTGGTCGCTGGCCCTGGGCATGGGCTGGAGCCGCGTGCACCTGGGCGTGCACTTCCCGTCCGATGTGGTCGGCGGTGCCATCGTGGGCATCTGCAGCGCCACCCTGGTCTGGCATGCCGCGCTGTGGCGCCGCCTTGCCGTCATGCCCAACCTGCTGCCCTACAACGCACGAACCCACTCAGGCAGGTCCCAATAGACCATGGCGAAGGCATAGCGCACCGCACATAAAACTGGCGCTCCCCAAAACGAGGGACACCGAGCAAGGGCCGCCCCGCCGCGAGGGTGTCGTCCCCCCCGCGTAGCGAGAGGGGGAAGGCGCGAAGCGCCTCAGGGGGTTAGTTCACACGACATATCTTGAGCATGTTGGTGCCACCGGGCTGGCCCATGGGCTCGCCGCAGGTGATGGCGTAGACATCGCCGCTTTGCACGATGTTGCGCGCGCGCAGATGGCCTTCGGCCTGGTCCAGCGCGGTGTCGCGGTCGGCGCTGGTGTCCATGAGCAGGGGGCGCACGTTGCGGTACATGGCCATCTTGCGCTGCGTGGAGATCTTGGGCGTGAGCGCGTAGATGGGGATGTGGATGCGGTGGCGGCTCATCCACAGCGCGGTGGAGCCGCTGTCCGTCATGGCGACGATGGCCTTGGCGCCCAGGTGGTGGGCCGTGAACAGCGCGCCGATGGCGATCGACTGGTCGATGCGCGAGAACTGGCGGCCGGTGAACTCGGCATCGCTGTCCGGGTCTTCGGCCGCTTCCGCGGCGGTGCAGATCTTGGCCATTTCCTGCACGGTCTCCAGCGGGTACCTGCCGGCGGCGGTCTCGGCGCTGAGCATGACGGCGTCCGTGCCGTCCAGCACGGCGTTGGCCACGTCGCTGACCTCGGCGCGCGTGGGCACGGGGTTGGTGATCATGCTCTCCATCATCTGCGTGGCGGTGATCACGAACTTGTCCATGTCGCGCGCCATGCGGATCATCTTCTTTTGCAGCGCGGGCACGGCCGCGTTGCCCACTTCCACGGCCAGGTCGCCGCGCGCCACCATGATGCCGTCGGAGACATGCAGGATCTCTTCCAGGCGCGGAATGGCCTCGGCGCGCTCGATCTTGGCAATCAGGCCGGGCTTGTGGCCGTACTGGGCCGCAGCCACGTTGCACAGCTGGCGCGCCATCTCCATGTCGGTGGCGTTCTTGGGAAAGCTCACGGCCACGTAGTCGGCCTGGAAGCTCATGGCGGTCTTGATGTCCTCCATGTCCTTGGCCGTCAGCGCCGGGGCCGTCAGGCCGCCGCCCTGCTTGTTGATGCCCTTGTTGTTGGACAGCTCGCCGCCGAGCTTGACGGTGGTGTGCACCTCGTCGCCGCGCACATGGTCCACGGTGAGCACGATCAGGCCGTCGTTGAGCAGCAGCACGTCGCCGGGCTTCACGTCGCGCGGCAGTTCCTTGTAGTCCAGGCCCACGCCGTTGATGTCGCCGGGCTCGGTGCGCGATGCGTCGAGCACGAAGCGCGCGCCGGGCTCCAGCATGACCTTGCCTTCGGCGAACTTGCCGACGCGGATCTTGGGGCCCTGCAGGTCGGCCATGATGGCCACCTCGCGGCCTGCGCGCTGGGCCGCCTCGCGCACCATGGTGGCGCGGTCGATGTGGTCCTGCGCCTTGCCGTGGCTGAAATTCAGGCGCACCACGTTGACGCCTTCGCGCACCATCTGTTCCAGCAGTTGCGGGTCGCTGGAAGCGGGGCCCAGGGTGGCGACGATCTTGGTGGCACGGCTCACTTGCATGGAATGTCTCTCGCTCAGGGTTTGTAATCGGGTTTCAATTCTCACACGAATGCGGTTACATGAAGGCAACATTCCGGCATGCGGTGCGGGCCTGAAGCGTACACACAAGTGAAACTGACGTCATGTTCAAGTAAATCTGACGTCATCCCAAAAACAATGCCCACAAAGACAATCATCAATAGCAAACACTAACTATACTGCCAGCCAAGCTGGCAGTACATAGCGCATTCTTAGCTGTCGCATCCCGGACGATTGCATAGACTCTAAACGCTATCCACTCTTCATGGCCCGAGCCGTTCTAAAGGAGTTGAT
>NZ_JAQOTI010000020.1:0-99172 GCF_028401915.1 Delftia sp. DT-2
CCGGTGGCCGCGTTGGTGGCCGTGCTGGCTGCGCTGCGGCCGGCCTCCAGCGCCTGCTGGCCGGCTGTGGCGGCGCCCGAGGCCCGCTGCACGGTGTCGGCGGCCTGGCCGATGGCGCCCAGGTCCAGCGCCTGCGCAGCCGGGGCGGCCAGCAGAGCTGCTGCGATCACTGCCGTGGCGGCGCGTGGCAGGCGGTGCCTTCTCATGCCGGCTCCGCAGCGCGGGTGCGCACGTCCAGCGTGAAGTCGTCGCCGCTGGCGCCGGCATGCAGGCTTTGCAGTTCCTGGCCTTGCACGGTGGCCTGCAGGAAGTGGGCAGCCATGCGCGGCAGCAGGTTCTGGGTGAGGATGCCGTCCACCATGCGCGCGCCCGATTCGACCTCGCTGCAGCGGCGGCGCACCAGGTCCACGGCTGCTTCATCGAAGCTGAACTGCGCGCCGTGGCGTTCCTCGATGCGCCGCTGGATGCGCAGCATCTGCAGCCGGATGATCTGCTCCAGCATGGCGTCGGAGATGGGGTAGTAGGGCACGACGGTCAGGCGGCCCAGCAGCGCGGCGGGGAAGGTCTGCAGCAGCGGCTGGCGCACGGCCTGGGCCAGGCCTTCCGGTGTGGGCGCCAGGTCCGGGTCGCGGCACATGTTGGCGATCAGGTCCGAGCCCACGTTGGAGGTCAGGATGATGACGGTGTTCTTGAAGTCGATGTAGCGGCCCTCGCCGTCTTCCATCCAGCCTTTGTCGAAGACCTGGAAGAACATCTCGTGCACGTCGGAGTGGGCCTTTTCGATTTCATCGAGCAGGACCACGCTGTAGGGGCGGCGGCGCACGGCCTCGGTGAGCACGCCGCCTTCGCCGTAGCCCACGTAGCCGGGCGGCGCGCCCTTGAGGGTGGAGACGGTGTGCGCCTCCTGGAACTCGCTCATGTTGATGGTGATGAGGTTTTGCTCGCCGCCATACAGGGCTTCGGCCAGGGAGAGGGCGGTTTCCGTCTTGCCCACGCCCGAGGGGCCGGCGAGCAGGAAGACGCCGATGGGCTTGCCCGGATCGTCCAGCCGCGCGCGGGAGGTCTGGATGCGGCGCGTGATGGCCTCCAGGCCGTGGCGCTGGCCGATGACGCGCTTCGCCAGCGTGTCTGCCAGCGAGAGCACGGACTGCACCTCGTCACGCACCATGCGGCCCACGGGAATGCCGGTCCACTCGGCCACGACGGCGGCGACCACGCCGGCATCGACCACGGGCTGCAGCAGCGGGGAATCGCCCTGCAGCTCGGCGAGCTGGCGGCGCAGCGCTTCCAGCGAGGCCACGCTGGGTGGCTCGGCAGGTTCGGTTGCGGTGGCTTCGGCGGCCGTTTCCGGCGCCGCAGCGGACGGGTCTGCGGCGGCGCCGGTGGAGAAGACGGGCGGCTTCAGACCCATGAGGGCGGCCTCGGTTTCCAGGATGCGGCGGGCCAGCGCGCTTTCCTGGCCAAAGCGCTCGGCCAGCGTGGCCTGGCGCTCGCGCAGGCCGGCCAGGTCGGTTTCCAGCGCCTGCAGGCGCTCGGCCGTGGGCAGGCCGAGGGCGGCCTCGCGCAGCAGCACTTCCTGCTCTACGCCCAGGGCCTCGATGCGGCGCTGCACGGCTTCCAGCTGGGCGGGCGTGGCATGCAGGGCCATGGCCACGCGCGAGCAGGCCGTGTCCAGCAGGCTGACGGCCTTGTCGGGCAGCTGGCGCGAGGGAATGTAGCGGTGCGACAGGTTGACGGCCGCGGCCACGGCGTCGGCCGCAATGCGCACCTGGTGGTGGTTTTCCAGCTTGGCGGCCACGCCGCGCAGCATGTCCACGGCGCGGGGCTCGTCGGGCTCGTGCACCTGCACCAGCTGGAAGCGGCGGGTCAGGGCCGGGTCTTTTTCGATGTATTTCTTGTACTCGGCCCAGGTGGTGGCGCCGATGGTGCGCAGCGTGCCGCGCGCCAGGGCGGGCTTGAGCAGGTTGGCGGCATCGCCGGTGCCGGCCTGGCCGCCCGCGCCCACCAGGGTGTGGACTTCGTCGATGAAGAGCACGATGGGCGTGGTGCTGGACTGCACGGCGTCCAGCAGGCCGCGCAGGCGGTTCTCGAACTCGCCCTTCATGCTGGCGCCAGCCTGCAGCAGGCCCACGTCCAGCACGCGCAGCTCCACGCCCTGCAGCGGCGGCGGCACATCGCCCTGGGCGATGCGCAGGGCCAGGCCTTCGACCACGGCGGTCTTGCCCACGCCGGCCTCGCCCACCAGGATGGGGTTGTTCTGGCGGCGGCGCAGCAGGATGTCCACCATCTGGCGCACTTCGTCATCGCGGCCCGTGACGGGGTCCAGTTCGCCCGCCTTGGCGCGGGCCGTCAGGTCCACCGTGTACTGCTGCAGCGCACCGCCCTGGCCGGGTGCGGCGCCCGTGGCCTGGCTCGCTTCGCCTGGCGTGCCTTCCAGCCCGCTGCCATCGGCCGCGCGCATGCGTGCCTCGGGCGAGTCGGGCAGCAGGCGGGCGAAGGCATCGCTGAGCGCGGGCTCGGAGATCTTGTCGAATTCGCGCGAGATGGAGCGCAGCTCATTGGCCAGCGAGCGCGTGCGCACCATGCCCGACAGCAGATAGGCGCTGCGGATCTGGCTGTCGTTGAACATCAGCGTGGCATAGACCCAGCCGCGCTCGATGGCGGTCTCTATGTGCTCGGAGAAGTCGCTGATCGAGGTAGCGCCCCGCTGCAGCTGGTCCAGGCGGCGCAGCACATCGGCGGCCAGGCGGTCGGAGGCGATGTCGAAGTGGCGCAGGATGCGGATCAGGTCGCAATCGTTTTCCTGCAGCAGCTGGTGCAGCCAGTGCACCAGCTCCACATAGGGATTGCCGCGCAGCTTGCAGAACACGGTGGCGCCTTCCAGCGACTTGAACAGCAGCGGGTTGAGCTTGCCGAAGAGGGATTGGCGGCTGATTTCTGTCATGGGTCTTGGGTGCTTAAAAAGAAGGGATCAATGGGCGGTCGGAATTGCCGGCTAGCGGCGGGGGCGGACTTCGACCTTGCGGCCCTTGGCCTGGCACTGCGCCAGCAGTAGGTCCACCCAGCTGCGTTCGACGAGGAAGCTGCTGCCGGTGATTTCCTGCGCCGTTTCACGGACGTCGGTGGCGAGGTGGATGGCCTTGGCTTCGGACAAGGCATTGCCATCCCATTGCGCTTCATCCGGCGATGGTTTGGCGGTGAAGCGGCGCTGTCCCAGATTGGCGATCTGGCCACCTTCCAGCCAGACCATCCAGACCGACGAGCGCGCAGGGACTGCGCTGCGGTTGTGCTGTTGCACGAAGCAAAAGCGCTGGAGGGCTGAAGGCTTTCCGGGGCGAGTCGATGCCTGGCGGCTCTTCAAATGGATACGCAGGGCGGCTGGAGAAGGAATCAGGGATTGCGCCGGACGCGAGAAATCGGAAGCCCGCCCGCTTTCAGGCGCTGCCAGCAAAGGCAGGGCCGATCCCGCCAGGGTGGCCAGCAGACACCTTGCGAGCAGGCTACGGCCTTGCCTGACACGGCATGGGCCGGGAAAGCGGTTGCGTCCGATATGCGGCATGCGGCTATCGGGCAGGAGTCACTTTGATGGTGCGGCCCTTGGCCTTGCACTGCGCCAGCAGCATGTCCACCCATGCGCGTTCGACGAGGAAGCTGCTGCCGTAGATTTCCTGGGCCGTTTCCCGCACGTCGGTCGCGAGCTTGATGGATTTCATTCTTGCCAGGCTTTCACCATCCGCTTTGGCGTCTTCTTTCGTCAGCGTTTTGGGCGAATAGAGATGCCAGCCCATATTGACGATCTCGCCGCCATTGAGCCAGACCATCCACACGTTCGGCTCGGGATCGGACGGATGGTCGGGACGCTGCTGCACGAAGCAAAAGGTATTGCTCTGGCGGGCTCTTTGGGTTTCCCAGACTTCATCCTTGAACTTCAGGTATTGCCGCAGCGCAGTCATGGACGCGACTCTTTCCTGCGCAGGCCGAGAGTAGTCGGCAGCCGTCGGCTGGGTTTGCTGGCTGCTGATTTCAGCCGGCGATGCTGGTGGCGGCGATGATTCGGAGGCTTGGGCGCCTATCAAGCAGGCGCTCACTGCAATGGCAGTGGCAAGGCTGGCCATTGGGAAATGGCGATGCGGTTTCAAAGCGCTTGATCCGGTATGGGTTGGTGACATGGAGTGCCCTCCTTGGTTTTCGATGTGTTTGGGGATCAGTCGCGTTTGCGCAGCCGGGCATGTGTGTAGAACATGTTTCTAGCCAGCGCGGCGTGCTGAATGAAGTCGGCTCCGGGAGAGCTGGATTTCGCAGTTCTCCAGGCGAACAGGCCTGTGGGGGTTGGGTCTGGCGGCACCGCGCCGGTGGCAACGTCCAGGGCCGCCTGCACAAAGTCCAGATAGGCCTTGCGTTTGGGATGCAGGCCGTTGTTGGCGTTGTCCACATAGTCGCGGAGGTTCTTGGCAATGTCGGGACCCAGCTTCGGATAGACGTTGAAGCCATGGAATTGGACCGATCCCCGGTCATCTGCCATGACGATGTCCTCGACGCTGGTGGCACCGCGGGCCATGAAGTCTTCAGGCTTTCCGCTTTTCAAGCGGTTCTCGATGACTCGGCGCATCCATTGCATTCCGGTTTTCACGTTGTCGAGATTCCAAGCCAGTGAGGTGTCGCCCGGCGAGACGCTTTCCGCCAGGAACAGCCTTGCCAGCATCCCCTCCGTCGTGCTCTCTGCAGGCAGCGAAATGCTCTTCTCCACCTGCACGGTGATGGCTGCGGGCATGACGCTGAGCCCGCTTCCCTGCACCGCCACGATGCTGAGCTTGGTGAGCCCGGGCTGCTGCGCCACGAAGTCGAATTGCCAGCTGTCGGCGCGGGCGTTGTGTACGGGGGGCTGGGCCGCAAGAATGCTGGGCGCATCGATCCTGGCACCCAGCTTGTAGGCCTTTGCGACGGCCTCGATCTTGACGCGCAGGCGGTTGCCTTCGACCAGCGTCAGCGTGGAAGGAACCGGTGCGTTGTGCGGGAACTTGATCTGTACGGTGGGCATGTGTGCGAGCAGGGAAGTGGTGATTCAGTGGTTCGGTGATTCAGGGGCTCGAGGACTGGGGCCGGGGCCGGGGCCGGGGCCGGGGCGCCGGCCCCGCACGGGCTGGCGGCGCTGGCGCAGCCAGGCTTCGGGGTCCAGGCGGAAGTCGCGCGCGTCCTGGGCGGGCTCGGCGTGGGTGAGCCAGGTGGTCCAGCCGAGCTGGGTGCTGCTGCCCAGCCGGGCGGCAGGCACTTCCTGGCGGCGCAGCACCAGCACATAGTCCCAGGCGTATTCGATGCCCAGGTAGTTGCGCACCCAGTCCACCAGGGTCTGGAACAGTGCGGCCTGGGGCAGCAGCTGACGGTATTGCTCCAGGCCCAGCGGGCCGAGCACCAGGCGGAACTTGCTTTGCGCATCGGGCACGCGCGAGCCCACGACGGCATCCACTCCCAGGCGCGAGTTGCAGGGGCGGCTTTGCAGCCGGGTCTGCTGCCCGGGTTCCAGCTCCAGGTGGTGCAGGCAGTTTTCTTCCAGCCGCACGGGGATCTGGAAGTAGTGCGACAGGGCCTGGCACAGGCCTTCGGGATTGCGTGTCCAGCGGGTCAGGTGGCCGGCCATGAAGCGCTTGGCGTGGTCGGGCACGTCGTCGCGTGCGCGCTGGCTGGGCAGGCCGGTGCCGATGAAGCTGTCTATGTAGCGGCCGAAGGGGTCCTCGCCGGGGCGGTCCAGCGATGCCGTGGGCTGGGCGTCCGACCAGGCGCGAAACAGCAGCAGCAGCATGCGGTGGTGAAAGATGTCGGAAAAACGCGCCAGCGTGGCGTCGTCATGCTGGCGCAGGCGCTCGCGCACGTATTCGGTGATGTGCGTGGGCAGCGGTCCGTTGGGGCCGTAGAGGCCGAAGTTCCAGACCGTCATGCGCTCGGGCTCGCCGGCGCGCGAGGGCAGGATCTCGGCGATGGTGGCGGGCGCGAAGGCCAGCGACGGGTCCTGGCCCAGGCGCAGCGGTTCGTCCTTGGGGCGCGTGGCCTGGCCCAGGCGCGGCAGGTCGGGGTGGCGCGCCTGCAGGTAGCGCAGGCTGTGCATCAGGTCGAACTGGTAGGGCCTGGCGCTCAGGCGCTGCCAGAACAGGCGCGCCCGAGCGTCCTCGGACGCGTTCGCCTGCACGGTGGGCAGCTCCGGGTCCTGATCGGGCACCGGCTGGGCAAGGGGAGCGTGCGCGGCGTTGCTCATATGCCGGGCCGTTGTCCGGGGCGTGGCGCCCAGTACGCGACGGGGCCGCGCTGGCGAGAGTGCAGCTGCAGCTCGGTGAAGCTGTTGACGCCCACGTGGCGGGCAAAGAACCGCTCCAGCATGTTGGCCAGGGGCCAGGGGCTGACACCGGCCATGGCCGGCTCGTCCACGCTCAGGTGCACGCCCACGCCGCGCCCGTAGACGAGCTGGCGGTGCTGGGGCAGGCGGCGCGTGATGGGCTCGATGCGCATGCCCTGGATGGCGGCGATCTGTCCGGCCAGCTGGTGGTTGCCCAGGTCCAGGTACAGGCGCAGCAGCTCCTGCAGCGTGGCGGCGCCTTCCTCGTCGGACAGGTCGGTCATGGCCAGGTAGTTCAGGCTCAGGTGGGAGATCAGCCGCCAGGTGAGGCCGCCATCGGCCACGGCCGGTATCGGGGCGCTGGGGCCGGCGATGACGCGGGCCCAGTCCACCGGTGCCGACTCCTGAAGGGCAAAGTCGCCGCCCGGCTGGTTGACGCGCATGAGCAGGGGCAGGTCGCGGTTGGTGCACAGGGTATGCATGGACAGCTGCTTGAGCTCGTCGGAGAACGGCGCCTCGCGCTGGTCCACCAGCGAGATGAAGACTTCCGAGCCCAGGTACTGCGTGCGCGGGCCGCTGCGCAGGCTGCGTTCGGAAAACAGCCGGGGCTCGCGCCGCGTGGTGAAGTAGGCCTGCTCGGTGGAGTGCAGGCCGTGAGTGGAGGCGTACAGCGGCGCAAATTCACGGTCCTGCGTCTTGCCTTCGTGGTGGCCGGTGACGGCCTGCACGCCGTAGACCTCGAAGTCCAGCGGCCGCATGCGGTCGGCAACGACGTGGTATTCGTGCACGTTGGAGGCCACGTGCAGGCGGTCCGCCGTGTACTCGAACAGGTTGATGGCCGGAATGCAGTGCATCAGCAGCTTGGCCGCGTCGATCTGCGGCTCCAGCGTGGGCGCGGCGCGGCGCAGCAGCAGCGTGATGCCCACGCCGTCGTGGGCAATGCGGCGCATGCTGCGGGACAGGCCGTTGATCGAGAAGAACCGCTGCCGCGCGGGAAACGCGAAGTACTCGTGCAGCAGCCGGTGGCCCTGGAAGGCGCGGTGCGAATAGGGAATCAGGGCCTGTTCGCTGTCATGGCCCTCGGCGCGCAGCGCATCGGGCGGGAGCACGTCCCAGACCTGGCGCGGGTCCTGCGGGTGGTGGACCACGATGGCCAGCGTCTGCGTGTGGATGAGCTCCTGCAGATGGGAAGCGACGACGTCGCCCGCATGGATGTACACCCACAGCTGGTCCAGCGCCACCTGCATGCACTGCGAGGCATCCAGCGTGGCCAGCTGCAGCCGCAGGTGGCCGCCGGCCTCGCCCAGCTGGGGCACCAGCGCATGGGGCAGGTCCAGCGCCGGGCCGCCCAGGCGGGCCTGGCGTATCTCCAGCGGCCACAGCGTCAGCGGCCCGCCGGTGCGGAAATCGCAGATGGTCTGCTCTTCCTGCACCTTGTGGGTGCGCAGCACGCTGCCCGAGGGCAGGGTGAATCCATCGACCAGGTTGCCTTCCTTGGCACTGGGCTTGAGCTGGACCACCACCATGGATGGCGTGGGCGCCAGGTAATGGGGGCAGACCATTTCCAGCATGCGCTGGGACAGGCGCGGGAACTCCGCGTCCATCTTCAGCTGGATGCGTGCGCTCAGAAAGCTGAAGCCCTCCAGCAGGCGCTCCACATAGGGGTCGGCCACATCGGTGTCGTGCAGCGAAAGACGGCCCGCGACCTTGGGAAAGGCGGCAGCGAACTCGGCGCCCAGCTCGCGCAGATAGGCCAGTTCGCGGTTGTAGTACTCGACGAGGCGGGGATTCATGGTGTGTGTGGCGGCGTCCGGGCTCAGGCCCTGAGGTTTTGCAGCGAGACCTGGCCGGTCTCCAGGTCCAGGCTGGTCTTGAGCAGCAGCTCCAGCGGATAGGGCATGGACCAGAACTGGCAGCGGATCTCGAACTGCAGCGTGTTGTGGTGGTTGAGCTGCTCGGTGGAGGCCAGCAGCGTCACGGCCAGCGTCTTGGGCAGGATGCGCGGCTCGAAGGCCAGGATGCTTTCGCGGATGCTGCGCTCCACATGGCCCCAGTCCAGCTCGGACAGCAGCTGGCCGGCCAGCGGCGGCATGCCGTAGTTGATGACCGAGCGCTGCACATGCTCCAGCCCCTCCATCTCCACGTGGTCCCAGGCATCACGCGCATTGAGCAGCCAGCCCAGGTCGCGCAGCAGGGCCTCGCGCAGGCGGGATTCGTTCACGAAGACCGCATCGGGCCGCTCGGTGCGCAGATGGGGCTCATGGTCGGTCAGCCGGTCCAGCAGGGCGGGCTGCAGCCGGTCCTTGGCTGCGGTCGCCTGGTTCTGGCGCGTGCGCAGCGTGGGCATGGGGTTGAGGGGACTGGGGCGCATGGCTTGCCCTCAGGAACCGGCGGCCGATGCATGCCACGGGCCCAGACACAGCAAGGCAGCCAGCAGCAAGAACGGGCAGCGCAGGGCTTGCGGGGACGTGGGGGCGACTGTTCCGTGCATGGCTTGCTCCGTCATCGCGTGGCGGTGTCCAGCGCCAGCTGGCGCACCTGCAGCATGGGAAAGTCCTCGGAGTCGGTGACCCAGGTGCGCTGGCCGTGGCCGGCCACGTGGCCCGAGGATTCGTCAGGATCGGAGGAGGCTGCATCCAGCGGGCTCCACTGCGTGCGGCGCGACATGCGGACGGCGTCGTCATCGCCGGGCGCGAGCGGATAGCGCGCGGGCATGAAGCCCTGCAGTGCGCCGCCCTCGCGCAGCGTGACCTCGCAGGGCAGCCAGATCAGGTCGCGCAGGTCCTGCACGGGCTCGAAGCCGATCTGTGCAATGGCGTCGAAGGGCAGCCAGTAGTAGCTGCCGTGGGCCAGCAGCTCGCAGACGGGGCCCAGGCGGGTATCGCTGTCGGCCAGCCATTCGAAGCGGTGCTCGCCCATGTGGCCTGCGGTGGCGGGCGCCTCGTCCAGGGCGCGGGCGCGCAGGTCCTGGGCGGCAGCGCCTTCGTGGGCCAGCGCGTCGATCAGGCAGGCCAGCCATTGCGCGGGCTCGCCCATGAGAAAAGGCTTTTTCTTGCCGGCGAAGACCTCGGCGCGCAGCACTTCGCAGCGGATGGCCTCGCGGTAGGCGCGCGCCATGGGCTCGCACGCCGGGTCGAGCTGGGCGCACAGCTGCAGCTGCTCCAGTGCCTTTTGCCATTCGCCCAGCACGCACAGCAACTGGAAGTAGTAGATGCGCAGGGGCGCCGAAGCCGGGGCCTGGCGGATCTGGTCCTTCAGGGCCTTGAGTTGCTCGTCCAGGGAAAGCTGTGAGGTGAAGCTGGGCAGGGGCATGGTGAAACGCAGGAAAAAGAGAGGGGCGGGGTGCGGCTGCGCCCCGGTCAGTCGTCGTAGGAGCGGCAGCCCCAGCGCACGGCGTCGGGCGCCTCGCCAGCCACATGGCCGATGACGATGCGCGGTGGCGTCTCGTCCAGGCCCTTTCTGAGCGGCATGGCGCGTGCGTACTGGGCGGGCAGCTCGCCAAAGCCTTCAAGATCCCAGCTGCTGCGCGCCTGCGGCCGGGCCTTGGTGCGCTGGACCAGCGCCTGCAGGCTGCCCGTGGCGCGCGCCGCGACAATGCTGCCGCTGCCGCCGCGCACGGTGATGGAGGACACCTGCGTGCCATCGATCTCCAGCGGCGTGGCAAACAGGTAGAGCAGGTCCAGGCTTTCGCCGGGCGCGCGGTCCACCACGGTCACGCCCTGCGCGCGCAGGCGCTGGGCCAGCGCTTCGTCGCGGCCATCGGGAAACTCGATGCGGCAATGCAGTGCGTCGGTGAACAGGGTGGTGATGTCCGCTGCCGCTGCCGCCGTCGTTGTCGTGGCGGGGGCGGCTTGCACCGTGGCGCAGGCCGTGCCGGCCAGCAGCAGGGTGAAGAAGGTTTTGGAACAGGCGTTCATGGCGTGGCTCAATGGGCGCATCAGGCGCATCAGGGATGGCGGTAGATCTTGAAAGCGGGCTTGTGGGTGCGGTAGCCGGGGCCTGCCCAGAAACCGTTCTGCTTGAAGTCCGAGATCCAGACGCTTCCGTCGAACATCTGCATGTGGCCGGCGGGCGATGAGGTGAAGCCCTGCATCACCGCCACATCGCCTTTCTTGTAGCCACCTTCGGGCATGGCGTCGTAGCGTGTGAAGCCGGCGGCCACCAGGCTGGTGCCGTAGTCCTTGGCATCACGCGTGCGCTGCAGTGCGATGCCGCCAGCGCCGATCGCATCGCGCACATAGCGCGCGCAGTAGCCGGCCGAACTGGCGCGGGCATTGGTCTGCAGGGTGGCGACGGCGTTGTCTACATTCCAGGGCATGAAAAGCCTCTCTGAGTTGGGTCCTGGAGGGGAAAGCTTCTCCAGGCCTGTTTCTTGTTATGGGGCCTGGCCCTGGTGCGAGCGTGTCGGCACCAGGAGCCAGGTGGGCGGACAGTCTTACTTCGCGCCCTGCTTCACGGAAGGCAGCTTGGACACCAGGCGCAGCGACACCGTCAGGCCTTCCAGCTGGTAGTGGGGGCGCAGGAAGAACTTGGAGGTGTAGTAGCCGGGGTTGCCCTCGACTTCCTGCACCTGCACCTCGGCGGCGGCCAGGGGCTTGCGGGCCTTGGTTTCCTGCGAGGAGTTGGCCGGGTCGCCGTCCACGTAGTTCATGATCCAGTCGTTGAGCCAGCGCTCCATGTCGGTGCGCTCGCGGAAGGAGCCGATCTTGTCGCGCACGATGCACTTGAGGTAGTGCGCGAAGCGGCAGCAGGCGAACATGTAGGGCAGGCGCGCCGACAGGTTGGCATTGGCCGTGGCGTCGGAGTCGTAGTACTCGGCGGGCTTGGCCAGCGACTGGGCGCCGATGAAGGCGGCCACGTCCGAGTTCTTGCGGTGCACCAGGGGCATGAAGCCGTTCTTGGCGAGCTCGGCCTCGCGGCGGTCGCTGATGGCGATTTCCGTGGGGCACTTCATGTCCACGCCGCCATCGTCGGTGGGGAAGGTGTGGGCCGGCAGGTTGTCCACCGCGCCGCCCGATTCCACGCCGCGGATGGAGGTGCACCAGCCGTAGTACTTGAACGAGCGGTTGATGTTGACCGCCATGGCGTAGGCCGAGTTGGCCCAGCAGTACTTGCCGTGGTCGCCGCTGTCGGTTTCTTCCTCGAAATCGAATTCATCGACCGGGTTGGTGCGCGCGCCGTAGGGCAGGCGTGCCAGGAAGCGGGGCATGGCCAGGCCGATGTACTTGGCGTCGTCGGACTCGCGCAGGCTGCGCCAGGCGGCGTACTCGGTGTTGGTGAAGATCTTGGTCAGGTCGCGCGGGTTGGCCAGCTCCTGCCAGGATTCCATCTGCATGATGGCGGGCGCCGCGCCCGAGATGAAGGGGCAGTGGGCCGCGGCAGCCACCTTGGCCATTTCACCGAGCAGCTCCACGTCCGGCGGGCTGTGGTCGAAGTGATAGTCGCCCACCAGGCAGCCGAAGGGCTCGCCGCCGAACTGGCCGTACTCCTCTTCGTACACCTTCTTGAAGACGGGGCTCTGGTCCCAGCCCACGCCCTTGAAGCGGCGCATGTTGCGGTGCAGCTCCTTCTTGGAGATGTTCATGACGCGGATCTTGAGCATCTCGTCCACCTCGGTGTTGGTCACCAGGTGGTGCAGGCCGCGCCAGGCGCCTTCGAGCTTCTGGTAGTCGTCGTGGTGGATGATGCGGTTGATCTGCTCGGACAGCTTGCGGTCGATCTCGGCAATGATGGCCTGCACCGTCTGGTAGGCATCGTTGGACAAGGTGATCGCCGAGCCCAGCGCCTGCTGGGCCAGTGTCTGCACGGCCGCTTCCACGGCTTCGCGGGCCTGCTCGGTCTTGGGCTTGAATTCCTTTTGCAGCAGGTTGCCGAATTCGCTGTCGGCCAGCGCCTGGGTCGATTGTTCGAGTTGGGTTGCGGTATTCATGACGTGCTTGCCTTCCTGATGTGCTGCCTCAAGCCTCGGACGCAGGGCCGGAGGCCTGCGGCTGCGTGATGTTGGGCGCGGCTGCCAGCGACTTGAGCAGCGCAGGGTCCTTGAGCACCTTGCCGATCAGCTCTTCGGCACCCTGCTTGCCGTCCATGTAGGACAGCAGGTTGTGCAGCTGGGTGCGTGCCTCCAGCAGCGAGTTGAGCGCGCCCACGCGCCGCGCGATGGCAGCGGGCGAGAAGTCCTCCATGCTCTCGAAGCTCAGGTCGATGTTGAGCTTTCCCTCGCCCGTCAGCGTGTTGTCCACCTGGAAGGCGACGCGGGGCTTGATGGACTTCATGCGCGCATCGAAGTTGTCGATGTCGATCTCCAGGAACTTGCGGTCGGCGATCTCGGGCAGCGGATCGACGGGCTTGCCCGACAGATCGGCCAGCACGCCCATCACGAAGGGGATCTGCACCTTCTTTTCCGAACCGTAGATCTCGACGTCGTACTCGATCTGCACGCGCGGCGCACGGTTGCGCGCGATGAATTTCTGACCACTCTTGCCGGTTTTGGTGAGCGACATGCGGGTGTTCCTTTCAAGAAAAAAATGGGTCGCAGAAGTAGAAAGCCTGGAGTCCCGCCTTGCGGCGGACCGAAGGGCTGAGGGCGCAAGAGGCCGTGTGGAAACAGGTGGATGGGGTGGGCGTCATGGGGCAGCCGGCTCCTTGAAGTCGAAGTCCGGGTCCAGCAGATCCGTGCATTCCTCGCAGTAGAGATAGGCGATGGATCGCTTGTTCTCCGCAGTCCCCCAGCCAGTGCCGCTGTCGATGGTCAGCTCGACTTGACGGCCGCCTTTGAAGCGGACAGCGGCGCTGGCACTGCAACTGCCGATTTCATAGCCCTGCGCATAGTTGTATTGGATGCTGGGCTTGGCATGGCGCAGGAAATAGCGAACGCGCTTTTCATCAATGCGCAGCCGGCTGCAGCTGATGTTCGGGTCTTCGCTTTTGACGGCCCCTTTGCGGATCGTGATGCGCTCGATGGGCGAGGTCGCTGCAAAGGGCGCGTCCGCAAAAGCTGGGACTGCGAGGCAGCAGATGGCGATGGCACACCACTTCATGGCCATGTCGCAGTCTCCGCTTCCGTCACGTTCTTGTAGCTGACAGCAGGATGGCGATGAATCTCAGTGGAGGGTATCTGCAGGCTGCTCTTCAGCTCCTCCAACAGATAGCTCAGCGCACCTTGCTGCGGGCCATTTACCGCTTCATATACAGCGTTGTTATTTATGAAAACCTGCTGTTGCCGCTGCGTGAGATTAGGGGGCATCTTTTTATCCGTCGGCAGCGAGGCAATGCCGACTATCTCGATGCCGATACTGTCTTGGTTTGACGGATAGCGTTCTGGAACGCTTTTTGTCATTTCGATGCGATGAATCTCTTCATAGTCGCTCTTGCGAAACCGCTTTATCTCAGCCGCTGTGCACCTGAGCTCGGCAATGCATCGTGCCCTGACATTGCCGACATGGTTGGTCCGCCGGTACAGCGAGGCTGTCTGGTAGATCGTGCCCTGCTTGCTGATGAGAAAGTGGGCCCCGTTGGCTCCGCGTACCTGGTAGCTGTTAAAGACAGCCTGCTCGGTGGAGGAGCCCGTCTGGTGCACGATGATTCCCCTGACGGTCGGCATCTGGGCTCGCTCGATGGCCGTGGTGCGCCTAACCAGAATGCGTGCGTTATTGATCACCATTCCGTCCTTGTCGATTTCCAGCATTGCATCAATCCTTTCTGCCAATGGGTGCTTCGTTCCTGAAGACGGGGGTCATGCCTGGTTGTCCTGCAGGTGGGCGCCCGTGATCACTTCCACCTGGGCCAGGCTGTCGGGCGACAGTTCGCGCAGGATGTCCATGAAGCCCATGCGCATGAACCGGGCGGCGCGGCGGATGAGCAGGGGGGCGGGGTTGGAGGGCTCGGTGCGCTCCACGAAGGCGGCGATCTCCAGCAACTGTGCAATCGCCTGTTCGCGGCTGCGGGCCGGGGTATGGGGAGTGCCGGGCGCGGGCTGGGCTGCCAGGCCGTCGCCGGTGCCGACCTGTGCGGCCGGCTCGGTTTCGGCGGCCGTGTCGGCGTCGCCTGTGGACTGGGGCTGCCATTGCTTGAGGGCGAGCAGCAGCTGGCGCAGGCCGTCGAGCTCGGGCTGCTGGTGGCTGGGCAGGTGCTGTTCGCAGCAGGCGCAGATCCGGTCGAGTTCCTGCAGCGCGGGGGTGACGGCCAGCAGGGTTTCGTGGCCCTCGGCATGTGCGCGGGCCGAGGCCATGCGCAGCTCGTCGGCGGTCAGGTGCGGCAGGTCCTCGGGCACGTTGCCCTTGGCCATCAGTTCGGCGTCGCGCACGCTGATCTGGCCCAGGGCGCCGCGCAGGAAGTCGGCGTTGCGCAGGTCGCGCACAAAGCCCGTCACGTCCGACAGGGTGCCCAGGGCGTTCATGCGCATGAAGTAGTCGTCGCCGTCCTCGGGTAGGGGGTGGACATGCTCCCAGTGGCGCTCCAGCAGGGCGGCGCACAGCTGCAGGCCCTGCAGCGTGCCGGGCAGGCCGTGCAGGATGGTCCAGGCACGGCACAGCAGCACGGCCACGCGCAGGTCCTTGGTGCGCTGCATCAGGGCCGAGGCCTGGCGCTCCACGTCGCGCCAGTCCGGTGGCTCGGCGGGGATGACGGTGTCGCCGAACTGCTGTTCGACCTTGCCCTGGGCAGCGCTTTCCATGGACTGGAAGTCGTTGTCATAGGTGAGGTCCGGGCCGCAGGGGGGCTCGGCGGCGGTCTCGGTCAGCAGGTCCTGGATATTGGCCATGGGCGGGATTCGATGTGGCTTGGGGTTTGGTGTGCAGGGGCAGTGCGCTCTGTGCGGGTTCAGGCGCCCTTGAACAGGCGGGTGAACAGGCGGCGGTGCAGCACTTCGTGCTGGACCACCTCGTCATGGGCGTGGCGCGGCGTGGCCGAGATCCACCAGACGGAGGTGGTGGAGCCCGGGCGCATGCAGGCGCGCCAGTCCATGCGCGGCAGGCGCGCGGCGTTGCCTTGCGAGGCGCCCATGTCAAGGTCGGCCAGCAGGCTGTGGATGGAGGTGCTGTCCGGCGCGCTGCGCTCCTGCTGGAACGGCCATTGCAGGGTGGCCAGCCGCTCGTCGAGCTGCTGGGCCGACAGGGGCAGGCGCCGCGCGTCGATGAGCGCATCGCGTGCGCCGCTCAGAAAGCGTTCGATGTCCTGGTCCGACGCCGGCATGCCGGAGCTGCCGTCCACCGTGGCCATGATGGCCAGCGGAAAGAGCCTGCCGATGCGGTCCGAGCTGGGGCCGATCACGCCCACCATGGACTGGCCCAGGATGGAGGCAGGGCACAGGAAGAACCACAGCGGCGAGTGCACGAAGCGCGTGGACCAGCCGTCGGCCGCATCGCTGCGCAACTGGTCCATGCCGTTGCGCAGCCATTCGTCCCAGCGCATGGTCAGTGCGTGGGGCATGCGCCGGCCGACGAAATCGCCCTGGCTGGGCAGCTTGCCCCACCAGGCGGCGCAGGGCCGCTGGACAGTCATGGCGTTCACAGCCGGTCCGGACATTCGAATTCCTCCATGGCCTTGAGCCGGAATGGGTTGAGAACGCTGCTGGTGGTGACTTCCATGCGCAGCTTGCGCCCGTCGATGGTGAAGATGGCCGTGAAGCGCTCGGGCGAGTTGCCCGGCAGGATCTGGGCGCGGTCGAACAGGCGGTGCAGGGCCCAGGGGCCTTCGGTCACGATGCCGGTGTTCTGCGCGCCGGCCGCCGTGATCTGCAGCCGGGCCTGGCCGGTGCCGCGCGTGCCGGGCCAGGAGACGGCCTTGGGGATCTGCGGGCCGTGCTGGTAGCGCACGATCTCGCCGTCCACGTCCAGCACCATCTGGGAGATGGAGGCGTCCATGTCCAGCGGCTTGATCTCCAGCCGGATGCCGGGCGTGTTGCCGCCTGCGCGGAAGAACACGTCGCGGATGGAGGCCGCGCGCTGGAAGGCGGCCAGCGAGGCAGAGCCCCCCACCGGCGTGCCGTCCACACCCTGCTTGAAGGTCCAGGGCACGGTGGAGATGTCCACCATGGTCTGCAGCTGGGTGCGGAAGAACTCGTCCATGGTGCCGCCCGTGGCGAACAGGCGGGCGAAGTCGTCCGTGGTCACGTCGCGCGTGGCGCTGCGCGTGAAGGGGTAGCGGCCCAGGATGGCGCGGAGGCAGAAGTCGCCGATGGTGGCGTTGAGGTTGCCGCCCAGCGTGCTGCGCACGCTGCTTCCCACGAAGGACGAGGTGGAGGTGGCCAGGGCCTCGTACATGCTGTTGAGCGGAGGCGGCACGCGCTTGGCCTCCGAGCGCACCTTCTCCAGCGTGCCGCTCAGCGAGGGAGGCACGCCGCCGCCCTGGATCACCTGCTGGCGCGCCGAGGCGATGACGGCCGCCGCCTCGTTGAGCACCTGCAGGCTGGCGGTGATGGGCGCCGGGCCCGAGCCGTTGCTGGTGGCAAGGCGCCGGTATTCGCGGAAGCGGAAGTCCACGATGTCGGCCTCCAGCG
Source organism: Delftia sp. DT-2 (assembly GCF_028401915.1). NCBI lineage: Bacteria > Pseudomonadati > Pseudomonadota > Betaproteobacteria > Burkholderiales > Comamonadaceae > Delftia > Delftia sp. DT-2. The sequence continues at coordinate 16,821 of NZ_JAQOTI010000020.1, forward strand.
TGCCCGTGGCCAGCATGCCGCCCACGTTCAGCGGCTTGCCGGTCAGGCGGCTGAGCTGGTGCTGTTCCTCGCGGATGCGCTGCAGTTTCTCGCCCAGCCAGCTGCTGGTGCTGCCCGAGCTGCCGCCTTCCTGCTGGTCCGGGCGGCGGGCCAGCGTGGTCTCGCGGGCCACGGCGCGGATGAACTGCTCCAGGCTGGAGTTGGCGGACGAGTACAGGCGGGCCTGCTCGCCGGCCTGCTCCAGCGAGGCCGTACGTATGGGGCGGATGTCGGCCAGGAAGGTTTCCCACAGGCGCGCGTACTCCATCAGGTACAGGCGCTTGACCTCGTTGGCCAGTTGGCCCGTGAGCACTTCCTGGGCCACGCTGCGCCGGCCTTCGGCCTGGCCCAGCACCCAGGTTTCCTCCTTGGCCAGCAAGGTGGTGACCTTGGGCAGCTCGTGCAGGAAGAGGCCGTGGTAGCCGTCATAGGTGAACAGGCCGCTGATGCCCTGGGTGAGCGGCTTGCCGCTGGCACGCGCAAAGACCTGGGGCGCCTCGGGACCGCTGGCACGCACCACGCTGAAGTCGGGCGGCAGCTTGTCGCCGGTGTTCAGCAGCTGCTTGAGGCGGCTGTAGGCACGCTGGGCGGGCGACATCTGGGCCAGGCGCTGGCGCACTTCGGCGACCAGGTTGGCGTCGATGGGCTGGGCGGAGACCACCACGCGGCCGTCGATGAGGCGGTCCAGGTGCTCGGACAGCTGGTCCACCAGGCCGGCCTGCACCAGATGCTGGGGCAGGGTGTTTTCCCAATCGCTGCGCAGCCAGGCCTTGACGAAGGTGGCGTCGAAGTGGTCGGGCTCGTAGAGCATGAGATAGGCCTTGAGCGTTTCGTAGCTGGCCTCGGGGCTGCCGGTGCTGACCTGGCGCAGCGAGCGCGCGACATGGCTGCTCAGGCGCGGCAGCCAGGCGTCTTCCAGCAGGCGCAGGTAGGTGGCGTGGGCGGCCGTCTGCACCTTGGGCACCTGCAGCAGGCCCCAGCGCCAGCCCAGCGGGGCCGATTCCTCGAAGCGGCTGCTCTGCGCCACGCGCGCCGCGTGGTTGAGCATGGGCACCAGGGCGACCACGTTGTCGGGATCGGTGGCCTTGGATTCCTCCACGGCCTGGCGCAGCGTGCCGGCGTTGTCGGCCACTTCGTTCAGGTAGCGCTGGTTGTTCTCGTAGCTCAGCGTCCAGGCCAGGGCCGCGCCGCCCAGGGCCAGCAGCAGGGCGCACAGGCCGGCGGCCTGCATCAGGCGCAGCTGGCGCTCTTTCTTGGCGTTGCGCCCGGTCAGGCCGGACTCGTTGAACATCACGTCCTTGAACAGCGACTCCAGGAAGTAGCTGCGGCCCTGCTGCGGCACGGCATCGGCCGGCAGGCGGCCGCGCAGCGCAAAGCGGCGCGACAGGGCCGACATCACGCGGTCGAAGGGCATGCCCTCCTGCGTGCCGCTGGTGAAGTAGACGCCGCGCAGCAGCGGCTTTTCCTTGAAGCGCGATGCGGAGAACGCCGCATCCAGCGTGTCGCGCACCACGTCCTTGAGGCCGGAAAACTGCTGGGGCAGGGCGTAGAGCAGGCTGCGGCGCGCAAGATCAGGCTCGGTCATCAGCCGCTGGGGCAGCAGGCGGTTGATCTGGGCGACAAGGGCGTCGAACTCCTCCATGTACAGGGCGCTGGCGGCCTGCGGGTCGCTCGCGGGCGAGCGCTGGGTCTTTTCGTCATAGGGGTAGGTGAAGCCCCAGACCTGGGCGCGCTCCTCGCGGCTCATGGCGCCGAAGAACTCGTTGAAGCCCGCCAGCAGGTCGCTCTTGGTGACCAGCACGTAGACGGGGAAGCGGATGGTCAGCTCCTCGCACAGCTCGCTCAGGCGCAGGCCGATCAGCTGGGCCAGCTGGGCGCGCTCGGCGTCGCCGGCACTGAGCAGCTCCTGCACGCTGAGCGTGACGATGACGCCGTTGACGGGCTGGCGTCCGCGAAAGCGCCTGAGCAGCTGCATGAAGCCCTTCCAGGCAGCCTTGTCCTGCTCCGCATCGCTTTCCTGGGTGGTGTAGCGGCCGGCCGTGTCCAGCAGCACGGCCTGGTCGGTGAACCACCAGTCGCAGTTGCGCGTGCCGCCCATGCCGGGGATGGCGCGCTTGCCGAACTGGGCCGCCAGCGGGAAGTCCAGCCCCGAGTTGATCAGGGCCGTGGTCTTGCCCGAACCCGGCGAGCCGATGATCAGGTACCAGGGCAACTGGTAGATGTAGCGCTTGTTCCAGCGCCCGAACAGGCCGCCTTCGGTCTGGCCGAAGCGGGTCTTGCTCAGCGTGTCCAGGGCTTCCTTGAAGCGCGACTCCAGCTCGGCCACTTCCTCGGAGCCGGCGGCGGGCGTGCCGTCCGCCTCGCGCGGCGAGGTCAGGCGGGCCAAGCCGGTCATGAGGTGCTCGTTCATGCGCTGTGCGCGCCACCATTTCAGCAGCAGGCGCAGGAACCAGAGGATGAACAGGCCGGCGATCAACCACCAGCGCACGGTGGGGCTGCCCAGCGGCTGGTAGGGCTGGATGAAGACGAGGGGGCCGACGAACCAGATGAGCAGGCTCAGGGCCACCAGGCCCAGAAGCTCCAGCATGTAGCGGTTGAACAGCCATGAGGCGATGCGACGGATCATGGGGGTCAGTTCCTGGTCTCGGGTGCGGCAGGCAGGGCCTGCAGTTGCTGGTCACGCTGCTGGGGCGCGACCAGCAGGACGATTTCCACCCGCCGGTTCAGCGCCCGGCCTTCGGCCGTGTTGTTGGGGGCGACGGGGTCGCTGTCGGCACGGCCCTCGGCATGCAGGCGCTGGCGGTCGCGCAGCGAGCCGCCCAGCATCTGGGACACGGCCTGGGCGCGCTCCTGCGACAGGTTCCAGTTGGAGGGGAAGCGTGCCGTGCGTATGGGCAGGTTGTCGGTGTAGCCATTGACGATGACCTTGCCCGGCACTTCGTCCAGCGCCGCGGCCACGCGGTGGATGACCTGCACGTAGCGGGGCTTGACGACGGTGGCAGCCGGGTCGAACAGGCCGTCGCCGCGCAGGATGACGGTGCTGCGGTCGGCTTCGTCGCGCACGCTGACCAGGCCTTCGCGGATTTCGGGCTCCAGGAACTGGCGCAGCCGCGGCTTGATGGTGGCCACGGTGGCAGCCGCCGAGGTGCGCGGGAACCGGATCTCGTTGATGGCGGCGAACAGATCGTCCGAGCTGTTGGACAGCCGGTAGCTGAACCACAGGTAGATGAAGAACGCCAGCAGCAGCGTGATGGCTGCCGCCACCCACAGCGGCACCATGGCCCAGGGCGGCGAGGCCAGGCGCTGCACGCCGCGCCAGTGCACGGACAGCAGGCTGCTGCGGTCGCCGCGCGTCGATTCGATGAGCTGCAGCAGGCGCGCCTTGAGCGTCTCCAGCTGGGCGCGGCCGTTGTCGATCACGCGGTAGCGGCCTTCGAAGCCCAGCATCACGCAGTAGTACAGCAGCTCGATGAGGTCGATGTGCTGGTGCGGCGTCTGCACCAGCCGGGCCAGCAGCTGGAAGAACTTCTCGCCGCCCCAGGTTTCGTTGTGCAGGGCCACGAGCAGGCTGTAGTGAGGCCAGATACCTGCGCTGCCCCAGGGCGTCTGGGCGGCGGTTTCGTCGAGCACGGTGCAGATGCAGTAGCGCGCGCCGATGATGGTTTCCATGGGCACGCCGCTGGCGCCGGCACGCTGCTCGAACTCGCGTATGTGTTCGAGCAGCAGCTGCTGCAGCGCGCGCGGGTCTTCGTTGGTGACCATGGCGCGGATCTGGGGGATGAGGTTCAGCAGCTGGTTGGCGGCGGCCACCAGCGGGTTGCCGCCGCTGACCACGTCGGGCAGGTTGGAGCGCAGCGGCTCCTGACCGGCAGGCGCGGTTGCGCCGCTGGCTGCGCCTTCGGCTCGGCCCGCGTCGCCGTCTCTCCCCCAGGGCATTTGGTGGCTGATGTTGGAACTGTTCATGTCGGAAGATGCGTCGCGCCGTCAGCGGCGGATGGCCCAGAACTCCAGCTGCAGGTCGGGGAATTCACCGGAGACGTGCATGGCAAGGCCGCCGGAGCTTTGCAGCTGGTTCCACAGATCGTGCGTGGTGTCCACCTCGAAATAGTTGTAGCCCGCGTGGTAGGGGATCTCGCGCGGGGCGATGGGCAGCGGCCGCAGCGTGACGCCGGGCAGGTGCAGGTTCACCAGGTCGCGTATGCGCTCCACCGGGCCCAGCTTGGTCTGGGTGGGGAAGTGGGTACGCAGGAATTCCGGCGTGGTCTGGGCATGGGCGGCCAGCACGAAGTCGCAGGTGGTCAGCAGCTCGGTGGACGGGATCAGCGCCACGCGCACGCCGTATTGGCGGTCGTGCAGCGGGATCTGGATGGCGTTTTGCTCCAGCACCGAGGACAGGCTGCGCCGCAGCTCCAGCATCAGTGGCGGAAAGCTGCGCCGCAGGTCGTCGTGGTCATAGACGGGCAGCACCTCGGGGCGGCGGCGCTCGTGGTCGAAGGTGGTCAGCTCGGCGGCCAGGCGCAGCAGTTCCTCGAACAGGCGCTCGGGATGGATGCTGCCGGTGCGCACCCAGTGCTGGGCGGCGCCCGTCCAGTGGTTGATGAGCTGCAGCAGCAGGAAGTCGCCGACCTCGCCGATGCCGCCGCGCTCGGGCTGGATCATGCGCTGGGCCAGAACCTCGCCGCGCTGGCGCAGCAGGCCGTGGATTTCCTTGCAGAAGGTATTGAGCACCGAGCTGGGCCCGTTGTTGACCACGGTGGGAATGAAGCCGGGCTCCAGCAGCACGCCTCCGCTGGCCTGGCGCTCGACCACATGGGCCACGGGCAGGCTGACCCAGCCTTCGGTCAGCTCGTGGGCGGGGCGCAGGCTCAGGCGCAGCCGGCCCAGCTGCACCTCGGCGGGCTGGGCGCCCACGTCGTTGCTGTCCGCCACTTCGGTCACGTCACCGAGATAGCGCGCGGGGCTTTGCGTGCCTTCACCAAAGGTGACCTCGCTGCCCGACAGGCGGCGCAGCGGCAGGGCCAGGTGCACCACCACGTCCTTGAGGTCCTTGCCGATGTCCAGCGGGGTGGGCGCCTCGTCGTCGCCCGGCAGCTGGAACGGCGTGCCGTCGGGCAGCACGCCGTGTGCCGAGCGTATGCCCAGCTTGCCCATGCGCAGCAGATCGGTGTCCAGCTCCAGTTCCGAGAAGCCCCAGAAAAAGGGCTGTCCCGGCAGGCTGCGCGACTGCAGTTGCCGGAACAGGAAGCGCTCCTGCTGCTGGAAGTGCTGGGGCCGAAGGAACATGCCTTCGGCCCAGATGACTTTGCGTTGCCAGACCATGGTGGATAGATGTGCGTTTATTGGGATGCGGGTTGGATGCGCACGGTGACCTCCTCGCGGGTCAGGTGCACCTGGTAGCGCACGGGCTGCAGCTTTTCGGTGGAGCCCATGCCCCACCACCGCCTGCGCAGCTCCACGGAGTTGGGCGCGGCGGCCGAGGCGCGCCAGGTGCTGCGCTCCAGATCGCGGTAGGCGGCGAACAGGCCGAAGGCGCGCACATCGGGGTTGCCCTTGCGCTCAATCACCTGGCGTTGGCCGGGCGCGATCAGGAATTCCTCGCGCCGCACGAAGTCGCTGCCCAGCTGGCCGTCGTCCTTGTCCTGCAGGTCGAAGAAGCCGGCGCGGTCGAAGGCGGCGGAGGCGCGCAGCTCGTAGATGCGCAGCAGCACGGGCTTGGGGATGCCTTCGCGGTCGGGGTTGATGTCCATGTCGGCCACCACCTCGAACACGGCGGCGGGCACGGCCGTGGGCGCCACTTCAGGCGCGCGGCTCAGGGGATTGAGGGAGCCGCAGCCGGCCAGGCCGGCCGCCATTGCCGTGCCCAGGCCCAAGGCGCCCAGCGTTTGCAGCGCCTGACGGCGCGCTTGCGGTACATGCGGTGCATGCGATTTCCACATGGCTTCTCCTGTCTCGATATCAGTCATTGGTGTCACGCGGGCAGATCCACACCGTCAGCGCGCTGAGGTTGTCCTGGTGCGGATTGCCGCTGGATACGACGCGGCCGACCATGCGCTGTATCCATTCGTCGGGGCGCTGGCTCGCGGCCAGCAGCTGCTCCATTTCCGACTCGTGCATGCCCTCCCAAAGGCCGTCCGAGCACAGCAAAAAGACATCGCCGGGCTCCAGGGCCACGGCGGCGGAGCGGATGCTGGGCGGCACCTGGCCTTCGGCACCGATGGCGCCGGCCAGGACGTTGCGGTTGGGCAGGCGGCGCGGGTCGTTCTCTTCGTACAGGCCGGCGTGCAGCAGCTGCTGCACCAGGCTGTGGTCTTCGGTGCGCAGGTGCATGCGGCCTGCGCGGAACCAGTACAGGCGCGAGTCGCCCCAGTGCGCCCACAGGGCGCGGCCCTGCCCGGGGTCGATGCACAGCACCACCACGGTGGCGCTCATGTGCATGCGCGAGGCCGAGGTGGACTGCTGGCCGCTGACGCGGTGCTCCGCCTGGGAAATCAGGGAGGCCAGGCTGGCAGGGGCGAACAGCGGGTTCTCCCGGAAGCCCTCCAGCACGGCCTGGACCGTGAGCTGGGCGGCAAGTTCGCCATGCCCGTGCCCGCCAGCCCCATCGGCCAGGGTGCAGCACAGGCCGCCGGCGCCCAGGTCCATCAGGCCCATGGCGTCTTCGTTGCTGGAACGCCTGCCGCTGTGGGATGCGCTGGCCACCTGGATGCTGTAGCGGTGGCCGTCTCCGTCGAGGTAGGCGATCACGGCTGGCCTTTCACGGACTGCTCGGCGTTTTCGTAGGCCTCGACGAAGGTGCGGCCCGAGAAGGCCATCAGATCGTCCTCGGCATGGCGGCGCAGCACGTCGAAGTTGTGCTTGTAGTCGTCCCACAGCGCAGCCTTGCGGCCATTGGTCAGCAGCTTGTCCAGCAGGCCGGGGTTGGTTTCGGTGCGGCGCTCCAGCTCGGTCGGATCGAACCGGGTCAGGGCCTCGGCATAGGCGGCGCGGATGCCGGCCATCAGGGCCAGCTGGTGCACGTGCAGATCCTGGAAGGCGTCCTGCATGGCGGGCAGCGGCTTCATGAAGCCCGGGAAGGTCTGGTGGACCATCTGCATGAGCACGCCCTCGGAATTGGGCAGGAACTTGAGCGGATTGTTGGCGCCCGTGGCAATGATGGTGACGCCGGCACGGAACTCGCGCTTGATCTCGGAGCGCGCCGCCAGCAGGTCGATGGTGCCCTGCACGGCAATCCGCAGGGCTTCGCCGAAGGTGCGCATGAATTCGGGCGTGACCTCGAAATGGGTCTTGGCCGGGTTCAGGCCCGCGCCTTCCATGAAGGCCGTGGCCAGGGCCTGCAGGTCGGCGTGGGCGGCGCTGGCGGCGTTGGCGGCCGGCTGGGGCTGCACCGGAGCATCGACAGGCGCGGCGGTGCAGGGCAGGGTGCCGACGGGAATGGCGGCGGCGCCCTGGCCGAGGATGCTGGAGGCTGCGTTGAAGTGGGCGCTGGAGCTGGAGCTGGTGTTGGCGGGAGCGGCGGCAGCGCTTGCGGCAGAAACGATGGCTGGCGCAGCTTGGCCTGCGCCGGACTGGAAGATGTCCAGGTCCAGCCCGTTGGTGGGCAGCAGTCCGTCGAGCACGACGGGCTCGGCGGGGATTTCGGGGGCCGTCGCGGCAGCGGGGGCCGTGGCCATCGGTGCAGCAACTGGTGCAGCGGCAGGTAAGGGAGCTGGTACGGCAACTGGTACGGCAACTGGTACGGCAGTTGGTGCGGCCTGTACCTGTACAGGTTGCTGTGTCTGCGCTGCAGGCGCCAATGACTGCTCCAGGCCGGCCGGCTGGGCCGGCGCCGCTGCACCCTGCGCAGCAGGCTGCGCAGGCGGCTGCATGCGCGGCAGGTTGAAGGCCTGGCCCAGCTCGGAGCCCCGGCCCGATGCCTGTTGCAGCGGCGCTGCGTCGGCGGGCAGGCCGCCCTGGTCGAACAGCGCGAGCGGATCGAGCTTTTGCGATGCCTCGAAGCACGAAGGCAGGCCGGTATGGGAGGCGTCATGCAGTGCCTCGGTGCTCAGGCCCTTGAGGGGAAGCGTTTGGACCATGCCGTCATGGCGCTGCTGAATCAGCTCGCCCTTGCCGTGCGAGGGCAGGCCGGCCCAGCCTTCTTCCTGCTGCCGAGCCTGCTCGGGCGGCGGTGCAAAGGGGTCGAAATCATTGGGAATCAGCAGCGGGCGATGCTGCGGCCTGGCCGGCTGCGGCATCGCCATGGCCGCTTGCTCGGGGGGGATTGCACTCTGGGCAGAAGGCGCAGGCGGGGTCTGGATGTCATCCAGGCTCAGCGCCGTCAGGCCTTCCCAGGGATCGGCGATGCCGGCGGCGGCTGGAGGCAGAACGTCTGCCAGTGGCGCAGCTTCTGCCGGCCCCGTTGCTTGCGGCTGCAGCGGGCTGTCAACTGCGAGGGGCTGCTGGATCGGTGGCTGTGGGATTGCCGTGACCGGCGAGGGAGCCGATGGCGTTGAGGGTGCTGAGGGCGCAGAAGGTGCTGAGGGCGTCACAGCCGCTGCAAATGCTGCGCTGGCAGGCGCCGGCACGGCTGCACCGGGCGAGGCCGGTGCCTCGAAAGGGGTGCCCGGCGCCACGGCGGCCAGGGTGTAGGCGCCGATGCGGATGCGCGCGCCCAGTGTCAGGGCCACTTCCTGGCCCGAGCGCACGGGCTGGTCTGCCACCCAGATGGGATCACGCTCGCTCAGGTTCGCAACAAAGGCTCCCTCGGAATCGAGCCTGACCATGGCGTGCACGCGCGCCACGGAAGCGTCCGGATCCGAGATGATGAGCTTGTTCTGGCCACTGCGTCCGATCGTGCCGCCTGCCATGCCGAATACGGCATGCCAGTGGCGGTCGACCGCAACGCCATCGTGGTCCACGACCCTGAGTTCGATTTTGTCCATGGAGTCTTAGGCTAGGCAGTTTTCAGGAAGCGTCGGGGGCCTCGGCAGGCCTCAGGAGGCCTTGCGCGCTGGCGCCGGGCGCTTGTTGCGCAGCGCGGCGCGGGCATTGTTGAATTCCCGGCCCCAGGTGGGATGGCCCTTTTCGGCCTCGGTCAGCTGGAAGGTGGGGTCCAGGGCCAGGGCCATGTCGAAGTGCTGCCGGCAGGGCTTGCGGCGGCCTTCCACGCAGTGGCTGAAGGCGATGTACTTGAGCGCCTTGACCTGGCTGCTCATCGGCAGCTCCTGCGCGGTGGACAGGGGCGTCAGGGCCGTGATGGCATCCTCGTAGCGGCCATCCACGTAGAGCTGGATGGCCTCGACCAGCTCCTGCTCCTTGATCACCACCGGGTCCACGGGCTTGACGGGCTCGACAGGCGCCTGCACCACGGGCGGTGCTGGCTCGGGCTCCACCGGCTTGGGTGCGGTTTCGCAGGCGGCCAGCCCGAAGGCAACGGCAAGGGCAAGGGTCAGGCGCTGGAGGGAGTGAGGGATATGCATGGACATGGTCATCGGGCATCAAAGTCATGGGAAAGGGTCACCGACTGGCCGTCGGTGATGCGGATCACCTGCCGATAGCTCTCGAAGCCGGGGTTGCGCAGTTCCACCGTGTGGGAGCCTGGCGCCAGCTTGAGCAGCACGACGGGAGGGGTGACGCCGGACGGCTTGCCGTTGATCAGCACGTTGGCCCAGGGGTTGACCCTCAGGCGCAGGTTGTGATCTGTCCGTGGCGTCTCAGGCCGTGCGGCCAGTGCGGCGGAGCGCACCGGGGCCGAGCCCGATGTCAGTGCGGTGATCGATGTGATCACGCGGCTGTTCAGTGCAAAGCCGCCGGCCGTGGGTGCTGCGGTTGCCACGCGCAGCCGTTGCGCGGCAGGGCAGCGCTGGGTCCAGCGTTCCTGGGCGCGGCTGTAGGCGTCCCGCCACGGCGTACCCGTGGTCTCGTAGACCTGCAGCGCAAAGCCGGGGTGGGCGGCGAACGCGGCGTCGAAGGCGGCCTCGCAGCGCGCCCATTCCTTGTGCGTGCAATAGGTGTAGGCCAGGTACTTGTGGGCGGAGGCCCGCTCCATGGGATCCGCCAGCCCGCCAAACAGCGCAGCCTGCAGCGCACGCTCGGCCTGGGCCAGGTCGCGCGCCTCGAACAGCGCAATGCCCTGCGCCAGCTGCGGGCGTCCTGCCGAGCCGGTTTGGGCCGGCGCGGCCTCCTCGCATGCCGCCTGGGAATGCGCCAGGCAGGGCAGGCCGAGCACTGCAGTGCACAGCATCCATCGCCAGCGGTGGTTCATCAGTCGAGCCATGCGCCGCGCTCATTCGAAAAGATGGTTCACGGTCACCGACTCGCCCTTGGTGACCGTGATGGTCTTGGTCACCGTAGAGGCCGCACCCGGGTTGCTGATGTCGATGCGGTACTCGCCCTCCGGCAACTCCATCTGGGTCAGCGGCGGGCTGGTCCGTGCCGGGGCGCGGTTCACGGAGACATAGCCCCAGGGCACGACCCGGAACACCACCTTGCCTGTGGCCGCTGCGGGCTTGGCGGGGCGGGCTTCGGTCTTGGGCGGCTCGGTGGGCAACGGCTCGGGCACCGCGGCCACCGTGACGGGGGCGACGGGCGCCCCTTGCTCGGGCTGGGAAGGGGGGAGTTCAGCCAGCGCGGCCTGCTCCGGCGGGGTCATCGGCTGCACCTGCTCCGTGGAGGCCAGCGAGGCCTCGTTGAGCAACTGCTTGAGCAGCGCCTGGGCCTCGGTGCGGTGCTGTCCTTCGGGGAAGCTGTCCAGGTAGTCCTGCAGGCGGGCCAGGCTGGACTGGCTTTGCGCCTGCTGCCATGCCAGGCTGTCGCGGGCTGCCAGGGTCTTGGCACGGGCCTGGTCCTGGGAATGGTCGTACCACAGCACGCCGCCGCCCGCGATGGCCGCCAGCACCAGGGCGCCGATGGCCATCGGCACGGCCATGCCGCTGCGCCTGGCCTTGGGCACTGCCTGGACGGCAGCGGCCGGAGGCTGCACCCCTGCGGGCGCGCCCTGAACGGCGGGTGCGGAGGCGGGCTGTTGGGATGCAGGCGCCTGCGCCTGAACCGGGGGCTGCGCAGGCTGAGCGGGGGGCAGTGCCTGGTCGATGTCGATGTACGGACCGTTGTCCAGGCCCATGGGATCGGCGGCAGATGCCTGAGGCGTCATCTGGGGCGCGGCTGCGGCTGCAGATGGCTGGACAGGGCCGCCTGTTGCCAAACCCCCAGGCGCGGTGGGAGCGGGCGGCACCGGTGCGACCGTGGCGACAGGAGGGACCGCAGGCACGGGCATGACCGTGGTCGCGGGCGCTGCCTGCGGCGCTGCTGCAGGAACGAAGATTTCCGTGATCGGCACGAAGCGCGGCGCCTGCACGGCTGCCGACTGGGTGGCCATGGCGGCCTGTACGGACGCAGGCGGCGTGATCGGGATGTAGATGGGGCTGGGTTCCCCCGGCGCAGGCGCTGCCCGGGCGTCGGTGGACAGGCCCAGCAGGCTGCGCAGCTCGGCAATGGATTGGGGGCGGTCCTGGGGGCGAACGGCCAGCGCCCGTTGCATGCCCTGCAGGAAAGCGTCGGAGTAGCCCGGGACCTGTTCGGAGGTCAGCGGCTGCATGGGATCGGTGACCATGCGCGCGACCGAGGTGGCCGGGATGCGGCCCGTGGCGGCCTGGTGGATCAGTGCGCCGACCTGGTAGATGTCCGTCCACGCGCCCTGGGGCATGGCGCCGTCGTCCACGTATTGCTCGATGGGCGCAAAACCGGGCTTGAGCACCATGGTCAGCGCCTGGGTCATGTCGCCGATGATGCGGCGCGCGGCGCCGAAATCCAGCAGCACGGGGCTGCCATCGCGCTGCACGAAGATGTTGTCCGGCGCGATGTCGCGGTGAAAGCAGTCTTGCGCATGCAGCACTTCCAGCACGTCCAGCAAGGGGATCAGCAGCGCGCTGAGCCCGGCCTGATCCATGCGGCCGGACGATGCCTTCAGCACCTGGCCCAGCGTCTGGCCCTCGTAGTGGCGCATCACCATGTAGGCCGTGCCGCCGGCTTCGAAGAAGCGGTAGACATGCACCAGGGTGGGGTGGGAGAAGCGCGCCAGCAGGCGGGCCTCGTTGATGAAGCTGCGCAGCCCGGCGTCGAAGGCGCCACGGTGCTGCGAGCGCACATGCACCTGATGGGAGCTTTGCCGTCCGGCCAGTGCCGAAGGCATGTACTCCTTGATCGCGACCTCGCGGTCCAGAGAGAGGTCACGGGCCTTGTAGACGATGCCGAAACCGCCTTCGCCGATGACATCTAGCACGCGGTATTCGCCAATCTGGACACCTGCCGGAAGGCAGTTGGTCGAACATGCTGCTTCGCTATCCATGCAATCCCACCCAAGATGTTGTTTCACACGCTGGCGGGCGAGGTCTGTCGCAGTGCCAGGGTGCCGAATCTGTTCGAGGCCATTGGACAAGCACAAAGCCGGCATCGCACCGGCAATCTGTCTATGCAACCGCTGGTTTTCCTCGATCAGCCAATTGTCTGAAGCCGGGGGCCAAAGACGAACGTCATGGACTCGTCATGAATACAAGATCGTATTTCAATCGGACTCCGAATGCGGCGTGAGTGTAGCTTGAGTTCTGCAAAAAGCCATGACACGTATCGAATGGATAAGCGATGGATACATTTTTTTTCAGATGTATCGGCCGTAACAATTCAGTCGGGCCAATTGTTTGTATTTTTCCGATCTTATCCACTATCATCGCGGCTCCAACAAAGGAGGGCGGTTCACGACAGTGAGGATTGCAGGCGATTGTCAATAAATTCCTTGACCATCCAGGGTATGCGCCGCACTGATCTGAATCACATGTTCAGTGAATCGGTTTCGTGCGCTCTACCCGGGAGTGGTTTTCCCCTTTGTTCGCGTGTGAACCATCCGATGCAGTCGGTCTATTGGGTTGCATGCGAACGTTTAATCCATTAATTCGAGAGGTGTGCAATGTCCGTTGATATGTTCATGAAGGTCGAGGGCGCCAGTGGCGAATCCCAGGATTCCAACCACAAGGGCTGGACCGACATCGACTCCTTCACCTGGGGCGCGACCCAGCCCAACACCATGGCCAGCGGCGGCGGTGCCGGCGCCGGCAAGGTGAGCTTCCATGACCTGAACGTCATCGCCAAGGTGGACAAGTGCTACCCCGCCGTGCTCAAGCACTGCGCCACGGGCAAGCACCTGGGCCAGGTCGACATCTCGCTGTGCAAGGCCGGCGGCTCGCAGATCGAGTTCACCAAGATCACCCTGACCGACGTCATGGTGACGAACGTGACCGTCAGCGGCGCCAACTCCTCTGACACCGTGACTGTCAACTACTCGTTCCAGGCTGCCAAGGTCAAGACCCAGTACTGGGAACAGACCAACCAGGGCGGCAAGGGCGCCGAGAGCCAGATGGGCTTCAACATCAAGGAAAACCGCGAAGCCTGAGTCTTCTTGCGCAGGCTTGCTGCTGCGGCAAACCCGCGTCGGATGCATCCGGCGTGGGTTTGCCGTGGATGCGCGGGAATATGGCCTCCATCCATCGATGGAGGCTTTCCAGTATGGAAAGCTGGAATCGAGCGGTGGATGGAATATCGGGCAGGACGTGCCTTGTCTCTGCATTTACAAGGCCGCTGCTAGCAGATTCACATGTCAGTTCCTTGACAGAAGGCCGCCTTCCATTCCTGTCAGAGGCTGAATGCCTCAATATCTTGCAATATTTAACAAATACACAAACCCATGGCCGCAGGCATGGGGAAATTGATGTGCTCGTTGCACCAGGTGTGTGCAGAAACTCTCTGGAAAAAATGGATTGGCGCAAATATGCGCAGGATTACCGCGAGTGGGTTCCTGTTGGTGTTGGTCCAGTCACTTTGAATGTCTGGTGCCGGGGGTTGCCAAACGCTATGGTGTGTATGGCCTTTGCGGCGGCAAGTCGCGGAGCATACACGAAGATCGGCCGTTGTCGAGGATATTCTTGTAGGTCCAATTATTAAAACGCAATTCGTTTCTTTAATAAATCCCACTGCCAACTTGTGTACAAGAAAGAGTACTAAATGCGTGAATGGACCATTGCCCATTGCCTGATCGCAAATCAGGCAATGGTATTGCTGCTGCGGTCGGCGTATACCCTGTCTTCGGCCATGCGCGAGTCCGGTGTCGAAGGCAAGGCCTGGCCCTTCTTCAGGGCTCCGGGCATGTCGTTGCCAGCCCCTGGCGGCGGCCAGCGGCAAGGCCTGCGTGCTCCAGCGGGCGTGGCAGTCGCATGAGCATCGCGGTTGTTTCCTCGCCGGTGTGCGAGACGCGCCAGGGCCCTGCGAGCAGCGCGCATTCGCTGGCTGCGCAGATCTACGCCTGCCTGAAGAACGACATCTTCGATTTCCGCCTGCTGCCTGGCGACCGTTTCAGCGAAGGCGAGATCGCCACGCGCATGCAGGTCAGCCGCACGCCCGTGCGCCAGGCGCTGTTCTGGTTGCAGCGCGATGGCTATGTGGATGTGCACTTCAAGAGCGGATGGCAGATCAAGGCCTTCGACTTCAAGTACTTCGAGGATCTGTACGAGGTGCGCACCCTGATGGAGACCAGCGCCGTGGCCAGCCTGGTGGGCGAATCGCTGCAGTCATTGCAGCCGCTGCGCGAAGTCTGGTGCGTGCCGGAGGAGCAGCGCGAGACCGACCCCGCCGTCGTGGCCTCGCTGGACGAGGCCTTCCATACCGGCCTGGTGGCCGCGACCGGCAACCAGGAGATGGCGCGCATCCACCTGGACATTACAGAGCGCATCCGCATCATCCGCCGCCTGGATGTGATCAAGCTGCCGCGCGTCTCGGCAACCTATGACGACCATGCCGCCATTCTTGCCGCCATCGAGGCCGGCGATGCCGCGCTGGCCCAGTCCTGCCTGAAGCAGCACATCGCCGACAGCCGTGCCGAGGTCAAGCGCATCACCTTCTACATGCTGCAGACGGCGCGCGAGCGCTACGGAGCCCTGCAGCAGACGGCCTGATGGTCGGGATGTGTGGAACGGGCCTCTTCGGAGGCCCTTTTTCATGGGCGCACGGCTCGCTGGGGGAAGGCGCGCGTGCATCCGGCCCGGCAAAGGCTGCAAGTCGCGGGTAAGCGGCCCGCTTATCCCTGCATTGCGGCGGCGGCGTCCCGGTAGTCTCCCTGCCAAACCGTGGACGGGCCCTGCGCCCGCACCATCCGCAAACTTACAGGGAAGAGAACATGAGCATCAGAACCGACAACCTGAATGTGCAAAGCCTGTTGGCCCGAGCCCAGTCCAGGCTCAACAGCAGCACCACGGCGCAGACGGCTTCGGACTCGGCCATTAAGAAGAGCGATGCGCAGGCCGGCGCCACGAAGACGGACAGCACCAAGACGGAGACCACCGAAGCGGAGAAAGTCCGCAAGCTGGCGCCTTCGCTGTCCAAGGCACACGAGCGCATTGCGGCCCAGGCCCAGGCGGGCTCTACCTCGCTGTCGGCGCTGGGGCAGTTCAAGTCGTCCCTGGTGGATCTGGCCACGGCGGGCAAGGAGATGGCGGCCCTCACGGCGACCAGCACCACCCAGTCGGTTCAAGGTGCGCTGGAAAAGCTGGTGGCGCGCTACAACGCCAGCGCGGCCAAGGGCAATGCCAGCGCGGCCGCCGGCTCCACCACCGATGTGGGTGCCACCCGCGCGCTGCGCGAGCTGCGTGCGGCCATCATGAGTGTCACGGGCAGCGCGACTTCGCCCAGCCTGGCCAGGATCGGCATCGTCCAGCGCCAGGACGGCACGCTGGCGGTGGACGCCAAGGCCCTGGAAAAGTCCATGGCCACAGATCCCGCAGGCGTGACCTCGGCCCTGGCCGGCATTGGCAAGGCGGTGGAAAACAGCGCCAACGATGCACTGTCCACGGGCAGCCGCCTGAGTTCGTCCATGGCAAGCCTGGGCGACCGGGTCAAGGCGCTGCAGCAGCAGCAAAGCGCCGTGGTGGCGACGGCCGAGAAGCTCGGCGATTCCCTGGTCGGCTCGGCCAACTGGAATCGCATGGTGCTGGACGCCTACCTCAAGAACTAGTTTTTGCCGCGTTTCCGTCCCGCATCCTGTTTCCCCATCATGAAAAATCTGCGCATAGGCCTTCGTCTCGGAGGCGGTTTCACCATTCTTTTGCTGATCATGCTGCTCATCAGTGTCACCAGCATCGTCAGCATGGGGCACATGGCCCGCTCGACCACGGAAATCACCGAGGTGGCCCTGGCCAAGGAGCGGATGATCAGCGACTGGTTCCGCAACATCCACTCGGGTTCGCGCCGCACCACGGCCATTGCCAAGAGCAGCGATCCCTCGCTGGCCACCTTCTTCGCCGAAGACGCAGCCGAGTCCTCGCGCCAGTCCAGCAAGCTGCAGGACCGCATCGAGCCGCTGCTGCAGACCCAGGAGGAAAAGGACATCTGGGTCGAGATCAAGAAGGCGCGCGCCGGCTATCTGGCGGGCCGCGACGTGGTGACCAAGGCCAAGGCCGAGGGCCGCGCCGAAGACGCCGAGCGCCTGTTCACCCAGCAATACCAGCCCGCCACGCAGCGCTATATCGACATGGTCCAGCGCCTGCTGGACATGCAGCGCGCGGCCATCGACAGCTCCGCCGCCGATGTGCTGGTGCGCTTCTCGGCCAGTCGAGCCGCCATCATCACGGTGGTCTCGCTGGCCTTTGTGCTGGGCGCGCTGGCCGCCTGGTGGATCACGCGCGGCATCACCAGGCCGCTGGCCGAGGCCCTGCGCGTGGCGCGCACCGTGGCCAACAACGACCTGACCAGCCGCATCACCGTCGATTCGCGCGATGAAACGGGCCAGTTGCTGCAGGCGCTGCGCCAGATGAACGACAACCTGGCCCAGGTCGTGGGGCAGGTGCGCTCGGGTGCCGACAGCATTGCCACGGCTTCGGGCGAGATCGACGCGGGCAACCAGGACCTGTCCTCGCGCACCGAGCAGCAGGCCAGCTCGCTGGAGCAGACGGCCGCT
Source organism: Delftia sp. DT-2 (assembly GCF_028401915.1). Classification (NCBI taxonomy): domain Bacteria; kingdom Pseudomonadati; phylum Pseudomonadota; class Betaproteobacteria; order Burkholderiales; family Comamonadaceae; genus Delftia; species Delftia sp. DT-2. The sequence goes on from NZ_JAQOTI010000020.1 coordinate 33,832, forward strand.
GCCATGGAGGAGCTGACCAGCACGGTCAAGCAGAACGCAGAGAACGCGCGCCAGGCCAATCAGCTGGCCGCTTCGGCGTCGCAGACAGCCGTGCAGGGCGGCAAGGTGGTGGCGGGCGTGGTGGACACCATGGGCGGCATCAGCGAGTCCAGCCGCAAGATTGCCGACATCATCGGCGTGATCGACTCCATTGCCTTCCAGACCAACATCCTGGCGCTGAACGCCGCCGTGGAAGCGGCGCGCGCCGGCGAGCAGGGCCGCGGCTTTGCCGTGGTGGCCGGTGAGGTGCGCGCGCTGGCGCAGCGCAGCGCCTCGGCGGCCAAGGACATCAAGGACCTGATTGCCGACTCGGTCTCCAAGGTGGAGGCGGGCACGCGTCAGGTGGCCGAGGCCGGACGCACCATGGACGGCATCGTGCAAAGCGTGCAACAGGTCAGCGACCTGGTGGCCGAGATCACCGCCGCCAGCCAGGAGCAAAGCAGCGGCATCAACCAGGTGCACCAGGCGATTTCCCAGATGGACACGGTGACACAGCAGAATGCGGCGCTGGTCGAAGAGGCGGCCGCTGCAACCGGTTCGCTCAAATCCCAGGTGCACCAGCTGGCCGCTGCAGTGAGCGTATTCCGTATCGAGGGCGCGGCGTCCGCTCGTCCGGCGGTGCCAGCCCCGGCCCCTGCCGGGCGTGCACAGCCTGCGGCAGCGCAGATGCGCGCTCCTGCCAGGCCGCTGGCCGCGCCTGCGGCTGCTGCGTCCCCGGCCGCACCCGCCGCCAAGCCTGCAGCCGCCAAGCTGCCGGCCTCCCGGCAGTCCGTGCCTGCCACTGGCAAGGACGATGGGGACTGGACCTCGTTCTGAGCCCGGCCAGGTTACTTGGGGGCGCCCAGCTCGTACTTGGAGCCCTCTCCCTGGCCGTCGGTGATGGCGGCGGCCTGGCCGGCGGCCGGATTCACGCCGCCTGCATCTTCCTTGTTGGTGGCACCTGACCCGCTTGCCGGTTCAGACGCCCGGGCGGGCAGCGGCGCGGCAGCCGGCAACGGCTCATGCGGGTCGCCCTTGGCATGGGGCATGACCTGCTCGGCCGTGATCACGGGCTGGCCCAGCAGGGGCTTGTCCGGTGGCGGCTGGTTGAAGCGCGGCACTTCGGCCATGGGAAATCCCGCGCGCTGCGACGAGGTCTCGCCCGAGCAGGCGGCCAGCGTCAGCAAAGAGCTTGCGGCGACGGCCAGGGCCAGCCGTCTGGCAAGTGTCGTGGCATGCACAAATTCATGGGGCATGGTTGTTCTCCGGTGGTCTATCTTCCCGCCGACATGCTCCCACGCGCCCAGGGCTGGTGGCGTAGGTCCATGCCGGATTCCCGGTCGCCGACCACCGCAATCCTTGCTCAGGGCTGGCTGCCGCTGGCCTTCCACGATCCGTCGGACTGCTTGCAGAACCAGAAGCGCCAGTTTTCCAAGGTCTTTTTCAGGCGCACATCGGCCGACAGCAGGCGGCAGCTTCCGGCCGTCCCGGTCTGCACGGTCTGCTGCGGCTGCAAGGCCATCGTCACGCGCTGGTTGGTACGGTTCGGGCCGCTGGTCCATTCGGTCACGGAGCCGTCGGCGGCCTCGTTGAGCACCTTGGCCACGGTGGCCTTGGCATCGGGCAGGTCCCTGGCGGGAATGCGCGCGGCGATGGTGTCGTTGAGGAAGATCGAAGCCGCAGCGCTGGCGCTGGTGGACACCAGCGAAGCGGCAGCGGCCAGCGATGCGACGGTGATGGCAAAGGTTTTCATGCAATGGGTCCTGGAAAGTGGGCCGACGCCCGCAGCGGGGTGTCGGAAGGAAAGTATCGGGCCATGTTAACGGCTGCAATGGCGCCTGCGGGCGTCGCGCGTCGCCGAAACCAGCGCAAGCTGCGCCACAGTGCTGCCGAGGGCTGCGCAAAACGTTTACAGTCCTTGGCGGATTTCCCCGTCCCTTCCTGCCAGAAACTCCACTGCATGCCACGATCCTCCCGCAATCAGAGCACCCAGCGCTTTGCCATTCCATGGACACTTGTTGCCGGCTTTGGCGCGGCGGCACTGGCCACCCTGGTCATTGCCTTCGTCAATTTCAGGGCGTCTGAGACGCGAGGCCAGGCCGTGGTGGCCATGGACCGCACGACACTGGCCATGCGCCAGCTCAGCCAGCTCAATGCTTCGCTCAAGGACGCTGAGACCGGGCAGCGCGGTTTTCTGCTCACGGGCGACCCGGCCTACCTGCAGCCCTACCAGCAGGCACGCGATGTGCTGATGCAGCAGCTGGAGGCGCTCAAGGCGCGCACTTCCAATGACTCCGACCAGCACCGGCTGCTGGCGCAGATCGAGGAGATATCGGCCCAGAAGCTGCGCGAGCTGCAGGAGACCATAGACCTGCGCAAGTCCGGCGATCTGGACGCCGCCATGGCCCTGGTGCGTCTGGACGTGGGCAAGAACGCCATGGACCGGCTGCGCGAGCTGATCGACGACCTCTACACGCACCAGACACGGGAGCTGGCCCAGCGTCGCCAGCTGTGGGTGGAGGCATCCACCACCTCGACCTACTATTCCTGGGGCGGCTCCCTCATCCTGCTGGGCCTGATCCTGGCATCGGCCGCGCTGACGGTGCGCGAGTACCGCGTCAAGGCGCGCCAGTCGTGGGTGACGTCCGGTCTTTCCGGCCTGGGGCAGCAGTTGCAGGGAGACCACCGGCTGGAAGACCTGGGCCAGAAGGCGCTGGAGTACCTGGCCAGCTATTTGCGTGCCGATGTGGGCGCCGGCTATGTGGTGGACTGCGCCGATGGCGGGTTGCGCCTGTTCGGCGGCTATGCCCTGCCGCGCGAGCGACTGCAGCAAAAGCTGCTGCCCGGCGAGGGGCTGGCGGGCCAGGCGGCCGCGTCGCGCAAGCTGCTGCATGTCAGCGATGTGCCTGCCCAGCATTTGCAGATTTCCTCGGGCACCGGCCAGTCCAGCCCCTTGCAGCTGATGCTGGTGCCCGCCATGGAAAACGGCGAAGTGTTCGCCGTGATCGAACTGGGCTTTCTGCGCCCCGTGGGCGAAGCCGAGCGCAGCCTGCTGGAGCGCGCCTCCGAATCGCTGGCCGTGGCCATTCGCTCGGGCCTGGACCGTTCGCGCCTGGAGACCTTGCTGGAGGAAACGCGCCGCCAGTCGGAAGAGCTGCAAGCCCAGCAGGAAGAGCTGCGCGTGAGCAACGAGGAGCTGGAGCAGCAAAGCCGCATCCTGCAGGAGTCGCAGACCCAGATGGAGCACCAGCAGACCGAGCTGGAGCAGACCAATGCCCACCTGGAAGAGCAGACCCAGCAGCTGGAGTACCAGCGCGAGCAGTTGCTGCGCGCCCAGGGCGCGCTGACCGACAAGGCCCGCGAGCTGGAGCTGGCCAGCCAGTACAAGAGCGAGTTCCTGGCCAATATGAGCCACGAACTGCGCACGCCGCTGAACTCCACCCTGATCCTGGCCAAGCTGCTGGCCGACAACAGGCCGGGCAATCTGCAGGCCGAGCAGATCAAGTACGCGCAGACCATCCACGCCGCAGGCAGCGACCTGCTGGCGCTGATCAACGACATCCTGGACCTGTCCAAGATCGAGGCCGGCCAGGTCACCGTGGTCGCCGAGCCCGTGACCATTGCCACGGCGCTGCAGACGCTGATGGAGCCGCTGCGCCCGATTGCCCGCGAAAAGGGCCTGGAGCTGTCCTGGACCGTGGACCCGGGCGTGCCCGCCACCATGCAGACCGATCCCATGCGGCTGGCCCAGGTGCTCAAGAACCTGTTGTCCAACGCGCTCAAGTTCACAGCCAAGGGCTCGGTGGGCCTGCAGGTGTCCTGCGCGCCCCAGGGCATGCTGTCTTTCGCGGTGCGCGATACCGGCATCGGCATTGCCGAGCAGCAGCAGCAATTCATCTTCGATGCCTTCCGCCAGGCCGATGGCAGCACGCACCGCAAGTTCGGCGGCACGGGCCTGGGCCTGTCGATATCGCGTGATCTGGCGGGGCTGCTGGGCGGCACGCTGACCGTCTCCAGCACGCCTGGCCAGGGCAGCGTTTTCACACTGACCGTGCCCGTGAGCCTGGAGTCGGCCGAGTCCGGCCCGGCCACGGCCCCGACTGCCGCACCGCAGCCTCAGCCGCAGGGGCTGCGAGAGGCCTTGGCAGCGTCGTCCGTGCCCGTGCTCGCAACGGCCAACGTTGCGCCCGCCGCACCTGCGTTCGCGCCGCCCATGTCGCCTGCCATGGCACCTGCCGCGTCGGCGGCAACGGACGCCCTGCGCAAGAGGGGTCAGAGCGGGCGCCGCATCCTCGTGATCGAGGATGACCTGCGCTTCGCGGACATCCTGTCGGAGCTGGCACGCGAGATGGATTTCGAGTGCGACGTGGCCAATACGGCGTCCGACGGCCTGTCCATGGCGGCCGACAATCAGCCCAACGCCATCGTGCTCGATATCAACCTGCCCGATTTCTCGGGCCTGGGCGTGCTGGACCAGCTCAAGCGCAACCCGGCCACGCGCCACATTCCCGTGCACGTGGTCTCGGTCGCGGACTATTCGCAGGAAGCCATGGGGCGGGGTGCCGTCGGCTACGCGCTCAAGCCCGTCAAGCGCGAGGAACTGGTCCACGCCCTGCAGCGGCTGGAGGCCAAGTTCACCCAGGACCTGCGCCGCGTGCTGGTGGTGGAGGATGACGAGCGCCAGCGCGAGAGCGTGCGCCACCTGCTCAGCCGCAGCGATGTGGACATCGTCTGCGCGGGCACGGCGGCGGCCGCGCTGGATCATCTGCGCGGCTCCACATTCGACTGCATGGTGATGGACCTGAACCTGCCTGACATCAGCGGCTACGAGCTGCTGCAGCGCATGACGGACCAGGACGATGTTTCCTTCCCGCCTGTCATCGTCTACACGGGCCGGGCGCTGTCGCGCGATGAAGAGCAGCAGCTGCGGCGCTTTTCCAAGTCCATCATCATCAAGGACGCGCGCTCGCCCGAGCGCCTGCTCGACGAGGTCACGCTGTTCCTGCACCAGGTGGAGTCGGAGCTGTCGGCCGAGCACCGCCAGATGCTGCAGGTCGCGCGCAGCCGCGAGTCTGCGCTGGAAGGGCGCACGGTGCTGGTGGTGGAAGACGATGTGCGCAACGTGTTTGCGCTGTCCAGCATCCTGGAGCCCACGGGCATCCGCGTGGAGATCGCGCGCAACGGGCGCGAGGCGCTGGAGGCGCTGGAGTCTCGCGGCGCGGCGCAGGCCGGTATCGACTTGGTGCTGATGGACATCATGATGCCCGAGATGGATGGCTACACCGCCATGCGCGAGATCCGCAACCGGCCGCAATGGCGCCGCCTGCCCATCATCGCCCTGACCGCCAAGGCCATGAAGGACGACCAGGAGAAATGCCTGGCCGCTGGTGCCAACGACTACATCGCCAAACCGCTGGACGTGGAAAAGCTGCTGTCGCTGGTGCGGGTGTGGATGCCCAAGTAGCAAGGAGGACGCGATGCCTCAGCTGAAAAATAGCCCCCACGCTCCCCTTGCTGCGCAAGGTCCGCTGCCCCCCGAGGGGGCTGCTTTTCATCTTGGGGCGGCCCGGCGATGAAGAATGACCCCCACGCTCCCCTTGCTGCGCAAGGTCCGCTGCCCCCCGAGGGGGCCGCTTTTCATCTTGGGGCGGCCCGGCGATGAAAAAAGCCCGCACCGCCGACATCGAGCAGCGCCTGCTGATCGACGCCATCTACCACCGCTACCACTACGACTTCCGGGGCTATGCCCAGGCCTCGCTCAAGCGGCGCCTGCAGACGGCCCTGGTGCAGTTCGGCTGCCAGACGCTGTCGCAGCTGCAGGACCGCGTATTGCATGATGCAAGCGTGTTCCCGGCGCTGCTGGAATACCTCACGGTCCAGGTCAGCGACATGTTCCGCGACCCGAGCTATTTCCGGGCGCTGCGCACCGAGGTGGTGCCGCTGCTGCGCACCTATCCCTCGCTCAAGGTCTGGGTGGCCGGCTGCAGCGCGGGCGAGGAGGTGTATTCGCTGGCCATCCTGCTGGAGGAGGAGGGCCTGCTGGACCGCACCCTGATCTATGCCACCGACATCAATCCGCATGCGCTGCGCGCGGCCGAGCAGGGCGTTTTCGACATGTCGCGCGTGGCGGCCTTCACCGACAACCATGCGCGCTCGGGCGGGCACAGCTCGCTGTCGCACTACTACACGGCGCGCTACGGCCGCGTGGTCTTCGACAAGGGGCTGCGCGAGCACATGGTGTTCTCCGACCACAGCCTGGCCACCGACAGCGTGTTCGCCGAAATGCACCTGGTGTCCTGCCGCAACGTGCTGATCTATTTCGAGCGCGAGCTGCAGGACCGGGCGCTGGGCCTGTTCCGCGATGCGCTGTGCCATCGCGGATTCCTGGGGCTGGGCTCCAAGGAGTCGCTGCGGTTTTCAGGGCATTCGGAGGCCTTCGAGGACTTCGTGCTCGAGGACCGCATCTACCGCAAGAAGGCCGGGCTGTGATGCCCGTGACCACGAACACACCCGCCTCCGACGCCGCCACAGCCTACGAGGCCATCGTGATCGGCGGCTCGGCCGGCGCGCTCGATGCGCTATCGGTGGTGCTGCCCGCGCTGCCGGCCAGCCTGCGCGCCTCGGTGCTGGTGGTGCTGCACCTGCCGCGCGATCGCCGCAGCCTGCTGGCCCAGCTCTTCGGCCCGCGCTGCGCCGTGCCGGTGCGCGAGGTGCAGGACCAGCAATGGATCGAGCCTGGGTGCCTGTACTTCGCCCCGGCCGACTATCACCTGCTGGTGGACAGCGGCCCCCGGCTGGCGCTGTCGCTGGATGCGCCCTGGCATTTTTCGCGGCCCTCCATCGACGTGCTGTTCGAGTCCGCTGCGGATTGCTATGGCGAGCGGCTGCTGGCGGTGCTGCTGTCCGGCGCCAATGACGACGGCGCGCAGGGCATGGCCAGCGTGCACGCCGCCGGTGGCCTGGCCGTGGTGCAGGCGCCCGAAGGCGCCCGCATGCCCACCATGCCGCTGGCGGCGCTGGCCCGCGTGCCGCAGGCCCAGGCGCTGGCGCCCGAAGGCATTGCCTTCCTCATTGCATCGCTGCACCGCCAGGGAAGGCTTTGAATGTCCAGCCGGCACGCCCCCACAAGACTAAATACCGAGAGAGAATCCATGCCCCATACAGATCGCGTCAAATGCTTGATCGTCGATGACATCGCCGAGAACCTGATCGCCATCGAGGCGCTGCTGCAACGCGACGGCATCGAATTCCTCAAGGCCCAGTCCGGCCCCGAGGCGCTGGAGCTGCTGCTCAACCACAGCGACGTGGCCCTGGCCCTGCTGGATGTGCAGATGCCCGAGATGAACGGTTTCGAGCTGGCCGAGCTGATCCGCGGCAGCGAGCGCACGCGCCATATCCCGCTCATCTTCATGACGGCCGGCTCGCGCGAGCACAACTGGCAGTTCCGTGGCTATGAGAGCGGCGCCGTGGACTTCCTGTACAAGCCCATCGATCCCCACATGCTGACCACCAAGGCCAATGTGTTCTTCGAGCTGCACCAGCGCAAGCAGGCACTGGCCCATCAACTGCAGGAACGCACCGAGGCGCTGCGCATCAACGAGATGTTCATGGCCGTGCTCAGCCACGACCTGCGCACGCCGCTGCAATCCATCAAGGCCGCCGCCACGTTGCTCACGCGCCAGCCCGATACGGGCAAGGTGGCCAGCATGGCCGAGCGCATGCTCAGCAGCAGCCAGCGCATGTCGCGCATGATCGAGGACCTGCTGGACGTCACCCGCATCCGCCAGGCGGAAGGCCTGCCGCTGTCACCGCGGCCTACCAGCTTGCAAGTGCTGCTGCAGCGCACGCTGCAGGAAGTGGAGACAGGTTTTCCGCAGCGGCGCCTGGACAGCGAAATGCTGGGCAATCTCGATGGCACCTGGGATGGCGAACGCCTGTGCCAGGTGCTCACCAATCTGGTGGGCAACGCCATGCACCATGGCGATCCGGCGCAGCCTGTGCAGGTGACGGCCGATGGCAGGCAGGACCATTGCGTGGTCATCACGGTGCGCAACGGCGGCACCATTCCTGCGGAGCTGATGCCTACCCTGTTCAACCCGTTTCGCGGAGGAGAGCGCAAGCCGGGCCAGCACCAGGGCCTGGGCCTGGGGCTTTTCATCGCGCACCAGATCGTGCGTTCGCACAACGGGCGCATCGATGTGCACTCCGCCGATGGCGTGACCAGCTTCAGGGTGGAGTTGCCGCGCGAGATGGCAGCGGGAGGCTCCAAGGCCGTGCTGTGACGGCGGGAGCCGATGGACCGGCAGGCCGGTCTCGGGAAAATGGGCTCAGTGGACGGGCCTGGTGTGCAGCGCTTCCTGTATGGAGTCCAGCAGCGTTTCCAGGTCCTCGATCTCGAAGGGCTTGAGCAAGGTCCGCACCTGGGGACCCCAGGCGGCCGGGTAGGGCCCCAGGTCGTAGCCGGAGCACAGGATGATCCAGCGCTGCGCATCGGCCTGCAGCAGCTGCCGCGCCAGATCGGTGCCGGACAGGCCCGGCAGACTGACATCGGAGACCACCACGTCGAAAGGCTGGCCCGCATCCAGTTCCAGGGCCTGTTCGGCAGTGGCGCAACTGGTCACGAAACGGGATTCGCTCTCCATCAGCAGGCCAATGGTTTCTCGCAGGTCGGCATTGTCTTCAACGTACAGGATTCGCATATCTCTTTGTTGCAGTGCGTCATGCTGCTATCAAAAAGGCAGCATGGACGAGGGCTGATCATCCACACCCGCCGCCCTCCATCACGTAGGACAGCATGCAAACTTGGTCGACGGTTGCCTTCTGTGCGTGCCAGGCGATGGATTGTGCAATACAAAGGCAAGTCCCACGAACGGCCTGTGCGATCTCAAGTCCGGGCAGTGGGCAGGGGATCCAGCACATGCCTTTGCACGGGCAGGAATTCACCGGCCTGCCGCGAATAGTCCCAGCGCGTGAGCTGCCGGCGCCAGTCCTGGCCTGTGGCGCCATCCCGATGCTCCAGGGTGAACAGGCTGTTGGGCGCATGGGCGCGCAGCCGCACCGAGACCGCGGTGCCCGCCTGCGCTGCCCACAGCCCGGGCAGGGGCTGGACCAGGCCGGGGTCATGCCCATGGCCCGAGAGCACCAGTTGCGCTCCGGCATCGCGCCAGCGGGCCAGTGCCTGCGCGGCGCGGTGAGGACGGTGGCTGCGGTCCTCTTCGTGGGCCGCAGCCAGCGGGTGGTGGCTGACGACGATGCGCCAGTCGGCGGGGCTGGCCTGCTCCAGGCGCTGCGCCACGTGCAGGATCTGCCCGGCCGACAGGCTTCCGCGCTGGTGGCGCCACCAGCGTGTGGTGTCCACGCCGATCACGCAAAAGCCTGGCACGGCGCACCAGGGCTGCAGTTCGGAATCGATCCAGCGCACATAGCGGTCGTGGGCGTGGCCACCCAGCCGTTCCCACCAGGCGAGCAGCGGCAGATCGTGGTTGCCGGGCACCACCAGTCGCCGGGGCACGGAAAGGCTGTCGAGAAACTCCCGCGCCTGGGCAAATTGCGCGGCCGTGGCGCGCTGGGTCAGGTCGCCGGAGACCACCAGCAGCGTTACCGGCAGCCGGGCCGCCAGTCTCGCCACGGCGGCGCACACGGCCTGATCGTGGGCGCCGAAATGCAGGTCCGACAAATGCATGAGCAAGGCCATGGGCGCTCCTTGTTCCTCATTCGGCGGTCAGGAGGAGGCGGGCTCTGCCGGGGCAGGCACCACCAGCCACAGCGGCTTCTCGCCCAGGCGAAAGCGGATGGGCGGCGCCATCCATTCGCGTTCGCCATCGAAGGCTACCTTCATGCGGCGAGGACGCCGTCCTGCAGGCTCCGCCACCAGCTCGGTACAGGCCAGGCTGGCGACGGCATCGTCCTGGGCCAGCCGTCCCATTACCGCATTCCAGACCACGCGCGCCGGGGCCTCGCTGGCCTGGGGCAGCAGCAGCACGGCGGCCAGATGACGGCCATCGGCCACGGCGCGGGCCTCGTCAATCCCCACGCGCTCCAGCTGCAGCGGGTTGTTGCCGACGAACAGGGTGGTGGCCAGGTGCTCCTGCTGCTGCAACGGCGCATCACGGTCGGGGCGCAGGGCCACGCGCCAGCGGCGCACGCTGCCGCCGCGCAGGATGCTCCAGATGGAGGCGGCTATGGCCACCAGCCGGGTGCGGCCGAAACGGGTGGACGCGCGTTCGCGTTCGTCTAGCAGGCGGGGGTACAGGCCCAGGCTGGCGTTCACCAGGAAAAGCCGTTCGTTGACCAGGCCCACGTTCACGGCCCGCATCTGGCCGGCCTGCAGCGCCAGGAGAATGTCCTGCACGGCCTGGGCCGGCTCCAGTGACAGCGCCTGCTCGCGGGCGAAGTAGTTGAAGGTGCCCAGCGGTACCACGCCCATGGGCACGCCACGCGACCAGGCAGCCGAGGCCACGGCATTGATGGTGCCGTCACCGCCGGCGGCCACGACCAGGCCGCCGTCCCTGCGGGCACTGTCCACGGCGCTGGCGGCCAACTGCACGATGTCGGCCCTTGCGCCCGGCACATGCCAATGCACGCTGCGCTGCTGCAGCGCCGGCACGCCGGTCAGGCGGGCGCGCAGCTGCTCCAGGTCGGCGCCGGGGCGCAGCGGCACGATCAGGTGGATGGGGCCGGCGGGATCAAGCCTGGGCGGCTGGTTGTCGCAAGATGAGGGCGTCATGGAAGGAAGCGGGCTGGAACAGGCGCCGATTGTTCCGTGGATGGCACCTGCCGGTGCACCGGATCATGCAAGCGGTGCGCGTCAGCCAAAGCCGACAGTCTGCGGGCTGCTGACTGTACCTGTTCACTCGCGCCAGGGGGCGCGGTAGTCCAGCATCTGCGCCAGCGGCACGGGCCGCTCGAACAGATAGCCCTGCGCATGCTCGCAGCCGAGCTCGTGCAGCAGCTGCGCCTGGGCCTGTTCTTCCACACCTTCGGCGACCACCTTGACGCCAAAGCCCTGGGCAATGCGCAGCACGGCGGTCACGATGGCCTTGTCGGACTCGGAAGCCGGCAACTGGCCCACAAAGCTCTGGTCGATCTTGATGCAGTCAAAGCGCAGGCGGCTCAGGTAGGCCAGGGACGAGTAGCCGGTGCCGAAGTCGTCGATGGCGATCTTCACGCCCAGCGCGCGAATGGCGGCAATGCGCTGCAGCGTGGCGTCGCTGTCGTCCAGCAGCATGGACTCCGTCAGCTCCAGGGTCAGCACCCGGGCGGGCAGGCCGCTGGTGGCCAGCGCCTGCTCCAGCGTGCAGGCGAAGTCGGACTGGATCAGCTCGCGCGCCGACATGTTGACGTGCAGCTCGAAGTCGGCCGGCAGGTGCGCAAGGTGCAGGGCAATATCGTGCGCCGCCGTGCGCAGCACCCATTCGCCGACGCTCAGGATCAGGTCCGACTCCTCGGCCACCGGGATGAACACGCCCGGCGGCACCCTGCCGCGCGTCGGGCTTTCCCAGCGCACCAGGGCCTCGGCACCCACCATGCGGCCCGTGGCCAGATCCACCACGGGCTGGTAGAAAACGCGCAGTTCGTTGCGCTCCAGCGCCTGGCGCAATTCCATGGCCAATTGGGTGCGGCCCAGCATTTTCTGCGCCAGGCCTGGCTCGAACAGCACAAAGGGCTGCGCTGCGCCAGCATTGCGCTGCGCCTCACCCAGCGCAATGCTGGCGTTGCGCAGCCACTCGGGCAGCGCGCCCGGCAGCAGCTCGCCGCTGACGGCGCCCGCGCAGGCGCGCAGCACGATGTCGTCCTTGCCCACGGAAAATGGCTGGTCGAAGATCTCCAGCAGATGGCGGCATTTGTCCTGCATCTGCTGCGGCGTGCAGTCATGCAGCCACAGCATGGCGAACTCGTTGCTGGCCGTGCGCGCCAGCAGGGCAGGAAACTGCAGATGGTGGTTGCGCAGCCGCTCGGCCACGGCCCGCAGCAACTGCTCGCCCGTGCCATGGCCCACATCGTCGCGGACGCTGCGGAAATTCTGCAGCTCCAGCAGGCACAGCGCGGCAGGGCAGGGCGTGTTGGCGGCTGCCGCCGCATCGGCCTGCTCGATCAGGCCGGCGCGCGTGAGCAGCTGCGTCAGGCTGTCGTACTGCAGCAGGGTGCGCATGTGCTCGAAGGATTCCTGCAGCCGCTGCGCCATGTTGTGGAATGCCGAGACCAGGGACGAGGTTTCCACCACGGACGTGTCCGGCAGCGCCTTCACCGCGCTCCAGTCACCCTGGGCCAGGCGGTTGGCCGCGTCGGCCGTCACGGCCAGGGGGCGCAGCGCCCTGCGCAGGCACCACAGGCCCAGCGCCAGCCCCAGCAAGGCCAGGCCGACAGCCAGGAAAAGGGTATGGCGGCTGTCCTCCCGCATGCTGCTGACCAGATCGGACTCGGGCTGCAGCACCAGGATCCGCCAGTCGATGCCGCGCACATCGTGGAAGGGGGTGACCTGCCCGTGGTAGATCTGGCCCTGCTCCGTGAAGCTCAGGTTGATGACACGGTCAGGGCCTGTCCGGGCTGGCGTCGAGCCCTCGCGCGCATGCCCGGGCAGGTGCTCGGGAAGCCGGGCTGCCAGCGAGCGCAGCGCCAGGTCGGGGCTTTCGGACAGGCGCAGGCGCACGGGCGGGTCGTAGGGGCCTTCGCGGCGTTTCAGCACCGACAGCTCGGAGGAGTGCGCCACCATGTAGCCCTGCGCATCGACCACGGCGATATGGCCATTGCCGCGCAGGGGCTCGTCGCGCAGAAAGCGGTTCATGCTGCTCAGCCGCACATCGGCGGCCAGCACGCCGGCCAACTGGCCGGACACACGCACCGCAGTGGCTGCGGAAATCGTGGCATCACCCCGGTCCCCCGTCACCGTGTAGATGGGCGACCAGTGCGGGCCGTCTTCGCGAATGGCGGGCTGGTACCAGGGACGCACGCGGGGGTCGTAGCCGGCAAGGCTGGACATGGGCGGGCCCGGCTGCAGTCCCTCGAAAATCTGCAAGGTTCCCTGGGTGCTGCGGTCCTGAAGAATCAGGCGGTAGTGGCCATCGGGCTCCAGCCGCACCCCCGTGTATTCGCCTTGCACGCCTCCAAAGCTCAACAGGCTGATCTGGTGGTGCTGGGCATAGAGCTCGGTGAATGAGCGTGTCAGATAGCCATAGATGGGCCGCAGGTCTCCGGGGGTGTAAAGCGCCTGCCGGGCCACGGTCTCGGCCAGGGCCTGCTGCACGCGCAGCGGAGTCTCCAGATAGTCGGCCAATTGGTGGCGCGTGGTGGTGGACAGGGAGTCGAGCAGCCGCAGACTTTCGCGATTGATGAGCTGGTCCACCTGGCGCTGCTGCCAAGCCGCCAATAGCCCGGCCGTGACCACAAACACCGCAATGAAGGGGGCCGTGACTGCCGTGCGAAGTGAGAGCCGAAAGGCGGGCATGCAGAGGTTTCCGTAGCGTGCGCCGGGCAGCCAAGGGCCGGGTCTGCCTGCGACAGCGGCCATTGTGCAGTGCCTCGGCAGCCTTTCGCGGCAGCGGTCGCCCCCTGTGCAGGAGCTCTTCTGTGGGTGATAGGAAAAATTGTCGATAAATGATTTTCAGTAGAAAAAATGAATAATGAACGGGCATTTGCAGCAACGCAAAGGCATGGTCAGTGCGTCTGCAATGCCTTCCATTGCGGCACTCCTTTTACATATCCGTTTACAAATTGATCTTCATTACATGTAGACATCACATGTAATGGTCGCTATCGTATCCGCATGGAACAAAAGACATCAGCCCACTACCAGCGTCTGCACCGGCAACGGCTGCGCGAGCAGGGGCTGGTGAAAAAGGAGGTCTGGATTCTTCCAGAGTACGGTGCTGCATTGCAGCAATTGGAAAAGCAAATGCGCGTGTCCGGCTTGCAACCGGATTCAATGGTTCTCATCCATAAGGAGGGCAGCATGGACAACAGCAGACAGGCATATCGGGATATTCACGCCTTGGCGGGCGACCTGCAGCAATCAACGCTGGTGCAGGGCGGCCGGCTCCATATCGAGGTGCTTGAAGGCGCGGACGCCAGTCTGCTCATCAGCCTGCCCGAATTCGGCGATCTGCCGGTCCACGTGGCCCTGTCGGGCGACCAGCTGGTGGTGGAGGCCTTTCTCTGGCCTGCCGATCAGGTGCACGACCGCGCCGGCCTCAACGAGCAGATGCTGCGCCTGCAAAAGCTGTTTCCCTTCACCACCATGGCGCTGGAACCCCAGGCCCATGGCGGCGAGGGCTATGTGATGTTCGCCGCCCTGCATGCCAGCAGCAGCGAGGGCGACATCATTGCCGAAATCCTCACCCTGGCCGACAGCGTCATCCAGGCCACCGAGGCGCTGGCTCACTATCTGACCCCTGCGCCGGTGCCCGCGCCAGTGCAGGCCTGAAGCCTGCCCGTTGAAGACACTGAGCCCCAAGGAGATCATCATGACCATCTGGAACAAGCTGGTGACCGCGTTGCGCGGCGCAGCGCACGAGGCCGGCGAGGCGGTGACCGACAGCCAGGCCCTGCGCATCCTGGACCAGGAAATCCGCGATGCCGACAGCGACCTGAACAAGTCCAAGGAAGCGCTGGCCGACATCATGGCCAAGCAAAAGCTGGCGGCCGGCAAGCTCAAGCAGACCCAGGAACGCATTGCCGAGTACGAGGGCTATGCCGTCAAGGCGCTGGACACCAGTGACGAGGCGCTGGCGCTGGAAGTGGCCGGCAAGGTCTCCGTGCTGGAGACGCAGCGCGACGAGGAGCAATCCCAGCTGGACGCCTACACACAAAGCGTGGAGCAGCTGCGCGTGGCCATACAGACGGCGCAGACGCATATCAAGCGTCTCAAGCAGCAGGCCGACACCGTCAAGGCCACGGAAAGCGTGCAGCGCGCCCAGGCCACGGTGGCCGGCCGCTATGCAGGATCGCAGACGCGCGTGCAAAGCGCGCTGGATTCGCTGGAACGCATCAAGCAAAAGCAGGCCGAGCGCGGTGCGCGCATGGAAAGCGCGGCCGAGCTGGCGCGCGACAACAGCGAAGACGCGCTGGATGCCAAGCTGCGTGCCGCCGGCATCACGCCCCAGGCGGGCAATGCGCAATCGGTGCTGGAACGCCTGAAGGCGCAGCGCGCAGCCGCTGGCGGAAAAAGCGCTTGATGCGCGGCCGTGGTCCGGGCAGGCCGCGTCGTGCCCGCCGTCCTGGCTGCCGGGTTTGAAGGGAGGAGATAAAACATGTCTGCATTCCTGCAATACGCGTTCGGCTTTCCGACCTTCATCTTCGGCGCCTTGCTGCTGTTCATGCTGCTGTACTGGCTGATCGCCATGCTGGGCCTGCTGGAGGTGGACTCGCTGGACCACTGGGTGCTGTTCGACGGCAGCGACCATGCGCACGGCGTGGAGCACTCGGCCAGCGCGCTGGCCGGGCTGCTGCTCAAGGTGGGCCTGGGCGGCATTCCGCTCACGGTCATCCTCACCGCGCTGTTCCTGCTGTCCTGGCTGGCTTCCTATGTGCTGTGCCATTTCGTGCCCATGCCCCAGGGCTGGACCCTGGTGAACCTGCTGACCGGCACCTTGGTGGCCGTGGCGGCTGCCGTGCTGGGCTTTGCCGCCACGGTGCTGGTGCTGCGCCCGCTGCGGGGCATCGTCAACAAGGTGGCGCCTGCAGAGGAGCCCAAGGTGCTGCTGGGCCGCACCGGCCTGGTGCGCAGCGCCGTGGTGGACGGCACGCAGGGCTACGGCAGCGTGGAGGACGGCGGCGCCGGCCTGAACGTGCAGATGCGCTCGCCCGAGCGCGCACTGGGCCGGGGCACCGAGATCGTGCTCATCGAGCACCTGCCCGAGCACAACGCCTGGCGCGTGGTCAGCAAGGCCGAGTTCGACGGCACCGAGCTGCCGCGCTAGCTCCAGGAATTTCCAGGAATTCCTTCCTATTCGTTCCCATTGATTCCCATTGGCCCGGGCGCCCGTGCGGCGGGCGCGGCCTTTGCGTTTTTCAGCGTTTTCACAGATAGCAATTCACAGGGGAGATTCGCATGAACATGAGCAACATGGAGTGGTACATCGTCGCCGGGGTGGTGATCGGTTCCGTCTTCGTCGTCATCCTCGGGCTGTTCGCCCTGGTCAAGGCCTTCTACATCAAGGTCCCGCAGGGCACGGCACTGATCATCAACGACACCACCTCGCAGCCCAAGGTCAAGTTCACGGGCGGCCTGGTGCTGCCGGTGATCCACAAGAAGGAATTCATGCAGATCTCGCTGCTGACGCTGGAGATCGACCGGCGCGGCAAGGAAGGCCTGATCTGCCGCGACAACATGCGCGCCGACATCACCGTGGCCTTCTACCTGCGGGTCAATGAAACGGCCGAGGACGTGCTCAAGGTGGCCAAGGCCATCGGCGTGGACCGGGCCTCGGACAAGACGGCCGTCAACGACCTGTTCAACGCCAAGTTCTCCGAGGCGCTCAAGACCGTGGGCAAGCAGATCGAGTTCGTGAAGCTGTTCGAGAACCGCCAGGATTTCCGCGACCAGATCATCCATGTCATCGGCAACGACCTCAACGGCTATGTGCTGGAGGACGTGGCCATCGACTATCTGGAGCAGACTCCCAAGTCCTCGCTGGACCCCAACAACATCCTGGATGCCGAAGGCATCCGCAAGATCACCGAGCTGACGGCCAACCAGAACATCGTCACCAACGAGCTCGAGCGCAACTCCGACCTGGCCATCACCAAGAAGAACGTGGAGACCAAGGAAGCCATGCTGGCGCTGGAGCGCCAGCAGGCCGACGCCGAGGCCCGCCAAAAGCGCGAGATCGCCACCATCCAGGCGCGCGAGCAGGCCGAGACCCAGAAGGTGCAGGAAGAAGAGCGCCTGAAGGCCGAGCAGGCCCGCATCCAGACCCAGGAGCAGCTGGACATCCGCGAGGAAAATCGCCAGCGCGAAGTGGCTGTGGCCCAGCAAAACCGTGAGCGTGCGGTGGTGATCGAGGTCGAGAAGGTCACGCGCGCCAGGGAGCTGGAGATCGTGGCCCGCCAGCGCGAGGTGGAGCTGCAGCGCATCGAGAAGGAAAAGGCCATCGAGGTCGAGAAGGCCAACATCGCCAACGTGGTGCGCGAGCGCGTGGTGGTGGAAAAGTCCGTGGCCCAGGAAGAGGAACGCATCAAGGAAGTGCGCGTGGTCTCCGAGGCCGAGCGCATGAAGCAGGTCACCGTGCTGACTGCCCAGGCCCAGGCCGAGGAAGACCTGGTGCGCCAGGTCAAGAAGGCGGAGGCCGAAGAGGCCGCCTCGCGCCACAAGGCCGTGGAAGTCACGACCATGGCCCAGGCCGAGCTGGAAGCGGCCAGCAAGACCGCCGAGGCCAAGAAGAAGCTGGCCGAGGCCATCGAGGTCGAGCGCGCCGCGCCCGGCCTGGCCGATGCCAAGGTGCGCGAAGTCACGGCCGCCGCCCTGGAAAAGGAAGGCCTGGCGCAGGCCAGGGTGATCGCCGAGAAGATGATGGCCGAGGCCAAGGGCCAGCAGGAAAAGGGCCTGGCCGAGGCGCGCGTCATCGAGGCCACGGCCGACGCCAACGAAAAGCAGGGCCTGGCCGATGCCAAGGTGCTGGAAGAGCGCCTGCTGGCCCAGGCGCGCGGCGAGGCCCAGGTGGGCGCGACCAAGGCCTTGGTCACCCGCGACGTGGGCACGTCCGAGGCCGATGTGCTGCGCGACAAGCTCTTCGCCGAGGCCAAGGGCCTGACCGAAAAGTTCACCGCGCTGGCCTCGCTGTCCGACCAGGCGCGCTCGCATGAGGAGTTCCGCATGCAGCTGGAGAAGAACTTCGAGCAGGCGCTGGCCGCCATCGAAGCCAACAAGAGCGTGGCCAAGGACCAGTCCGAGGTGCTGTCGGCCGCGCTCAGCAAGGCCAACATCGACATCGTGGGGGGCGAGGGCGCTTTCTTCGACAACTTCGCCAAGGCGCTGTCCGTGGGCAAGGCCGTGGAAGGCGTGGCGGGCAAGAGCCCCATCGTGCAGGACCTGATCGGCAAGTTCCTCAGCGGCAAGGACGGCGCATCGCTGCTCAACGCGCTGGGCGACGGCAAGGGCCTGCCGCCCACGCAGAGGGTCGACTGAACGGTCGATTCAACGGCCGACTGAACGGGGCGGCCGCCCGGCCGCTCCCTCCGCCGGCTGCCCAGCCTCCCGCATCCCTCCCGCATCCGCCTTCGTCTTCGCCTGCCTGCCCGCCCGTCTGCCGGCCGGCGGGGAAAGGCGTGAATGGTCCCTGACACGCGAAAGCCCGTGACGCCCATGTCCCAACCGTCCCCATCGTCCACACCGTCCACACCGTCCTCACCGCCCCTCTCCCCCGACACTGCCGCCTCCGCCGTGGACCAGGCAGTCGCCAGCGGCGGCTCCTACGAAGTGCTGGCCAAGCGCCTGGACGGCCAGGGGCAGGCGCTGGAGGCGCTGGTGCGCCAGCTCAACGAGGAGCGGCTGGAGGAATTCGGCCGCAGCCAGATGGAAGTCATCGGGCGCATGCGCGTGCGCACCGAAAACAACTGCCTGGGCCGCGACATCGCCCAGGTCGGCGGCTACCTGCTGTTCGGCTACAACGTCTTCATGGGCCTGAAGCAGTCCACGCGCGTGGAAGACGTGTTCGGCCTGTACCGCCTGCACGAGGGAGAGCAGGGCTACGAAGTCACTCCCGTGGACCTCAAGGACAGTTTCCTGGGCATACAGAGCTTCGTGCAGGACTTCCAGGAGCTGTACGCCTACTACAAGAACACGCGGCTGATGCAGCTGGCCGTGCGCGACGGCAAGCTGCTGGCGAGCTTCCAGATCGGCGAGCGCCTGTCCGATGTGCGCGTGTTCCGCTGGTCCGTGCCCGTGGACGGCCAGCCCATACGCTACATAGACAACCGCGGCGAGCGCGACATCGAACTGCCTGCGCCCCATGACTTCGAATGGCAGCGCGCCGGGCGCGAGCAACTCGTGCAGGGGCGCCACCCGCACATCAACGTGCTGGACAAGGTCTTCGTCGAGACCCTGGGCGGCACGCTGACCATCAAGGTCGAGAACAACACCAACGACGGACTGGGCATCTACAGCGAGCCCGTGCAGGAGAAGAACCAGTCGCTGGACGACGCCGTGTTCGAGTACGCCGCCGTCGGCAGCCTGATCCTGCTGAAGATCCTGCCCTACCGCGAAGAGCAGTGGCGCTACCTGATCTTCAACACCGTCTCCCGCCAGGTGCTGCGCATGGATGCCATCGGCGCGGCCTGCATCCAGCTGCCGCAGGACCACGGCATCATCTTCCCGGGCGGCTACTACCTGCAAAGCGGGGAGAACCGCTCGTTCGAGCAGAACATGCAGGGCATGCGCTACCGGCGCAGCATCCGGTCGCCCAACGGCGAGGACGTGCTCTACGTGTTCTACGAGCCCGAGAGCGGGCGCATGGCGCTGTTCAAGTACAACCTGATCGAGCGCGCCCTGCAGCCGCCCATCATCGGCCACGGCCATGCGCGCATGGACGACGGGCGCATCGTCATCTTCGCGGCCGAGAGCAACGAAGCCTCGCGCGTGCACCCCATGCAGGTCTGGCGCACGCCCTTCGCCTCGGACGACTACGCGGCGCGCCAGCCGCAGCGCGACAGCTTCCTGGGCCGCATCGGCAATGCCGAGCTGGTCAGCGGCATCTCGGACCTATACAGCGTGTGCAAGGAAATCGCGGCCACCGAGGTCTCGCTGCCGCGCTACGAGCGCCTGATCGACGCCGCGCGCCGCCTGTTCGAGCGCTACCACTGGCTGGGCGCGCCGCAGCTCAAGGGGGTGCACGAGACCCTGCTGGGCATCGTCGCCACGGGTGATGCGGTCATCGACGAGTACGAAAAGGTCGAGAGCATCCGCAATGCCTCGGCCAAGGCCATGGGCGAGGTGTCCGGCCGCCATGGCCGGTTGCTCAAGCAGTTGCGCCTGGCGGACTGGAAGGGCATTGGCGAATACGTGGATGCGCTCACCCAGCTGGGCCAGCTGCGCGGCCAGCTCATGGCCACGCGCGACCTGCGCTATGTGGACCAGGCCGCCATCGACACCATGGTGCAGGGCGTCAACGAGGCCCAGGCCGATGTCTCCCAGCGCACGGCCGCCTTCATTGCCACCGACGAGGCCATGCAGCCCTATGCCGATCAGCTGCAGGCGCTGGACCAGGCTGCGCAGGCGGCAGCCACGGTGGCGCAGATCAACGAGCCGCTGGCGCGCATGACCGACATGGCGGCCGCGCTGGACATGCTGTCCGAGCTGATGGGCAGCCTGTCCATCGACGACGCCACGCAGCGCACCCAGGTGGTGGACCGCATCTCGGCCGTCTACGCGCGCCTGAACCAGGTGCGTGCACGCGCCGAGCAGCGGCGGTCGGGCCTGGGTGGCGCCGAGAACGTGGCCCAGTTCGCGGCCCAGCTGGCGCTGTTCTCGCAAAGCATCGTCAGTGCCCTGGGCCTGGCGCAGACGCCCGAGAAATGCGACGAGCAGCTGGCGCGTCTGCTGGTGCAGCTGGAGGAAATCGAAAGCCGCTTCGGTGAGCACGAGCAGTTCCTTGGCGACATCATGGCCAAGCGCGAGGAGGTGCTGGAGAGCTTCGAGGCGCGCCGCCAGTCGCTGCAGGACGAGCGCCAGCGCAAGGCGCAAGGCGTGCTGGACGCGGCCCTGCGCATCGTGCAGAGCCTGCCCAAGCGCACCGAGAAACTGGCCAGTGCCGACGCGCTGCATGCTTTCTTTGCAGGCGATCCGCTGATCGGCAAGCTCAAGGAGTTGTCCCAGCGCCTGCGAGAGCAACTGCACGACCCGGTCAAGGCCGACGATATCGACGGCCGCGTCAAGAACCTGCGCGACCAGGCGTTTCGCGCGCTGCAGGACCGCAGCGAGCTGTACGAAGGCGGCGGCGCCATCATCCGCCTGGGCCGCCACCGCTTCAGCGTGGGCAACCAGGAACTGGACCTGACCCTGCTGCCGCGCAACGGCGCACTGTTCCTGCACCTGGTCGGCACCGAGTATTTCGAGCCCGTGGACAATCCCGAGCTGGCCGCTTTGCAGGCCTACTGGGATGCCTCCACGCCGGCCGAATCGGCAGACTTCTATCGCGGTGAATACCTGGCCCTGGAAGTGGTGCAGGCCGCACGCCAGCGCCGCGACGGCTGGAGCGAGGCCCGGCTGGCCCAGTTGCTGCCCGACGAGGCGGCACTGACCCAGGCCATCCGCGAATTCTCCGCGCCGCGCTACCGCGAAGGCTATGAGCGCGGTATCCACGACCATGATGCGGCCCGCATCCTGCAGGTACTGCTGCCCCTGCGCGATGCCGCCGGCGTGCTGCGCTTTGCGCCCCACGCCCGTGCGCTGGCCCTGCTGTTCTGGAGCGCACATGCCCAGGTGCAGCAGCCGCAGCTGGCTGCCGCCATGGCGCAGTGGCCGCTGCGCGCCCAGCAGGCCCAGGCCATGCAGCAGATGTTCGGCAGCGAGGCCGAGCAGCTGAGCCTGCGCGCCGACATTTCCGAGCGCCTGCGCGCCTATGCCGACGAGCGGGGCCTGCTGCGCGACCTGCTGCCAGGACAGGCGGCGTCCGCAGACAGCGATATCGACAGCCTCATCCACGGCGCCGCCGACTATCTGCAGGCCGAGCTGGCGCAAAAGGCCGTGCGCTTTTCCTTCTCCAGCTACAGCCAGTCGGCCATTGCCGCACTGCAGGCCGCCGTGCAGCAGCAGGCCCAGCCGCTGCAGCGCTGGGAGGAAATGCAGGCCTACTGGCAGGGCGAGGACCGGCACGACAAGCCTTTGGCGCCGCTGGACCAGCGCTGGCGCAGCGCGCTGCACTGGCTGCAGACCGCCTGTCGCGCGCTGGACGACGGGCAAGGGCAGGCCTGGCTGGCCTATTGCGGCGAAGCCGCCGCCTGGCTGTGCTGCGCCGGCCCACTGCCCTGCAAGGTCAGCAATGTGGACCTGCGCCATGAAGTGCCGGGCCTGCTGGGCCAGCATCCGCGCATTGCGGACGGCCGCATGTGGCTGCAGATCGACGACCTGGGCCAGCGCGCCGCGCGCCATTTCCGCAGCTTTGTCCCCGAATTCGGCCGCTACCAGGCGCTGCGCCAGCAGCTGCTGCAGGACTGGCGCTCGCGCGTGCGGGTGGACGAATTCAAGGCCCGGCCGCTGTCGTCCTTTGTGCGCAACCGGCTCATCAACGAGATCTACCTGCCCGTGATCGGCGACAACCTGGCCAAGCAGATCGGCGTGGCTGGCGAGAACAAGCGCACGGACCAGATGGGGCTGCTGATGATGATCTCGCCGCCCGGCTACGGCAAGACCACGCTGATGGAGTACGTGGCCAACCGCCTGGGCCTGATCTTCATGAAGATCAACGGCCCGGCGCTGGGCCACTCGGTGCGCTCGCTGGACCCGGCCCAGGCGCCGGACGCCACGGCGGCCAAGGAGCTGGAAAAGCTCAACCTGGCGCTGGAGATGGCCAACAACGTGATGCTGTACATCGACGACATACAGCACACGCACCCCGAGTTCCTGCAGAAATTCATCTCGCTGTCGGACGGCACGCGCCGCATCGAGGGCGTGTGGAAGGGCCAGACCCGCACCCACGACATGCGCGGCAAGCGCTTTTGCGTGGTCATGTCGGGCAATCCGTACACCGAGTCGGGCGAGGTCTTCAAGATCCCCGACATGCTGGCCAACCGTGCCGACATCTACAACCTGGGCGATGTGCTGGGCGGCATGCAGGAGGTGTTCAAGCTCAGCTATATCGAAAACAGCATGACCTCGAACGCCGTGCTGGCGCCGATGGCCACGCGCAGCTTGCAGGACCTGTACCTGCTGCTGGACAAGGCGCAGGGCAGGGATGTCTCGGGCAACGCGCTGTCGCACGACTATTCATCGGCCGAACTGCGCGAGATCGAGGCCGTGCTGGCCCGCATGGTGCAGGTGCGCGAGCTGGTGTTCAAGGTCAACCAGCAGTACATCCAGAGCGCCGCGCAGGACGACGGCTACCGCACCGAGCCGGCCTTCAGGCTGCAGGGCAGCTACCGCAACATGAACAAGCTGGCCGAAAAAATCACCCCGGTGATGAACGACCAGGAAATGCAGCAGATGCTGGCCGACCACTACCAGGGCGAAGCGCAGATGCTGACCACGGGCGCCGAGGAGAACCTGCTCAAGCTCGCCGAGCTGCGCGGGCAGATGAGCGACGAGGACAGCGCCCGCTGGCAGCAGATACGCCAGCAGTTCCTGCGCCGCCAGGCCGCAGGCGGCGCCAATGCCGACGCCGCCACGCGCGTGACGGCGCAGCTGGTCGATCTGGTCGCCGCCACGCGCGAGGTGGCCCAGTCGGTGGCCCAGCCCCAGCAGCAGGCGATGCAGGAAGGCGCCGCTGAACAGTCCCAGCTCCTGCAAGCGCTGCAGGCACTGCTGGCCCGGCTGCTGCAGACGCAAAGCGCCGCAGGCGACTCGCTGCACGGCATACGCGAGCTGATGGCGCAAAGGGCGGCCAGCGAGCCCGCCAGCACCCAGGCCGGCACCCCGTCGGAGGTGCAGGCCGCCCAGGACCGTCAGGCCCTGGTCCACATGCTGGGCCAACTGCTGACCCGGTCGCTGGCCCAGTCCCTGGAACCCGTGGTCACGCACCTGGACCAGGCCCGCCGACAGCAGCTGGGCCTGCACCGCGTGCTGATGCAGGTGGCCACGCGCATGCAGGAGCAGATCGACGCCCAGCGCGCGGGCCGTCCCGTGCCGGCTGCGGGCGCCATACGCTCCGAGGAAATCGACAAGGCCTTCGAGCGCATGCAGCGCGGCGACATGCCGCCTGCGGCCTAGGCGCAGCGCCGGGGCCGGGGCCGGGGGAGGGCCCATCGGCAAAGGCTGGGGCGCCTTGCTGGCGCTGCCTTTGCATGGGCCGGGGGCCCTCGCACGTCTGCATGCGCTGATCCGTCATCGGACAACCCGATGTCCCGGACGTTGGACCATCACCTACAACCCGGGGCGCGTCCCGAACCGATGCTTGGAGTGGCGTGTTCGCAGCAGTGTGCACGCCCCACGAAGAGCCAACACGATGGACGCCCCATGGAACACAACTCCCAGCTTTCCGTTTCGCGCAGGGACCTGCTGATTGCAGGTGCCTCCACGGCTGCGGCAACGGCCGTGCCTCGATCGGCCGGCGCGCAAGTGCAGCCTCCCTCCATCCCCGAAGGGGTCCAACTGCCCGTCACCCTGCAGGTGAACGGCCAGGAACACCGCCTGGACCTGGACACCCGCACCACGCTGCTCGACGCCTTGCGCGAGCATCTGCACCTGACCGGCACCAAGAAAGGCTGCGACCATGGCCAGTGCGGGGCCTGCACGGTGCTGGTGAATGGCCGGCGGGTGGTGTCCTGCCTGAGCCTGGCCGTGATGAACCAGGGCGCCGCCGTGACCACCATCGAAGGCCTGGGCACGCCGCAATCCCCGCACGCCATGCAGGCCGCCTTCGTGCGGCACGACGGTTTCCAGTGCGGCTACTGCACGCCGGGGCAGATCTGCTCTGCCGTGGGCATGCTCGACGAGATCCGGCAAGGCATGCCCAGCCATGCCAGCGAAGACATCGTTGCCCAGCCCCTGGTGTCGGCCCATGAACTGCGTGAACGCATGAGCGGCAACCTGTGCCGCTGCGGGGCATATTCCAACATCGTCGATGCAATCACCGAAGTGGCAGGGGAGGGGCGGACATGATTGCCTTCACCTACGAACGCGCCCAGTCCCCCGCGCAGGCTGCCGCCGCCGTGGCGGCCCGGCCGGGCGCCCGCTTCATCGCCGGGGGCACGAATCTGCTGGACCTGATGAAGCTGCAGATAGAAACCCCCGTGCATCTGGTCGATGTCAACGGCACCGGCATGGATACCGTGGAGCCCACCGCGCAGGGCGGGCTGCGCATAGGCGCGCTGGTGCGCAACAGCGACCTGGCCGCCCATGCGCGCGTGCGGCGTGACTACGGCGTGCTGACCCGCGCCCTGGTGGCCGGTGCCTCGGGCCAACTGCGCAACATGGCCACCACAGGCGGCAATCTGCTGCAGCGCACGCGCTGCCCGTATTTCTACGACACCAATATGCCGTGCAACAAGCGCGTGCCGGGCAGCGGCTGTTCGGCCATTGCCGGCGTGAGCCGCCAGCATGCGGTGATCGGCGGCAGCGAGGCCTGCATTGCCACCCATCCCAGCGACATGGCCGTGGCGCTGCGCGCGCTGGACGCCACGGTGGAAACCGTCCAGGCCGACGGCAAGGCCCGCGTCATCCCCATTGCCGACTTCCACCGGCTGCCCGGCAGCACGCCGCATGTAGAGACGGCCTTGCAGGCCGGCGAACTGATCACCTCCGTCACCCTGCCGCCGCCGCCGGGCGGCACGCACATCTATCACAAGGTGCGTGACCGTGCCTCCTATGCCTTTGCGCTGGTGTCGGTGGCCGCCATCGTGCAGCGCGACGGCAGCGGGCGCGTGGCCCTGGGCGGCGTGGCGCACAAGCCCTGGCGAGTGGAGGCGGCCGAAGCGTTGATGCCGCAGGGCGCCAAGGCCGTTGCCGACCGCCTGCTGGCAGGCGCCCGGCCCACGCACGACAACGCCTTCAAACTCACGCTGGCCGAGCGCACGCTTGCCTCCTTGCTGGACCAGGCCAGGAACTGACGCCATGAAATTCGACACCCCCGCAACGGTCAACCCCATTGACCAGCTAAAGACTATCGGCCAGCCGATGAACCGCATCGACGGCCTGCTCAAGACCACCGGCACGGCGCCGTATGCCTATGAACGGCATGACGTGGTCCAGCACCCGGCCTATGGCTATGTGGTGGGCTCGGCCATCGCCAAGGGCCGCATCCGCAGCATCGGGCTGGCGCAGGCAAGCCGCGCGCCCGGCGTGCTCGCCATCGTCACCGCACAGAACGCTGGCAAGCTGGGCCAGGGCAAGATGAACACTGCGCCGCTGCTGGCAGGCCCCCAGGTGGCCCACTACCACCAGGTCGTGGCACTGGTGGTGGCGGAGACCTTCGAGCAGGCGCGTGCCGCGGCGCAATTGGTGCAGGTGGACTACGAGCCGGTGAACGGCGCCTATGACCTGGCCAAGGCCAAGGACTCCGCCGTGCCACCCGACAGCATCAATGGCGATGCGCCGGACACGGCCATTGGCGATTTCGAAGGCGCCTTCGCTTCGGCCGCCGTGAAGGTGGACGCCACATACACCACGCCAGACCAGTCGCACGCCATGATGGAGCCCCATGCCACGCTGGCCGCATGGAAGGGCGACCAGCTCACGGTATGGACCTCGAACCAGATGATTGCCTGGGGGCAGGGCGAGCTGGCAAAGACGCTGGGCATTCCCAAGGACAAGGTGCGCCTGGTCTCGCCATTCATTGGCGGCGGTTTTGGCGGCAAGCTGTTCCTGCGGGCCGATGCACTGCTGGCCGCGATGGGGGCCCGCGCGGCAGGCCGGCCCGTCAAGGTCGCACTGCAGCGCACGCTGATGGCCAACAACACCACGCACCGCCCGGCCACCATCCAGCGTGTGCGCATCGCGGCAGGGCAGGACGGCAGGATCGCCGCCATCGGCCACGAAAGCTGGTCGGGCGACCAGCCCGGAGGATCGGCGGACGGTGCCGTGGACCAGACCCGCCGCATGTATGCCGGCACCCATCGCATGACCGCCACCCGCCTGGCCGTGCTGGACCTGCCCGAGGCCAATGCCATGCGCGCCCCCGGCGAAGCCACGGGGCACATGGCCCTGGAGGTTGCCATGGACGAGCTGGCGGAAAAGCTCGGCATCGATCCCGTGGAGCTGCGCATCCGCAACGACACCCAGGTGGTGCCGGACAGCGGCAAGAAGCCGCAACCCAAGGCGAAGGAGGGCACCCCTGCCCAGGAGCACAAGCCGTTTTCCCGCCGTGAGTTCGTGCAGTGCCTGCGCACGGGCGCCGAGCGGTTCGGATGGAGCCAGCGCAATCCCCAGCCGTCCCAACGACGCGAAGGGCGCTGGCTGATCGGCCTGGGCATGGCCGGCGCCTACCGAGGCGCCCCTGTCATGAAGTCCGCCGCCCGCGTGCGCCTGGACAGGCAGGGCATGCTCACCGTGGAAACCGACATGACCGACATCGGCACGGGCAGCTACACCATCATTGCCCAAACGGCGGCCGAGATGCTGGGCCTGCCGCTGCAGCAGGTGCGCGTGCGGCTGGGCGACTCCGGCTTTCCCGTGTCTGCCGGTTCGGGCGGGCAATGGGGTGCGGCCAGTGCCACCTCCGGCGTCTATGCCGCCTGCGTGAAGCTGCGCGAGGCCGTGGCGCGCCAGCTGGGTATGGACCCGGCGACGGCCGAATTCGCGGATGGGCATGTGCAGGCGGGCGGCAAGCGCCGGGCTCTGGCCAGCGCTGTCGGCGACGGCGACGGCGACCTGACGGCCGAGGATGCCATCGAATTCGGCGTGCTCGACAAGAAGATGCAGCAGTCCACCTTTGGCGCCCACTTCGTGGAGGTCGCCGTGGACGCATTCACCGCCGAGGTCCGCGTGCGCCGCATGCTGGCCGTTTGCGCGGCCGGCCGCATCCTCAATCCCAAGACGGCCCGCAGCCAGGTCATCGGCGCCATGACCATGGGCGTGGGCGCTGCCCTGATGGAGGAGCTGGCCGTGGACACGCGCCTGGGCTTGTTCGTCAACCACGACCTGGCGGGCTATGAGGTGCCCGTGCATGCCGACATCCCGCACCAGGAAGTGATCTTTCTGGACGAGGTCGATCCCATGGCCTCGCCCATGAAAGCCAAGGGTGTGGGCGAGCTGGGCATCTGCGGCGTGAGCGCGGCCATTGCCAACGCCATCTACAACGCCACTGGCGTGCGGGTGCGCGATTACCCGATCACGCTGGACAAGCTGCTGGCAGGACTGGGGAGGCTGGCATGAGAGGGCACTGCACCTGAGGTTCAGCGTCTACTTTTCTCCGAGCTGGACGCCCAAGCTTCTGGTGCAGGCTGCCGGCACTGTCACGCTGCGGAGCAACTGAAGCTTTCCGCCTTGGCTGGGTCGCCCCGGCCATCGTAGCGTGGGAACTTCGGGTATTCGCACACGGGCCGCTGCAGCACCGGCCGCCTGGTGCCAGTGCCTGCGTTGGCGGGCTCGTAGCGGGTGGCCACAAGCCTGTCGGGCGCAGTGCCACGCTCCACCCAGGCGTCCATTGCGGCCAGCAGATCAATGCTCACCGGGTCGGTGCCCGGGCCGTCGAGGTTGTGTCCTATGGAGGGCGAACTGAGCATGCGCGCAAAACCCTGCACCTTGCTGGCGCCCAGGCGCGTTCGCACGCTATCCAGGTAATCCGCCGTGCGGTAGACCGAGACGCAGGTGTCGCCCATGCCATACCAGACGAGCAGCTTGCCGCCGTTGTCCGCGAAGGCGGAGAGATCGGGATTGTTCGCGTCGATCATGTTGGCCAGGCGCAGGTACTGGGACTGGTACTGCGTGGGGTCATGGGCCAGCAGGTCGGCATTAGGATTGCCTTCCACCAGGCGTGCGGCGGCCTGGGCTGCCATGTAGTTGAACGAGTCCCGCGCCGCGAAGCTGGGGCCGAACACGTAAGCCTCCCAATCAGAGGTCGCCGCGCCCCCGCGCCCATAGCCGGGATAGCCGCGCGCGCCTTGCGACACGGTCACCGGCACGTCTTTCTGCGCATAGATCAGCCGTACCGATTCGATCTGCCCCGCAGTGAGGCAGCTGTCGTTGTCGGCGCCGGTGCACAGCAGGTCCGTTGGCACGTAGTTGCAGGCGGCCACATTGCCGATGATGCCGTCCTTGAGACCGTCGAGGTCATCGCAGGCCTGTGCCTCGGCCTTGGCGTACAGGGCGATCTTTGCCGGGCTCAACCAGTTTTCGGGCTTCGAGAAAACGTGGCGCAGCAGTGTCGGACCCAGGTTGATCTGATGCGCCTGCTGGCTCATCGCGGGCTCCATGGCGATCACGCCGTCGTAGTCCCTGGGGTAGTTTTGGGTGGCTGCCAGTGCGGAGCGTCCTCCGTTGGAGTGTCCGATGTGGTAGCGGCGGGCAGGCCGCTTGCCATAGAAATCGGTGGCAATGGCCGTGCCCACTTCGAGCACAAAGTGATTGGCATCGAAAGCATGGTTGCGCAGCGCGACATCGCTGGCACCCCAGGCAAAACCGGGCGCCACGTGGCCCGAGTCGGAACTCATCTTCACATAGGTGTGGGCCGAGGGGCCGACGATGTGCTGGTACCAGGGGTCGTCGGTGGGGATGAATCCATCGAATCCGCCGCCACCGATCGTCAGTGTCTTGGTGTTCCACGTCCCGCCTGCGGGCAGTTCCACAGCCCAGTGAATGGTGGACTGTGGCGAGGAGACGATTTCTCCGCGCACGATGCATACCTCGGGCAGCAAGCCCTGTGCGGCACGCAGTTCCGTGCGCGTGATCGTGGCACCGTGGGGCAGGTTGGCCGTGCGGTAGGCGGGGCACGCCTGTGCAAGAGGCTGGCTGGCGGCGGGAATTTTGTCGCCGCCGCCACCGCAGCCGCCGAGCGTCAGGGCGGTCAGCGTGCCCATGGCGGCAGCGAGCAGGCAGGGGCGACCGCCGGGCGTACCTTCGGGCGATGGGGTGAAAAACATGGGATGCGTCTCCTGTTGTTGCTTGGATACGGAGCCTTCGGGCTCCGGGGCGCAACGATAGAGGCCGGCCGGCGCGGCACGGCCCCTGCAAATGCAGAGGAGAAGGGAAACCACCAAGGCGATTCGCGCCAGCTATTGGAGGTGCAGCGCGGCGATCAGTTCCACCTTGTTCTTCACGCCCAGTTGCGTGTAGGCGCTGCGCAGGTAGGTGCGCACCGTGGCGGGCGACAGGCCCAGGGAGGAGGCGATTTCCTTGTACGACCGGCCGTGCGCATACAGCGTGGCGGTACTCAATTCGCGAGGAGCCAGCGGCTGCGGGCCGGCGTGGGGCGACGGCAGGCTGATGGACATCAGGGGCCCGCAGGCCGACAGGCGCAGGCGGCATGCCTTGCCGCCCATGCCGCCAATGCCGGCCAGCTGCAGGCTTGCGGGCAGGGTGGCGGGGAGGGCTGCCAGCATAGCCGGCGGAAGACAGGTGCCCGACCATCCTGGGAACGCCGCCGCCAGGGCCTGGCCCACGCGCAGGCCGACGAAGAGCAGGGAGCCGTCGGCCGCGGCCAGGGCATATCCGTCCCACGGCCCATTCTGTGCAGGCGCTGTCTGCAACTGCTCCAGCCGGTACTGCCAGTGACCGAGCAGGTGCGGCACGAATTCGCCGAACAGTGCTGCCTCCGTGTCCGTGAAATCCTCGCGCCCGGGACCCCGGTACAGGCATGCGAAGAACATCAACCCGCTGCGCGGCATGGCCACCGTGATGGCCATGCAATGGTAGAGATCGTGGCGCTTGCAAAACTGCAACAGCTCCGGAGGGTCGGCATCTTGCGGCATGTCGTCGCCACTCGAGCGCAACACTTCACCGAGGCAATCCATGGACTGCCGCGCGAACGGGTCTACCACCGCCAGTGCATTCCACTCCGCTGCAAACGTCCTGGCCAGTCCGATGCTGCCGTGCAGCCAGTTGCGCGGTGGTGCATCTCCCTGGCTGGCCGATACCTCGCCCCACCACGCTGTGTCGAAGTCCACCAGCGTGCTTCGCAGCAGCTCCAGGCATTGCAGCAGCAAGCGCTGCGGCGGTGCGGTACGGCTCAAACCTGCCATTTGCAAGAGACTGGCGCTGAGCGCGCGCAAGGGCAGTAATTCTTGTGCATTCACGATTTGTAGGGTGAGCCATCAGCATTGTTGCAAGGCATCCAAGCCTCTTCTGGTCACGATGCCTCAGATCTGTACGGCCCTGCCGATGAACTGAATGGGCCCTGTCGGGCGTCCGCTCGGTGAGCCGCCTTCTGGCTCCAGGGTGAGCTCGAAAAGCTGATTCGGCTGCAGAGGCGGCAACTGGTCAACCGGCACTTCGATGGCTTCGCCCGGTTTGACCAGACCCAGGGACACCGGCGCTTTCCAGCCGTCGGCCTTGGTCCAGAACTGCAGGGATTTTTCCGCCGGAATGGCATCCTTACCCAGTGGCACAAGGCGCAGACGGCCTTCAGACTGGGCCTGGACCACCCACCCGGGGGCCTGATTCTGCGGCGCTGCCAGCACGACGAAGTAGCGCGGGGCAGCCGGCGGTGATGCCTCTCGCACCACCAGCACAGCCGCGAGCAGTGCTGCAGCGGCAAAGCCGCCACCCGCCAAGCCGCGCCAAAGGGCGAGGCTATTCCAGTGCCACCAGGCACCATGCTGTGCGTGGACCGCTGGCCGGGCCGGCTTGACGCTGGCCGCGATGCGCTGCCACAGCGTTGCGGAGGGCTCGGCGGGGGGAGCCAGCTGAACCAGCGGCAGGAGCCGTTGCTCCCATGCCTGCACGGCCATGCGCAACGCAGGCTCGTAGGGCAGACGGGATTCGATGGAGCGGCGCTGGGCTGCATTGAGGGTGCCCAACACGTACTCGCCAGCCTGCATCTGGAGATCGTCCGGGGAGCCGCCATCCGTCGACTCTGAGGGATTTGGGTGGGTGTCGCCGCTCATTGCATGCACTCTCTCAGGGCACGCAGTCCGCGTTGAACCCAGGCCTTGACCGTACCAAGCGGCGCCTGCACACGCGCCGCAATTTCGCTGTGGCTGCAGCCGTCCACGTAGGCGTGCAACAGGCAGGCGCGGCGCTCGGGCTCCAGCCGGTCGAGGCAATCGCCAAGACGACCCAGCGTCGCCTGCCGCTCCCATTCACTGCCGCCTTCCTTCCAGGCCGAAAGTGCGGCCTGGGCGTCATGCGCTTCATGGGCAGTTTCATCCAGCACGGTTTCGCGTGCGCCATCCCGTACACGGTTGAGGGCGGCGTGCCGCACCACGCTGTAGATCCACCCTCGACCACTTCCGCGATTGCCGTCGAAGGTGGATGAGCGGTTCCAGATGGAGACAAACGCATCGTGAAGCACGTCTTCCGCAGCGGTGCGATCGCCGACGATGCGCAGTGCCACGCCCAGGAGAAAGCGCGCCTCGGCCTCATAAATCCGCTGCAAAGCATCGCGTTCGCCGCGTGCACATGCATGCAATGCTGCGTCATGGTCGAAAGCTTCGTTGTTCTGGGAGGCAGCGGGCGGCACGAAATGGAGCGAAGGGGGCGTTGCGGGAAATCCTTCGTCCAGTGTATCCGCGCCGCTGCCGGCTCTTACATGGGCTTCCAGAAGATGTAGTCGGCCTGGTACTTCACGGTGGTCTTCTGGCCCTTGTTGGCAGCCATGCAGGGCTTGTCAGCCGGCGCCACTCCGCCCTGGAGCGCCACGCGCTGGATGTAGCTCACACCCTCCAGCGCGCCGCTGCCCATGGCCGGGTTTGCCTTCACCAGCTGGTAAGGCAGATTGCCTGCGCCGGACGGCGCCACAGCCAGCTGGGTGGCGGTGAGTTTGGAGCCGTCGTTGGCCTCCCAGGTTGCGGGGGGACCGTAGTAGCGGCCCACTTGTTTGCCCATGCGGTCCTTCAGTACAGCATCGGGTCCTACAAAGACCCATTCCGTCTGGCCAGGCGCGTTGGCCTTGTCGCGGCACTCGTAGGTGATGTCACCGCTGCCTACGGTTTCCCACGCAACCTTGTTCCCTGCAGGAACCTGTATGGGGGCGGGCAGCGATGCCTGGGAGAAAGTGCTGGCCTGCTTGTGCATCGAGCCACAGGCAGTGAGCAGGGCCGCTGTGGCTACAGCGAAAGAAACGGCGGCGGTGCGGGGTGCGGAACGAGAGGTCAACATTGCAATTCTCCAAACAGTTTTGTGAAGGGGACTGAAGCAGCGCATTTTTTGGGCTGCTGCTGGTACTACCCGCCATCGCATCGTTTGGATGCACCCCATGCAAAAATATTTTCGAGAAAGAGGGTGAGGGTGATCTTTGACCAGCCGCTGCTCGTGATTGATGGCCCTTACTTGATTCGCACTACGGCTGAAGCCAGCTCGCTCGCAGTTCTTCTGCCTGCCGCGCCAATCCGACCCAGTTGGCCTCTGAGGACAGCGGCTGCATCGCGCAGCCGCTGCCAAATCGGAATCGTCACCGGACCTCCGCTGCGGCCTGCTTGCCGCGCGTCTTCCACAGCGAGACGAGGACGCCCCCTGCTATTAGCCCGAAAGTCACGCTTAACGAGATCATTGCCGGGATCTTTCCAATGATGCCCACTAGGAAAATCTTGCTGCCAATAAAGACCAGCACCAGAGCCAGCGCGTACTTCAGGTACTTGAAGCGATGGATCATCGCCGCCAGCGCAAAGTACAGCGCGCGCAGGCCTAGGATGGCGAAGATGTTGCTGGTATAGACGATGAACGGGTCAGTCGTGATCGCGAAGATCGCCGGCACCGAGTCGACCGCAAAGATCAGATCGACAAACTCTACCAGCACCAGGGCGAGAAACAGTGGGGTCGCGAAGCGCTCAAGCCGGCCAGTTTCGGGATCCTTTATACGTACCCAGAAGGCGTTGCCGCGCAGGCCGTCGGTAACGCGCATGTGCCGCTTCAGGAACTTCAGCAGCGGGTTGTTCGCGATGTCGGGCATGTGGTCGGCAATGATCCACATCTTGATGCCCGTGAAGATCAGGAATGCACCGAACAAGTACAGAACCCAGCTGAACTGACTGACCAGCGTTGCGCCCAGAGCGATCATGATGGCGCGCAGCACGATCACGCCCAAGATGCCCCAAAACAGCACACGGTGCTGGTACTGCCGCGGGATCGCGAAGAAGCTGAAGATCAGCGCAATCACAAACACGTTGTCCATCGACAGCGACTTCTCGATCATGAAGCCGGTGTAGTAGTCCATGCCGCTCTGAGCTCCCAGGTACCACCACACCCAGGCACCGAAGACCAGCGCTACGCTGATGTAGCCGGCCGACAGCAGCAGGCTCTCGCGCACGCCGATCTCCTGATCGTCCTTGTGCAGCACACCTAGGTCGAATGCCAGCAGCGCTACGACGATACCGACGAAGGTCAGCCAGACCCATACCGGCTTGCCCATGAAGTCGGACGTGAGGAAGGGAGTGATAAGTTCCATTTTGCTCTTTCAGTGAACGACGGTCTGATGCATTGGTGAAGGTGTAATGGAATGGCTGGAGTTTAGGGATGGTCTTCGTTTGAACAAACCAGAGTTATTCGCACCTAAGATTCGGTTTTTCCGCACTGGAGCACGCATGCTGAACTACCGCCATCTGCATTACTTCTGGGTTGTGGCCAAAGCAGGTGGCTTCGCCAGGGCAGCCGAGCGGCTCGACATGGCGGTGCAGACCATCAGCGCTCAGGTACGCGAGTTGGAGAAGGCATTGGGTCATGAGCTGCTCAAACCCTCGGGCCGTGGCGTGGCGCTCACTGAAGCGGGCCAGGCCGCCTTCGCACGCGCCGAGGAGATCTTCCAGCTTGGCCAGGTCATTCCTGAGGAGGTGCGTGAAGCGGCTAACGGCAAGGTGGCGCGTCTCGCGGTGGGATTCTCCGACGGCATCTCCAAGCTCGCCGCTCACGCGCTGCTGGAGCCGGTGCTGACAACCACCAACCTTCGCCTCGTCTGTCACGAAGGCGAATTCGAACAACTGCTGGGTGAGCTCGCGTTGCACCACCTGGACTTGGTGCTTGCCGGGCAGGCCGCACCACGTAACCCCAATTTGCGCTTGTCTAGCGAACGGCTGGTAGATGTGTCGGTCGAATGGTATGGTCCCGCGAGCATTGTGGGCAAAACCGAGCGCGATCGGTTTCCGTACAGCCTGAATGACCTACCCGTGCTGCTTCCGACCGGTCACTCGGCCTTGCGCACGACGCTGGAGCACTGGTTCATGACCCAGGGCCTGCGACCGCGCATCGTTGGAGAGTTCGAGGACAGCGCACTGCTCGCTGTCTTCGCTGCGCGAGGGCTGGGCGTATTCCCGGTAAGCCGCCTGGGCGCCGCCGGCATCGGGGTGATGCGGGGCCTGAGACTGTTGGGAAGCGCCGATGGCGTGAAGGAAGAGATCCACGCCATTCGCTCTCGGCGCGGCCAGCATCATCCGCTGGTGCAGAAAATTATGGCCGTCGCGGCGACCGGAGCCGTCGACTGAGTCGCCGACAAATCGGACGACCGTTCGGCAGGCGGTGGCGTAACAGGTTCAGGCTTGCTGGAGCTCTAGCGCCTCGCCGCGAACCGACTCACGATAATCACCGATGTATTGACCGAGCGATTCCTGCGCAAATGTTAACTTTTAAGACTGAGCACCTAGAGGCCGCAGATGACCCTTGCCAACGGGTTTCTAGCCGGATGCGGCCGACGGCTTCAGGCTGATTGCCGACGTTCAGTGGAGACAACCAGACGACGGCTCTCGACCCTGAGCCGACCTTCGCCTGGCCCGATAACAGTCTTTCAAGACGCGTGCTGGCCGGCTTGCTCAGAGGTCAAACGACGCGTTCGCCCCCTCCGTGACGAAGCTCACCTCGAGCTCTTCGCATTCGAATTCGTCGGGAGACTCCCAAAGCTTGCTCGCCATCTCGAAGACATGGTCCGGTACGACCATGGAAAACGTGGGACCTCGCTCTTCATTCCTGCGCTGAACACGCGCACGACGAATTTCCAAGGGCGCGTCGAGGACATGGAGGTGAGGCGGAAATCCTTCGTTCGTGATCATTCGACAGAACTGGATTCTTGGTTGCTGCTGGATCAGGCCAAGTTCGAGCACAACGTCTCGACCCGACGCCAGTATTCTGCGGCTGTGGTTCCATATCAGACCCAGCAACCGTTCCTTTCGCTCAACATACCAAGGCACAAAATCGCCGCCCGGGCGGTCTGCGCTGAACAGCGTCGCAAACCACTCGTCGAGCGGGATGTGCACGCCGTTGCTGCTTGCAGCCAGAGCCGCGCCGAAGGTGGATTTGCCAGCCCCTACCGGGCCTTCGATCAAATGAACTCGAGACATGCTTGACGGTCACCAATTAAGAAACGGACGAGATTATGACGCGGCCTCCACTGCTAGCTCCTGGCAGGCTGCGACTGTCGCAGTGCCGAGCCCTTGCGCCAGTGCGCGGCGTGGCTGGTGCTGTTCATTCTCTTCAGGCGCGGCCCGCCGTGTGAGCCGCCATGCAGGCAAGACCAGAGCGTGCCAAGCGGCCTGATTGCGGCTGACAACACCCAACGGAAACGGTCACGTCAGGCCGTGACTTCCGCGAGCAAGGTTTCGGCAGCAAGCTTGCCGAGCGCATTGCCAGCCAGCGGGCTGTCGCCCGTAATGAGCTGCCTGTCCCGGTGCACGGCGCCCGAGATGCCATCGTTCACGATCTCAATGCCCAAGGCCTTGAGCCTTTCGCCGAACTTCCAGGTCAGGTGACCCGGCATGTAGCCGATGTCGGGGGTCTGCGCATCGAGCGCGTCGGGGAAGGCACATATCTTGTAGCCACGGTAAATGTCGCTGTCGCCAACCGCGAGGAATGCGGCAGGGCCGTGGCACAGGGAGATGACGAACCGTTTGTGGGTGGCCGCCCATTCCAGCACCGCCCCCACGTCACGGCTGTCGGGCAGGCCGATCAGTGCGCCATGCCCGCCAGGCACGAAGATGGCTGCATATTGCTCCAGGCCCTGCGCAAGCACAGATGACAGGCGCAACGGCTGCTTGAACTGCGGGTGGTACTTGTCGAAGAAGCCCTTGACCGTCTCGTCTTCGGAGGGCATGGCCCAGAACTCGAACTTGACGGGGTTTCCCGAAACCGTTGCCACGTCGAAGGCGAAGCCTGCCTTGTCGAGGTGGTACATGGGCAGCAAGGTTTCGACCGGATGGTTGCCGGTGGAAAAGAAGCTGCCGTTGTCGGTCAGCAGGTAGCGCTCGTCCGCGCCGATCATCAGGATCTTCTTCCTTCCTTGATAGGTGGTCGCGTAGTCAGCATCCCGCAAGTCGGACTTAGGCGAGGTGAACTGACTGAGCGAGTAGCGGGATGGAAAGAACGCATTGAACTCGGCCGGATCAGGTTGAGGTTGCTTGTCCTGGGTCGCTTGTTCAGCCATGGGGTACCTCTCGGGTAGGTTGCGGAAGGCCCTACGATGCTGCAGCAAAAATCCTGTGGCAGTGAGGCATTTCCGTCAATGCAGTGCAGACAAAGTCGATGCTCCGCTTGTAGCTACTGGACAGGATCTGCGGGTGCCCTGCATCTGTTCGATGTTCCCGACTGAGCCCATGTCATCCATCGACGCAAGACTCAGAGCCAAGCCTTTATGACCGGCATGGCCTGTGAAGCCGATGCGATGTACGTGCACTTCAGGGCCTTCGGATCGCTCGATGCAATTTGCTTCGTAGCCAGTCCCTGTTTCTGAATGAATGGCGCTTGCAGGCTATGCCAGGTTCATGCTCGTTGCGCGTCAACTCACAGTTCGCAACCAGCCTGAATCTGGCGGCCAGCCGTCGGTTGTCGACCCTCTGCTGTCGGTCGCTTGGCGAACTTGAACGGCGGCTGCGCAGCGGTTGCAGCCGTTCGATCCGGGGATCTAACCGTCCGGTCACGCTGCAAAGCCGACACCGACGGGCCCAGGACAAACGACTGCAACGGGTCGAGAGCCGGCGTCTGGTTGTCTCCGCTGACGTTGGCAAACAGCCTGAAGCCGTCGCTTCTAAGGCAGCAGTTAATGGCTGCTCCTGGCTGGAGCCGAGTCTAGATAATTGTGGGCACTGCACCACAAAGCGGACCTTCGGCGCATCACCTTGAGAGTCCGGTTGAGGGCAGGCAACCAACGGGTGCGGGGCGTCATCAAACGGTCCCGAGTAGTCCTTGGAGGTGCTCCTGCAAGTGACTTCTTCTCGCCGACACTAGCAGTTCATGGACCTCGTTGACAGCGGACTTCTCCGACTAAGCGCATGCAGCGGGAGTCTGCCTCCTGGCACACCCATGCCCTCATACTATCGGCCAGACGTGGGCACTGCTGCTTGTCGTACTTCGCGAAAAAATTAGCCAAACGGAAAAGTGGTCGGGTGCATTCATCGTTCCAGTGCGCGCGTCAGGCGCGTCCATCTTTTCTTTGGTGCCATCTAGCAGCACTAAAATTGGAAAATTTCAATTCAGCCAATCGACATCCGCTCATAGCCAAGTCCGCCAGGACCTCGTTGCTTATCGACGTAGGAGCATCGCCACTGCGGATCGAGGCTTATCTGCGTGCATTGTGGCTATCTTTTCGTTTTTGTGCGCTGACATCTTTATCGCCCTCGCAGGTTCACGAGTGTCTCTACTGGTCGTGCAAGAAACACTGGTCAGGCCATGAAGCTCGACCCCCAATCCTTCGCACAGAGTGCGCAGACGCGGGCTGCCAAACCAGCGTGCAACGATGAGCCGTTAACTTCCCTTTACCGGCGTTGGCGCAACCCGCTGGTACGGCTGTTCCAAGGGCGTAGCCGCGATCGGGCGCAGGCCGAAGATGCCACACAGGACCTGTTTGTCCGTATGGCCATTTCAGGAAAAATCCTCGGGCCAGAAGAAGAAAAGCCTTATCTCAGTACCGTCGCGCGCAGTGTTGCCACCGACAACTGGCGCAAGAGTGGACGCGATTGCGCCTTCGAAACCGTCTCGATGGAGGCGGCCTCCGAAGAGCTGGAGTCGCTTCGCGCCGACGACGCTCTTTCCCCGCTGGAAATCGCCGCGCATCGCCAGCGGATTGCCCGCCTCAACGAGGCCGTGGCCGAGCTGCCCGAGCGCCAGCGCCAGGCCTTTTTGCTCAACCGCATCGACGGACTGAGCCACGACGAGGTGGCGGCCGCCATGGGCATTTCCCCGCGCATGGTCGCCAAGCACCTCAACAGGGCCATGGCCTATTGCCATCTGCGCGTGAAGTACGGCAGCGTGGAGCAGATGCAGCGCCTGCACACCACCCACGATCCCAGCGAAGAGGGCGCCGCAGAGCGCAAGGACATCCCATGACCGACGCTCCACGACCTGCGTCCCTGCCCGAAGGCCTGTCGGCCCAGGCATTGATCGACGTGCACGAAACTGCTGCCGAATGGTTCATGCGCCGCAGCGAGCCCGGCTGGACGGGCGCCGAGGAGCGCGCCCTGGAGGGTTGGCTGGCCCAAGCACCACTGCATCGAGAGACCTTCGAGGGCATGTCCCTCATCGGCCACGACCTGCATCAGATTCCGCTGGCGAAGAGTCCTTCCTGGCGCATGGTGGCTCGCAACCGCGCGGCCGTGACAGCGGTGCCCGCCGCGCCTCCTGCCTCGCTGCCACGCGCAGCCGGGCTTGCTGGAGCGGCTAGTCTGAGTTCCCCCTCCCGGGGACGTCGCAACTGGGCGTCTGCAGCCGCCTGCGCCTGCGTGGTGCTGCTGGCGGGCGGTGGCTACGGCTGGCACCGCTGGGACAACACGGCCAGCTTCCAGCTGGACGTGGCCACAGGCCATGGCGAAACCCGGGCCATCGAACTGCCTGACGGATCCAGCGTTACCCTGAACATCGACAGCAGCCTGCAGGTGCGCTTCTACCCGGGGCGCCGGGAAGTCCTGCTCGACAGGGGCGAAGGCTTCTTCCAGGTTGCAGCCGACACCCGCCGTCCTTTCACCGTCGACAGCGGCGTCAGCCAGGTCAAGGTGGTGGGTACTGCGTTCAATGTGCGCGCCGTGCCGCCGCAGATCGTCGTCAAGGTGCTCGAAGGCAAGGTCGAGGTGCGGCCCGACCGCCATGCAAGCCAGGGCCAGGTGCTGCGGTTGGGGTCGGGCAGTGGCCTGTCCATCGATCCTTCCACCGGGCAGACCCGCAGCATGCACGCCGCTGCCGCCACCGTGGGCGACTGGCGCACCGGGCAGATCCAATTCCAGAGGGCACCGCTGGGTGATGTGGTTCTGGAACTCTCACGCTACCTGGGCCAGCCCGTCGTTTTGGTCAATCAGGACCTGGCGCGCCAGCCCGTCTCAGGCGTTTTGTCCACGGCCAGCCCGAAGCTCTTCCTGCAGGCGCTGCCCGAACTGCTGCCGCTGCGTGTGCAGCAAACGGCCGACGGCGGCTGGCGCATCTCCCGCCATTGAGCCGCCGAGCCACGACACGGCCGGATATTGAAAACATTTTGATACAAATTGATGCTGCAGCCAGGGTTCTGAACTTGGCCCGTGCCTGCGTTCTTTACCTGTAGGGGGTGCGAAATCTTCGCGTCTCTCGACTGCCAGCCAGCATGCAGAAGGCCTGCGCCTTTCGCCGATCCAGCCAACGGTCACCCAGCGTGCGCAGCTCCATGCCCGCAAGACACAGTTGGCCGACGAAGGTTGCTGCACTGGCGTGTTCGCATACCTCGTTGTGACCACCCGGAAGGCCTGCCATCCGCACCCGGTGCGCGATGCGCTGGCCTGGCCCGGGCTGCCTGCCGATCTTGCCCGCATGGCGCGCGCCGCCCGCGCAGGCCGGTGCCTGCGCGTATCGACGACAGAACAGGAATTCAAATGCGAGCAAGAAAACTGAGGAGCGCTTTGGCGAGCAATGTATTGGCCATGTATGGCGGAGGGCATCGTGGTACGGCGACTTTGTCGGCGCACTACAGCGCTGTGGCCGCCATGGTGGCCACAGCGCTG
The DNA here is from genome assembly GCF_028401915.1 of Delftia sp. DT-2. Taxonomy (NCBI): domain Bacteria; kingdom Pseudomonadati; phylum Pseudomonadota; class Betaproteobacteria; order Burkholderiales; family Comamonadaceae; genus Delftia; species Delftia sp. DT-2. The sequence continues at coordinate 74,461 of NZ_JAQOTI010000020.1, forward strand.
GTGACGATGGCCATGCCTGCCGTGGCACAGGCACAGCAGCAGGCGCGCGTGGCCTTCAGCATTGCCGCGCAGCCACTGCCCACCGCGCTGCGCGCCTTCGCTGCGCAGGCCAGGCAGCAGTTGCTGTTCGATGAAGACGGGCTGGCCCACCTGCGCGCTCCCGCGCTGGAGGGCAGCTACTCCCTGGACGAGGCGCTCAAGCGCCTGCTGGCGGGTTCGGGAATGGCCGCCAGGCAAAGCGGTCCGGGCCTGTTCACCATCAAGGAGGCGCAGACGATACCTGAGGAGCAGGCCGCCACGCTGCGGGAAGTGCGGGTGGAGGCCAGACGCCTGGGCGAAACCGAGGGGACTGGCTCCTACACGAGCGACGGCATCACGATCGGCAAGACGGCGCAGGCGATGAGAGAGCTGCCGCAGTCGGTGTCCGTGCTCACCAGGCAGCGGCTGGACGATCAGAGCATCACCGATCTGGGCAAGGCGGCCGAGCAGATCGTGGGACTGACGGTGCAAGACAGCGGCCACCGTCTGACCGACATCTATTCACGCGGCTTCGCCATCGATAGCGTGCAGATCGATGGCGGTGCGCCCATGTCCACGTCCAGCGGCAACTACACGTTCATCTCCTATGACATGACCGAATTCGACCGCGTCGAAGTCCTGCGCGGAGCGGCTGGTCTGCTCAATGGAACGGGCAATCCGGGCGGCGCTGTCAACCTCGTGCGCAAGATGCCCACATCCAAGCCGCAGTTCAATTTCACGACCAGTGCCGGGCGCTGGAACAACTACCGCACGGAAGTCGATGCCTCAGGCCCTGTGGCATTCGACGGAAAGCTTCGGGGCCGTGCCGTGGTTGCCTATGAGGACCGCAACTACTTCACCGATCTGCGCTCCACGAAGAAACCCACGTTCTATGGCGTCCTGGAGGCTGATGTGGGTCCGGATGCGGTGCTGGCCGTGGGCGGCAGGTACCAGCACATCAAGGAGAACGGCACACCGCAGGGCTTTCCGAGGTACAGCAACGGCGCCGACCTGCGCTTGCCTCGCCATACGGCTCTGACGGCTCCATGGGCGTTCGAGGACACCACATCCACCGAGCTTTTTGCCAAGCTCAGCTGGAGGCTGGCGCCGCGCTGGACACTGCGCGCCAACGCCACGATCACCCAGGAGGACAGGGACGTCAACGGCGGCTATGTTTCAGGGGCCGTGAATCCCGTCACCATGGCGGGGTCGCGCTGGGTCGGCTCGGACCAGCACAGCTGGAACAGACAGAAGATGGTGGACGTCAACCTCAGTGGCGCCTTCGATCTGTTCGGACGCACGCATGAACTTCTGGTGGGTGCAGACATGCAGGACATCAACAGCAAGTGGCAAAGCTTCGTCGTGGATCGCGCGACGGGGCAGGTGGCCGATCTCTTCAACATTGGCTCGACGCCCTATGCCTCCGGAAACCTGGCCCGCGGCCAGCTGTTTCGCAGCTACGAGCCGAACGACACCAAGCAATATGGCGTCTACGGAACGCTGAGGCTTGAAGTCGCGGACCGTACCAAGGTGGTCATCGGTGCACGTGCGAACAAGTACAAGTTCAATCAGATCTACGGCACCTACCTGAACAACAGCTGGCAGATGACCGACACCTGGCGCATCGCCAGTGCTACGCAGTACAAGGAGCCCACGCAGGTCGTGCCCTTCGGTGGCGTGATCTACGATCTGACGCCGCAGTGGTCGGCCTATGCCAGCTACGCGGAGATCTTCAACCCGCAGGCTTACTACAAGTCGGGCCCCGCGCCAGGTACCGGGCTGGAACCCATGCACGGCAGCAACAGCGAAGTGGGTCTGAAGGGCGAGCTGCTCGACGGCAAGCTCAACACATCCTTCGCGCTGTACCGCGTGGTCCAGAAGGATCGTGCGATACAGGACACGCGCTACCCCACCAGCGAAACGCTGTTTGCCGGCGCATGCTGCTATGTCAACGCCGGCAAGGTGGTGAGCCAGGGTATGGACATGGAGATCAACGGCGAAATGGCGCGGGGCGTGAACCTGTATGCCGGCTACACCTACAACAGCAACCGCAACAAGACCGAGAACGCGGTGTTCAGCACCATCACGCCCAGGCACTCGCTGAAGTTCTTTGGAACCTGGCAGCTGTCCGGCGAGGCATCGGCCTGGAAGATCGGTGCAGGTGCCACGATCAACAGCAAGCAGTATGTCAAGGGCACGGCCGCGACATGGAACGAGGCCGCACAGAACTGGACCGGCCCCTCCACTCCCTTTGCATACACGCAGGGTGGCTACGCGGTGTGGAACGCGCTGGTGGAGTACCGCATCAACCCGACCTGGCAGCTCTCGCTCAACGTCAACAACCTGTTCGACAAGTGGTACTACCGAACGGTGGGCACGTCCACCCTGGGCAACTACTACGGCGAGCCTCGCAACTGGATGCTGACTCTGCGCGGGCGATTCTGATCACATTAAGGATCTGTAAGTGCAGCACGCCACGGATTCGTTCGTGGCGTTCGTCTTTTCGGGCAATGTTCGCTTTGGATCAGTCGCTGGCCTTCGCCAGCGATCGTTAGCCAATATGCAATCTCGCGGCTTACGGCCAGACCTCGTCCAGATTGACCCGCGTCGAGCGACCGTTCCCCCTGATAGCAGACATAGGCGAGTCGACCGCAATGGGTCGATTGCAGGCCGATGCGATCGACCGCTGGAGTGGAGCTCAACGCTTATTGTGCTGAGGCACCGAATCTTGCGTGCAACGACCGCTGACGTTGGAAGCACTCATTGGGCACAGCGGCGAGAACGACAGCAAGGGGTCGTCAGCCGCCAAGCTACATCAAGCATGGACAATGTCCGCTTCGATCACGTCACGCTTGATACTCCCGAGCCAATTGTCTAACCAGTGCGGCTACGGTGGATTCTGAGTTCACGCCCGAGACAGAGTGCCCCGCGCTCCAGATGTCGGTCCAGCGTTGGTTGGGTGCGGGGTCCGACCCGCCGCCAAAGCGGCGTCGGGCTTCCTGCACGGTCACGTTTTCGTCCAGCATGGTCACATCGATGCCCAACCGCTCGGCCGATGGCCGCAGGAAGCTCGCTGGCAGGCCGGTAAATGCGCGGGTGAGCAGCACGTCGTCCAGCGAACTGCCGATCAGCATCTGCCGATAAGCATCGCTGGCCAGGCTTTCGCGGGTCGCAATGAAGCGCGTGCCCATGGAGCCCAGGTCACAACCCAGCGTGCGCGCTGCACGCAATGCCACGCCGTCGGACAGCCCGCCGGCCAGCACCAGGGGCCCATCGAATACATCGCGTACGGCGCGGACGAAAGCGAAAGGATTGGCCCAGCCGGTGTGCCCTCCGGCTCCAGCAGTCAACAGCACCAGTCCGTCCGCCCCCGACTCGATTGCGCGCAGCGCGTGATGCAGCGATGCCACATCGGCAAACACATGGCAGCCGGCTGCATGTAGCCGCGGCACCACGGCGGCAGGTGAGCCGACGCTGGTGATGACCATCGATGCGCCGTGGCGCGCGATGACCTCCACTTCCGCCATGACCTGGGCGGGGTTGCGCCGCATGATGAGATTGGGGCAGTAGGGGGCGGTGCCTTCGGGGGCTGCGCGGGCCTCTTCGTCCAGACGGGTCAGCCAGGCATCGAACTCTTCGAGCGTGCGGCAGTTTGCGGTGGGAAAGGCGCCGATCACGCCTGCGGCGCACGCGGCAGAGACCAGCTCAATGCCGGAGATGCGCAGCATGGGCGCGGCGATCACAGGCAGAGTCAGGCGATTCAGGAAAGGAAGCTGTGCGCTCATGGCAGATGGGCTTTCAAAGCGATGAGAGGAGGGGCGCAGGGTGAGGCTGGGACATGGATGGCTTCAACTGCCGCATCCGTACCTGTAACTGCAATGGTGGCGCGCCGGTAGTAGGTCAGGGCCGGTGCGCGTAGGCCGGCACTCACCTCAGGTACTGCCTTGCGTTATCCAGTGCAGGGGAGCTGACATCGGCTTGCCGGTCCATCCCGGCGAGGTGTACCGGATAGCGCACGAGGGACAACGGCCGGTCGTGTTCAAAAAGCCCTCGCCGGGTGAAATGGGGTAAGGTCGCCAAGTCCGAGGGAGCCACCACGGGAGCGACCGGCAGGTCGTGGCGTGACAGGCGATCGAAAGCCTGGGCGGCATCCTCGCAAGCGAGTTGTTCCCCGATGCGGGTGTTGATGGCATCCGCTTCAGGCTTGCGCGCGCGCAGGTGGAGATAGGCCTCCCCCGCAAAAGGCCCCATGTCCATGGCCTGGCACAGCCGCGCCCAGAAGTGGTCTTCCAGCGCCGCGAGCGAGAGGTATTGCCCATCGCGGCAGCGAAAGGCGCCGTAGGCGGGCTTGACCAGCGTGGCCTGGCGTTGTGCGCCCAGGCCGGTGGCTCCCTCGGCGCCGTAGGCACCCAGGCGGGGATTCATCCAGTGCAAGGCGCAGTCGGCCAGGGCCACGTCCAGGTGCTGGCCCTGTCCGCTCGACTGGCGCTGCAGCAAGGCGGCCAGCGTGGACGACAGGGCGTACATGCCCCCGCACAGATCGGCCACCGGCAGGCCGAAGTTCTGGGTGGGCGACCCGCCGGGCGCGCCCGAAACGGCCAGGACGCCTGCCGCCGACAGGTAGTTGATGTCATGGCCGGGCAGATCGGCCCATGGGCCGGCCTGCCCATAGCCGCTCAGGGACACGTAGACCAATCGCGGGCAGCTCTCACGCAGGCTGGCATAGTCCAGCCCCAGGCGCGCCATGACGCCGGGCCGATAGGACTCGACCAGCACGTCGGCCTCGGACACCAGTGCGCGTATGCGCGCGCGCTGGGCCTCGTCCTTCAGGTCGGCCAGCAAGCTGAGCTTGCCCCGGTTGACCGCATCGAAGCCGCCTGGCCCCATGCGGCGTGCGTTGTCGCCATGGGGCGGGCGCTCGATCTTGATCACGCGTGCGCCCATCTCGGCCAGGCTTTGCGTGAAGAAGGGGCCGGGAAGCAGCTCGCTGAAGTCGATGACCGTGACGCCGGCCAGCGGTGCGGCCATCGCGCTCATGCGCCGCTCCGCTCCAGGATCACGGCGTCCAGTGGCAAGGCGCCCTGGCCCTCTGGCCCGACCCAGATCGGGTTCAGGTCCATCTCCTCCAGGCGATCGGCATGGGCCATCACGAAGTCCGACACGGCCAGCAGCAGCTGCTGGAGGGCAGCGATATCGGCCGGTGGCCGGCCGCGCGCGCCTGCCAGCAGGGGGAAGCAGCGCATCTCGCGCACCATGCTGGCGGCATCGTCCGGCGTGAGCGGCAGCAGCCGCCGCGTGACGTCCCGCAGGATTTCGACGTAGATGCCGCCCAGCCCGAAGGTCATGACATGGCCAAAAACGGGATCGCGCGTGACCCCCGCGATCAGCTCGATGCCCGCGCGTGGCGCCATCTTCTCGATGAGCAGCCCGTCAATGGCCGCGTCCGGCTTGTGCAATGCCACCGACGCCATGATGTGATCCCAGGCTCCCTCCACACCGGCGCCGTCTTCCAGGCCCACGCACACACCGCCGATATCGGATTTGTGGACGATGTCGGCGCTCGCGATCTTGGCGACCACCGGATAGCCCATGGCGTCGGCGAACTGCCGCGCCTCCTTGCGGCTGCGGGCCACGGCGGCCGGCAACAGCCGGATGCCGGCTTGCTGCAGGCGCCGCTTGGCTTCGAATTCCGGCAGGCTTTCGACGGGGCCGGGGGCCAGCACGGGTGCGACGGTGGGCGCAGGCAGGTTGCGCAGCGCCACGGCCGCAGCGCTGCGCTGCCAGCGCCCCCACTCCACCCAGCGGCGGATCGCGGTGACGGCCTTGCCCACCGATCGCGGCGGCGCAAAGCCGCCTGCGACCAGCAGGCGGTAGCCTTCGCCCAGGCGGTCACTCATCCAGATCGGCACGATCGGCGTAGGGCATCGCTGTTGCGCGGCGATGATGGTCTGGGCCATGCGGATGGTGGTTTCGCCATAGTCCAGCGCAATGGGTGCGATGACGCAGCCCAGATGCGGGTCGGCAGCCACCGTGCCGAGCGTCTGCTCGATCAGCTCGGCATCGCTGAGGATGGCGGCGGTGGTGTCCACGGGGTTGCCGATGGCAGCATAGTCGGGCAGCCGCTCTCGCAGCACCCGGGTGGTCTCGGGGGCAAACTCGGCCAGAGTCAGGCCCGCCGTCCCCACGGCGTCGGCGGTCAGCGCCGCAGTGCCGCCGGACGAGCAGTAGATGCCGATCCCCTCCTGCGCACCGGGAAGCCCGCGGGCAAACAGCCAGGCGGTATCGACCAGTTCGTCGATGTCATCCACTTCGATCACCCCGTATTGCTTGAATACGGCGCTGTTGACCTCGGCTGAACCGGTGAGCGATGCCGTGTGCGACTGCGCGGCTTTGCGCCCGTACTCCGACTTGCCGACTTTCAGCGCAATCACGGGCTTGCCATTGTCCGCCGCGCAGCGCAGCGCGGCCAGAAAGCGCGGGCCATCCTTGATGCCTTCGAGCAGGGTCACGATGACCTTGATGTCCGGCGCTGTCGCCATGTACTGGATGAAGTCGGCCACCTGCAGGTCTACCTCATTGCCGGTGGACGCCCACAGGCCGATGCCTATGCCGCGCTCCATGGCCTGCATGACGTTGCGGCCCAGTCCGCCGCCTTGCGTCGCCAGCCCGATGGGGCCCTTGACCAGGTCGTGCGGGAACGAAGGGGAGAACGTCATGCCCAGCCCCTGGTTGACGTTGGTTAGGCCAGGACAGTTGGGGCCGTAGATGCGCATGCCGGCTGCCGCGGCGATGTCCTTGAGTTGCTCTTGCGCGCGCTCGCCCTCTTCGCCGGCCTCTCCGAAGCCGGAGGTCAGGATGATGGCGAAGGGCACGCGCCGCGCCGCGCACTCCTGCACGACGCCCAGGACATTGGCGGCCGGCACGGCAATCACGGCCACATCGGGTGTTTCGGGCAGGCTGGCGATGCTGGGCCAGCAGCGCCGGCCGCGCAGCTCGGTCTTGGTCGGGTTGACAAGGTAGAGCTCGCCGACCGGCGCCGAGTGGTCGATCAGATTGGCCAATGTGCGTCCGCCGATGCTCTGGGGCCTGTCGGAGGCGCCGACCAGGGCAATGGAGCGGGGACGGATGAGGCGCGACAGGTCGCAGGGCGCAAGGTGGGTTGTGGTGTTCGGCATGGGGGCGCTTTTCATGGGGTCCGCAGGTGGGTCGAATACTCAGGCGATGGCCGAGATGCCCAGGATCTCGCGACCGACGATCAGCGTCTGCACTTCCGTCGTGCCCTCAGGGATGGTGCCACCACGGGTGTCCCGGAAGATGCGTTCGATGGGATAGTCGGTGGCATAGCCCAGCCCGCCATGGACCTGCAGCGCCATGCTGGCCACCTCGTGCGCGGCTTCCGTGGCGTAGAGCTTGGCGATGGAGGCAGCGGTACGAGCGTCCTTGCCCGAATCCAGCGCGGCGGCGGCGCGCAGGCCCAGCGCGCGTGCCGCCTCGACGCGAATGGTCATGTCCACGATGAGTTTCTGCACCAACTGGAAGCTGCCGATCGGCTTGCCGAACTGGGTGCGCGTGCGCGCATAGTCGATGGACAGGTCCAGCGCCGATTGCGCGGCGCCCACGGCACCCATGGCGATGTTCACGCGTGCACTGTCCAGGCCGATGAGCATTTTCTTGAGTGCTCCGCCTTCCGTGCCCAGCAGGTTCTCGCGCGGGATCCGGACGTTATCGAAGCCCAGCTCGGCGGTGCCGGTGCTGCGCAGCACCATGGTTTCCACGCGGCGCATCTCGTAGGGCGAGACATCGCGCTCCACCAGGAAGGTAGACAGCTGGCCCTGGCAGTCGGGGCTGAAGGTCCGGGCCACGACGATGCCGAAGTCCCCGAAGGCGCCGTTGGTGATCCACAGCTTGCGGCCGTTGAGCACGTAGTGGTCGCCCTGCAGGTCGGCCCGCGTCTGTACCTGGGCGATGTTGGAGCCGGTGCCCGGTTCGCTGATGGCACTGAAGCACTTGCGCTCATTGGCCAGCAGCGGCTTGAGAAAGCGCTCCTTCTGCGCGGGCGTCGCCTCGGCGGCGAGCTTGTGGATAGCCGCGTTGGTGATGTTTAGCATGGTGCGCAGCGACAGCCAGGTGTAGCCCGCCTCCTCCATCATCAGCGCCCAGGTGATCTGGTCCAGGTCCATGCCCCCTTCCTCCTCGGACAGGCGACCGCCCAGGTAGCCGAATTCCGACAGCGGCTTGAGCAGCTCGAACGGAAATGTGTGAGCCTGGTCATGCTGGGCGACGACGGGCGCCACATGCTCCTTCATGAAGCGGCGGATGTTGTCGCGCAACAGCTCCTGGTCGGCGGTGGGAATGTTCATGGAATGTCTCCTGTTGTATGGATGGAAAAAAATCGGCCCTACGACGTAGAGGCCGGTGTCTTGCGGCCGATGCGCCGCGACGGGCCATGGCCTGCAGAGTGTTCGGAAGCTGCATCGTCCTTGCGCTGGCGGAATATCAGCGCATGGACTTCCTGCAGCGCCTGCAGGCACTGGGCGCGCTGGGCGCGCATGCGATCGGTCGGGCCGGCGACTGAAATGGCCAGCGGCTCGCCACCGGCCAGTCCCGCGACCGCCAGGGCGCTGAGCCCGTCGCTGCCCTCGTTCTCGACCCAGATCCAGCCCTGTTCACGCGCTTGCGCCACCTGGGCCTCCAGCGCTGCAAGGTCGGTGATGGTGCCGCTGGCCAGCGGGCGCAGCGGCTTGAGCCGCAGCTGGCGTGCCGCCTCCTCGGGCGTGCCCAGGGCTAGCACGGCCTTGCCCAGGGCAGACACATGCAGTGCCAGCTTGTCGCCCACGTTCTGCATGTAGCGCAGCGGGTGGCGTCCTTCGGTGAAGGCCAGCACCTTGACGACGCCGTTCTCCAGCCGGCCGCACAGGCCGGTCTCGCCCGTCTTGTCGCGCAGCAGTTCGCAGGCCTCGGCGCCCACGGCGTAGAGCGGGTCGCTGGCCGAGATCTCCCTGGCCACGGCCAGCAACCGGGCCGTGGGATAGAAGCGCCGGCTGCGAGCGGTGCGCAGCAAATACCCCAGTTCGTGAAGGGTGTGCAAGAGGTCCGAGCAACTGCTCTCGGGCAGGTCCATGAGCCGGGCAAGGTCCGAATTGGACAGCTCACGCTTTTCACGGGCGAACACTTCGAGCAAGGTCATCGTACGGGCGGCAGCAGGAACGGTGGTTGGCATGTCATCTCCGATATTTCGTAGGCACGGATCCATCATATCGAAGGTCGAATACGGCTGCCTCTCCGGCAGATGTGTGTGTTTATGCCCGGTTGTCCGGAAAGGGTGAACGAGGTTTTCCTGGGGTTGCGTATCTACGAAATTTTGAAGTAGTCTACGGTAAATCGTAGATATTTCAAGCAAACAGTTTTCACAACCACCCGGAGACAAGCCTGTGAAGCCCTTCTGGAAATCCATCGCCTGCGGTGCGCTTGCACTGCTGGCTGCAGGCGCCGCATCAGCGGCGGGCGATACCGGCAACTGGCCGGCCAAACCCCTGACCTTCATCGTCCCCTTCACCCCTGGCGGCATCACGGACAGCACATCCCGCCTGCTGGCACAAAAGCTGGGGGACAAGCTCGGCCAGCCCGTGGTGGTGGACAACCGGCCCGGCGCGGGCGGCTCCATCGGGGTGGACTACGCCGTGCGCCAGCCGGCGGATGGATACACCCTCATCTACGGCACGCAGGGTACCCAGGCGGCCAACCTGGCGCTCTACAAGAACTTGCGCTACGACCCGATCAAGGATTTCGTTCCCGTCCATGGCATGTCGGAGTCGCCCCTGGTGCTGGCCATCCATCCCGCACGGACCTTCAAGACCGTGCCGCAGCTTGTGGCCTATGCCAAGGCCCATCCCGCAGGCCTGAACTTCGGCTCGGCCGGGCCCGGCACCGCCACGCACCTGACCGCCGAGCTGTTCCAGTCCGCCACGGGCACCAAGATGACCCATGTGCCCTACAAAGGCAGCAGCCCGGCGCTCAACGACCTCATTGCAGGCAACCTCGACCTGGTTTTCGACTACGCCGCCGTGGTCATGCCGCTGGTGCAGGCGGGCAAGCTCAAGGCACTGGCGGTGACCGGCAAGGCGCGGCTGGCCAGCGCGCCTGACCTGCCCACCGTCGGTGAGCTGGGCTACCCCGGCGCCGAGTCCGTGGCCTGGAGTGCCGTCTTCGTCGCGGCTCACACACCGGCCCCCATCGTCAAGCGCCTGGCCGATGCGCTGGGCGAGGCCATCGTCGATCCCGACGTGCTGGCCGTCACAGACAAGAATGGCAGCACGCCCATGCGCGGCATGCGCGGCGACAGGCTCAACGCTTTCGTGAAGTCCGAAGTGACGCGCTGGCGCGAGGTGGTTCAGCGCTCGGGCGCCCGGCTCGAATGACGGCTCAAGCGGGACGCCGACACGCCTTGCAGACCATTGCTTTCCAGACCAATTTCCAAGGAGTCATACATGACAGACGATCTGCGCGGCTTTCGGCCGCGGCATCCCAGCCTCTATCAGCTGGCGGCGGACGGCCGCTCGCTGGAGTTCCTCTACGTGCAGTGCCCGGCCTGCGGGAAGCTCAGCTTCCCGGCCAATGTTCCCGGCTGCGGGCATTGCGGTGATGCGCTGCAGGATGCGCAGACCGTGGCGCGACACGGTGCCGGCACGCTGCTGGAGTTCGTAACCTTGCACGTGCCCTTGCTGCCCGGCCTGCAGACGCCCCGCATTGCGGGGGACATCCGCATCGCAGATGGCCTGGTGGAAGAGGGAGTGATCGCCGTATCCGATGAATCACAGCTGCACGTCGGAATGCAGCTGCGCGCAGTGGCTGTTGCCCAGGCTTCGGCAGAGATATTCGACTGCCGCTTCGTGCCCGCCCAGGCAGGAGGTGCAGCATGAGCAACTGGCTGGACCCTCACGACGGCGTGTACGTTGCCGGCATTGGCATGCATCCCTACCAGTTTCCCAGCGACACGCCCTACACCCATCTCGGTCTTGTGGCCGTGCGTGCCGCACTGGGCGACGCGGGCCTGTCCTGGCCACAGGTGCAAAGCGCCTATGTGGGCACCACCTCGATAGGCATGGCCACGGGGCGGGTCATGCTCCGGCACCTGGGCGCCACGGGACTGGCGGTCACGCAGGTGGAAAACGCGTCCGCTTCCGGCTCGTTCGCTTTCCGCCAGGCCTGCATGGAGATTGCGTCAGGCATCAGCGATGTGGCGCTGGCCGTCGGCGTGGACAAGCACGGTGACGGTCGCCGCGCCGCCGACAAGGAGGGCCTGGCACGCCTGAGCGAGACCGCCACCATTCCGGCCGTGAAGTTCGCCATGATGGCGCGCACCTACCTGCGTGAGCGTCGGGCGGATGCCGCATCCATGGCCAAGGTGGCCGTGAAGAACCATGGCAATGCATCGCTCAACCCTTTCGCCCAATACCGCAAGCCACGCACGCTGGAGCAGGTGCTGGCATCGCCCAAGGTGGCAGGCGACCTGACCGTGCAGCAGTGCTGCCCCCGTGGCGAGGGGGCGGCAGCTGCCCTGCTGGTGTCGGGCCGGGCGCTGCGCCGGCTGGGCCTGGACCCGGCGCGCTGCGTGCGCGTGCGTGCCTCTGCCGCGTGCAGCGAGACCGAGGAAACCGCCTATGGCGCCGCTGCGGTGGACCTGGTCCGCGTCAGCGCCCAGGCGGCCCTGGCGCAGGCAGCCATCTCTGCCCAGACGCTGGACCTGCTGGAGCTGCACGACGCCTTCTCGGTGGAGGAGCTTCTGTACAGCGAAGCCATCGGCGTCTGCGAGCCGGGCGAGGGCGCGGCCTATCTGGAGCGCGGCGATTCGCGAATCGGCGGACGCTGCGCCATCAACGCCTCGGGCGGGCTGATCGGCATGGGCCATCCGCTGGGTCCCACCGGCATCGGCCAGATCGCCGAGATCACGCGCCAGCTGCGTGGCGAAGCCGGTGAACGCCAGCACACACAGGCCCGCTGGGGGATGGCGCACATGATCGGCCTCGGCTCCGTGGCCATTGCCCACGTTCTTTCGGCACCCGGTGCCTGAGTCACAAGGAGAGATGCATGACAAGCAACAGCTGTCCTGACCGCGTCGAACTGCCGACGCTGATCTACGAGGTGCGCGACAGGGTGGCCATCATCACCCTGAACCGACCTGACCGCATGAACACGCTGGGTGGCAGCATGAAGCCGGATCTGGCCCGCGCCTTCTTCGAGCTGGCACGCACGGATGAACGCGTCCGGGCGGTCGTACTGACCGGCGCCGGAGACCGCGCCTTCTGTGCGGGCGCCGATATCAAGGAGCGTGCGGACCAGCAGGTCAACAGCACCGCCTTCTTTCTTGCCCAGAAAGGCACGCACGAGTTGTTCCGCAGTATCGAGGAGTTTGAAAAGCCCGTGCTGGCGGCCCTGAATGGCGTGGCGTTGGGCGGGGGGCTGGAGCTGGCACTGTGCTGCGACCTGCGGCTGGCGTCCTCCTCCGCCAAGCTAGGCCTGCCCGAAGTCCGCCTGGGGGTGATCCCCGCCGCAGGAGGGACACAGCGGCTGCCGCGCCTGATCGGCGAAGCCCGCGCCAAGGCACTGATGCTCATGGCCGCCCAGATCGATGCCGAGCAGGCGCTGCAGTATGGACTGGTCACCCAGGTACTGGCACCCGAAGCGCTGCTGCCCGCCACGCTGGTGCTGGCACAGCAGATCGCGGAGATGCCGCCATTGGCCGTGTGCTTTGCCAAGCGCGCCGTCAATCGCGGCATGCAGACGGACCTGGACAGCGGTCTCGAATTCGAGCGCTATGCGGCCGCACTGCTGGTGGACACGGAGGACCGCAAGGAGGGCATGCGTGCCTTCGTGGAGAAGCGCAAGCCCGTGTTCCACGGCCGCTGAAGACCCAGGGCGCGCATGCACGGAGCCCGTGGCACATCTTTCACATCACATCCCTATTCACATCCAAGGAAAGCTTTCATGAAACTCGGACTCGAATCACAAGTAGCACTGGTGACTGGCGGGGGCCAGGGCGTGGGCCGGCAAATCTGCCTTGAACTGGCCCGCGAAGGCGCACGTGTCGTCGTCAACGACCTGTTTGCCGAGCGTGCGCAGGCGGTCGCCCGCGAAATCCAGGAACTGGGAGGCCAGGCATTGGCCGCCGCGGCCGATATCACCCAGGCCGACCAGGTCCAGCAAATGGTCGAAACCGCCGCGCACCACTTCGACGCGCCGGTGCAGATCCTGGTCAACAACGCGGGCATCATTCCCGAGCGGCGCGAGAAAGGCGGCCGCACGCCGGCGTTCCTGGACATGCCCATGGCCGACTGGGCCAAGATCGTCAACCTGAACGTCTACGGAACCATGCATTGCTGCCTGGCCACCCTGCCCGGCATGGTGGCCAGGAAGGGCGGGCGCATCGTCAACATCATCTCGGAGGCCGGCCGCATCGGCGAAGCCAACATGGCCGTCTATTCCGGCGCGAAGGCGGCCATCGCCGGCTTCGGCAAGGCATTGGCGCGCGAGCATGGCCGCCATGCCATCACGGTCAACGCCATCGCGTTGGGCGCCGTGTCACACGAGGGCATCAAGGACGGGCCGCTGCATATCGACGCCACCGTGCAGAACAACGAACTGCTGGCAAAGATGGTGAACCTGTACCCCATCTCCAAAGGCGTGGGCAGGCTCTCGCGCCCGGACGACATCTCGGGCGTGGTGGCCTTTCTGGCTTCCGAGCGCGCATTGTTCATCACCGGTCAAACCATTGGCGTCTCCGGAGGGTTCACGATGGTTTGAAGATGACGCTGACCGTCTTGCCCCGCCGCGCCCGCTGCGGCGCGGCGCTTGGCGGTCAGGCGTCACTCCCGTTGGCCGGCCTCAGCGCGCGCGGATGGCCTCCGCCTGGTAGGTGGCGATGTGCGGGCTCTCCTCACTCAGCTCGGCCATGGACTGCGCAAAATCCCGCGAAGTCTGCAGATGAAAGTGGGCTTGCAGCGCCGCCATATCGCTCCAGCGCTCCACAAAGACGAAGCGCAGCGGCTGCTGCACATCACGGCTCACTTCGTGGGACACGCAACCCGGCTCCGAGCGGGAGCGCAGAACGTGCTCCACAGCCAGCCGCTGCACAGCGGCCTCCGTGTCCTTGCGAGCGATGACATGGCCTGTCACGATGATCATGGTGAACCCGGTCTGTTTGCAGATGTGGAATAAAGGCAGAGAAGGATGAGGCTGGCCTATCGCGCACTGGTCCCCCCATCAACAGGAATGATGGCCCCCGTCATGTAGCTCGATGCCGGCGACGCCAGCAGCAGCGCTAGTCCCTTGATTTCATGCGGCTCGGCGATCCGGCCCAGCGGGACGTAGGTGCGCATGCGCTCGGCACTCTCCGGCAGGCGCAGGCGCCCGCCGTTGAGTCCTGTCGCAAAGGGGCCGGGAGCGATGGCGTTCACCAGCACGTTGTAGGGCGCCAGCTCCACGGCCGCCTGGCGCACGATGTTGTTGACGGCCGCCTTTGACGCGACGTAGGCATAGCCGGAATGCGCCTCCGAACGCAGCCCTGCAATCGACGAGGTCACGATGATCCGCCCGCAATGGCGGGGCTTCATATGGCGGCTGGCGGCACGCATGGTGGCCAGCACGCCGTCCAGGTTCACCTTGAGCACACGCTCCCAGACCACGGGGTCCACGTTCTGCAGGCCCCCCTGCTCGACCAGAAAGCCGCGCCCGGCGCTCATACCTGCGTTGGCGAACACGCAGTCGATGTGTCCTTGCCCCGCCATCGCGTCCACCACCCGATCCACCTCGGCGCCATCGCTGACGTCCATCACCACCTGCTGCACCTTCTGGTGCGTCTTGCGCAGGCGATGCATCTCGGTGTCCAGCGCCTGCGCGTCGCTGTCCGACAGAACCACGTGCGCCCCAGCCTCGAGCATGGCCTGCGCGATGGCCAGCCCCAGCCCGCTGGCGGCCCCGGTCACCAGCACCCGTTGGCCGCTCATGTCAAAAAGCAAAGGCACGGTCATGGATTCGGCGCTACGCATCAATGAGCCCCCTGGAGAGGAATGAGGTCGTCCCAGCGCTCCGTGGCCTCGATCATGTAGTGCACGCTCAAGGTGACCCGCTGGAACAGCCATTGCCCATTGACCCGGATGTACTCGTCGTCAAACCGTCCCACCACGTAAAAACTCTTGCCGTCCCGCACAGGCCGCCCATCCAGATAACTGGATCCTGTGCCACGGTCCCCTTGCACCTGCACGACATGGCTGTGGATGAACTGCCGGGCCGCCTGGATCGGGAACGAAGCGAAGAAGGCACGGATGCGGTCCTTGCCCCGGACCTCGGCCCGTCCTCCATAGGCCACCACGGCGTCCGGTGCAAACAGCTCATACAGGCGATCTCCTGCATCCTCGTTCACGAGCTCGTGGTAGCGGGCACGCAGCGCGCGGATGGCCTCTATGCTGTCCAACTGCTCGACACGTTGCGCGATGGCCTGGATCTGGCTGTGCAGGGCCGCGAGGTCCTGCGTGGGGATGACTGTCATTGCGACGGCTCCTGCTGGAAACAGTGGAAGTGGTGAAAGTGGCTCATGGGGCAGCCCCTGCAGGCCGCCCTCAAAGACTCGCCCCGGATTTGCGTATCACCTCGGCCCATTTGGCGGCTTCGGTCGCCACGAAGGGCTGGAACACTTCGTGCGGCATCCCCATCTTGACGCTGGACACGGCCTCCAAGGAGGCGGTGACCTCGGGCGAATTCAAGGCATGGCCGACGGCATCCGACAGGCGCTGGATGATGGGCGCCGGTGTATGTGCGGGTGCAAAGACACCGCCCCAGTTCATGGCCACCACGCTCGGAATCCCGGCCTCGGCCATGGTCGGCACCTCGGGCAACGCGGCCAAGCGGCTCGTGCTGGTCACCGCCAGCGCAGCGATCTTTCCATCCCGGATGTGGGCTCTAGATGTCTGGACATAGTCGAACAGCAGGTCGAGATTTCCCGCGATCAGATCGACCAGGGCCGCGGTGCTGGCCTTGTAGGGCACCTGGTTGAAGCGCGCACCGGTCTGGGTCTGGAGCAACTCCAGGCACAGGTGGGCAGACGTCCCATTTCCACCGTAGCCAAAGTTGAGCTTGCCTGGCTGCTGCCTGCCCAGCTCAATGACTTCGGCGACGGTTTTCCACTTCCGGCCCGGGTTGGAAACCAGGACGTTAGCGTTTCCCGTCAGTCCATGAATGGCGACGAAGTCCTTGACCGGGTCATAGCGGATGTTCTTGAACAGCGTGCTATTGGTGCCCTGCGTGCCCTGAGTGCCGACCAGAAGCGTGTAGCCATCAGGCGCGGCGCGCGCCACGAACTCGGCACCAATGGAGCCGCTAACGCCCACCCGATTCTCGATCACGAAGGGCTGGCCCAGATTCTCACTCAACGCCTTCGCGACCAGGCGCGCCTGGACGTCCACCACGCTCCCGGCAGAGAACGGAACGACTAGGGTTATGGGCCGCTGCGGGTAACTGCCCTGCGCGAACACCGGGGGCGGCAGTGCCATGGCCCCAATGGATGCCGAAAAACTGCGACGGTTCATCACGGTTATGCCTCCTTGCCCAATGGATACGGTTGCCCTGCGCGTGAACGCAGGCACTCAAAAGGGCATGACATGCCCCAGACATGTCAACCCTAGCTTCTGAAAATTACGATTATTCGTAAACATCTTCAAAATATCGTAGATCAGAAACTCATGAAGTCCTAGGGCAAACTAGCAAGAATGCTCAGTATTTGTTCAGAAATTGCATATTTCAGGGGTTTTCCCTGTATTAAATTCGTTGATTTCTACGAAATATCGTAGATAAATAGAAGTCCAATAGTGTGTGGGCATCACATGCGATGGCTTAGACTGGCTAACACCACCGATCCACGAAGCGCGCACAGATGATCGCCGCTGCCAGTTTCAGCAGCGCTTCGTGGATATCCAGCCGTCGTTCAAAGCGGATTCGCAGCTTGCCAAAGCCTGCAAACCAGCTGTGCGTCCTCTCCACCACCCACAGGTGTTTGCCCAGCCTCTCGCTGCTCTCAATGCCTCGTCTGGCAATTCGGCCAATGATGCCCCGCTGCCTCAGGTGGGCTCGGCATCGCTTGAAGACGTAGCCTTTGTCGGCGTGCCGCTTTGCAGGTCTTTTACGGGGACGTCCTGCCAAGCCGGTAATCGTAGGAATCGCGTTCATGCACTCCTCGAACATCTTGGAGTCATGCCTGTTCGCACCGCTGACCAAGATCATCAGCGGGATGCCCCTGGCGTCAACAAAGTTGTCTCGCTTGGAGCCAAGCTTGCTTCTGTCCGTCGGGTTGGGCACCGTCTCCTGCTCCCGGGGCTTGGTACCCAGGAGCCATCAATGCTGACCCAGCTCCAATCAATCTGGTTATGTTCACGCAATCGAGTCAGTATGGCCTGGGGTAACCGCTCCCAGACACCAGCAGCGTTCCAGTCGCGCAGGCGCCAACAGCAAGTCATGCCGCTGCCGTAGCCCAGGGATTGGGGAAGGTCTTCCCATGGAATGCCTGTTTGCAGCACGAACAAGATGCCGTTGAGGGCAGCTTCATCGCTGACTGCGAGCTTGCGCGCACCGCCTTTGGCAGAAGGCACGAAGGCTGGGATCAGGGGTTGTAGCTGTCGCCACAGTTCTTTGCTAACGGGTCGTCTTGCCATGAGGGCAGCGAGCATAACTGCTCTGCGGGGGCCTGTGACGAAGTGGTGTTAGCCACTCTAAAAGTGACCGGATATGGGGAACACGTCACTTTTTGGTGCCGGCTGTTTACCCAGAGCGCGTGTCTGGCTGTTTGATATCAGCCGCCCCATCAGTACAGCAAGTACAAAGGCCATGAATCCGGCGGCGATCAGCATGTTTCTGAGGTGCTCGTATGCCTGTTTTGACTCCTCAATGATCTGCTGGGAACGGACGTAGGACAGTTCACTGTAGTGTCCGTTGGCCTCGATCAACTCCGCCATCAAGCGCTGGTACTCGTCGCTCATCTTGCGGATCGCCGCCTCCTTCTGGTTTTGCAGAGCCAGGGCCACGATATCGGTCACAACCGGTCCATAGCGCTGCTCCACGCCCACAATCTTGGCAACCAGATCGCGTGCATCGGCCGCAACATCCTTCAAAGCCATCTTGGCCTGGAGTTCGGCCAGCGAGCTTTTGACATCGGCATGCGCGGAAGTCCAGGCAGCCTTCTCCGCCGTCAGTTCATCAGGCGAGGTAACCAACTCTCGCAACTGGCCGAGTTGGAGTGCGAGCTGCGGCCCGTTGCTTTCGATGAGGAGGTGAAGCGGGCGGCCCGGATCTGCCGCCAGTCCAGGCAGGCGATCACCGCCATGTTCCGCGAGGCGCGCATGGGCAGGGAGATCAACCAGGACGAGGCCCGCTCCGTGGTCGCCGAGATGTCCGAGTCGATCATCCGCAACCCGTGCGCCTTGGTCAGCATCGCCCGGCTCAAGAGCAGCGACGACTACACCTACATGCACTCGGTGGCGGTCTGCGCCTTGATGATCGTGCTGGCACGCCAGCTCGACCTGCCACCGCAGCAGGTGCGCCAGGCGGGCTATGCGGGGCTGCTGCACGATATTGGAAAGATGGCGATCCCCGCCCCCATCCTGAACAAGCCGGGGCGCCTGACCGACAGGGAGTTTGCCGAGGTCCGCGAGCATCCGGCGCGAGGCCTGGAGCTGCTCCTGGCCGGCGGCGTCGATGATCCGGTGGTGCTGGACGTCTGCCTTCACCATCATGAGAAGGTGGATGGCACAGGCTACCCCCACGGGCTGCGCGGCGAGGACATCAGCCTGTTTGCGAAGATGGGCGCGGTCTGCGATGTCTACGACGCCATCACCTCGGACCGCCCCTACAAGCGTGGCTGGGACCCTGCCGAGGCGGTGCACAAGATGGCCGAATGGAGCGCCGGGCACTTCGACAAGACCGTATTCCAGGCCTTCGTCAAAAGCATAGGCATCTACCCGGTGGGCTCTTTGGTGCGGCTGACAACGGGCAGGCTGGGGGTGGTCGTGGACCCTGGCCGCCAGTCCCTGACATGTCCGCAGGTCAAGGTGTTCTATTCCACGGCCAGCGGCATGCGGATGGCACCGGAGACCGTGGACCTGGCCCGGCCCGGGTGCCAGGAGAAGATAGCCAGTCGGGAAGACCCCGCGAAATGGGGTTTCACCGACCTCGATGCCCTGTGAAGCCTGGCCAACAACCCGGTCATCCTGTCCGCCGTCAGCCCCGGCGCAGCGCGCGAGGCGGCCGGCTCGTGGGCTTCGCGGGCAGCGCCGTGGACGTGACGGCCCGCTGGAAGGCGCAGCAGGAGCTGCAGACCCAGCTGGCCTTCCAGCACCTGCTGTTCGAGACCACGCCCCTGCCCATGCTGGTCACCGACGCGGACCACCGCGTGGTACTGGTCAACAAGGCCTGGGAGGACTTCTTCGGCCCCGGCCGCTATGCCGTGCTCGGCCACGAGATCAAGGGCCTGCACTCGCGCGACGATGCCCTGCTGCAGATACGCAGCAACCAGGTCGTGATGCGCTCGGGCCAGCGCATGGTGCTGGAGGCCCGGCTGCCCCACATGGCGTGTTCAGTCCCACAGTGAGATGGTGCGGATGAAGTCTAAAGCGGCTTGGATCTTTTTCCCATGCCTCGCAAATCGTCCGGAATGGTGTCTTCCACCTGAGCGCATTCAAGTGTTTGCCGAAGTTGTAGCTTTGAACCAAGGCCTGGACATGCTCCCGTAGCTGCTCCAGTCCCTCGTACTCGTACGCCTTGATCGTGGATTCCTTGATGGTCCGGTTCATGCGCTCGACCATGCCGTTCGTCAAGGGGTAATATGGCTTGGTGTGCCTTTTATCGAAACCATTGAACCTGCAGATGCGTTCAAAGATGTGACCGATGCATGTGTCGGTGACGCCGCCTCTGAAGCGCTCTTGCCCTGTAAAGGCCATGCCGTTGTCCGTCAGGACGGTATGTATGCGGTACGGAAAGGCAACAAGCACCTGTCGAAGGAACTGCGCTGCATTGGCTTTCGTGGCCCTGTCAAAGAACGCGACATGCGTGAATTTTGAGACGCAATCTATGGCGATAAACATGTGCTGTCTGCCACTGGAGATCTTCATTTCAGCGCTGTCGATGTGCACGAAGCCCAGCGTCGTTTCTTCAAACTTTCCGTGCCTTCGTGGCAGGTGCGTTGCGAGTTGTCGGCTGATTCCGTGACGCTGCAGGCATCGATGCAAGGCGCTGCGGCTGAGCTTGGGTGCTGTCTCCAGGAGCTGTTCCATGAGATCGTACAGCGACAAATGTCCTTGCTTGCGTAACGCAATTGCCAGGTGTTCTTGCTCTTGAGAAAGATGCCGACTTGCTCTGTCCCAAGGACCGATGGGAGCCGGTCGCTAGCTGGAGTTTTGCGCGGATACGCGGCGTTGTGCGGGCGCTGCCATGCAGGCGGATTGCCATAGTGCTTTCTCCTGTTCCAGGCTGAAGAATGCACCATGACTTCCTGGGATTGTACATCTAAATACTCTAGCTACCATGCCCTTTATGGCGCCTATGCTTCACTTGAATGGTCATACATAAAGCACCACGGCGACCAAGTTCAGCGGAGAGCACAGCCAGCAGGCGGTCTCATTGTCCGTCGTTCGCGCATTGAGTGAGTCTCGCTTGAGTCTGTTATTCGACCATCCATTGAAGGTGATGTGCAACTGCACATTCGGCGACAGCGCAAAAAGATCATAGGCAAAGCCTTGCAGTGTTCAGTGGAGGAGGCATAAAGCGTTGGCCTGAAAAACGAATAGTCTAGGGAGACGAGGCTCCCTTTCAGCCACCGGCAAAACCACTTCATCGTTCGCTATGACATAAATTACTGCGATGATTTTTCCAACAGTCTTCCCTGCAGATTATAGAAATTTCAAAAATATTAAGAAAATTCTTAAGCACCAAAAAATCTAGATTCACTAATATCAGGTAGCATTATTTCGAGAAAAGCTGAAAGCATTTCTTTCAAGTTTGATAAATTTAACCTACAAAGGGTATACGAGAATAATTTCATTCCGGTAGAAGTGGGTTTTTATGACGAGCACTTGGAAGCACGGCTATCGCACGTACACATAGGCACAGCCAACGGCTGTGTCTCTGTGGCCAATAATGGTGCAAATGTAAATCACAATGAAGCCAAATATTCCCGATGGCTGAGTTAAATCAAATTGAAAATACATAATGAAGGAGTTCTTTAAATGATTCGCGTTTTATTCAATTTACTATATAAAAATATAAGTAGCAGAGCAGTCAAAAAATCGGGAAAATTATGTATATTTACCAGTTGCCAAATTTTCATGTGCGCCACAATGCTTCTTGTGACAAGTACGACACGGGCGCAAAGCGGCACTATTTTTGTCGACCCGGAATTCAATCCGGGAAAAGGAGTTGCAGGACTAAATCAATGGGTCCACACGCTCGCAGTGCAACCCAAGGATGAAAAAATAATCATCGGTGGATCATTCGATTCTGTGGATGGCATTCCTCGCAAGGGTATCGCCCGCCTGAATGCTGATGGATCCCTAGATGTGGATTTTATTCCAGGTGATGTTAATGAAGTCCGGGCAATTGCGTTGCAGTCTGATGGTCGAATAATAATTGGCGGTCAGTTCACCGATATCAACGGAACGCAGCGCAAAGCCATTGCTCGCCTCAATGCCGACGGCTCACTTGATACCTCTTATGAAGTTGATATAAGGGAAATTTATCCATTTATCTATTCAGTAACTTTGCAGCCCGATGGCAAGGCAATAATATCAGGGATCTTCAGCACTGTTGAAGACATAAAAATTGAGGGAATTGCTCGTGTCAACGTCGATGGTTCACTCGACAAAACTTTTGCCCCTCCTTTTTTGAGCCCACCAATTTACACAGTTGCTGTGCAATCGGATGGTAAGCTGCTCATTGGAGGTGATTTTGGAAGGGTTAATGACCAGCCAACTCATAGTGGCATTGTCCGACTTAATTCCGACGGCTCAATCGACACCACTTTTAATGCAGGCAGTTTATTTCCCACAAGCGTCAGATCCATTGCAATTCAGCCTGATGGCAGGATCGTAATAGCCGGAGGCTTCGAAAGTGTTGATGGTGTGTCTCGCAACAGAATTGCGCGTATCAATTCGGATGGTTCACTGGATGCATCATTTGATCCTGGCGCGGGGGCTGAGGGTGGATATCCCCAGAATATTGCACTGCAGCCTGATGGCAAGGTACTGCTCTCAGGGGATTTTAATATTGTTAGTGGAAAATCCCGCAACAATATTGCGCGCCTTCATACCGATGGCACTCTTGACAATACCTTTGATCCTGGTGAAGGCGCTGACTCCGTAGTGAGCGTTGTCACTCTGCAATCCGATGGAAATGCGCTAATCGGCGGTTTATTTACAAGCTTCAATGGAACGACCCGCAACCGCATTGCACGCCTGCTGATGAATTTGAGCACTACCATGATCGTCACGCCATCCGTCCCAGGGGGGCATGGCGCAATCAGCCCTGCGTCCGCTCAAAGCGTTACTTCTGGCGATTCCGTCAGTTTCACTCTGGAACCAGCCAACGGTTATGTCGTTGATACCGTTGACGGCTCCTGTGGCGGCACGCTCAACGGCAACACCTTCATTACCGCGCCAGTTTTCATGGATTGCAACGTCTTCGCGCGGTTCAAATTGGCAGCTAGTCCGTCCTCGGTGCATCCGGTTCCAATGCTCGCGCCGGCAGCGCTGGCAGGGCTTATTGCGGCGATGGGATTGATCGGTGCGCTTCGGCGACGAATTGCTTAAGAGCGGCTAACACCACTTGGCCAGAAGCCCGCCGCAGAGCGTTAGGCTCGCTGCCCTCATGGCACAACGACCCATAAGCAAAGAACTGTGGCGACAGCTGCAACCTCTCATCCCAGCCTTCGTACCTTCCGCCAGAGGTGGTGCCCGCAAGCTCGCAGTCAGCGATGAAGCCGCTCTCAACGGCATCCTGTTCGTGCTGCAAACAGGCATTCCATGAGAAGACCTTCCCCAATCTCTTGGGTACGGTAGCGGCATGACCTGCTGGCGGCGCCTGCGCGACTGGAATGCCGCTGGTGTGTGGGAACAGTTGCACCAGGCCATACTGACTTGCTTGCGTGAACATGACCAAATCGATTGGAGCCGAGGCAGCATTGATGGCACCTCGGTACTAAGCCCCCGGGGGACCAGGAAACGGGGCCCAACCCGACGGACAGAGGCAAGCTCGGCTCCAAGCGACACATCGTCGTAGATGCCAGAGGCATCCCGCTGGTGATTTTGGTCAGCGTCGCGAACCGGCACGACTCCAAGATGTTCGAGAGGTGCGTGGACGCGATTCCTGCGATTTCAGGCTTGGCAGGGCGCCCCCGCAAAAGACCATCGAAGTTGCACGCCGACAAGGGCTATGACTACAAGCGTTGCCGTGCGCACTTGAGACAACGGGGCATAGCCAGCCGCATTGCCAAGCGAGGCGTTGAGAGTAGCGAGCGGCTTGGCAAGCACCGGTGGGTGGTGGAGCATACCCATGGATGGTTTGCAGGCTTTGGCAAGTTGCGAATCCGCTTTGAACGACGGCTGGATATCCACGAAGCGCTGCTGAAATTGGCAGAGGCGATCATCTGTGCGCGCTTCGTGGATCGGTGGTTTTTGCTGGTGATGCCACTCCTTAGCAGTGAGCGCAGAACGCGTATGCATACGATCTCCACGCTTGGTAGCCTTTGCCCACAAAGGCAATCGCTGGCGGCCTGTACATGCCGGCGAGTATGCCCCTTTTTTTTTCGGCGTCTCGGCCAAGATGTGCCTGTCGTAGGTGCACGCCACACGGCGCATGTCTGCCACCAAGACCTCCTTCAACGTGCTAGGCTGTATGGCCTCGATTGGCAGCTCAGTCTGCAGGTAGTTTTCATCGCGGAAAAGTGGGAATTCGGGTTTTTGCCCCCAGGTGTTTCCATTACGGTTTCGTCGGAGGCCTCGAAGATGTTCTGTAGGTAAGAATCCTGCTGACCAAATGCAATGCCAGGGCGGACTGGCCACGGTCCAGGGTGAACGACACCGCAAGTGTGTGCTTGTTCTTGCGCCAGTCGATCAGGACAGTCACCCGTGTGAGCGATACCAACGGGTACGTCAGCGTCTACTGCGTCTGAACCGACCAAATCGCGTTGATCGCAGAGTGCAAGCACTTGAAGGCCAATGTGCACGCTCTGCTGCGCAAAGATCTGCCGTGTGAGCGCGGGTGCCAGCGGCCGCTGCGGGCTCAGGCCTGCCTTTTCCTCATCCTGCGGCTGGCCAGATAGGCCATGCCGCACAACAGTGCCAGCATGCCACCCTGGCCCAGGCCGGGAACGGCCTGGACATTTCCGGGGCCGGCACCGGGTCCTGGGTCCGTGCCCGGACCGGGGTCGGGAGGATCGGCAGCGATCACCTCGATGGTCACGGATGCTGGTGCGGCAGCGCTCTGGTGCCCGTCGGATACCGTGAAGGCGAAGGTATCGGGTCCGGAGTAGCCGGCCGTCGGCGTGTAGACCAGCGTACCCGTCTGGGGATCGAAGCCGCTGATGACGCCATGGGCGGGGCCGGTGGTGATCTCGAAGCGCAGCGGGTCCGACTCGAAGTCCGTGCCAGCGAGGGTGATGGAC
>NZ_JAQOTI010000021.1:0-97377 GCF_028401915.1 Delftia sp. DT-2
GAGCCGAGTTCCAAAGAACTTGGCTGTTCGCCTCAAACGCCCACGCTTATCGGCTGTATATTTTTAAGGATCGAAGCAGAGAATTTCTTCTTTACCTCCGACTCGCTGTGATCAGCGAAGCCTTGAATTCTAGCACAGTTTTTAGCGTCGTTGCAATCAAATTTCTTCGATCTTTTCAACACCAGCGATCTGCATCACTCTCTTCAGCAGAGCCTTGCATTGTAGCACGTTTTTTCGCGCTGTCTACAAGACTTTTCTGACTCATCGCTGTCTGCAAGGCAGTGTGGCGACGAGGGATCGAACTATAGCATGGGTTTTTACCGATGGCGTGAAATTCGTGAACTTCCTTGCAGACCAGTGAAGAAGCCACCGCCCCGCCCTCTGAAACCCGCCCGGAGCCTGCCCTGCGGGCAGGCTCCGGGCGCGGAGGCCTTGCTGCCTGCACCAGGAATCGGGCCCGCATAGATAATGCGCGCACGATGGCATTGATTACTTTGTTAGACGCCCAACTGGCGTTCGGGCATGTGGCGCTTCTCGACCACGCCCAGTTTTCCCTGGAGAGCGGCGAGCGTGTGGGCCTGATCGGTCGCAACGGCGCAGGGAAGTCCTCTTTGTTGAAGATTCTTGGCGGGCTGGCCAAGGCCGATGACGGCCAGGTCCAGACGCAGTCCGGTATCCGCATTACTTATGTGGCGCAGGAGCCGGTGCTTGCGCCCGAGCAGACAATCTTCGAGTCGGCATCCGCCGGCATAGCCGAGGTGATTGCCGTGCGCGACCGCTACCTGGCTGGCGCCGAGGGCGAGGATCTCGATGCGCTGCAGTCCCAGATCGAGGCCTATGACGCCTGGAACTGGGAGCAGCGCGTGGAGGAGACTCTGCAGCGGCTGCACCTGGATCCCGAAGCCGTGGTGGGCACCCTGTCCGGCGGGATGAAGAAGCGCGTGGCACTGGCCCAGGCCCTGGTGGCGAGACCTGATGTACTGCTGCTGGATGAGCCGACCAACCACCTGGATCTTGACGCCATCGAGTGGCTGGAAGAGTTGCTGCTGAACTTCAAGGGCAGCGTGGTGACCATTACGCACGATCGATCCTTCCTGGACCGGGTTTCCACACGCATCGTGGAGCTGGATCGTGGAACGCTGCGCTCGTATCCCGGCAATTTCGTCCAGTACCAGCAGACCAAGGAGGATCAGCTGGCCCAGGAGGCCGTGATCAATGCCAAGGCCGACAAGCTGCTGGCCCAGGAAGAGGTCTGGATCCGCAAGGGCGTGGAAGCCCGCCGCACGCGCAGCCAGAGCCGCATCGGCCGGCTTGAGCAGTTGCGGGCCAACCGCGCTGCCCGCCGCGAGGTGCTGGGTGGCGTGAAGATGGACATTGCGTCGGGCCGAGGCGACGGCTACCAGGGCAAGATCGTGGCCGAGCTGACGGATGTGGCCAAGTCCTTTGGCGACAAGAACATCGTCTCCCACTTCACCGCCACCATTTTGCGCGGAGACAAGGTGGGCCTGATCGGACCCAACGGCGCAGGCAAGACGACGCTGCTCAAGATGATTCTGGGCGAACTGGCACCTGACAGCGGCCAGGTGCGGCTGGGGGCGAATCTGCAGGTGGCGTACTTCGACCAGATGCGTCACCAGATCGACATGGATGCCACGCTGGAGGACTTCATCAGCCCCGGCAGCGAGTGGATCGAGATCGGCAGCCAGAAAAAGCACGTGAAGAGCTATCTGTCGGATTTCCTGTTCTCTCCGGCGCGCGCCCATTCCCCCGTTCGCTCGCTGTCTGGCGGGGAGCGCAACCGCCTGCTGCTGGCCCGGCTGTTTGCCCGGCCCGCGAATGTGCTGGTGCTGGACGAGCCGACCAACGATCTCGATATCGAGACGCTGGAAATGCTGGAAGACCTGCTGCAGAACTACGACGGCACCGTTTTTCTGGTCAGCCATGACCGCAGTTTCCTGGACAACGTGGTCACCAGCACCATCGCCTGGGAAGGCCCGGGCCAATGGCGCGAATATGAAGGCGGCGTGCAGGACTGGCTGGATCAGTCCCGCCGCAGCCGCGATCTGGCCGAGGCCGCGCAGCCCAAGCCATCCAAGGAAGAGGCCAAGCCCGTTGCGGCACGCAGCGACGGCAAGCCCAAGCGCAAGCTCAGCTACAAGGAGCAGCGTGAGCTCGATCAGTTGCCCGAAAGCATTGCAGCGCTGGAGGCAGAGCAGAAGTCCATTCGGGAAGCCTTGGCCGATGGTTCGCTGTATGCCAGCGACAATTCCCGCGCCGTTCAGTTGCATCAGCGCGATGGCGAGATCGATGAGCAGCTGATGGAGGCGCTGGAGCGCTGGAGCGCACTGTCGGAGTGAGCTTTCTTCGGACGAAAAAAAGAGCGCCAGGCGCTCTTTTTTTCATGGGTGCCGCCAGGACCGGCCGTTGCACTCAAATGCGGTGGTGAACCTGGTCCGAACCTATGCGCAGCTTGCCCAGCAAGGCGGAGGCGATCTGGTTGAGGGGCAGCACCTCGTCGGCCGCACCATGGGCGATGGCCTCGCGCGGCATGCCGAAGACGATGCAGCTGGCTTCGTCCTGCACGAAGTTGTAGCTGCCCGCATCGCGCATTTCACGCATGGCGACCGCGCCATCGGCACCCATGCCGGTGAGCATGATGCCGTAGGCGTTGCGGCCCGCACAGGCCGCCACCGACCTGAAAAGCACCTCGACCGAAGGTTTGTGGCGATTCACGGGCGGGCTGTCATCCACCACGGCGACATAGTTGGCACCGCTGCGCTGCACGGAGAAATGCTTGCCGCCCGGTGCGATGTAGGCGTGGCCGGGCAGCAGCCGCTCGCCCTGCTGTGCTTCCTTCACGGTCATCTGGCACAGGCTGTTGAGCCGGGCCGCGAAGCTGGTGGTGAAGCCCGGCGGCATGTGCTGGGTGATGACGATGGCCGGGCAGTCGGCCGGCAGATGGGTGAGCACTTCACGGATGGCCTCGGTGCCGCCGGTGGAGGCACCGATGGCAATCAGCTTTTCCGTGGACAGCCGCCCCAGCAGCGACGCCGGTGCAGCCTGGCGCGGCGCGCTCATGCCCGCCGAAGCGGAGACCGGCGCCAACGCGCTGCCGGTGGCGGGAGCCGCACTGCGCGGAGCGACCGGCAGGCGCCGGACCTGGGCCACGGCAGCAACGCGGATCTTGTCCACGATCTGCGCGGCCAGCTCCTGCAGGCCGTTGGACACGCCCACGCGCGGCTTGGCCACGAAGTCGATGGCGCCCAGCTCCAGCGCGCGCATGGTGACCTCGGCGCCGCGCTCGGTCAGCGTGGAGATCATGACCACCGGCATGGGGCGCAGCCGCATGAGCCGGCCCAGGAAGTCGATGCCATCCATGCGGGGCATTTCCACATCGAGCGTGATCACGTCGGGATTCATCTCGCGGATCATCTCGCGTGCGATCAGCGGATCGTTGGCCGAGCCGATGCATTCCATGTCGTGCTGGCGATTGATGATCTCGGACAGCAGACTGCGCACCAGCGCAGAGTCGTCCACCACGATCACCCTGATTTTCCTGTCCATTCCTTTGAACCTTCCTCAAAACAGGTCGACCGAGCCGCCTGCCGTATTGCGTGCCACGACGGCTGCATTGCCGCGCGTGAATTCCTGCTGTACCAGCTCCTCCGGATGGGCGTGTGCCAGGCGCTTGACCATGGCCTTGCCGCTGGCGGGGAAGAACACCACCTTGCGCGGGTAGATGTCCAGCACATCCTCCGAGACGATGGGGATGCGTTCGGTCTGCAGGTACTGCGTGACGAAGGCGGTATTGCGTTCGCCCACGTTCATGGTGGTGAAGTTGTGCATCACCTGCCCGCCGCCGAAGATCTTGGCCTGCAAAGACTCGCGCCGTGCGCCGAGCTTGAGCATTTCGTTGATCAGCAATTCCATGGCGTACGAGCCGTAGCGGCCCGACGCATCGGCGGAGTCGCCGTCGGGCAGCATGAAATGGTTCATGCCGCCCACGCGCATGGTACGGTCCCAGATGCAGGCCGAGATGCACGAGCCCAGCACGGTGACCAGGATCACGTCCTCGTTGGAGACGAAGTATTCGCCCGGCAGCACCTTGACGGCGTTGTGCTGGAAATGCGGGTCGTAGTAGAAGAACGACGCCTCGCCGGGGTAGCGCTGCTGGCGCTTGAGCTGCTCCAGCGAGGAACGCGGCACCGGGTCGCCCGGCGCCGGGTAGTCCGCAGCGGTATAGCTGTTGATGCGCGGCGTGCGGCGGCGCTCCGAAGGCGGCGGGGGCGGTGCGAAGGCGGAGCGGTCTCCGATCATGGGAAGACCCCCTTGTGTGCGGCAGGACCTGCGTCAGCGGCGCTCATAGACCGTCTTCCCCTTGAGCGTGAACAGATCGCGCGAGTCGCTGAAGTTCTCGGCATGTCCGACGAACAGCAGGCCCCCGGGCTTCATGACGCGGTGGATGCGCTCCAGCACGCGGCGCTGCGTGGCCGCATCGAAGTAGATCATCACGTTGCGGCAGAAGACCACGTCGAAGGGATCGCGGAACGGCCAATCGTCACGGATCAGATTGACGTTGAGAAACTCCACCAGGCGGCGCAGCTCGGGCTTGACGCGCACCAGGCCCGCATTGCCGGCCTTGCCCCGCAGGAAGAAGCGGTGCAGGCGCTCGGCGCTCATGCCCTTGATGCTTTCGGCGCGATAGACACCGGCCGACGCCGTGTCCAGCACACGCGAGTCGATGTCGCTGGCCTGCAACTGGAAGCTGGGCGTGGCGCCCAGCACTTCCAGGGCCGTCATGACGATGGAGTAAGGCTCTTCCCCGGTCGAGGCCGCGTTGCACCAGACCTTCCAGGCCGTGCCGGCCGGCTTGCTGCGCAGATGCTGGGCAAAGATCTCGAAATGGTGCTGCTCTCGAAAGAACGCGGTGAGATTGGTGGTCAGCGCGTTCACGAACTCCTGCCACTCCACGCCATCGGACTGGGACTCCAGCCAGTCCAGGTAGGTGGCAAAGCTGTCGTAGCCCGTCTCGCGCAGGCGCCGCGACAGGCGGCTGTAGACCATGGCGTGCTTGCCATCGTGCAGGCTGATGCCGGCCCGCTGGTAGATCAGCGCCTGCACGCGGGCGAAGTCCCGCGACGACCATTCGAATTCGCGCCCCTGGGCCAGGGGCCCGTTGGCTGCCCCGTCGTCGGCGACGGGGCGCGCGGCCAGTGCCGCATTGGAAGAACCGGATCGCATGAGGGCGCTCAGTGCAAGAACGGGTCTCAGTCGGCCGAAGCGACCAGGCCCATGTCCACGTTGTTCATGAGCTTTTCGATGTCCAGCAGGATAAGCATGCGCTCGCCCACCGAACCCAGGCCCAGGATGCAGCCGCTGTCGATGGCGCTTTCGATGTCCGGCGCGGGGCGCACGGCTTCGGGAGCCAGCTCCATCACGTCGCTGACCGAGTCCACCACGATGCCCACCACGCGGTTGCGCAGGTTCAGGATGATGACGACGGTGAAGCTGTTGTATTCGACCTGGGAGCAGTTGAACTTCAGGCGCATGTCCACGATGGGCACGATGGTGCCGCGCAGATTCACCACGCCTTTGATGAACTCCGGCGCATTGGCGATGCGCGTGGGCGGCTCGTAGCCGCGGATTTCCTGCACCTTCAGAATGTCGATGCCGTATTCCTCCTGGTCCAGGCGGAAGGTCAGGTACTCGCGCGCGCCGGTGGCGACGCCTGCAGTCTTAGCGATCACGCTCATTGCTCAGCTCCTCAACTGTCGGGCCCGCGCCGTGGTGGCGAAAGCCATGGTTTTTGGCGGCGCGCAGGCTCTGCCTGCGGCTCCGTCGTTTGTCGTCAGGTATCCCTGTCCCATTCAGTGGCGCGCGCGGCGCACCAGCGCACCCGTGTCCAGAATCAGCGCCACCGTGCCATCGCCCAGGATGGTGGCGCCCGAAACGTTGGGCACCTTGCGATAGTTCGATTCCAGGTTCTTGACCACCACCTGGTGCTGGCCCAGCAGCTCGTCGACCAGCAGTGCCACGCGGCTGCCGTCGGACTCGACCACCACCATGATGTTGCTGGACTGGCTGGTGTCGCTGCGCGGCACACGGAAGGTCTTTTCCAGCGCGAACACGGGCATGTACTCGTCACGCACCTTGACCAGTTGCGTGCCGTTGGCCACGGTGTTGACGTCCTCTTCCTTGACCAGGAAGGACTCGACCACCGAGGACAGCGGCAGGATGTAGACCTCGTCGCTGACGCCCACCGACATGCCGTCCATGATGGCCAGGGTCAGCGGCAGGCGAACGGCCACGCGCATGCCCTTGCCCTGGTTGGACTCGATCTCCACCGAGCCGCCCAGCGCCGCGATGTTGCGCTTGACCACGTCCATGCCCACGCCGCGCCCGGACACGTCGGTCACCACATCGGCCGTGGAGAAGCCCGGCGCGAAGATCAGCTGCCAGACGTCCTGATCGGGCATGCTGTCCGAGACATCCATGCCGCGCTCGCGGGCCTTCTTGAGAATCTTCTCGCGGTTCATGCCGCGGCCGTCGTCGCGCACCTCGATGACGATGGAGCCGCCCTGATGGGAGGCTGCCAGCGTCAGCGTGCCATGCTCGGACTTGCCTGCGGCCAGGCGCTCCTCGGGCATTTCGATGCCGTGGTCCACGCTGTTGCGCACCAGATGGGTCAGCGGGTCGGTGATCTTCTCGACCAGGCCCTTGTCCAGTTCGGTGGCTTCGCCCAGCGTGATCAGGTCGATCTTCTTGCCCAGCTTGCCGGCCAGGTCGCGCAGCATGCGCGGGAAGCGGCTGAACACGGTGGACATGGGAATCATGCGGATGGACATCACCGATTCCTGCAGGTCGCGCGTATTGCGGTCCAGATCGGCCAGGCCTGCCAGCAGCTGCTGGTAGGCCGATGCATCCAGCCCGTGGCTGTTTTGCGCCAGCATGGCCTGGGTGATGACCAGCTCGCCCACCAGGTTGATGAGCTGATCGACCTTGGCCACCGACACACGGATGCTGGTCGACTCCATCTGCGCCTGCTGCGCCTGGGCAGCCGTCTTGGCAGCAGGCTTGGCCGCGGCACCGGCCGGCTGGATGGCCAGCGCGCCGTCGGCCTGGGGCATGCCGGGTGCGCCGTTGAAGAAGCCGTAGGCCTCTTCGGCGGGCGGAATGGCGACCGAGGCCAGGGCGGCGTCGGGATCGTGCGCGGCATGCTCTTCGGCGACGGGGGCTTCGGCCACCTGCACCGCTTCGGTTGCAGGAGCGGCCCCGGTCGCCTCATCGGCTGCCGTAATGCGAACCTGCTCCTTGGCCACGTGGAAGGCGAACAGATCGAGCAGGTCGTCGTCGGTGGACGAGGTCTGCACGGCAAAGAGGCGGCTTTGCGGCTGATCGCAGGCCAGGTCCTCGATGCGGCCCAGGCCGGGAATGTCGCGGAACAGTTCCTTGATGGCCTCGGCCATCTCCAGACGCTCCAGCGGACCGATCAGGATGTGCAGCGAACGGCCGCCGCTGGCGGGCGCCGTTCCGACGGCGCCGCCCGATACGGGCGCGGCAGGCGCGGGCGCCTCGACCGGCGCTGCCACGGGAGCAGGCGCCGGCGCCGGTGCAGCGGCCGGGGCGGCTGTTGCAGGCACGGCACTGCGGCCTTCTGCCAACATCTCGATGCGCGCCACCAGATCCGTGGTGGACAGGGCCTCGCCCTCGTTGCCGGCCTGGTGGCGTGCCAGCAGGCTGCGGCTGGCATCGGCCGACTCCAGCAGCACGTCGACCATTTCCGGAATCGGTGTGATCTCGTGCCGGCGCAGCCGGTCGAGCAGCGACTCCATGCGGTGCGTCAGCTCGGTCACATCGGCAAAGCCGAAGGTGGCCGCGCCGCCCTTGATCGAGTGCGCGCAACGGAAAATGCCGTTGAGCTCCTCGTCGTTGGCCGCCGACAGATCCAGATTCAGCAGCATCTGCTCCATCTGGTCGAGGTTCTCGGCCGCTTCTTCGAAGAAGATTTGATAGAACTGGCTCAGGTCGAAGTCTGCGCCCGCTCCTGCCCCATCCTGGTGTAGATCCGCCATCTTTGGTCCTGCTGTTTCCTGTTGCCCGTACTTATCGGCTCAACGCATTACTTTCTGAATGACTTCGATCAAACGGTTCGGATCGAAGGGCTTGACCAGCCAGCCCGTGGCGCCCGCAGCGCGTCCGGCCTGCTTCATCTGGTCGCTGGATTCGGTGGTGAGAATGAGAATGGGCGTGTTCTGGAACTTCGGGTTTTCGCGCAGCTTGCGCGTCAGGCCGATGCCATCGAGGCGCGGCATGTTCTGGTCGGCCAGCACCAGATCGACTTGTTCGAGCTGGGCCTTTTCGAGCGCATCCACGCCGTCCACGGCCTCCACGACGCGAAATCCCGCTCCTGCGAGGGTGAACGCCACCATCTTTCGCATCGAGGGGGAATCATCAACAGCCAGAATCGATCGCATGTATAGCTCCAACAGACGGGCAATAAAAGGTGGATGGGTGCATGGTCAGCGGTCAGAACAGTTCGACCGAGCCGGCATCCATCTCGCTTTGCGTGACGGGATTGGGCCGGTCGGGTATCGCCGGCAGGCCCAGGGAATCGTCCTCTCCCTCGTCCACACCCATGGTGGCTGCGGCCAACTGGAACGCGCAGCCTTGCAAAATCTTCGTAATATGGGCGATCAGTTGGGAGGACATGTCGTGAAACTGCAACTCGGTCACCGCCAGCCTCAACGTGGACCGGGCGGCATCGAGCTGGGGCAAGGCGGCTAGCGCCTCGCCGGCCAGCTGGCCGTGGGTCTCGTCGAAACGGTCCAGCAGGTTCTGCGTTGCGTGATTGAGAAGGCCTTCCAGGCGCTGCAGATCGCGCATCGCCACCAGCAAGGCATCCTGCAGGTCTGCGGCCACCATGACGGGCATGGGAACGGCAGGCTCGCCCGAAGGCTTGTGCATTGACTGCATTGTTACTCCACCACCAGCGTTTCAGCCCAACGTGCGCCGTGCCTTGCAGCACGGCCAACCCTTGTCAATCGTTCACGGGAATGCCGCGCATCCCTTGGTGTACACGACCATTTGCATTTATGTTCCAAAATGTATCTCATGATAGCGCCCCCGGGGATGCCAGACCACCGCACAAGCCCTTGCGCATACTGCACATCGAGGATTCCGCCGCCGACCAGGCGCTGGCGCGGCTGAGCTTGCTGCGCGGCGGGCTGGTCTGCGAGATTGTCGTGGTCGACACGCTCGATGATGCCGCAGCTGCGCTGCACAACCAGGCATTCGACCTCATCCTGGCCGACTACCACCTGCCCGGCTTCACGGCGCTGGATGCCTGGGAGCTGGTTCGCCGCCAGCCCGGGCATCCGCCCTTCGTGCTGCTGTCCGGCGCCATCGGCGAGTCGGCCGCCGTGGATGTGATGCGCGAAGGCATCAGCGACTATCTGCTCAAGGACCACATCACGCGCCTGCCCCATGTGGTCTCGCATGCGCTGGAAGTGCACGAGGCCCGCCTGGCACGCCGGCGCGCGGCGGCCGAGCTGGCGGCGTCCGAGCGGCGCCTGGCCGACCTGACCGAGCACCTGCAGACCTCCACCGAGCGCGAGCGCGCCAGCATCGCCCGCGAGATCCACGATGACATCGGCGGCTCGCTGACCTCGGTGAAGTTCGACGTGGCCTGGATCGCGCGCAATGCGCCCGAGGGCGGGCTGCGCGAGCATGCGCTGGCTGCGCTGGAGATGCTGGAGCACGCGCTGGGCGCCAGCCAGCGCATCATGATGAACCTGCGCCCCCCCGTGCTGGACCAGGGACTGGTGGCCGCCGTCCAGTGGCTTGCCGAGAATTTCGAGCGCCGCACGGGCGTGCCCACCCGGGTGCGCAGCAGCCGCGAAAGCATGGACATCGCGCCCGACATCCAGGTGGTGGCCTACCGCACGGCCCAGGAGGCGCTGACCAACGTCGGCAAATATGCCCAGGCGCGCCATGTGGACATCGATCTCTCCGACCGCGAAGGTTTTCTCACGCTGGAGGTGACGGACGACGGCGTGGGCCTGGCCGACGGCGCCCGCGACAAGCCCGAATCCTTCGGCCTGCGCGGTCTGGGCGAGCGCGCGCGCACCGTTCGGGGCTGGCTGGATGTCAGCAGTCAAGCCGGACGCGGAACCTCGGTCATCGTCTCCATTCCGCTGGACGATGGCGGCGCTTGCCCTAATATCCCGGGCAATGAATGCTGAACGCCATGGCGGCGTGACCCTTTTTCCAGGAGGCCGACTTTGATCCACGTGGTGCTGTGCGACGACCATGCGGTGCTGCGCCGGGGCATCCGCGACACCCTGGCCGAGGCAGTGGACATCAGCGTCACCGCAGAAGCAGGCAGCTATGCCGAGCTGCGTGAACAGCTGCGCACCGCCGCCTGCGACGTGCTGCTGCTGGACATCAACATGCCCGGCCGCAGCGGCCTGGAGGCCCTGGCCAGCGTGCGCGAGACCCATCCGCTGATCAAGGTGCTCATGGTCTCCATGTACCCCGAGGACCAGTACGCGCTGCGCTGCCTCAAGGCGGGCGCCCAGGGATATGCCAACAAGGCGGGCGATCCGATGCTGCTGATCGAGGCCGTGCGCACGGTGGCCACGGGCCGCAAGTACCTGACGTCCGAAGTGGCCCAGATGCTGGCCGACAGCCTGGCCCAGCCCGCACCCCAGGTGCCGCATGAAAGCCTGTCCGAGCGCGAGCTGCAGACGCTGATCAAGATCGCGGCCGGGCAGCGGCTGACCGACATTGCCACCGAGCTGATGCTCAGCCCCAAGACCGTCAGCGTCTACCGGGCGCGCGTGCTGGAAAAACTGCAGATGAGCAGCAACGCCGAACTCACGGCCTACGCCATCCACAACCAGCTGATCTGAGGCTTTTGCGGCCGGCAGAGCGGAAAATCTGTTGTTTTTCACAACTGCTTACATTGAGGTGCCAAACACCGCGATGCCGCGCTGCAGCAAGGCGACCAGGGGCTGCTCGAGCAGCGGCAGCGTGGCCATCAATCCCGTCAGGCCCACGGTGAGCGTGACCGGGAAGCCCACGGCATAGATGTTCATCTGCGGTGCCACGCGCGAAATGATGCCCAGCACCAGGTTCACGAACAGCAGCATGGCGACCATGGGCAGGGCGATCCAGAAGGCGCTGGCAAAGACCGCCGCCCCCATCTCGTGCAGCCGCATCTGGTTGATGGCCTGCAGGAAGCTGCCGTCCACAGGAAACGCCTCGTAACTCTTGAGCACGGCCATCAGCACCAGCAGGTGTCCGTTGATGACGATGAACAGCAGCGTGGAAATCTGGACCATGAAGCGCGCCACGGCGCTGAGCTGGGCATTGGTCGTGGGATCGAAGAAGCTGGCGAAGTTCAGGCCCATCTGCAGGCCGACCACCTCGCCCGCCACCTCCACGGCGGCAAACACCAGGCGCACGGCAAAGCCCACGGCCAGTCCCACGCCGACCTGCTGTATCAGCGTCCCCAGCGCCTGCGGCGAGTTGATGCCGATCACGGGCTGATCGCCCAGCACGGGCTGCGCGCACACCGCGACCAGGAAGGCCAGGCCGATCTTCAGCCGCATGGGAATGACGCGCTGCGAGAACACGGGAGCCACGGAAAACATGGCCAGCACGCGCAGAAACGGCCAGAGAACTGGCGACAGCCAGGCCACCAGTTGGGCTTCGCTGAAGGTGATCACGGCGGCGTTTCCTGCGCGCGGCGAAGGGCTCAGCCCACCGCCTGCGGAATGGTCTCTATGGTGCGGCGGATGAAATCCACCAGCGTGCTCAGCATCCACGGACCGGCAATGGCAAACACCAGCACGGCGGAGATGAGCTTGGGCACGAAGGCCAGCGTGGCCTCATGCACCTGGGTCACCGCCTGGAAGACACTGACGGCCAGGCCCACGGCCAGCACCACGCCCAGCACGGGCATGGAGATCATGAGCAGCAAGGTCAGTGCCTCGCGGCCGAAGGTGAGCACGTATTGGGAGGTCATGGAAGGATTTCCAATAAAACGGGACTAGACGGCGAAGCTGGCCGCCAGCGATCCGATGAGCAGGTTCCAGCCATCGGCCAGCACGAAGAGCATGAGCTTGAACGGCAGGGCCACCAGCACGGGCGACAGCATCATCATGCCCAGCGACATCAGGATCGAGGACACGACCATGTCGATGACCAGGAAGGGGATGAAGATCATGAAGCCGATCTGGAACGCCGTCTTCAGCTCGCTGGTCACGAAGGCCGGCACCAGCACGCGCAGCGGCGCGGTCTCTGCGGTGACGCCGGCTTCGAGCTTGGCCAGGCGCGCGAACAGCGCAAAGTCCGACTGGCGCGTCTGCTTGAGCATGAAGTCGCGCATGGGCGCCTCGGCCTTTTCAATGGCCTGCTCGAAGGTCGCGGCATTCGTGGTGTAGGGCACATAGGCCTCCTGGTACACGCGGTCCAGGGTGGGTCCCATGACGAACAGCGTCAGGAACAGCGACAGGCCGATGATCACCTGGTTGGGCGGCGCCGACTGCGTGCCCAGCGCCTGGCGCATCAGCGACAGCACGATGACGATGCGGGTGAAGCCCGTCATCATCAAAAGGATGGCCGGCAGGAACGACAGCGCCGTGAAGAACAGCAGGGTCTGGATGGGCACCGAAAAACTGGTGCCACCGCTGCCCTGGCCGATGACCAGCGGCAGGCTGGCGGGCGCGCCCTGCGCCCAGGAGGCCAGGGGCGTGGCGCAGCACAGCGCCAGCGCTGCGGCGCCGGCGGCCTGGCTCAGCGTGCGCGCCGGGCGCTTACAGGAATATTCAGACATTCGCACCGTCCGCAGGCAGGCTGCGCGCTTGCGCCATCGCAGCCGAAAAATCAGCAGGGGCCGGGGCCTGCAGCACATGCAGGCACTGGATGCTTTGCGCCGTGACGCCCAGCACCAGCCGCACGGTCTGCGCGCCCTCGCCCACTTCCACCGTCACCACCCGCTGCTGCGGACCCACGCCCACGGCGCCCAGCACCCGCGACTGCAGGCCGGCTGCGCCACGCAGCGCAGCCGTGCGCTGCTGAAAGCGGCGCAGCAGCCAGGGCAGAGCAGCCATGGCCGTGACCAGGGCCACGACCGTGAGCAGGGTCGGCCACAGCGGGCCCATGCCGGCGCTCTCAGCCACGGCTGACCCGGCGCAGGCGCTCGGACGGCGTGACCACGTCGGTCAGGCGGATACCGAACTTGTCGTTGACCACCACCACCTCGCCCTGGGCGATCAGGTAGCCGTTGACCAGCACGTCCATGGGCTCGCCGGCCAGTGCGTCGAGTTCGACCACCGAGCCCTGGGCCAGCTGCAGGATGTACTTGATCGGCACCTTGGTGCGGCCCAGTTCCACCGACAGCTGCACCGGGATGTCCAGCACCATGTTGATGTCGTTGACCGGCACGTCGCCGCCACCGGCGTAGGGGCGCACGGGCTCGCCCGTCAGCGGGCCGCCCTGTTCCGCCTCCAGCTTGGCGTCGCGCTCGCGCTGCTCGTCCAATGCCTCTGCCCATCCCGAGAACGGATCGTCGCCAGCGGGCTTTTGCGTGTCTTCAGTTGCCATTGTTTTCTCCCATCCAGCCAGCATCGGCACCGCGCAGGCAGTGCTCGACACGGATTGCATACTTGTCGTTGTGAGTGCCGTACTGGCACTCGAAAATCGGAACGCCGCCGATGGAGGCGCGGATCAGCGGCTCGCGGTCGAGTTCGATGAAATCGCCGGGGCGCATGGCCAGCAGCTGCTCCACCGTGGCGTCGGCGCGCGCCAGTTCGGCCACCAGGGTCACCTCGGCGGCCTGGATTTCGCGCTTGAGCACTTTGACCCAGCGGCGGTCCACTTCAATGGAGTCGCCCTGCGTGGAGGAGTACAGGACATCACGGATGGGCTCCAGCGTCGCATAGGGCATGCAGATGTGGATGGAGCCCGAGATGTCACCGATCTCCAGCTGGAAGGCCGTGGACACGACGATTTCGCTGGGGGTGGCAATGTTGGCGAACTGCGGCTGCATCTCCGAGCGCTGGTAGCCCAGCTCCAGCGGATAGATGCCGTGCCAGGCCTTCTTGTATTCCTCGCAGATCACGTTGACCAGGCGGTTGATCACGCGCTGCTCGGTGTGCGAGAAATCCCGCCCTTCGATGCGTGTCTGCAGTCGGCCCGTGCCGCCGTACAGCGTGTCGATGACGCCGAACACCAGCGAGGGATCGCAGACCACCAGGCCGCTGCCGCGCAGCGGGCGGATGGCGACGATGTTGAAGTTGGTGGGCACCACCAGCTCGCGCAGGAAGGCGCTGTAGCGCTGCACCGACACCGTGCCCACCGACACCTCGGGGCTGCGGCGGATGAAGTTGAACAGGCCGATGCGGAAGTTGCGGGCAAAGCGCTCGTTGACGATCTCCATCGTCGGCATGCGCCCGCGCACGATGCGCTCCTGGCTGGAGATGTCGTACTGGCGGATGATGCCCGCCTCGACCTCCTCGGTCGTGGATTTCTGGCTCTCGCCGGTCACGCCCTCCAAAAGGGCATCGACTTCTTCCTGGGAGAGAAACGAATCGCTCATGGCGCCTTGCCTCCCCGGTTACTGAATGATGAAGCTGGAGAACAGCACGCGGCGCACGGGGTTCTTGCCAGGGGAGCGGCGGCGCTCGCCATCTTCGTCCTCTGCATCCTCGTCGCGGCTGCGCTTCTTGGCCTTGGCCTGGTTGCCGTAGCCCAGCGGTGCGGACACTTCGTTGAGCACGTCGGCAGCCAGGCGTTCCTTGCCGTCGCGCTCCAGCAACTCCTCGGCCGTGCGCTGGGACACCAGCATCAGGATGCCGTTGCGGATGCTGGGCAGGTACTGCTTGACCGTAGTGGCCGTCTTCTCGTCGGCCAGCTCCAGCGTGATGCCGATCTGCACGAAGCGGTCGCCGCCCGGGTCGGACAGATTGACCACCAGGCTGTCCAGCGGCAGGAAGGTGGGAACCGTGACGGCCGCCTTGCTGGAGCCGCCCTCCTCCTCATCGGCATTGCTGTGCCGCTTGGACAGCAGGATGAAGGCAGCGGCCGCGCCTATGGCCAGGACGGCGATGATGACGATCAGCACGATCAGCTTCTTGCCCTTGGCCGGGGCGGGAGCTGCATTGTTGGCGGCATTGGGTGTGGCAGACACTGGAATTCCTCTGGGTGAGCGGGACCGCCACGCGCTCGCGCATCATGCGCGGCGCCATGACGCAGCAGGCCCATGGCAGGAATTATTCGGCGATTGGACCTCGGGCCATGGCCTGAATAAGCGCATGAAACCCCGGTTTCTCGCTGGCTTGATGGCCCCCAAACGCCACAGGCCGGGCAGCTTGTCGCCACCCGGCCTGTTCTGAAAACCCGGAAAACGGCGCATGCGCCGCCCCGCAAGAAGCGCAGGAAGAATCAGACGAACAGATCCACCCCGCCTGCCGCCGCGCGGCCACCAGCCTGTGCGGCGCCATTGCCGCCCGTGACGCCGGCGGCATCGACCATGGCGCTCACGCGGCCCTGGCGCGCCTGGGCATCCGCGCCCTGGCGCCCCCCCGCTTCGCCATTGCCGGACTGGCCACCCGCGTCCACGCTGACGCCGGCCAGTTGCAGGCCCTGGGCCTGCAGCAGCTCGCGCAGCTGGTCGGCACCGTTGCCCAGCCATTCCCGCGCCTGAGATTCGCTGGCGCCAAAGCGCACATGGGCCTCGTTGCCCTGCAGGCTGACCTGCACCTGGATGGCCTTGCCCTCATGCTCGACAGACAGCGAGGCGTTCTGGCTCTTGTTGTGCACCCAGAAGGCCACCTGCTCGGACACCTGCTGCTCGCGCTCGGTGGAATTGCCCGGCTGTGCCTGGGCGTCGGGCTGGGCCAAGGCTGCGCCATTGTGTCCGGCGGCCTGCTGTCCCAGGGACTGGCCGGCGTGGGCCGCGCCCACGGCGGCTGCAACCCCATGCAATCCGTTGGCAGCAGACTCTGCGGAGCCGGTGCCACCTTCGCGGGCCCGCTCGAACAGGCCGCGCCATTCCGCGGGCCGCACCGCCGCCATGCCGTTGAGCGCAATGCCCGACGCCAGGGCCGCGTCCTGCCGTACGCCGGGCGCCAGCGCCTGGGGTGTGTGCTCATGCGTGGCCTGGGCTGCAGATGCCGTGCGCGCTGCGGCGGCCGTCAGCGCCGTATCGGACTGCACGGCGGCCAGCACATCGGCCGCCTGTGTCTGTGCCTGGGCGCCCTGGCGCGCAGCGGTATCGGCGGGCGTGCCGGCTGCAGCGGCATCGACTGCGCCAGCCAGCGCCGCCGTGTTGGCGTTCGCGGCCAGCGCCGCGCCTGCGGCATCGCCCGCTGCAGGTTGCGGAGCCATGAAGGCGGCATGCGCCACCACGCCCTGCTCCTGGCGCAAGGCCAGCATGGCGGCACTGCCCCGGCCAGACAACCAGTCGCCCGCCACGCCCTGCAGCATGTCGCGGTCGCCCTTGCCATCGAGGTGGGCGGTCTGCCCGACCAGGCTGAGCCAGGGCGCCTGGCCGTTGGCGGCCAGCAGCATGGCATCGGCCTGCGCGGAAGTGGCCATATCGGCCGTCTCCGCCTGGGGCTGCAGCGGCAATTGCGTCTGCAGCAGCCCCTGCGCCAGGCCGGACAGGTCAGCCGGATCCTTCAGGCTGCCCTGAATTGCGCCCTTGAGGTTGGCCAGCGCGCCGGCCCCTTCATCGCCGAGGACCTGGCCCAGGTCCGGCAGTCCGCCAATGCCATCCATGGCGGCCAGCAGCGAGGAAAAGCCTGCGGCCTGCTCATTGGACGGCGGCTGCGCCGCGCGCGCGGAACGCACGCCCTCCATGGTGCGCTGCATGGCGCTGCGCGCGTCGGCGCGCTGTTCGATCTGGTTGGTGGACATGCGTCATGCCTCCTGGAATGTCAGCCCGAAGCTGCGGCGGAAAAACTGGATGGCCGCACGTTCGTCGGTTTCCTTTTGCTCGCGGCGCATCTGGCCCAGCGCCAGGTCGCGGCGGCGCACCTCGACCACCTTGCGCAGGCTGCTGACCCGCAGCTCGCAGGCCATCAAGGCCTTTTGCGCGGCCTCCAGGCGGATGGCCAGGTCGGCCAGCACCCGTGTCTGCAGGCCGATGGCGTGCTGCAGGCGGTCCATGAACTGGTATTGGTGGAACATGACTTCGGGCTGCACGGACTGGTTCTGCTGCACGCCCCAGCGTGCCTGCATTTCCTGCACGTAGTGCTGCAGCTGGTCCATCTGCGCCTGCGCCGCCTGCTGCGAGCGCTGACGCTCCTGCACCGCCTGGCGCGCCTCGTCACGCTTGCGCGACGCGGCATCGATGGCCACCATCAAGGCATTCAAGGACGACATACCGGGTTTTCCTCCCTGTGTTCGCTGTTGCGTTATCTCAGTGCCGCGTCACCGCATCACTGACCACCGAGCGCGGCGGCCATGCCCGAGATGCTCTCGTCCATGGAAGCCGACTCGAACATGCTTTGCTGCAGAAAGGCCGCCATGGCCGGCTGCAGCCGTATCGCCTCGTCCATCTGCGGGTCCGAGCCCGCCATGTAGGCGCCGACCTGGACCAGGTCCCGGCCCTTCTGGTAGCGCGAATAGACAGCGCGAAAGCGCCGCGCCAGCTCGAAGTGCTCGCGCGAGACCACGTTGTGCATCACGCGCGAGGCCGATTGCTCGATGTCGATGGCCGGGTAGTGGCCCGACTCGGCCAGCGCCCGCGACAGCACGACGTGGCCGTCCAGAATGGCGCGTGCCGCATCGGCGATCGGGTCCTGCTGGTCGTCGCCCTCGGACAGCACGGTGTAGAAAGCCGTGATCGATCCCACGCCGTTGAGGCCGTTGCCGCTGCGCTCGACCAGGGCCGGCAGCTTGGCAAAACACGACGGCGGATAGCCCTTGGTGGCCGGTGGCTCGCCAATGGCCAGCGCGATCTCGCGCTGGGCCATGGCATAGCGCGTCAGCGAATCCATGAGCAGCAGCACATGCTGGCCCTTGTCGCGGAAATGCTCGGCAATGGCCGTGGCGTAGGCGGCACCCTGCATGCG
Organism: Delftia sp. DT-2; assembly: GCF_028401915.1. Taxonomy (NCBI): domain Bacteria; kingdom Pseudomonadati; phylum Pseudomonadota; class Betaproteobacteria; order Burkholderiales; family Comamonadaceae; genus Delftia; species Delftia sp. DT-2. Next base: position 18,084 of record NZ_JAQOTI010000021.1, read on the forward strand.
CAGCAGCGGCGGCGCATCGGCCGGCGCGGCCACCACCACGGCGCGGCTGCGGTCCTGTGCGCCGAGGATGTCCTCGACGAACTCCTTGACCTCCCGGCCGCGTTCACCGATCAGGCCGACGACGATCACGTCCGCCTGGGTGTAGCGCGCCATCATGCCCAGCAGCACGGACTTGCCCACGCCCGAGCCTGCGAACAGGCCCAGCCGCTGGCCCCGGCCCACGGTGAGCAGGGCGTTGAGCGAGCGCACGCCGGTGTCCAGCGTCTCGCGCACCGGGTCGCGGTCCATGGCGTTGATGGGGTTGCGGTCCAGCAGATCGGCCGTGACGTCGGCCAGCGGCCCGCCATGGTCCAGCGGCTGCCCCTGCGAATCCACGACACGGCCCAGCAGGCCGCTGCCGATGGGCAGGCGCAGCACGCCGGCCGCCATGGACACGGGCTCTTCAGGACCGTCGCCAAAGCGCAGCGGGGCGACAAAGGGTTCGGCCGGCGTCACGATGGCGCCGCTGGACAGCCCCTGGATGTCGCCCGCAGGCATCAGGAACGCACGCTCGCCGGCAAAGCCGACGACTTCGGCCAGCACCGGGTCCTGGCCTGCCTGGCGTATCCAGCACTGCGAGCCCACCGGCACCTGCAGGCCCGTGGCCTCCAGCACCAGGCCGGTCAGGCGCGTGAGCGTACCGTGGGTTTCCAGCGGAATGTCGCTGTGCAGGCGGGCGCGGGCATTGGACAGCAGCTGCTGCCAGGGCTCGCCTGCATCGGCCAGGGAGGCATCAACCGGCATCGCGTTCTCCGTCATACCAGGTGGAGACCAGGCCCAGCGCGGCCACGGCGCGGCGCCAGCGCTTGTCCATGCCGGCATCGACCTGGGCACCGCCCGATTCCACGCGCACATCGCCCTGGGCCACGCCAGCGTCGCTGATCCACTGCACCTTGGACTGGGCGCCATGCTCGGCGCGCAGCGCCTCGTCCAGCACGGCGAAGTCGGCAGGGTTCAGGCGCACGGTGGCGGCGCGGCCGTCGGAGGCCAGCATGTCCAGCGCCTCGCGCACCACGGGCAGCAGGGCCTGGGGCTGGCTGCGCAGCTCCTGGCGGACCACCTGGCGCGCGATGTCGCAGGCCAGGTTCAGCAATTCCAGCGCCGCATCCGCCTGCAGCTGCTTGAAGCCGGCGTCCAGGCCGGACAGCAGCGCATCCACGCGCTGCGCCGTCTCGCGGCCCGTGCCGGAGACATAGTCATCCATGTGCTGCTGCCACTGCTGCCGGGCTTCCTGACGGCCTTGCTCCAGGCCCTCGGCATGGCCTTCGGCGCGTGCCTGCTCCAGCAATTCATGCAGCCGCTCCTCGTCCACGGCGGGGGTGGATGCCGCCGTGCCTGGCGCGTCGGCGTCGACATCCAGCACCATGGAATCGGCGTCCAGCCGGGGCGCATCGGAGCGCCCGGGCAGCGACAGGCTGTGGAAGCCGGACGAGGAAGCGGGTGTGCGCGCCATGCCGGCGCCACCGGGTGCAGCCTGTGCATCGGGGGCGCCCTGAATGTTCGGCAGGCCGGGCAGGCTTTGCAGGCCGCCCATGTGGTCCACGGCACCAAAGCGCCACTGCACCACCTGGCGCTCGTCAATCTCCTCGGAGGGAATGAAGCGCGAGTTCATCCCACTAGACATAGCTGTCCTCCGCGCCGCTGCCGATGGTTATCTGGCCTTCTTCGGCCAGACGGCGCACCACCTTCAGGATTTCCTTTTGCTGCGCTTCCACTTCGGACAGGCGCATCGGGCCGCGGCCTTCCAGGTCCTCGCGCAGCGACTCGGCCGCACGCATGGACATGTTGGCCAGGATCTTGTCGCGCACTTCCATCGAACCGCCCTTGAGCGCGATGATCAGCGTCTCGGACACCACTTCGCGCAGCACCAGCTGCACCGAGCGGTCGTCCAGTTTGACCAGGTCGTCGAACACGAACATCTTGTCCATGATCTTCTGGGCCAGGTCCGGGTCGTAGTTGCGGATGGTGTCCAGCACGGCCACGTCGGCATTGCCGCCGAGGTTGTTGATCATCTCGGCCGCCGTCTTGACGCCGCCCAGCGAGGTCTTGCGGATCTTGTCGCCACCGGCCAGCACCTGGAACAGCACCTCGTTGAGGTCCTTGAGCGCGGTCGGCTGAATGCCTTCCAGCGTGGCCACGCGCAGCATGACTTCGCTGCGAAAGCGTTCGGGCAGCTGCATCAGCACGGCAGCAGCCTGCTCGTGCTCCAGGTGCACCAGGATGGCAGCCACGATCTGCGGATGCTCGCCGCGCAGCAGTTCGGCCACCGACAGCGGGTCCATCCACTTCAGGCTTTCGATGCCGGAGACATCGCCGCCCTGCAGGATGCGGTCGATCAGCAGCGCGGCCTTGTCGTCGCCCAGGGCGCGCTTGAGCACCGAGCGCACATAGCCGCTGGCGTCGTCCACCAGCAGGCTTTGCGCGGCCGCGTCATCGGCAAAGCGGTTGATGACGAAGTCCACCTTCTCGCGCGAGACGCCGCGCATGTGCGCAATGGTCTCGCCGAGCTTTTGCACTTCCTTGGGTGTGAGGTGCTTGAACACCTCGGCCGCTTCCTCCTCGCCCAGGGAGACCAGCAAGATGGCGGCGTCGTTCAGGCCTCGTTCGTCCATATCTCAGCAATCCGTGTTTGGCAGGCTCAGGTGGCCTCGCCGTTGATCCAGGTCTTGACGATGTTGGCCACCGCGATCGGGTTCTGCTTGGCCAGTTGGCGCGCCTGCTCTAGGCGCACCTGCTCCTGTGTGGGAGACAGATCGACAGCGGGTCCGGCCAGCGCCGGACGGTCCAGCTGCTCGCCCTCGATGGCATTGAGCTGACCGCCCACGGCAGCCGTCTTGCGGCCCTTGAGCATGGGTCGCACCAGGCCCAGCAGCAAGATGGCGCCGAACAGGGCCAGGCCGATGGGCACGCCCAGGCTGCGGGCCATATCCAGCACTTCGGGCTGGCGCCACAGCGGCACCTCGGCCGGCGCTTCGTCCTGCACAAAGGGGGTGCTGACCAGGTTGACGGAGTCACCGCGCTCGGCGCTGTAGCCCACGGTCTCGCGCACCAGGGTCAGCAGTTGCGCCTGCTGCGCCGCCGTCAGGCCGCGCGCTGCGGCGGCAACGGTGGCGGCATCGGTGGCACCACCGGCTGCATTCGGCGCAGCGGCCGCCACCAGGGGCGCATTGATAACCACGGCGGCCGTCAGGCGCTTGATGCTGCCCGTGCTGCCGCGTGTGTGGCGCACGGTCTTGTCCACTTCGTAGTTGGTGATGGACTCGCGCTTGCTGGCAGAGCGCACGGCGTTCTGTCCATCGGCCGCCTGGGGTGCGGGATTGGCGCCATTGACCGGCGCGGACGCGTTCTGGGGCGGCTGGTTGCTGGTGGCGCCGGGGATGCCGGTGGGCTGGGGCGGCTTTTGCTCGCCCGTGCTCTCCACCACCTGCTGGCTGCGCACCACGCCCGCGTCGGAGGACTGGTTGGGGCGGTGCTGCTCCGAGGTCGATTCGGTCTGGCTGAAATCCATCTCGGCCGAGACCTGGGCCTTCACATTGTTCTTGCCGACCACAGGCTCCAGGATATCCAGGATGCGGCGCACGTACTGCTGCTCGATCTGCTGGGTGTAGTTCAGCTGCTGCATGTCCACGGCGTTGGCGTTGCCGTCGGGCGACTGCGACAGCAGCTTGCCCGAATCGTCGAGGATGCTCACGGCCGTGGGCGCCATCTCGGGCACGCTGGAGGCCACCAGGTGCACGATGCCCGCGATCTGCGTGCGGTCCAGCACGCGGCCGGGGTACAGGCTCAGCAGCACCGAGGCCGAAGGCTTTTGCTGCTCGCGGAAAAAGCCGTTCTGATTGGGCAGGGCCAGATGCACGCGTGCGCTTTGCACGGCGGCCAGGGCCTGGATGGAGCGCGTCAGCTCGCCTTCGAGGCCGCGCTGGAAATTCAGGCGTTCCTGGAACTGGGTGATGCCGAACTTGCTGTTTTCCATCAGCTCGAAGCCCGTCACCGAACCCTTGGGCAGGCCCTGGGTGGCCAGCTTCAGGCGCACATCGTGCACGCGGTCGGACGGGATGAGGATGGCGCCGCCGCCTTCCGTGTAGCGGTATGGCACGTTCATCTGCGACAGCTGGGCGACGATGGCGCCACCATCCTTGTCGCTCAGATTGGAGAACAGCACCTTGTAGTCCGGCTGGCGGTAGAACATGGCCGCCGCCCCCACGGCGACAACCAGCAGCACGGCGATCGCGCCCCAACGCAGGCGCTGGCCACGGTCCATGGCCGTCCAGCGCTGCTGCAGGGCAGGCTGGGGGACGGGAGTGGCTTGGGGGACAGGGATTTCAGCGACAGCAGACATCTTGGTTCCAGGTGTTCGAGCCCTGCACACACAGGACCCTAGCGTGCTGTCGATTATTCGAAGTCCGCCGCTTCACATTCGCCCGATAAGCGCGCCGTTTGACCTTCTATTTGCCCGGATGCGAAAACCCTGCCGACCTACGATCTCGTCATCTTGCTAACTCCGATGGAATGTGTCATGGACCTTCGCATCCCCAGTACCACCTCTCCCCTGTACGGCACCCAGCTCCCCAAAGGCGTGGGCGCAGGCGACGCATCGACCAAAGTGGCGGCTGGCGGCTTCAGCCAGGCCCTTCAAGGCGCGCTGCAGTCCGTCAGTTCAGCCCAGAACCACTCCAGCCAGCTGCAGCGTGAAGTGCAGCTGGAGAACCCGGCCGTCAGCCTCGAAGAAACCATGATCGCCATGCAAAAGGCACAGATCGGCTTCCAGGCCACGATGCAGGTGCGCAACCGGCTCGTGCAGGCCTATACCGACGTGATGAACATGCAGGTCTGAGGACGTCCGGCCCCGGCCGGACCCTCTTTGCCCACCCAGACCGCAGACCGCAGACCGCAGACCGAACAGCATTTGCGCGCACCATCGCATGGCTGCGTCTTTCCGGCACGCGCAGGATCCGGCCTTCTTCAAGGCGTTGTTCCGCTTTCGCCGAACCGGGCCTTTGCCCACCCTCCCCATTCCTGGCCGCCCGTCACCGCACGGCCCAAAGCCCCCGTCTTTTTCAGCAAGCGTGACCTCCTCCCGCGCATGGAGGGTCGCCTGCCGATGCGCAGCCCTGCCTGCACCGGCCGGCAGGCGCGTCACGCCGACGCCACCCCGGAAAAGACAAAACCCTCGGGCACGCGTGCCGGAGGGTTGATCAGGACAGGAAAAAGGAAGACGGAGGCTGCTTCAGCTGGCCGAGTGGTAGATGCGCGCCTTGCCCGGTCCGGCGTGAGGGTGTCCATACAGGTCACGTCCATACGTGGCCTGGTCCGAAGCCTGGGGAATCAGCGCCGCCGCCTGGTGCTGGGCCACCACCGCCATGCGCGCCAGCTGGTCGCGCTGCATGGCCATCTGCTCGCCCAGTGCCTGGGCGCGCTCGCGCAGCTCCTGCGTCCAGTCGGCCGCGCTGAAGCGGCGGGCCAGTTCGGAAAACGCCGCCATGGCATCGCGCAGCCGGGTGCTGGACTGCTCCAGCGCGACCGCATCCTTCGATTGCAGCGAGGCGGACACCATCCGGACCACCGCGTCCAGGGAATCGAGCATCTCGCTGAGAGTCATGGGACAGGCCTTGCTGAAAAAAGAAAGCGCGTGCTCGCGCCGGAAGGAAAAAACCGAGAAAGAACCGAACCCGCGCTCAGACGCGCGAGTGCGAGAGGAATTCCTCGGAGTTGGCCAGCAGCTTGTCGGCCACGGCGTCGGCGTTCACGCGGAAGGTGCCGTTGGCAATGGCTTCGCGGATTTCCTTGACGCGGTTGGCATCGAAGTCGGCGGTGGCACGACCAGTTTGGTCCAGTGCGCGGGCCGAGTTCGAGAACGACACGGGAACACCGGCCGCCTTGGCAGGCTGGGCCTGTGCGGAGGATTCCTCGCTGGCAATGGCGCTGGCTGTCTTGGGCTGCTTGGCGGCGGCCTGGGAGGCAGCGGCGGGCAGTTCCGGTTTTTGACCTATCTTCATCTTGATTCTCCAATCGCCCTGGCGGCGTAAGGCGCTGTGCCTAGCTTTCGACTGCCTGGAACAAAACTTGAGGTTTTTTTACTGCACCAGCACCACGCCCTCGGGATTCACCACCCCGGAGATGAGCCGGCCATTATCCATGCGAACCCGCACGGTCTGGCCTTCGCCGGCGGCAGACATGGCCTTGCCCGACGATGTGACGGAAAAACCACCACCATTGACCAGAACACGCACTTCGGCACCCACCGCGAACAGCGCCGGCGTGCGCAGCATGTTCTGGCGCAGTGTCTGGCCTGCGGCCAGCGGGCGGGAAGCCACCAGGCCCACCCAGTCCTGCTGGTTGGCGTAGACGGCGGCCGAATCCTCGGCCCAGTCCACCTCGGCCTGGACGGCGTCGTCGGCCGACAGCGGGCGGCCCGAAGGCACGCCGTTTTGCAGCACCCAGGCAGGCCCCCAGGCCTTGACCGTGAGGGGCAGGAACACATTCCAGGCCACGGCGCCCTGCAGGCAGCGCAGGCCCAGGCGGGTACGGCCCCACAGGCGCGAGCCTGCGGGCAAATAGGGCTCGACCTTGGCGCAGGCGGCCAGGCGCAGGCGGGGATCGAGCTGGCCCATCTGCACTTCCATGCGCAGGGGCAGGGCGCCCGCACCGGCCATGCCCTGCTGCAGGGCCTCGTCGGCAAAGCGCTGGCCGATCTGGCTGAGCTGGGCCGCGCCATCGGGCGCGTTCTGCGCGAACGCGCTGCCTGCCAGCGATGCTCCAGCGGCGAGCGCAGCGCATGCGGCGGCGCGGGCGAAGGCTCGGGCGGCGGAAGGCGGATGGGCGGTGCTGAAGTTCGACATGGCTGGGGCTCCTGACTTGCTCCGGCACCCGTCAGGATGGGCGGGATACATGGAGCGATGCCAGCAAATATAGGGCGGGCGCCGTTTTCCGAAGCGCCGAACTGCGCAGGCAAACGCGCTTTCTTTGCGCTTTAGCGTTCGGGCCCGATTTCCATAATCGACGCATGCCGCAGTCCGTGGGCTGCCGCCATTTCGTCAACCGATCACCGCAAATCCCAGAGGGCGAGGCCGACATGCTCGACAAGATGACTGAACGACTGGACTTCCAGAGCAAGGCGCTGGTGCTGCGCGCCGAGCGCCAGCGTGCAATCGCCAGCAACATCGCCAATGCCGACACCCCGGGCTATGTGGCACGCGACTTCAATTTCCGCGAGGCGCTGACGGCCGTCACCTCCGGCCCCTCGCCCATGACGCTGGCCAGCGTCAGCCAGGGCGGCCACATTCCGCTGCCTGCCGCCGCCTCGGGGCAGAGCGCGCAAAGCCATCTCGGCTACTCGGTGCAGGCCCAGACCAACATGGACAACAACACCGTGGACCTGGACCGCGAACGCGCCAACTTCGTCGACAACGCCGTGCGCTACGAAGCCACGCTGCGCTTTCTGAACGGCCAGGCCAAGACCATGCTGTCGGCCATCCAGGGCCAGTAAGCCGGCGCCACAGACCACAGGAGCTTTCCCATGTCCATGTTCTCCATCTTCAGCATCTCCGGCAGTGCCGTCAGCGCCCAGTCCCAGCGCCTGAACGTCGTGGCCTCGAACCTGGCCAACGTCGATGCCGTGGCCGGCCCCGACGGCAAGGCCTACCAGGCGCGCCAGGTGGTCTTCCAGACCGTGCCCATGGGCGAGGAAGGCTCCTCGGGCGTGCGCGTCAGCGCCATCAGCCAGGACAACACGCCGGGCCGCCGCATCCACGATCCCCAGCACCCGCTGGCCGATGCCGAAGGCTATGTGACGCATTCCAACGTCAGCGCCGTGGACGAGATGGTCAACATGATCTCGGCCTCGCGCTCCTACCAGAACAACGTCGAGGTCATGAACACGACCAAGTCGCTGCTGCTCAAAACCCTGCAGATGGGCCAGTGAGCCCCGTCCGCACCACATTCCAGGAGCCACTCCCATGATCTATGGCGCAGGCAGCGTAGCCAGCACGGCCGACCTCAACAGCAAGAACACCACGAGCAATTCGAACACCGACCCCGCAGCAGCGCAGGACCGCTTCCTGAAGCTGCTGGTCGCGCAGTTGAACAACCAGGATCCCATGAATCCCATGGACAACGCGCAGATGACCTCGCAGATGGCGCAGATCAACACCGTCACCGGCATCCAGCAGTTGAACAAGACCATGGAAAGCATGGCCGGCCAGTTCACGGCCATGCAGGTGCTGCAGGGCACGCAGATGATCGGCCGCACCGTGCTGACCGAGGGCAACACCCTGGGCGTGGGCAAGGAAAAGTCCTATACGGCGGCCTTCGACCTCGAAGGCCCGGCCGCCGATGTCAAGGTGCAGATCACCACGGCCGGCGGCGAGCTGGTGGACACCGTCGAGCTGGGCAGCGGCACTGCGGGCCGCAACTACTTCACCTGGGACGGCAGCAAGTACACGGGCGATGCCAGCCAGCTGCGCTACACGGTGCAGGCCACGAATGCCGACAAGGCCGTGGCCTCGACCACGCTGTCGCCCCACGCGGTGCTTGCCACGGGCACCACCGACGGCAAGCTGACGCTGGAGCTGGACGACGGCACCAACGTCGCCTACACCTCCGTCAAGGCCGTGTACTGAACACCGCACCAAACACCCCAAACCATCGCAGGAGCACACCATGGGATTCCAACAAGGCCTCTCGGGTCTGAACGCCGCCAGCAAGAACCTGGACGTGATCGGCCACAACATCGCCAACGCCAACACCACGGGCTTCAAGTCCTCGCGCGCCGAGTTCGCCGAGGCCGTGGCCAGCGCCGTCGGCTCGGCCAGCGGCCAGAACAGCGGCATCGGCGTCAATGTGGCCGCCGTGACCCAGCAGTTCCGCCAGGGTCCGATCACCACCACGGGCAACAACCTGGACGTGGCCATCAACGGCAACGGCTTCTTCGTCGTGCGCCAGCCCGACGGCAGCACGGCCTATACGCGCGCCGGCAACTTCGGCCTGGACAAGCAGGGCAACCTCAAGACCGTGCAGGGCGACAACGTCATGGGCTACCCCGTGGACGCCACCACGGGAAAGGTGCTGGCCGGCGGCCAGCCCGTGCCCATGGTCTTCCCCTCGGGCCAGCCGATCGCGGCCAAGACCACGACCAAGATCGACGTGAATCTCAACCTCGATGCCCGTGCCACCGTGGCTGCAGGCGATGCCACCAAAACGCCACCGATCCCGGCCACTCCTCGCGCCACCTATGGCACATCGGTCAATGTCTATGACAGCCAAGGCGTGGCCACACCTGTGCAGATGTACTTCGAGAAGGACGCGACCGCCAATACCTGGAAGGTCTATGACGGCCTTGATGACCCTACGGCAAACCCGCCCAAGACAGCGACCTTGCTGGCAACACTGACCTTTGACGCTGCAGGCAAGCTCAAGACAGTCGCTCCCAGCCCTGCGGTTGCCTCCATCCAGACCAACAATCCCAATTCGCCAACCCCGGGCTCCGTCAGTGTGACGCTGGACTTTTCCAATGTCTCCCAGTTCGGCACCAAGTTCGCGGTCAGCAGCCTCAAGCAGGACGGCTATACCGCTGGCGCGCTCACCGGCATCAACGTCGGCAACGATGGCTCCATCGTGGCCACCTACTCCAACGGTGTGACGCGCACCGAAGGCCAACTCGCCCTGGCCGCCTTCACCAATACCCAGGGACTGGGTGCCGTGGGCGACAACAAGTGGGTGGAGACCGCCGATTCGGGCCCGGCGCTGAACGGCACGGCCGAGTCGGGCACCTTCGGCTCGCTGCGTTCGGGCGCGCTGGAGGACTCCAACGTGGACCTGACCGCCGAGCTGGTGAACATGATGACCGCGCAGCGCGCCTACCAGGCCAATGCCCAGACCATCAAGACCCAGGACCAGGTCTTCTCGACCCTGGTGAACCTGCGCTGATAGCCAAGAACTGAGTCAGGAGAGCCGGCATGGACCGCATCATCTACACCTCCATGACGGGCGCCAACGCAGCGGCGCAGCGTCAGTCCGTGCTGGCCCACAACCTGGCCAATGCCGGCACCAATGGCTTTCGGGCCGAAATGTCCACCTTCCGCTCCGTGCCCCTGCAGGGCAGCGGCGCGGGCACGCGCGTGTTCGCGCTGGAGGCGACCTCCGGCTACGTGGACACGCCCGGCCCCACCCAGCGCACGGGCCGCGCACTGGACGCCATGGCCATGGGCCGCGCCTGGTTCGCCGTCCAGGGCCTGGACGGCCAGGAAGCCTACACACGCAACGGCGTGTTCGAGGTTTCCCCCGAGGGCCAGCTGGTCAACAGCAACGGCCAGGCCGTGCTGTCGGACGGCGGCGGCCCCATCGACATTCCGCCCGAGTCCACGATTTCCCTGGGCTCCGACGGCACGCTGACCGCCAAGACCGGCAACCAGCTGCCCGTGGCCGTGGGCCGCGTCAAGCTGGCCACGCCGGCCGAGGACGCTGCGCTGGTGCGCGGCAACGACGGCCTGTTCCGCACGGGCAACGGCGAGCCGCTGCCCAACGACGAGAACGCCCGCCTGCTGTCGGGCGCCATCGAAGGCTCGAACGTGAATTCGGTGGAGACCATGGTCGGCATGATTGCCGCCGCCCGCCAGTTCGAGACCCAGATGCGCCTGCTGCAGACCGCAGAAACCAATGACAAGACGGCCAGCCAACTCTTGAGCATGAACGGCTGAAAGCACTGAAAAGGAAAACGCCATGATCAATTCGCTGTTCATCTCCAAGACCGGCATGGAAGCCCAGCAGACCCAGCTGGACGTGATCTCCCACAACCTGGCCAACGTCTCGACCACGGGCTACAAGCGCGCCAGCGCGGTGTTCGAGGATCTGATCTACCAGAACCTGCGCCAGTCGGGCGCCCAGACCACCGAGCAGAACCAGCTGCCCACGGGTCTGCACCTGGGCCTGGGCGTGCGCACGGTGGCCACCTCGCGCAATTTCCTGCAGGGCGCCCTGCAGCAGTCCAACAATGCGCTGGACGTGGCCATCGACGGCAACGGCTTCTTCCAGGTCAACATGCCCGACGGCACCACGGCCTATACCCGCGACGGCTCCTTCCAGGTCGATGCCCAGGGCCAGCTGGTGACTGCCAGCGGCATGCCCATCGCCAACGGCGTCACCATTCCCCAGGGCGCGACCAAGGTGTCTATCAGCCCCGAGGGCGTGGTCAGCGTGACCATGGCCGGCCAGGCCGCGCCCCAGCAGGTGGGCAACATCGCGATGAGCCAGTTCATCAATCCGGCCGGCCTGGAGCCGCGCGGCCAGAACCTGTTCACGGAAACCGCTTCCTCGGGCCAGCCCCAGCAGGGCCAGCCCGGTGTCAACGGCATGGGCATGATCAAGCAGGGCTACCTGGAAGGCTCGAACGTGAACGTGGTGCAGGAGCTGGTGACCATGATCCAGACCCAGCGCGCCTATGAAATGAATTCCAAGGCCATCCAGACGTCGGACCAGATGCTGGCCAAGCTGGCGCAGTTGTAATTGATCTCTCCCCCTGAGCGGCTTCGCCGCTTCCCCCTCTCTACTCGCTTCGCGAGGGAGGGGGACGACGCCCTCGCTGCGGGGCGGCCCTTGCTCGGCGTCCCTGACCTGGGCCGCGCCGGACTCTGGGGTCGCGCCACATGCCTATGGCTCGCCAGGTTCATGCGAAGCATGGATCACTGAAACACCGGGAACATCGCCATGACCCAACGAACCTTCTCCCTTTCCGCGACGGGCACGTGCCTGGCGCTGGCGGCAGTCCTGTCGGGCTGCACGACGCTCAATGACCCGCCACCGGTGGACATGCCGTCCACGGCGCCGCCGGTGCTGCCGCAGCCCGCCCCGGTGGCGGGCAGCCCCACGGGCAGCCTGTTCAACGCGGCCAGCTACCGGCCCGGTTTCGAGAACCGGCGTGCGCGCCTGGTGGGGGACCTTGTGACGGTGCAGATCGTGGAGCGTGTGACGGCCAGCCAGAAGTCGGATTCGGGCCTCAAGCGGTCCAACAAGACCACGGCCGGGATTTCGGCGCTGCCGCTGTTTTCGGGCAATGCGCTGGCCAATCTCAAGGACCGCTCCAACATCGGCTTCAACAACAACAACGACTACACGGGCTCGGGCTCGACGTCCAGCGACAACACGTTCACGGGCGCCATCAGCACGACGGTGGTCGATGTGCTGCCCAACGGCCATCTGGTGATCGCCGGAGAAAAGCAGATCGGCGTGAACCACAACGTGGATGTGCTGCGCTTCACGGGCACGGTGGACCCGCGCACCATGCAGCCCGGCAGCCTGGTCGCATCGACCCAGGTGGCCAACGTGCGCGTGGAATCGCGCAGCCGCGGGCAGGCCGGGGAAGCGCAGTCAATTGGCTGGTTGTCCCGGTTCTTTTTGAACGTTATGCCGTTCTGATTCTCCGGAGAATGGACAGCATGAAAGTACTGTCCATGCTCCTGACATTGCGCCAAGCGCAGCGCCCCTTCTGGGTTGCAGCCGCCCTCGGCGCCAGCATGCTGACCCTGCCGGCGCATGCAACACGCATCAAGGAGGTCGCTGCCATCCAGGGCGTGCGCAGCAACCAGTTGACCGGCTACGGTCTGGTGGTCGGCCTCGACGGCACGGGCGACCAGACCACCCAGATGCCCTACACCAAGCAGGCCCTGGCCAACTACCTGGAGCAGATGGGCATCTCGCTGCCCGCCACAGGCAACGCGGGCCAGCTGCAGCTCAAGAACGTGGCGGCCGTGATCGTCACCGCCGAGCTGCCGGCCTTTGCCCAGCCAGGCCAGACCATCGACGTGGTCGTCTCCTCCGTGGGCAATGCCAAGTCGCTCAAGGGCGGCACCCTGGTGACCACGCCGCTGCGCGGTGCCGACGGCGAGATCTACGCGCTGGCCCAGGGCAACCTCGTGGTCGGCGGCGCCGGCGCCTCGGCCGGCGGCTCCAAGGTACAGATCAACCACCTGAGCGCAGGCCGCGTGCCGCAGGGCGCCCAGGTCGAACGCGCAGTTCCCACCCCCATCAACGAAGGCGACAGCATCACGCTGGGCCTGAACGCCACCGATTTCCAGACCGCCGACAAGGTGGTGCGCGCCATCAACCAGCGCATGGGCCAGGGCGTGGCGCAGGCGCTGGACGGGCGCACCGTGCGCGTATCCGCGCCCCAGGACCCGGGATCGCGCGTGCGCATGATTGCCGAGATCCAGGAGATGCCGATCGAGACCTCCAAGCCCTCGGCCAAGGTCGTGATCAACGCACGCACGGGCTCCATCGTGCTCAACCAGGCCGTGACCCTGGGCCCCTGCGCCATCGCCCACGGCAACCTGGCCATCACCATCAGCACCACGCCGGTGATCAGCCAGCCCGGCGCCTTCTCGCAGGGCCAGACCGTGGTGGCCCAGAAGTCCGATATCCAGATCAAGCAGGAGCCCGGCAACATCATCAACATGCCCGGCTCCCCGCAGCTCACCGACGTGGTGCGCGCACTCAACACGCTGGGCGCCACGCCCCAGGACCTGCTGGCCATCCTGCAGGCCATCAAGGCCGCAGGCGCTCTCAACGCCGAACTGGAGGTGATATGAGCATCGCACTTCCCAATGGATCGCAGACTGCGGCCAGCAATGCGCTGGCGGCCGACGCCCGGTCCCTCAACGCACTCAAGTTCGCGGCCGGCGAGAACAGCCCGCAGGCCGCGAAGGAAACCGCCAAACAGCTGGAATCGCTGTTCATGCGCGAGATGATCAAGAGCATGCGCGAGGCGACCATGAAGTCCGGCCTGCTCGACAGCGCACAGGGCAACCTCAGCACCGACATGCTGGACCAGCAGCTGTCGGTGGCCATGTCGGGCCAGCCCGGCGGACTGTCGGATGCCATCACGCGCCAGCTGGCCCGCACCATGGGCTCGGAAGCCGCCGAGGATGCCGAGATCTCCGTGCCCTCCACGCTGAGCATGAGCCGCATCGCCTGGCGCAGCACGGCCACCAATGCCAATGGCGCCGCTGGCGGCACCGCTGCCATCGGCGCCTGGAGCGGCAGCCGCAGCAGCGCGGCCCAGTCCGTCAACGCCTACGCACCCGCGCCCAAGGGCCGCGACAACTTCGTGGCCCACCATGGCGACGCCGCGGCGCGCGTGGCGCAGGAAAGCGGCATTCCGGCCGCCTTCATGCTGGGCCAGGCCGGCCACGAGACCGGCTGGGGCAAGAGCGAGATCAAGAACGCCGATGGCAGCAATGCCCACAACCTCTTCGGCATCAAGGCCGGCAAGGGCTGGACGGGCAAGGTCGCCGAGGTCACGACCACCGAATACATCGACGGCGTGGCGCGCAAGGTCACGGCCAAGTTCCGCGCCTACGGCTCCTACGAGGAGTCCTTCCGCGACTATGCGCGGCTGATCACCAGCAATCCGCGCTACGAGAAAGCCATGGGCAAGACCGACTCGGCCCTGGCCTATGCGACCGAGCTGCAGAAAGCCGGCTACGCCACCGATCCCGAATACGCCAGCAAGCTCAGCCGCGCCATCCAGAGCGCCGTTCAGAGCGCGGCACGCGCACAAGCCTAAACCGAGAACACGCCATGAGCCTTTTGAACGTCGGATCCCGCGCCCTGATGGCGAATCAGATCGCCCTGCAGACCACCGGCCACAACATCGCCAACGTCAACACGGCCGGCTACTCGCGCCAGAGCGTGGCCTTCCAGACCTCGCCGGGCCAGAACATGGGCAGCGGCTACATCGGCAATGGCGTGGATGTGAACACCATCCTGCGCAACTTCAACGATTTGCTGAACCGCCAGGCGGCCACGGCCAGCGCCGTGTCGGCGGCCGATTCGGCGCGCGCCACCTCGCTGGCGCAGATGCAGGAAGTGTTCAGCGGCGGCAAGACCGGCCTGGGCGCGGCCATCACGGACATGATGAATTCGTTCGGCGATGTGGCCGGCGCGCCCACCGACCCGTCGGCACGCCAGGTGGCGCTCACGCGCATGAACGAGCTGGCGGCGCGCTTTCGCTCGGCATCGGCCCAGCTCGACGAGCTGGACTACAGCGCCAAGCAGCAGATGGGCAACGATGTGACCGTGGTCAACAGCCTGGCTGGCCAGGTGGCCACGCTCAATGCGCAGATCAGCCGCTCCATCGCCTCGGGCCAGACGCCCAACGACCTGCTGGACCAGCGCGACCAGCTGGTGCGCAATATCAACAAGTATGTGCAGACCAGCCAGATCCCCGCGGACGACGGCACCATCAGCCTGTTCGTGGGCGGCAGCCAGCCGCTGGTGCTGGGCTCCAGTTCGGCCCAGCTCACGCTCAAGGAGGCCACGGAGTTTCCGGGCAGCGGCAAGATGGCCCTGTACTTCCAGCAGCCCGGCGGCCAGAGCGTGGAGCTGACGCCCTCCATGCTGGGTGGCGGCGAGATCGCCGGCCTGCTGCAGTTCCAGGGCAGCGACCTGACCGAGGGCCGCAACCTGCTGGGCCGCATGGCACTGGCCATCGGCGACACGCTGAACCAGCAAAACAACCTCGGCCTGACGCTGTCGGGACAAAGCGGCAGCAATCTGTTCAAGCTGTCCATGGTCAGCAACGGCTCGACCACGGGCGCCCAGTGGACAGGTGCCACCACGCCGACAACCACGGTGGTCGATGCCAGCCAGCTCAAGGCCTCCGACTACCAGGTCGTCTTCGGCAGCACGGCCCCAGCGGGCAAGGTCATCCGCCTGTCCGACGGCAAGGTCACGGACTTCACCGACATGGCCGACCTGAGCTCCAAAGAGATCGACGGCCTGCGCTTCGACCTCAAGGCCGAAGGCGTGCAGGGCAACTCCATCCTGTTCCGCCCCATGGCGGCAGGCGCCCACGACATCCAGGCCGCCGTGCACTCGCCCAACGACCTGGCCGTGGCCAACCCCGTGGCCGCCAGCATCAAGTCCCTGGGCGACGCCACGCTGCAGATGGGCGGCATCCAGGTCAGCGCGGGCTTCGACCTGTCGACCTTTGCCGGCGCCGAGGTGTCGTTCAGCAAGAACGGCGCCGGACAGCTGGAGTACACCATCACCCCGGCACCGGCAGGCGGCATCCCGGCCACGGGCCTGTACACCTCCGGCCAGGCCATCCAGCTGGCGCCGGGCCTGCAGGTCAAGATCACCGGCACGCCCGCCATCAACGGAACCAACAGCGACAAGGTCACGCTGGGCAAGGCCACCGATCCGCAATACGGCACGGCCTACCAGCGCGATGCCGGCAATGCCAGCTCCTTCCTGGCGCTGCGCGACAGCAAGCTCTTCGATGGCTCGACCACGCTGAGCGACGGCTTTTCCACCGCCATGGCCCAGGTGGGCACCCGCACACAGAGCGCGCAGTACGCGGCCAAGCTGTCCGAGACCATCGCCAAGAACCTGGAAGCGGACCGCACGGCCGTCTCGGGCGTGAACCTCGACGAAGAGGCCGCCAAGCTGCTGCAGTACCAGCAGTCCTACCAGGCCTCGGCCAAGATGCTGCAGGTCGCGCAAAGCATTTTCGACAGCGTTCTGCAGACCGTGGGCCGCTGATCACAGGACAGGAGCATTCCACCATGAGCATCTCCCGCATTGGCACGGCCAACATGTACGAAAGCACCATCAACAACCTGAACTCGCGCAACACGAGTCTGGTGGACCTGATGGAAAAGACCACTTCCGGCAAGCGCGTGGTGCGCGCCAGCGACGACCCCGTGGCCGCCGCCCAGGCCGAGCGCGCGCTCACGCGCATCTCCCGCTCGGAAAACGACCAGCGTGTGCTGGGCCTGCAGCGCGATGTGATGGCCCAGGGCGAATCCAAGCTGGGCACCGCCCACGACGCGCTCAAGGACTTCCGCGACCTGATCCTGCAGTCCGGCAACGGCTCCTATGACCAGAAGGCGCGCGATGCGCTGGTGCAGCAGCTCGAAAGCATACGCAACCAGGTGCTGAGCTACGCCAATGCCAAGGACTCCAACGGCCTGCCCATCTTCCGCGGACTGGGCAGCAAGGAAGACCCTCTCACCAACGGCAACCCCGGCACCAATTCCCAGCTGCAACCGGGCCAGGCCACGGGCAGCGAAAACGGCCTGCCGCTGGCGCTGGACGGCTTTGCGACCTGGATGAACGTGCCCACGGGCAACGGCGTGTTCGCCGTGACGCGCCAGTCGCCCACGGGCAGCTCGGCCTATGCCGACCTGGGCACGGTGTCGGACCCCAGCGCCATCACGGGCGCCAGCTACACCCTGAATTTCACCAAGGACGCCACGACGGGCGCCCTGAGCTACACCGTCACCTCCGGTGGCACGACCGGCCCGGCCGTTCCC
Source organism: Delftia sp. DT-2 (assembly GCF_028401915.1). NCBI lineage: Bacteria > Pseudomonadati > Pseudomonadota > Betaproteobacteria > Burkholderiales > Comamonadaceae > Delftia > Delftia sp. DT-2. The sequence continues at coordinate 35,429 of NZ_JAQOTI010000021.1, forward strand.
TACACGGCCGGAGACACCATCACCGTGGGCGGCATGTCGATGAAGATCTCGGGCAACCTGGCCACGGGCGACAGCTTCACGCTGGGCCCCAGCCAGCGCACCGACCTGTTCAGCGTGCTGGACAACGTGATCGCGGGCGTGAAGAACGGCGCCACCGATGCCGGCGCCATGCAGCAGGCGCTGGGCCGCGGCCTCAACGAACTCGACGCCGGCATGAGCCGCGTCCAGGCCATGCGCAGCTTCGCCGGCGACCAGCTCAACCGCGCCGACCGCCTCGAAGACGACATGAAGAACCAGGCGGACCAGCAGGAAGCAGCGCGCTCGCGGGCCGAAGACATCGATATGATCAAGGCCCTCTCCGATGTGGACATGCAGAAGGTGGGCATGCAGGCGGCCTTGCAGTCCTACGCCTCGATCCAGAAACTGTCACTGTTCAACTTCATCAACTGATAACTGCCCGCGCATGCATCCATGGTCCAGTCCGTCCTGAGCTCTCTGACCCTCGGCTATAGGCCGCTCTGGAACCAGGCCCGCCGTCTGGCGGGCGTGCAGCTTTATCTTCACGAGGAGCCCGGCGTCCAGGCCGACGTGGCCCACCTGCTGCGCATACTGCGCGAGACCTGGGGCACGCAGTCGCCGCCGGTGCTGCTGTCGCCCCAATCCCGCCAGGTGCTGTGCGACCTGCTGGAGAACGCCTCCAAGGGAAGCCCCTGGATCGAGGTACGCGGCGACTGGCTGCAGGACTCCGCCATCTATGACCTGGTGCGCCAGGCCCATGCGCGCGGCCTGATGCTGGTCTGGCGCGGCCCGCTGTCCGACGTGCCCGACGCCCAGGCCGCCCACTGGTTTGCCAGCAGCCTGCTGCACCTGCCGCCCGAAGGCGCCTCGGGCATGCCCAACCAGACCGTTCTGGCGCTGCAGCAGGCCGCGCAGGCCGCCGAAGCGCCGACCAAGCTCCAGGCCCTCAAGCAGGCCGCCAGGCCCGCCCCCACCCTGCCCCCCCTGCAACTGCTGGGCGGCCAGATGTATGAAGGGCTGGAAAGCCTGGCCCTGGCCGATCTGTGCCTGGACAGCTTCCATGCGGGCGCCATCGCCGGCTGGCCCGTGGCCGATGCATTGCATGCCCAGCGCCATCACCCCGCCCTGCCCAGCCGCGACACCGTGCTTGCGCTGATGCGTGCCGTCGATGCCGAGCAATCGCTGGACGCCTTCGAGCAGATCCTGGGCGAGGACCCCATCCTGGCCTATCGCTTCATGCTCTACACCAACTCCGCGGCCCTGGGCCTGCGGGGCAATGTGGACTCGCTGCGCCGCGGCCTGGTGATGCTGGGCTACGGCACGCTGCAGCGCTGGCTGTCGGACCAGCTGCCCCACGCCTGCACCGAGCCCAGCCTGATACCCCTGCGCACCGCCATCCGGCTGCGCGCCAGCCTGACCGAACGCCTGATCGAAGCCGGCATCAGCCACGACCTGCAGCGCGAGGTCTATCTGCTTGGCCTGTTCTCGCAGCTGGACCAATTGCTGGGCGAGCCCCTGCCCACCGTGCTGCGCCGCGTACCGCTGTCCGAACGCGTCTTCGACGCGGCCGTGACGCGCACCGGCCCCTACGCGCCGGCCCTGATGATGGCCATTGCGCTGGAATCCGACGATCCTGCACCGATTCGCCAGCTGCGCGAAGACAACGACTTCGAGATCGAGGACGTCAACCGCAACCTGCTGCGCATGCTCAGCGAACTGCAGGTGCAGCCCGCACCGGCGGCCTGATCGATATACGGCGACCCACAGCGGCCGAACCTGCGGCCTGATCTGCAGCCGCTGCCATCCGCAGATTCCGCCCATGAAAAAACCGCCTGGATCTCAGGCGGTTTTTTCATGTCCGGCAGGAAGCTGCAGATGCAGCTGCCGCCGTCAGGCCATGGCTCAATGCATGGCGTGGGGCTGACCGTCGAACATGTGCTCGAACTGTGCCAGCCAGGGCTCGGCCAGCGTGCGGATCTGGGCATCGTTGCGCAGGATGCGCTGCATGATGCGGGCCTTCTCCTTGCGTTGCTCAGGCGCCAGCGGCTCGTCATGGGACTTGAGCCGCAGCTGCTCGATCAGCACGGCACAGGTGCCTTCGTAGCGCGTCACTCCCTCCCAATCCTTGTTCTGTGCGGCCTGCAGCATCTTGGCGCTGCTGTCTTCTATGGCCCGGTAAAAGTCAATCAATGTCAACTCCATTTCTAGGTCCCGGCAACGGCTGGCGTGTTGGCGATATCACGCCAACCATTGGCAATCGGAGCCAACACGTCCTGCGCGCCTTGCAGCAGCGCTGCGTCGTTGCGCAGATTGGCCAGCGTCAGCTGGGTGATGCTGTAGTCGTAGACGGAAATCAGGTTCTGCGCCAGCTCGCCGCCTTCATCGGGATTGACGGAGGCCTTCAGGCCTTCCTCCAGAATGCGCACGGCCTTGCCGATCTGCACACCCTTCTCGCCGATGTCGCCACGCTGCAAGGCTCCCTTGGCCGCGTTCAGCGCTTTCTCAAGCGCGTCGAACAGCAGCTGGATCAGTTGATGGGGCGATGCGCCGTCCACGGAGGACTGGACGCCGACCTGGGCGTAGGCACTTGCAGCACGACGGTTGAGCGATGTGTACATGTTCGTTTCCTTGATGTCTTGTTCTTCGGCTGCAATGCCCGAAAATTTAGAGGCATCGAGCATTGGTTATAGAAAACACGCCCGCCGCTCTGCCCTGCCATCATTTATTCCACTGCGCCACTTGCTGGTTCATGTAAGCGCTCAACGAGGAATAGCTGCCCATCTTGGCATCCAGGGACGCATATTGCGCACGCAGGCGCTTTTCAAGCGAATCGGCCTGGTCATTGACCCGGTCCTGGGATTTGCCGTTGTCCTTCTTGAGCGCCTGCAGACTCTTGTTCTTGTTGTCGAAGGTTCCTTCGAACTCCAGCGCCTTCTTCGTGAAGTCCTTCATGCGCGCAGCAAGGCCTTGCGTATTCGGCTGCCCATCGGTGCCGGCCGAGGCGAACATCTTGCTCATGGACTCCGGGTCCTTCAGAGCTGCCTCGAACTTGGTCTTGTCACTGGCCGTCGTCCCGAAGGCCAGCTTGCCGCCCTTCTGGATCTGTATGCCCATGTCCGACAGGCGCTTGAGCGTGTCGGATCCGCCATCGACCGTACCCGAGAGCACGCTGCGCAAGCTGTTGGTCATGCCCACCGTGGTGGCATCTCCCTGCAGCACGCCAGCGACCTTGCTCTCGGCGTCGTATTTGGTGGAGCTGCCCAGCGCATCATTGAGCGCGTTGTAGGCATCCATAAAGGCCTGGATCTTCTTCTTCATGCCCTCAGTGTCCGAGGACACCGTCACCGTCACCGGGGTGGCGGCCGCCGTCACCTGGTTCACGGTGATGTTCAGGCCAGGCAGGGTCTGCTTGAATTCGTTGGTTGTCGATTGCACCGTGATGCCGTTGACATTGATCTCGGCGTTCTGGGCGTACTGCGCCACGGAGCCCGAGGTAGCGGCGCCATTGAACGCCAGAGCAGAAAGGCTGGCATCGCCACTGGCGCCCACGGTGAAACCGGCATCCGCACCGGTGCTGCGCGAGCGCAGGACAAGACGTTCGCCCTGGGCGTCCTTGAGCACCGAAGCCACCACGCCGGCGCCCTTGCTGTTGATGGCCTGGACCACGTCCTCCAGCTTGGCGCCCGCCGCGATATCGATATCCAGGGGTGTTCCAGGATTGTTGAATTGGGTTCCGTCCGCGTTCCAGGAGCCCATTGTGATGGTGAGCTTGCCCGCGCCGAACTGTGTGGCCGCAGGCATGATGCCGGTGGCCACCGATTGGCTGCGCGCCAGCTTGCCCACCGAGATCACCGAAGATCCCGGCAGTGCATTGGCGTCCGTCACCGAAACCGCCACGGCCGTATTGGTCGAGGTGGCATTGGCCAAACGCCACGTATCGGCATTGGCCAGCGAAGTGGCCGCGTCCTGAAGCGTGGACATCAGGGACTTGATCTGCCCGAACGTGGATATCTTGGAATCCAGGACAGACGCTTTTTGCTGAAGCGGAACCAGTGCCTGCTTTTGCAGGGCCACCAGTTTGGCGATCATTGTCTCGTCCAGGCCGCTGCCGCTGATGCCAGCTGAGCTCAAGGTGGCCATGACCATCCCTTTCTAAGTGCAGAACACCTCCGCGCCACAGCGCAGAACGCGTCCTTGCGAACACGCACACCAAATGCCCGAAGGCATTCCCCGGTATCTTATCGACCGGTTTCTCCCGAACCTGAGGCTTTTTTTGGCTACGCCCTGCGCAGCCAGGCTCAAAAGCCCCGCAGGCTCCCTCTTACTGGATCAGCTTGAGCACCGACTGGGGCAGCTGGTTGGCCTGGGCCACCATCGCTGTACCAGCCTGCTGCAGGATCTGCGTGCGGCTCAGGTTCGCGGTTTCAGCGGCAAAGTCGGCGTCCATGATGCGCGAGCGTGCCGCCGATGTATTTTCTGCCGCCACCTGCAGGTTCGAGATCACAGCCTCGAAGCGGTTCTGGGCAGCACCAAAAGTGGCGCGTGTATTGTTGACGAGATCCAGCGCAGTATCGATGGCCGCCATTGACAATCGAGCGTCTCCAGCAGTGGAGGTTGGCGTGCTGCCCGTACCCGCCAGGGAGCCCAAGGCACCCACCAAGCTAGGGGGCGTGGTAGCCCCATCCACATTCAGCGCCGCCGCATCGCTGAGATCCACAGCCGAAATGGTGATCTGATTGTCTGCTCCGGTGTTGGCACCGACTTGGAACACCGTCGGACTGGAGCTGTTGAGCAACTGACGGCCATTGAAACTGGTACTGGTGACAATACGGGCAATTTCCTGGGACAGTTGCTTGAACTCCTTGTCCAGCGAACCGCGGTCGGTCGTGCCGTTGGTATCGTTGGCGGCCTGAACTGCCAGTTCACGCATGCGCTGCAGGTTCTCGCTGAGCTTGCCCAGTGCGCCTTCGGCCGTCTGCGCCATGGAAATGCCGTCATTGGCATTGCGCATGGCCACATTCATGCCTCGCACCTGGGCGTTCATGCGCTCGGCAATGGCCAAGCCTGCCGCGTCGTCCTTTGCACTGTTGACACGCAGGCCCGAAGACAGGCGCTGCATGGTGGTGCTCAGCGACGACTGGGACGTGTTGAGATTGCGCTGGGCGTTAAGCGAAACAAGATTGGTGTTGATGATGGATGCCATGGGGCAGCTCCTCGTTAGGCATGAACAATGGCCAACCGTTCGACGACCCCAAGCCGCCAGAACGCCAGAAAGCACGCCAGGACTTCCAGCTCTGCCTATCTGATGCCAATGATTGTGCGGAAAAGCCCTTGCGCCAAAGCGCCGATAAAGCCCATGATCTGGCGCCAATTCGCCCTTCGAACACCCTCTTGGCCAACCCTTTCGCCCATAAAAAAACCCCAGGCAGATGCCTGGGGCTTGGAGAATTCCGGCCGCCTCCTTCTTGGGAAGGCCACCGGACTCGCACTATCAGCGCAGCAGGGCCAGAACGCCTTGGGGCAGTTGGTTGGCCTGAGCCACCATCGCTGTACCGGCCTGCTGCAGGATCTGCGCACGGCTCAGATTGGCAGTTTCCGACGCAAAGTCGGCATCGGTGATACGGCTGCGTGCCGACGCGGTGTTTTCAGAAGCCACTTGCAGGTTGGAGATCACTGCATCGAAACGGTTCTGCGAGGCACCAAAGTCAGCGCGCTTGCCGTTGACGGCATCAATGGCGCTGTCCAGGGCAGTGACTGCCGTCAGGGCGGTGGAGGCCGTGGAACCCAGCGTTGCGCCGGCACCTGTACCCTGAGCCACGGTGCCCATGGCAGACGCCAGATCGGACGTGGTGATAGAGATCTGGTTGTCGCTTGCCGTGTTGGAGCCGATCTGGAACTGGAACGTGCCGGCATTGCCACCCGAGCCCGTCAGCAGCTCCTGGCCGTTGAACTTGGTGTTCTTGATCACGCGGGCATTTTCTTCAGCCAGCTGCTTGAATTCCTTGTCCATCGAGGCACGGTCGGCCGTGCCGTTGGTGTCGTTGGCGGCCTGGACTGCCAGTTCACGCATACGCTGCAGGTTCTCACCGATCTTGCCCAGCGCGCCTTCTGCGGTCTGCGACAGGGAGATGCCGTCGTTGGCGTTGCGCACAGCCACGTTCATGCCGCGGACTTGGGCGTTCATGCGTTCAGCGATGGCCAGGCCGGCGGCGTCATCCTTGGCGCTGTTGACGCGCAGGCCGGAAGACAGGCGCTGCATGGTGGTGGACAGCGAGCTTTGCGAGGCACCCAGGTTGCGTTGGGCGTTCAGCGATTGCATGTTGGTGTTGATGGTCATGGCCATGGTGACAGCTCCTAGTGAAATCAATACGTCGCCGCCACGGTGCCCTCGCTTATCGCAAGGCGGGCGGCGGCGGCCCAATCCAACCATCAGCCGTTTTCACATTGATTTGCAACGGCTTTTGGTGGGCTCAGGACTTTTTGTCCCTCTGCTGAGTTGGTTTTCGGAGCTGCCCCGGCGAACTTTAGGGGCGTTGCGAAGATTTTTTGATGCACCCCTCGCACACAGTCCAGAGTCGCCACGTCCCGAAGATGTTTGAGAAGTGGACTGCTCCCGGTCTGGTAGACAAATCCCTGCCTCAGGCCGAGGCGCGTTCAAAATGAACCGCTCCGGTGTATTGACCCAGTGAATTCCCTGCTCAGGTGCTAACGTCGAAGGAAACGACAATGAGCACCCTGATGGAAGACGACATCAAGCGCCGGACAGCCAAGCGCAAAACGGCTCTTGTTCTGGACATCATCCAGGGCAAGACCACGATCCTGGAGGCCAGCCGGTCCGTCGATCTGCCCCCTCCGAGGTTGAGCAGTGGGTCGGTGAAGGCAAGCGCGGCATGGAGAACACCCTGCGCACCAAGTCCCTGGAAGTCAAGGAGCAGTACGAGAAGCAACTACGCGAGTTGCAGGAGGCCTACGGCGAAGCCATGCTGGAGTTGCGTGCCCGAAACAAGCTGGCGTCCCTGCTGGGCAATGAGGACGAGCTGAGGTCGGACAACGGATTGGTGTTCACCAGCCGCAGCGACACGGCCTTGGTCGGGAGCTATGGCCTGCAGCAGGAGTTCATCACCTCCTACAGCCTGGAGCAAAACGGCATGGTCGAGCGCGTGATCAGAACGCTCGAAGACCAATGCGTGCATCGTCACCGGTTCGAAACTCTGCAGCACGCCAGCCGCGTGATCGCAGACTGGATCGACTTCGACAACCACTGGCGTCCTCACCAGGCACTGGCGACGAAGACCCCCGCCGAGACATATGCTTTGGCCGCCTGACCTGTGCAGAAACCGCTGTGTTAATACATCGGTTTCAAGAAGGCCGATTGGTTTAATTTGACACATCTGTCGAGGTATCGCTGGCAGCGAGTTGCCTCCAATCGTTGGCCTCTGCCTCTGCCGGAGGGATGCGCCCAATCGGCATGAGCATTCGGACGTGGTTGCACCAGTACCCCTTGCAGCCCCATTGCACGCCCCATTCGCTCGCCCGTGCAGCGCGCCACCTGAATCTTGGGCGCAATCCGACTCAATGGCGGCCCACACAGCGAGGGGAAGTCGGCTCGACGCTCCTGCACCGTGCGCACGGCGCGCTCGCGGACCTCCGGGGAGAACTTCGGTGACTTGATCATGGCTCCATCTTCTCAAGCGTTGGAGCCTCCTCAAATCCGGGGCGACTCAATTCGCCTACTGAGAGCAGCCCACCGTTGGGCTCAACGTTTTATCAGCAAGGCATGACCATTCAGGTTGTGAACCATCAACGCGTCAGCGGTATCCCGGATCGTTTCCGAAACGAACTGAGTCACCCCTTCGCAACCAAAAGCTCCATAGTCATCAAAGATGACCACCCCGGAAACGACCACACGCGGCCAGATCTTATCGAACGATTCTTTTGCCGAAGCATAAGTATCGACATCGATATGCGCCAAAGAGATTTTTTCAGGAAGGTCACTCAATGTATCCTCCGGAAAAATCCCCACATGGATGGCACATGAAATTGACAGGCTATCGAACAGCGCGGTTACCTGTTGGATGCTTGCATCGGAGTGTTCGCCGCCCTCATACAGGGTATCGAACCTGCTGTCGGCCTTGACAACTCCCTCAAAGGTGTCAAACAGATGGGCTGTCTTGAGAGGCATGGCACTGGCCAAAATCGCTGCCGAGCCACCTCGCCACACTCCGACCTCGACCAGATCTCCCTCTATCGAAGCCTGCTGTTTCGCCAAACTATAAAGCTCATAGCAACGATAGATATCAATCAGAGTATGAGCGCGAGCCACTTCGTAGATATTCAAGAACTCAATATCACAAACCCACGGAGAGTAAGTTGCATAAGGAATTACCTGACTATGTGGATAGCCAGGCTTTAGCGTAGAGAACCTGGTTTTCCGGAGAACATTAATTAATTCATTGCGCTCAGTTCTTAAAATTTCGAGAAATTCTGCTGGGTTACGTGCAGTTTGCAAATTTTCATCGGATTTCATTAAAATCTCATCTCAAAAAAAACTCAATGGCATCCACATCAAATACCGGCACATTACATTTCTCCATTACCTCATAGCGCTCTGGAAAATGATTGTCGATAAATATTGCATCTGGCACCACATACAAGGCCTTGGAAGAGCCATCTGTAATATGGATGATTTCATCAAAAAGATTGAGGGAGATTCTTGCCCGTGATAGCGTCTCGGCAACATTTTTCGCATGTCTGGTGATGAGTACCAGCTTCTTGCGCGCTGCGATGCTCTGGTAGATAAATGCTAGAACAGTCGGCACCGCGAACCCATCGATCACCAAGGTTTCGTCAAGATCCACAAAGACCGTCTCATAGCGGAATTCCATCTCGGCCTTAGTCACGATTCTCCGGTCCACCATTTCGACCCAGCGATTCGCAAGCGCCTTTACATCACGCTCAAGATAGTCATGTACGGCCATCAATGGAAGATTTACCCCCTTGGCGCGCTGTGCAACCATGGTTCCAGCCACACGACAGGAAAACTCCAGCAGTTTCCAACATCCTCCCCTATCCTGCTTGAGCTGGAAGAACCACGGCCCTCGAAACTTCAGGGTGGCATTGATATCCCGTGCAATACCCTCGATGCGAGCATCCAAAGGCAGCAATGAACTACGCATGGAAATACCAGCGCGAACTCGCTCCCGTGTACGCGCACCAATCCATACCAGCCGCCCTTTCCTGTCAGTAAAGCAGTCTACCGTCACCTCATCGCCAGGCAGATATTCCATTAGTACAGGGCTCGCTATCTTGGCGAACGCCATCGATGCCTCGGCCAGGTCATGCACCACCTGCACGCCCTGCCCACCCTGACCGCAGTCGGGCTTGATCACGGCAGGCCAGACATCGACCGCGTCAGGGTTGGGGAACACCTTGGGCGACCAGTCACGCGCCGCGAACATTTGATAGGTAGCACTTTTCTTTCTGGCGACAGCTGTCGTTTCCGGAGCACCATTCACAAGAAAGAAATCCATGATCTGGGTTTTCTCAGAAAGATATTCCATCACAGAGTCGTGAGTCGCAAAGACCATATCGATCTTCAGTCGTGTAATCAGCGCATCGAACTCGGCCTGGAACCCGGGCTCTTTAATGTTAGGGAGCCCTCCAACATAGTTCTCAAAAGTATATCGACCATGATCGTCCATGGACGATGCACCAAATATTTCCACATGGATTGAATACCTGAGCGCCTGATATATTTCTGTTGCATTTTCGGCGCCACAAGGAAAAACAAGCACCTTTACTTTCTTATTCATGAATTGCCCTCGCTATTTTTTCCATTTCATCGATTCCATAGCGATGATCTACAGGCAGAGGAATAAGACCCTTTACCCATCCTGCCTCGATTGCGTCGGGAGCAACTCTATTCAGCACCTCATTCCAATAGGTGGGAGTGAATATTCTCCGGGCCAAGAGCTTGCCCCTTAGTTTTTGATCAGTACAAAGGAATGGATAGCACAAGGGTGCGTCCACCTGCGTGGGAAGGCTTAGAGCATTGTGACAACCCAGCCAAGCGTGAAGCTGTGCGTAGTTCCTGTTGCGCGCTTCACGAGCACTTTGCTGATCAATCGATGCAAGTAGGCGATGGGTCAGAGAAGACATACGCCTGGGCTCCAGATCGCCAAGGCCAGCCTCTGCCGACAAATAGTCGCCGTAACCGGACTCAGGTTCCCCGGCCAGCCTTTTCAACAGATGGCCCATGCGGGAAAAACTACCCTCATCTTGGTCATGACCTAGAGCCACGCTCAGGTTTGAATAAAGGATCCCACCATCAGGGACTCCAAAGAATTTTCGCGGCGAATAAATGTTCGCCATGCAGCTGGCAGGCTCCTCGAACCATGCTTGCGAGCAATCAATGACCACCCGTTCCACAGGAAAGTGAGCCAGCGCTTTTTGGACCTGTCCGGAGCAGATGCCAAAATAATTGACATAGAGCAACCAATCATTACCCCTTAGCGCCACATCGCCCGCGATGCCGAACTCATTGTCAAGCGGGTAATAAAGTACTTCGATCCCCAATTGGCGCAATGGCGCAATCATCGCATCGCAGATGAAGTATGGCATCCATATGCGACCGGGCCTCGGTCTTGCAGACCGCAGCAAGGCGAAGAAAGCCGCACGCGCCGACTGATAGGCCAGTCCCCCCTGATGACGACCAGCCTCGCGCGAGAATGGCAACTCCAGCTCAAAATATCCGCCGATAGCAGAACCCATTAATATCCCCTCGGCTCCAGCATGCCTACCACCTCTTCGGGGGAGTTGAACATCAACACATCGATGATGGAAAGGCCGGAGTGGAACTCTGTGCCAGCCTGAGAATACTCGCGCATCGGTCCATCCAGGAACAGAAGATCCATGCCTTCGCGAGAAAAATCCGCTTGGGAATACAAATTTCGTCCGCCCGGCAAATTCACGTACACGCTGGCCGCTTCCTGCCTGCAGATATCGAGAACACGAGCCGTACCTCGGAGATTCTGATTACCATACAACTCGGAGCTGATCTCCACCACCTTGCTGATGGACAGATAATCCGCCACCGCCAGCACACTCTTCTTGGCCAAGGTGGATATATATCCATCATGAGAAAAAACCACCTTTTCGACCAAATCCCTGACAGACGTGTAATATGGTGCTTTTGAGTAGGATGCAGAAATCTGCGCCAGAATTCTTGCTTCCCATGGGATATCACTTTTAATCTTGATGCTATTTATTTTGACGAATGAACTTGCTTCGCTCAGCGGCACCGTGAAGTACCCCACTTTTCCACCCAGCAACAATCTGTTTCTATTAATCCATCCACCTTTTATAAAATTCACATCATCATAAAAGACAAACTTATCAACCGTCTGCAGCAGCCTGAAGTAACCGATGTATGGAAAAAAATAGGGCTGCATGATGGCAAGCTTCATCCCTTACACCCAATCACAACTTGGACTACATGATGAATCTGTTCATTCGTCAACCCCGGATGCATGGGAAGACATATAACCTTTTCGGCCGCCTCGGATGCCACCGGCAAATTAGATTTTTGAGCTGTATGCAACCCACGATACATGGGGAAGTCACTGATCAATGGATAAAAATAGCGGCGCGCGAAAACTCCAGCGCTCTTGAGTCGCTCATAGAGCTCATCCCGGCTTACCGGATAGGCATCATTGACAAGAATAGGAAAATAGGCATAGTTCGCGACCTTTTCCCCGGCATCTGACAGACACTGTATTCCTGGAACACCCTCCAGAAGCTGCCGATACAGTTCATCTATTTCCCTGCGCTTTAGCAAAATGCCATCGATGCGTTTCAACTGCAGAAGGCCCAGCGCAGCATTTATCTCACTCATCTTCCCATTGATGCCTGGTGCCACCACGGTGGTTTCGTTGACAAAGCCGAAGTTCTTGAGATGATCAATACGCTGCTTGGTTTTGGCATCCGGACAGATGATTGCTCCGCCTTCGAAAGTATTGAATACCTTGGTTGCATGGAAGCTCAATACCGATAAATCGCCATGGCGCAAAACACTTCCCTCATCATCGCGTACACCGAAAGCATGCGCGGCGTCATAGATCACGCGTAGGTTGTAGTTATCTGCAATCTTTTGTATCTTATCTACATCGCAAGGGTGTCCATAACAATGGACAGGCATGATGGCTGTCGTCTGAGGCGTGATGGCCGCCTCTATCCTGTCCGGATTCATGTTCAGCGTTCGCGGATCGACATCGACGAAAACCGGCTTGATGCCATTCCACAGCAATGAATGCGCAGTGGCAACAAATGAATACGGTGTCGTTATGACTTCACCGGTTATCCTCAATGCCTGAAGGGCGGTCACAAGCGCCAATGTTCCGTTGGAAAACAAAGCCAAGTGATTTACGCCAAGATATTCGCAAAGTGCCCTTTCAAACTGTTGATGAAAGGGGCCACCATTTGTCAGGATTTTGCTATCCCATATCTTTTCCAAATAAGGAATGAACTCCTCCAGAGGAGGCAACGAAGGCTGGGTGACCGGAATCGGCGTCTCGCATGCTGGAAGCCGATGAATATCGGTATCATCTACACCATTACTGAATATTTCAGCCATAGGTGCAAACGCGCTCTTCGCTGGAGCCAGCACCTCCGATGCTTGTGGAGTACGGATATGCGACATCATGCCTCTATCTCCATTTCGGCCAAGAGCTGATCCAGATCGACACTCGAACTGAGGTTGAGCTTGTCCCCACGCAGCCAGTTCAGCCACATGATGCGATAGGCTTTCTCGAGCTCACGAGTGCGCGCGGGATAGTCCATCCAGGCGCTCGACTGCATGCCTGCGCGAGCGCTGAGGCGTTGCCGCTGCAGGCGCTCGGCATCATCCATGAGCTGCAGGGTTGCCTCCACGTACTCATCAGCATCCTTGGCAACCTCTCCCCCCGATCCAAGTGCGCGAAGCAGTTGCGCAGTGCAACCGTCAACTCCTCGCTCGGCCTCCAGGGTCACGACTGAGAGCCCCATCCACAGTGCATGCCAGGTGGTCGTTCCACCGCATACAGGAAAGGTATCAAGTTGAATGTCGGCAATGTGCCCGATCTCCATGAAACGCTCCAGCGGCTGCTGGTGTAGCACGGAGACACGATCCAGCGGCATGCCAGCGGCCTCCACTCGCGGTTGCATATGGGCTTGGGCGGAATCGGCATCCTGCTCCTTGACCATAATGATGAGCCTCGCATCGGTACGGGCCTGCAGAATGCGGGACCATATGGTCAACATGTCGTCGGTGATCTTTGCGGAACTGTTGAGCGACACCAGAGTGGGATAGCCGCTCCTGAGCATGGGCAGTTCCTCGCACAACGGCGCGTGCGCAGGAGGGATGTAGCAGGCAGAGCATTCGAGCTGGAACAAAGCCTCGGAGTAGTAGGCGGCATGTTCGGGAGGGGCCGTATAGGCATCGACCAGCCGGTAGTCCATGGCCTTCATGCCCAGAGTGTTCATGTAACCGATCCAGGTCAACTGGACGGGAGCGGGCCGGCGCGCAAAAACCTCCAGCCGATGTCCTGCCGTGAATCCCGAAAGATCGACCAAGACATCGATGCCATCATCGCGGATCCGGGTATACATCTGTTCATCCGATAGATCCGCCACCTCATTCCAATGAGGAACGAGAGCACGCATCTGTGCCGTCATTGCATCGCTAAGACTGATGTTTGCATTGGAGTACACATAAACTTCAACGCAGTCAGGATCATGTTGCTCCAGCACCGGGCGCATGAAGAAAGCCACCGAATGCGTGCGGAAGTCGGCCGTGACATAGCCGACCTTGAGCCGCTTGCGCGGGTTGCGGTCACGCACCTGCAACAACGGGGCCTGGCGCGTCATGGGATCGGCGACCCTGCGCCCCCAATCCTGTGCGGAGTGGAGTGTCCTGAGGGGGTCGGTGAAGCTATGCGCATGCAGGTAGGCCCTCATCAACCAATGCGCGGGGATATCCTTGCGGTTCTTGCAGGCTTGATCGATGAGCTCGCACGCCTTGTGCTTCTGGCCAACACTGAAATAGGCCAGGGCCAGCAATCGCTGGGCGTCCGGCATCCGCGGCTCCAGTTGCAGCGCCATCTGCAAGGCTTCGATGGCCCGGGGCCACAGCCCCATCCGGGTATAGACGAAGCCGATATGCAGCCAAACCTGGGAGCTTTGCGCATGACGAATATCCTGCGCGGCCAGGGTCCCAAGCGCACCAAGTGCATCCAGAAACTGAGCGCTCTCGATCATGGACCGCACGCGGTTCAGCTCCTGAGACATGCCCGCAGCAACGGGCAGAGTGTTTTCGAGAGGGAGAAAGGACATTCTGGTGTGGACCTGACAATGAGTTTGCATGGATGCTATCCGAGCCCCCGAAGCCCCAATCACCGCTAAAACATCGAAAAACACGAGCACTTCACTCGTTTGATCGCCCACTCTTTCAAAGTCAAGGCGGGTGCTACCGACCTCAGGAACCCGAGGCTGGCATGGGATGGCGCAGCCTCAGAGCCCGGGCCTCGTCCAGGTTTCCGAGCTGCTCGTGCATCACGGCCAGATTGTGCGCCGCAAGATAGCTGCCCCGCCCCGCCACCCCGCCATGGGGACCCGCGTCCACCTCTCCGATCTCCAGGCAGCGCTCCCAGGAAGCCTGCGCCATCGAAAGCCAGTGCTCGACTTGCCCATCGAGCTTGGCGATGGCTGCATCCAGCAGGACACCGCCCAGGGCAAAGAAGAAATCCGGCGAGTCCTGCCATTTCGGCATCTGGGCCTGCGCCAGGGCCAGGCCCTCTTCATGGCGGCCCGCCTGCCCCAGGCAATAAAGGTATCTGACGCACAGATCGTGCTCATAGCCGCTCGACACTTCAAGTTGATCTATCGCCACACCATAGTATGCGCACGCTTTGGAAAATTCCTTGTTCAGTTCGCAGTCCACGCCCAGTTGGTAGTTGACGTAGGCATCACGGGGATTCCTGCCCAACTGCTGCTGCAGCAGCCGTTGATTTCGCCCCTGCTTGCGCGACATCTGCTCAGGCAGATATCCGTCATGCCGAATGACCAGCGGCACCAGCACACGTGGTAGATCAGACAAGGGCTGTTCGTGGACGACACCCTGATAGCGCACCCCCCGTGGCAAAAGCCGGGTAATCCGCGAACGGCTCACCGAGCCAGTCACGCCCATTTCGTACAGGCTCTGGACGTCGGCAACCCCGAGTTGGCGCTCCATCGTCGGCAATCCTGCCAACCACGCGCCACCCTCAACCAGCCATTCATCGGCGTCGAGAACCAGGTTCCAGTTCGCATCCGCCAGATCGAGGGCCCGGTTGCGGGCAGCGGCGAAATCATCACACCACTCAAAGCGATGCACCTGCGCACCGCAGCTGCGGGCGATCTCCATCGTGCGGTCCACGGAGCCCGTATCCAGCACCAGGACTTCGTCCACGAAGTCTTTGGCGCTGTCAATGCAGCGGGCTATCGAGCGTTCTTCATCGCGCGCGATGATGACAAGAGCAGTCTGGGGCATATGAATGGAAAAGAACGTCGGAGTCAGGTGAAGGCTGGCTACCGCCAGGCCTGCGCGCACGCGAACCTGTCTATTGCCCGGCGGCATCGACACGCACCCATTAATGTCTTGCCTGATGCCCGTCCTGAAGCTGCGATCTGACCAACGAACACCCGGGTTCTCCAGCTTTTCGTTCGAGGCAGCTATGTAGCATGCATGCGTCTGGCCGCATCCCTCCGGGTCTGCCCTACATCCGCAGCCCAAGCTGCCGATCTAACAAACAATCACCCGGCTTTTCTTCCCAACGACGCCACCGCGCGCGCTCACAATCCACTCCCATGCTTGTCATCATCGGATACATCGTCGCCTTCGGTTGCATCTTCGGCACCTATGTGCTGCACGGGGGCAACGTCCAGGTCATTCTCAAGGCACTGCCTTTTGAAATGATCACCATTGGCGGCGGCGCCATCGGCGCCTTCATCGTGTGCAACCAGCCCAAGGTGCTCAAGGCCACGGCCAAGGCCATCCCTGGCGTGATGAAGAGTTCGCGCTACACCAAGGCCCGCTTCATGGAGCTGATGGCCCTGCTGTACGAGATTCTGCAAAAGGCCCGCAAGGAGGGCCTGATGTCCATCGAAGGCGATGTGGAGGCACCCAACGAGTCGCCCATCTTCACCAAGTACCCCGAGCTGCTGGCGGACCACCATGTGGTGGAGTTCCTGACCGACTATCTGCGCATGATGGTGTCGGGCAATCTCAATTCCCACGAGATCGAGTCGCTGATGGACAGCGAGATCGAGGCCCACCACGCCGAGGCCCATGCCCCCGTCAACGCACTGACCCGCCTGGCCGGTGCCCTGCCCGCCTTCGGGATCATTGCCGCCGTTCTGGGCGTGGTGAACACCATGGGCTCGGTGGGCCAGCCTCCTTCGGTGCTGGGCGGCATGATCGCCTCGGCCCTGGTCGGTACCTTCCTGGGCATCTTGCTGGCCTATGCGCTGGTGGAGCCCATGGCCGGCCTGGTGGAGCAGCGCGCCCAGGACGCCGCCAAGGAACTGGAGTGCATCAAGACCACCTTGCTGGCCAGCATGCAGGGCTACAACCCCGCCACCGCCATCGAGTTCGGCCGAAAGGTGCTGTTCTCTACCGAACGCCCCGGTTTCCTGGAACTGGAAACCCACGTCAAGGGCAAGAAGTAATCCTGCACCCAGCAGCGTCAAGCCATGGCAGAGAAAAAGTTACAGCCGATCATCATCAAGCGCGTCAAGAAGACTGCGCATGCGCCCCACGGCGGCGCCTGGAAGATCGCCTATGCCGACTTCGTGACCGCGATGATGGCCTTCTTCCTGCTGATGTGGCTGCTGGGCTCCACGGCCAAGGGCGAGCTGCAGGGCATCGCGGCGTATTTTTCCTCGCCGCTGAAGGTGGCGATGGCCGGCGGCGACGGTGCAGGCAACAGCTCCAGCGTGATTCCCGGCGGCGGCAACGACCTGGCCAAGGTGCACGGCCAGGTACGGCGCTCCGAGGCGGCCGACAGCTCCAACCGGCGCACCAGCGTCGATTCGGGCCGCGCCGATCAGGCCCAGGTGGACTCCAACCGCATCAAGGCGCTCAAGGCCAAGGTGGACGCGATGATCACCAGCAATGCGCGCCTGAACGAATTCCGTTCTCAGATCCGCACCGACGTGACGCCCGACGGCCTGCAGATCCAGATCGTGGACGAGCAAAACCGCCCCATGTTCGACAGCGGCAGCGCCCTGGTCAAACCGTATATGCGCGACATCCTGCGCGAGGTGGGCGCGGCGCTGGCAGGCGCGGAAAACCGCATCAGCCTGTCCGGCCACACCGACGCGGCCCCTTACGGCAATGCCGACCGCGGCTACAGCAACTGGGAGCTGTCGGCCGACCGCGCCAACGCCTCGCGCCGCGAGCTGGTGGCCGCCGGCATGCCCCTGAACCAGCTGGCACGCATCACGGGCCTGGCCAGCAGCGACCTGCTGCTGCCCGACGATCCGCGCGCGCCCCAGAACCGGCGCATCACCATCACCGTGCTCACGCAGGAGGCCGAAAAGCGCCTGCTGGGCCACCGTGGGCCCGTGACGCGCAACGCCTTGCCGCCGTCATTGGCCGGCGGCAGCGGCGGCACCGCGAATGCAGCCACAGCCGAAGCCACGGCCGGCGAGACCGCCGCGCAGCCCGCTGCCGCCGCGCCCGCAGCCGCAGCCGCCCCTTCGGCGCCCGCGTCACCTGATCGTGTAACAAATTAAGGTTTGAGCCCGATGCTGCCGAAAAGCAGGAAAATTCCCACATTGCGCCAAGAAGGTTTCATATTGTTACCATCGCGGCGGATTCTTACCAGTACCGAGCACCTACCGACCGAAAGGGCCTCACGTGGCTAATGCCCTGCGTTTTTTGATCGTTGACGACTTCTCCACCATGCGGCGCATCGTGCGCAATCTGCTCAAGGAGAGCGGCTTTCCCGAAGCCGATGAAGCCGAAGACGGCGTCGTGGCACTGCACAAGCTGCGCAACAGCAAGTTCGATTTCGTGGTGACGGACATCAACATGCCGAACATGAACGGCTTCCAGCTGCTCACCGAAATCAAGCAGGACGACAAACTCAAGCACCTTCCCGTGCTGATGGTGACGGCCGAGGCCCGCAAGGAGGACATCGTGGCAGCGGCCCAGGGCGGTGCGGCAGGCTACATCGTCAAGCCCTTCACCAAGGCCACGCTGGAAGAGAAAGTCAACCTGATCCTCAAAAAGCTGGGCCTGTAGGGCGCGCGCCATGAGCAACCCGGATGTCCCCGACAGCGTCCACTACAAGGTAGGCGTTCTCACACGCCAGCTGCATGACTCGCTCAACGAGCTGGGCTATGCGGACCGATTGCGCGGCAGCATGGGAGAGCTGCCGGATGCGCAAAGCCGCCTTTCCTACATTGCGCGGCTGACCGGAGAGGCCGCCGAGAAGGTCCTCAACCGTGTCGAGCTGGCCAAGAGCCAGCAGGACCGGCTGGCCGAGCGCGTGCGCGCCATGCGCGCGCAGCTGGTCGAGGATCCCGTGGCGGCCGTGGCCAAGGGCCGGGTGATGAACTTCCTCGAAGAGGTCGAGCAGGACACGCAGCAGGCCGATGAGCACCTCACCGAGATCATGATGTCCCAGGACTTCCACGATCTCACGGGCCAGGTCATCGCCCGCGTGGTGTCGCTGGCCGCCGACCTGGAGGACCAGCTGGTGCAGCTGCTCATCCAGACCTCGCCCAACCCGCAGCAGACGGCGCTGGAGCCGCTGGAAAAGCCCAAGGAGCACCTGGCCGGCCCCGTGGTCGATCCCGAGAAGACACCCGATGTGGTGACTTCACAGTCCCAGGTGGACGATCTGCTGGCCAGCCTGGGGTTCTGACACACCCCGGGGCGCCATGCGCCTTTGCATTGGCATTTGCACGGCAACCCTTCCCGCTGCGGGGCAAGGGTTTGCCGGCGTGCCGCTGCCTGCCGCACCACACCCCAGACAGCGCATAAGCGCCGCTTGAGCCCTGCTTATCGGGGCTTCGCCCATCCGGCTTGTTCCGACAATGACGCAAATCCTTCCGTCATTGCGCCATGGACTCCAGCCAAGACAAAAACCTGCCAGCCACCGAACGCAAACTGCAGAAAACGCGTTCTGACGGCCAGGGTGCGCGCTCCCGGGACCTGTCCCACCTGGCCATCCTGGGCACGGGCGCGCTGATGATGCTGATGGGCGCCGAGCCCCTGATCCAGCACATGCGCATGGCGCTGGCCCAGCAACTGGCGTTCGACGCGCACACGGCCAAGACCCCGGCCCTGATGATGGAGCGCATGCTGTCCATGGGCAGCCTGGGCCTGAAGATTTCCCTGGGCGTTGCCGCCGTGACCACGGCCGCGGCCGTGCTGTCGGGCATGCTGGCCGGCGGCTGGATCCTGAGCCTCAAGCCCATACAGCCGCAGTTCAACCGTCTCAACCCGCTGTCGGGCCTGACCAATCTGTTTTCCAAGCAGCAGATGGTGACCGTGGCCAAGATGGTGGCGATGACGGCCATCCTCTCCTTCGTGGCCTGGAAGTTCCTGAGCAGCCACATCGCCGAGATCGCCGCCATCTCCTCCCAGCCTTCGGCCATGGCGCTGACCATGACCGGGCAGTGGCTGGCCAGCGGCGTGGCCCTGCTGCTGCTGGTGGTGTTCCTGATGGCCGTGATCGACGTGCCGCTGCAGGCCTACCTGTTCAAGTCGCGCCTGAAGATGAGCCACGAGGAAGTCAAGCAGGAGCACAAGGAGTCCGACGGCAACCCGCAGATCAAGAGCAAGATCCGCCAGAAGCAGCGCGAGATCGCCGACCGTGCCAGCGTCAACGCCGTGCCGCGCGCCGACTTCGTGGTCACCAACCCCACGCACTATGCCGTGGCGCTGCGCTACGACGAAAAGACCATGGCCGCCCCGCAGGTCATCTCCAAGGGCACGGACCTGGTGGCCCTGAAGATCCGCGAGGTCGCGGGCGCCCACAAGATACCGGTGCTCGAATCCCCGATGCTGGCGCGCGCCCTGTACGCGCACGCCGACCTGGACCAGGCCATTCCCGCCGCGCTGTACACGGCCGTGGCCCAGGTCCTGGCCTATGTCTACCGCCTGAAGGCCGCACTGCGCGGCGAAGGCCCCATGCCTGGCGATCTCGGCGAACCCGCCGTGCCCGCCGAACTCGATCCGCACCAGGGCCGCCGCGCGCCCGCCGCCGCGACCACTGAAGGTACTGCTCCATGACGACGAATCCGCTCCAATCCCTGCAATCGATGTGGTCGGGCGAGAACACCAGGTTCGCCCAGGGCCTGATGGCGCCGCTGCTGGTGGTGGCCATCCTGGCGCTGATGGTGCTGCCGATTCCGCCGTGGCTGCTGGACACGTTCTTCACGCTGAACATTGCCGTGGCGCTGATGGTGATGATGGTGGCGGCCTACATGATCCGGCCGCTGGACTTTGCGGCCTTCCCCTCGGTGCTGCTGCTGACCACGCTGATGCGC
Organism: Delftia sp. DT-2; assembly: GCF_028401915.1. Taxonomy (NCBI): domain Bacteria; kingdom Pseudomonadati; phylum Pseudomonadota; class Betaproteobacteria; order Burkholderiales; family Comamonadaceae; genus Delftia; species Delftia sp. DT-2. The sequence continues at coordinate 56,021 of NZ_JAQOTI010000021.1, forward strand.
CTGTCGCTGAACGTGGCCTCCACCCGCGTGGTGCTGCTGGAAGGCCACACCGGCCCCGGAGCGGCCGGTGCGGTGATCGAGGCCTTCGGCCACTTCCTGATCGGCGGCAACTTCGCGGTCGGCCTGATCGTGTTCGCCATCCTGGTGGTGATCAACTTCGTGGTGATCACCAAGGGTGCCGAGCGTATCGCCGAAGTCTCGGCCCGCTTCACCCTGGACGCCATGCCCGGCAAGCAGATGGCCGTGGATGCCGACCTGAACGCCGGCCTGATCGACGAAAAGGAAGCCAAGCGCCGCCGCGCCGAGGTGCAGGAGGAAGCCAACTTCTTCGGCTCCATGGACGGTGCCAGCAAGTTCGTGCGCGGCGACGCGGTCGCCGGCATCCTGATCCTGGTGATCAACATCATCGGCGGCTTCGCCATCGGCATGATCCAGCACGGCCTGTCGGCCGGCCAGGCCGCCGACAGCTACATCCTGCTGGCCGTGGGCGATGCGCTGGTCGCACAGATCCCCGGCCTGCTGATCTCGGTGGCCGCGGCCATGGTGATCTCGCGCGTGGGCAAGGAAACCGACATGGGCCAGCAGATCGCGCAGCAGCTGTTCATGTCGCCCAAGGTGCTGGGCATCACGGCCGGCGTGCTGGGCCTGCTGGGTGTCATTCCGGGCATGCCCCACGTCGTGTTCCTGAGCACGGGCGCAATGCTGGGCTGGCTGGCCTGGATGCTCTCGCGCCGCCAGCAGGAACGCGCCGCCCAGCAAACCCAGGCCCCCGCCCCCGTGGCCGCGCCCAGCGACGGCGAAGCCACCTGGGACGACCTGCAGCCCGTGGACCTGCTGGGCCTGGAGCTGGGCTACCGCCTGATCACTCTGGTGGACAAGGGCCGCCAGGGCGACCTGCTGACCCGCATCAAGGGCGTGCGCCGCAAGTTCGCACAGGAAGTGGGCTTTCTGCCCCCGGCCGTGCACGTGCGCGACAACCTGGAGCTCAAGCCCAGCGCCTACCGCATCACCCTGCGCGGCGTGATGGTGGGCGAGGGCGAGGCCTTCCCCGGCATGTTCCTGGCCATCAATCCGGGCGGCATCAGCACCCCGCTGATCGGCACCCAGACCACCGACCCGGCCTTCGGCCTGCCCGCCCACTGGATCGACGAACGCCAGAAGGAAGCGGCACAAATGGCAGGCTTTACCGTGGTTGATTCGGAAACCGTGATGGCCACCCATTTGTCACACTTGATGCAAGTGCATGCCGCCAAGCTGATCAGCCGTACCGAGACGCAGCAGTTGGTGGAGCATGTGGCCAAACTGGCTCCCAAGCTGATCGAAGAAGTCATTCCGAAAATGGTGTCCATCACGACGTTCCAGAAAGTGCTCCAGCTGCTGCTGGAAGACTCGGTGCACGTGCGTGACATCCGCACCATCATCGAGACGCTGGCCGAGCACTCCTCGACCACGCAGGACCCTGTCGAGCTGGCCCGCCGCGTGCGCATTGCACTGTCGCCGTCCATCGTCCAGCAGATCTACGGCCCGACCCGCGAGCTGAACGTCATCGCCATCGAGCCCGGACTCGAACGCCTGCTGGTGCAGGCCCTGTCCAACCCCGGCTCCCCCTCACTGGATCCCGGCGTGGCCGAGATCCTCACCCAGAAGGCGGCCGACATGGCCAACCAGCAAGAAGAGCTGGGCCTGCCTGCCTGCCTGCTGGTTCCCGATTCCATCCGCAATTCCATTGCCCGCCTGGTGCGCCGCGTGGCGCCGCGTCTGCAGGTTCTCGCCCACAGCGAGATCCCCGAAACGCACACCATCCGCATCGGCTCGATTCTTAAAGGTGCATCCGCATGAACATCAAACGCTTCTACGCCCCCACCTCCCGCGAGGCCCTGGCCAAGGCGCGCATGGCTTTCGGAGCGGGCACCCTGATCCTGTCCAACCGCAGCACGCCCGATGGCGTCGAGGTCATGGCCACGGCCGAGGACACGCTGGAGCACAGCAAGGCCGCCGCCAGCAGCACGCCGCTGCAGCAGGCCATCGAGCGCCGCTCGGCCGAGGAGACCACGGGCCTGCGTCCCCAGCTGCAGGCCCAGCTGATCCAGGCGCATACCCAGCCGCGCACGGCACAGCAGGCTTCGCCGACGCCCTCACAGGCGGCTTCGCTGGCAGCCTCGCTGTCGGCAAATGGTGCCGAGCCCGCCGGCCTGCGCCAGAGCGTGCAGGAAGACACCGAGCAACTGGCCATGAGCACCCTGTCCTTCCAGGACTACGTGCGCGAACGCATGCTGCGCCGCCGCCACGAGGCCGGCGTCGACGAGCCCCTGCCCAGCTTTGCCCAGCGCCGCAGCCTGGGCGACGCCCTGCGCGAAGCGCCGGCCGCCGCGCCCATGGCCGCACAGCAGCCGTTCAAGGCACAGCCCGCGCCTTCCGTGGCCCGCCACAATCCGCTGCGCGCCAGCGCCGAGGCGCCGCTGCGCGAGCCCCTGCGCAGCGAACCCGCTCCAGCCATGGCCTCCCAGGCGCTGCGCGATGAGCTGCAGTCCGTGCGCGACCTGATCGAAGAGCGCTTCAACACCCTGACCTGGCTGGGCCAGACGCGCCAGAACCCCATCCACGCCAATCTCACGCACAAGCTGATCCGCGCGGGCTACTCCCCCGTGCTGGCCCGCGCCCTGGTCGAGCACATGCCCCAGGACCTGTCCGCCGGCGACGCCGTGCGCTGGCTGATGCAGGTGCTGGAACGCAATCTGCGCACCGACGCCGGCCAGGAGCCGCTGTACGAGCAAGGCGGCGTCTTCGCCCTGGTGGGCTCCACCGGCGTGGGCAAGACCACGACCACGGCCAAGCTGGCGGCCCTGTGCGCGGCCAAGTACGGCGCCTCCAGCGTCGGCCTGATCACCCTGGACACCTACCGCGTCGGCGCCCACGACCAGCTGCGCTCCTACGGCCGCATGCTGGGCATGGTCGCCCACCTGGCCCATGACCGCGCCGCGCTGCAGGACCTGCTGGGCCTGCTGGCCAACAAGCAGCTGGTGCTGATCGACACCACGGGCGTGGCCCCGCGCGATCCGCGCAAGGACGAAATCCTGGACCTGCTGGACCTGCCCGGCGTGCAAAAGCTGCTGGCCGTGAACGCGGCCGGCCAGGGCGATGCGCTGGACGATGTGATGCAGGCCTTCAAGGCACGCGGATCCAGCCAGGCCATCCTCACCAAGGTGGACGAGGCCGTGAAGCTGGGCCCCTCGGTGGACACGCTGATCCGCCACCAGATGCAGCTGCGCGGCGTGACCAACGGCCAGCGCGTGCCCGAAGATTGGGAGCGCGCCGATGCGCAGCAGCTGGTCTCCGCCTCCATGCGCGCCTCCACCCGCTCGGCCTTCGATCCCAAGGCGCTGGACCTGGACTTCTTCTTCACCCCGTCCAGCCCCAGCACCATGGACAGCGAGGTCAGCCATGCTTGAGACCTTCCCCCAGCTGCACCAGGGCCTGGGCCTGCACGGCCAGCCCGGCGCCGCAGCACCGTCCAGCCTGCGTGTGCTGGCCATGCTGCGCGACACGGCGGCCGACCCTGAAGGCCAGTCCGAGCAATCCCTTCTGTGGCCGGTCTGCGCCAGCCTGCAGCGCCTGGGCATGCCCGTCCTTGTGCTCGATGCCAGCCAGGGCGAGGCGGCCGACGCGCCTGGCCTGGCCCAGCTGCTGCAGCAAAGCGCCTGGCAGGCCCGTACCGGCCTGCACCCCGACCCCCGTCACAGCTCGGTGGCCGTGCTGCCTGCCCGCCAGGGCCTGGAGCTGCTGCCCCTGCAGGCACGGCAAGCCGGCATGACGCCCATGCAATGGCTGCAGCGCCATGTGCGCGGCTATGCCATCGTCATGCTGTATGCCGATGCCGACACACTGGCCCGCAATCTTCCCGGCCAGGCCGTGCACCCGCTGATGGTGCTGCCCGAACACGGCCCCCGCGTGCTGGGCTGCTACCGCCAGCTCAAGCAGCTGGCCGTGCATGCCGGCCTGCGCTGCCTGCTGGCGCCGCTGCTGCCCGGCGCTGACCCCGTGGATGTGACCAGCTACGATTGGCGCCGCGGACAGACCGGTGCCCGCAGCCAGGCCGAGGATGCGCAACGGCGCCAGTCACAGATCGACGCGCTGCTGCGCTGCGCACAGCGCCATCTGGGCCACGCGCCCGGGCTGCTGCCCGTGCGCCTGCACCATGCACCGGACCTGCAGCGCCTGGCGCTGCAGTTGCTCAACCATGCGGGCAGCGTATTGCCGCATGGCGGCCAGGACCTGGCCGCCGGCTACGCACCGCTGCCTGCATCCCATGCCTGGAGCCACTGACTGCCATGTACACCGCCAAAGGCCAACTCGACCGCGATGCACTGATCCGTCGGCATGTACCCCTGGTACGCCGGATCGCGCTGCACATGATCGCCAAGCTGCCTCCCAATGTGGAGCTTGATGATCTGATACAGGTCGGAATGATCGGCCTGGCCGAAGCCCTGTCCCGCTTCGAGAGCGAGCAGGGCGTGCAATTCGAGACCTTCGCCAGCCAGCGCATCCGCGGCGCCATGCTTGATGAACTGCGCGAGGGCGACTGGATGAGCCGCAGCTCGCGCAAGAGCCAGAAGGACATAGAGCACGCGCTGCACCGCCTGGAGCAGCGCCTGGGACGCACCCCGCTGGAGTCCGAGATCGCCGACGAGCTGGGCATGGACCTGGACGACTACCAGTCGCTGCTGGGCAAGGTGCGCGGCACTCAGCTGGTGTACCTGGAAGACATGTCAGGCGGCGACGAGGGCGAGGACTTCCTCGAACGCCACGTGGCCGACAGCGGCGCCGACCCCTTTGCGCTGCTGCGCGACCACCGCCTGCGCGTGGCCCTGGTCGAAGCCATCAAGGCCCTGCCCGAGCGCGAGCAGTACATCATGGGCATGTACTACGAGCACGACATGAACCTCAAGGAAATCGCCGCCGTGCTGGGCGTGACCGAATCGCGTGTGTGCCAGCTGCACAGCCAGGCGATTGCGCGCCTGCGGACGAAGATGCGGGCGCATTGACTGGGGGCACCCCCTGAGGCGCTGACGCGCCTTCCCCCTCTCTACCCGCTTCGCGGGGGAGGGGGACGACACCCTCGCGGCGGGGCGGCCCTTGCTCGGTGTCCCTCGCTTTGGGCCTCGTCGGTTTTTTGCGCTGCTGGTCTGATCTATGTTTGCGGGTCGATACAGCCTTCCCCGCCTTCCGCCCCCTCTCCTCTCTCCCATTCCCCTTTTCTATGCGCTGCCGCGCATGGCCTGGACTTCGCGTTCGAAGATGCGCCAGAAGGCGGGTTCCTGCGTAGTGGCGAAGTTGATGCGCATGCAGGTGCTGGGCTGGCGGCCGGCGTGGAACATGGAGCCGGGGGCGATGAAGTAGCCGGCGTCCAGCAGGCGCTGGGCCAGGGTTTCGGTGTCCACGCCGGTGTCCACCCAGCCGAACATGCCGGCCGGCTCGGCCGCGAAGCGGGCTCCGGCCTGCTGGGCCAGTGCCACGCTGCGCATGCGGGCCTGGGCCAGGTGCTGGCGCAGGCGCTCGGCATGGCGGCGCAGCTGGCCCTGGTCCATGCAGTGGGCCAGGGCGCGTTCCGTCAGTGCGGGGGTGGTCAGCGTGGACAGCAGCTTGGTGTCCACCAGGCGCTCCACCAGCGCAGGCGGCGGCGCCAGATAGCCCACGCGCCAGTTGGGCGCCAGCAGCTTGGCGAAGCCGCTCACGTAGATGCTGTGGCCCAGGCGGTCCAGCACGGTCATGCGTGCGGCGTGGTCGGGCGCGATCTCGCCATAGGTATCGTCCTCCACCACGTAGAAGCCGAATCGCCGCGCCAGCTGCAGCACCTCGTGGGCGCTGGCCGGCGACAGGCTGTAGCCGGTGGGGTTGTGCAGCACGCTCACGCTGACGTAGAGCTTGGGCGCGCAGCTTTCGCAGTACCGCTGCATCACGGCCAGGTCCGGCCCGTCGGGGCCGCGCGGCACGGGCAGCACGCGCATGCCCAGCGATGCCAGGCGCGCGAACTCCACGGCCCAGCCGGGCTCCTCCACCATCACCGGATCGCCCGGCTGCAGCAGGGCCCGGCTGACCACGTCCAGCCCATGCGTTGCGCCCATGGTGGTGATGATGTGCTGCGGCGCCGCCGCAATGCCCAGGCGCGCCAGGCGCCGCGACAGCGCCTCGCGCAGGCTGATGTCGCCCAGCGGGTCGCCATAGCCCACGCAGGAGTCGTGCAGGGATTTTCCCGAGCAGGCCTTGCGCATGGCAGCGGCCAGAAAGCCTGCCTCCAGCCATTGGGCCGGCAGCACGCCCGCGCCGGGCTGGGGCCTGCCGCCCACGCTCTGGTGGAACATGCCGCGCACCAGCATGGAGGCATTGATGCGCGTGCCCTTGGGCGCGCCGGTGGCCTCGTCCGCAGGCGCGGCGCGGGCCTGTTCGGACTGCAGCAGCGGTGCGTCCTGCACGAAATCGCGCACGAAAAAGCCGCTTTGCGGCCGCGCCTCGACCAGGCCCTGGGCCTGCAGCAGGTCATAGGCGGCCACCACCGTGTGCGTGCTCACGCCCTGCTGGCGCGCGCATTCGCGCACCGAGGGCAGGCGTGCGCCCGCCGGCAGCAGGCGCATGCGGATGCGCTCTCCCAGGCGTTCGGCCAACTGGGTACTCAGGGTCTGCGGCGCCAGCCGCGAAAGGGGAACGGGCATGAGAGGGTCACCAAAACGTCACTGTATCGGGATGGGCGCCGATACAGAACATGCAATTGAGGGTTCAACTGTATTGGTACTGTACAGGTCTTGCACCTATATTGCAGGCATTCGTGCTGCGGAGCAGGCCTGCCGTGCCCTCCTCCCCAACAGCCCCTTGCCGCCTGTATGGAGACCTCCGGGGCCACCGCCTCATGCCACCGTCCGAACTCACCGCCTTGCTGCTGCTCGCCGCTTCCATGAGCTTCAGCCCCGGCCCCAACACCACGCTGTCCACGGCCCTGGCCGCCAACCACGGCCTGCGCCCGGCGCTGCGCTTCGTCCTGGCCGTGCCCGTGGGCTGGTGCTTGCTGCTGGTGCTGAGCACGGCCGGCGTGGGCGCGGCGATCGTGGCGGCACCGCTGCTGCTGTGGCTGGTCAAGGCCGCCGGCATCGGCTACCTGCTGTGGATGGCCTGGCGCCTGAGCCGCAGCGCACAGATGGCGTCACTGCAATCGCAGCAGCAGCTGCAGGTGGGTTTCTGGCAGGGCGTGGGATTGCAATTCGTGAACATCAAGGCCTGGCTGCTGGCCCTGGCCATCGTGGCCGGCTGGCTGGCGGGGCACGACGACCTGAGCGAGCGCCTGTCCGTGGTGCTGCCCGTCATGGCCGCCTATGCCTTCTCCAGCAATCTGCTGTATGCCTGCGTGGGCGCACTGCTGCGCCACTGGCTGGCCCAGGGACGCAGGCTGCTGTGGTTCAACCGTGCCATGGCGGCCATGCTGGCGCTGACGGCGATGTGGATGGTGGCAGCATGAGGGTCTGCCATCCACACCCAGGCAAAGGCCGTACTGGCCTGCCCAGCTATTGAAGGGAGGATGCGCAGACCCTTCACGGCCGCGACAAAATACCCTCATTGCCGGCGCAAGAGCGAAAGCACCATCCGCACTGCGCTCTTCACATGCGGCCGGCCCGTGCCCCACGACGGCATGGCAACCCATACCAGCCCGCCCGCATGGCGGGCACCGCAAAGACCTGGAACTGCTTTTTTTATGACGACCTGGACGCTGGCAGACCGTGCTGCCAAGATGAACCCCTCCGCCATCCGCGAAATCCTCAAGCTCACCGACCGTCCCGGCATCATCAGCATGGCGGGCGGCCTGCCCTCGCCGCTGGCCTTCCCGCTGGACGCGTTCACCCAGGCCTGCCAGACCGTGATGCAGCGCGATGGCGCAGCGGCCCTGCAATACGCCACCAGCGAAGGCTTCGCGCCCCTGCGCCAGGCCGTGGCCGACTTCCTGCCCTGGGAAGTGGACCCCGACCAGGTGCTGATCACCACGGGCTCGCAGCAGGCGCTGGACCTGATCGGCAAGGTCTTCCTGGACCGCGGCAGCCGCATGCTGGTCGAAAAGCCCACCTACCTGGGCGCGCTGCAGGCCTTTGCGCCGCAGGAACCGATTCCCGTGGGCGTGGACAGCGATGACGACGGCATCCTCGTCGAGGACTTCGCCGCCAAGGCCGGCACCGGCGCCGACAAGGCCCGCCTGGCCTACGTGCTGCCCAACTTCCAGAACCCCACCGGCCGCACCATGGCCGAGGCACGCCGCCAGGCCCTGGTGGACAAGGCGCGTGAACTCGACATCCCGCTGATCGAGGACAACCCCTATGGCGACCTGTGGTTTGAGCAGCCCCCTGCCCTGCCGCTGGCCGCGCGCAACCCCGAAGGCGTGATCTACCTGGGCTCGTTTTCCAAGGTGCTGGCCCCTGGCCTGCGCATCGGCTTCCTGGTGGCGCCCAAGTCCGTCTACAACAAGCTGCTGCAGGCCAAGCAGGCGGCCGACCTGCACACGCCCGGCTTCAACCAGCGCGTGGTGTCCGAGGTCATCAAGGACGGATTCCTGGACCGCCACGTGCCCACCATCCGCGCCATGTACAAGCGCCAGCGCGACGCCATGCTGGCCGCGCTGGAACGCGAAATGGCCGGCCTGGACGTGCAGTGGACCCGTCCCGTGGGCGGCATGTTCCTGTGGGTTCGCCTGCCCAAGGGCATGGATGCGCAAAAGCTGCTGCCCGCCGCCGTGGAACGCGGCACGGCCTTCGTGCCCGGCGCGCCGTTCTATGCGGACGAGCCCCAGGCCAACACGCTGCGCCTGTCGTACGTGACCGTGTCGGCCGAGCAGATCGACAAGGGCATCGCGGCCCTGGCTGCCGCCATCCGCTCGCAGCTGTCGGCCTGATACGCACAGCCCCGGCTGTTCCCTGAAAGCCGGCTTTGCGCCGGCTTTCTTCATCCTGCATTGCCCATCGCAACCCTGCCCCTTGCCATGACCTCCACCGCCGCTCCCCGCCAGCGCTCCTTCATGACCGTGGACGTGTTCACGGCACGGCCCTACCTGGGCAATCCGCTGGCCGTCGTGCTCGACGCCACCGGGTTGACCGATGCGCAGATGCAGTCCTTCGCGGCCTGGACCAATCTGTCCGAGACCACCTTCGTGCTGCCGCCCACCGAGGCCGGCCGCGCCGCAGGCGCCGACTACCGCGTGCGCATCTTCACGCCGGGCGGCGAGCTGCCCTTTGCCGGCCATCCCACGCTGGGCAGCTGCCACGCCTGGCTGGCGCAGGGCGGCGTGCCGCAGCAGGCGCAGCGCATCGTGCAGGAATGCGCCAAGGGGCTGATCTCGATTGCGCGCCAGGACGGACGCCTGGCCTTCCAGGCACCGGCCACCGACATCGGCGCCGTGGAGCCGGGCCTGCTGGCCGAGGTGGCTGCCGCGCTGGGCGCGGAGCCCGGCCAGATCCTGCGCGCCGCCTGGCTGGACAACGGCCCGCGCTGGATGGGCGTGCTCTTCGAGCATCCCGACCAGGTGCTGGCGCTGGAGCCCGACCATGCAAGGCTCAAGGCGCTGAACACCAAGGTGGGGGCCTGCGCGCTGTACGAAAGCGCGCAAGATGCACCGGCACTGATCGGCCGCAGCAGCCGCGAGGCACGCGCCTTTGCCACGGGCCAGCGCCCGGCCGGGGCCGATGCGGATGCCGCCCCCAGCCTGGAAGTGCGCGGCTTCGCCAGCCCCGTCGGCGTCACCGAAGACCCCGTCACCGGCAGCCTCAACGCCAGCCTGGCCCTGTGGCTGCGCGGCGAAGGCCTGCTGCGCGCGCCCTACATCGCCAGCCAGGGCTGCTGCGTGGGCCGCGACGGCCGCGTGCATGTCAGCGAGGATGCCCAGGGCGCGCTGTGGATAGGCGGCCATGTGGTGGAGTGCGTAAGCGGCCAGGTGCTGTTGTAGGGCCTGCCGGGCTGCTGGAATCTGTCGCCAAGGCGGCAGCCAGTCGCCCGCAGGACAAACGCCGGCGCCAGCGCTGGCCACAATCCGCGCCATGGGAACCCTCTATCTTGTGCGCCATGGCCAGGCCTCGTTTGGTGCCGAAGACTACGACCAGCTCAGCGAACGCGGCCAGGCGCAATCGCAAAGGCTGGGTGCCTACTGGCGAGAGCGCGGCCTGCGCTTCGACACGGTCTACACGGGCACGCTGCGCCGCCATGCGCAGACGCTGGCCGGCATTGCCGAAGGCCTGGGCAGCCTGCCTGCCGAGCAGCACCGCACCCAGGCGCTTGCGGGCCTCGATGAATACGACAGCGGCGCGCTGCTGCAGGCCATCCACCCAGCGCCCCTGCCCAAGCCCGACACGCCCGAGCTGTACCGCCACCACTTCCGCCTGCTGTGCGATGCCCTGGCCCAGTGGATGGCCGGCACCATCAGCCCCAAGGGCATGCCCAGCTGGGACGACTTCTCCGGCGGCGTGCGCCAGGTGCTGGAGCGTGTGCGGCATGAACATGCCGACGAAAACGTGCTGCTAGTCAGCAGCGGCGGCCCCATCTCCACCGCCGTGGGCCATGTGCTGGGCACCTCGCCGGAGGTCACCATTGCGCTGAACATGCGCATCCGCAACAGCGCCGTGACCGAGTTCACCACCAGCCCCAAGCGCCTGATGCTGCAGACCTTCAACACGCTCAACCACCTGGACACGGACGAGCACCGCAGCTGGATCACGCACGCCTGATCCAGCCCCCGGCCAGGCTGCCACACGGCTATTGCGCCAGGGCATAGCAGCCAGAACACGGGCGATCTGGGCCGGCCTGCGCTTTTGCGCCACACTGGCCGGCCAGGAGACAAAAGACCCATGAACAAACGCCGCTTCACGCGCAGCGCCCTGGCCTGCGCGGCCCTGCTGCTGGCCGCCATCACCAGCCAGGCACAGCCCCTGTCGAACAAGCCCATCCGCATCGTCGTGCCCTTTGGCGCAGGCGGCGTGGCCGACGTCACCTCGCGCGTCGTTGCGCAAAAGCTGGCCTCGCAGTTGGGCCAGCCCGTCATCATCGACAACAAGCCCAGCGCGGGCGGCATCGTCGCAGCCGACACCGTGGCCAAATCCGCACCTGATGGACACACGCTGTTCCTCATGTCCAACGGCAGCGCCGTCACCGTGGGGCTGTTCAACCAACTGCCCTTCGACATGGTCAAGGACTTCACGCCGATATCCACCCTGGGCTACTTCGACATCGGCGTGCTCACCGCCAGCGACTCGCGCTTCAGGAACCTGGGCGAGCTGGTGGCCTGGGCCAAAGCCCACCCCGGCAAGCTCAACATCGGCAGCATCGCCATCGGCAGCACCCAGCACCTGGCGGCCGAACTGTTCAAGACCACGGCCGGCATCGACGCCCAGATCGTGCCCTTCAATGGCACGCCTGCCGTGGTCACGGCCCTGCGGGGCAGGCAGATCGACGCGGCCGTCGAAATCCTCACGCCCATCATGGGCCAGATCAACCCCAAGGCCGTCAACCTGCTGGCCATCACCGGCGACAAGCGCTCGGCCCTGCTGCCCGGCGTGCCCACGGCCCAGGAGTCAGGCATCAAGGGCTTCGTCGCCTCTTCCTGGAACGCCCTGGCCGCCCCCGCCAAGACCCCTCCGGAAATCATCGCCCGCCTGAACAAGGAAATCGCCGCCGCCGTGAACTCCCCCGAAGTCACGCAGAAACTGCGCGAAATGAACGTCCAGGCCCAATCCAGTACGCCCGAGCAGACCGCGCAATTGCTGCAATCGGAAATCAAACGCTGGGGCGACGTGATCGTCCAGGCCAAGATCCCCAAGCAATAAAGCAATAAAGGAATAGGCCGAGCGAAGCAAAGGCCCGAGCAAACTCCCCGTATGTCAGCGCCTGCGTCGTGGCGGTTGCCCCGCAGCGAAGCGAAGGGGTCGCGGACATCCGGGGCGCCTTTGCTTTGCCTACTTTCCTTCGGCCGGCGTACCGGTGGCGAAACAAAGGAAAGTAGGTCGGCCGCCGGGCCGAGACCCGGCCTCGAAAAACCACCACCCGGCAGGGTCCAAAAAAGGCCCAAAACTAAAGAGGCTCCGGCGCCCTTCCCACAGTATCCGCAGGCAGCGCAACCATCTCGGACAACAACCGCACCAACCCCCGAGCCGAAGTCTCCACCATCAAGGCCCCCCGCTCGGCCGTAGCCCCCGCAGCATTCCCCACCGCCCCGCAAACGTTGTAATCCTCGATGGCCCAGCCCATCTTGGCGCTTCGCCCATTGCCCAGCAAGGCATGCCGCTGCGCCCGATCCTCCGAAGTGGAATGAAAGTCCCGCGCATGCTCCATGCGCACGGTCTCCTGCGCCAGGTGCAGCATCATCGACGTCTCCACCTCGCCGCCATGGATGCCGAAGCGGTGCTCATGCGCGCTGAACTGCGCATTGGCCGCATCGTCCACCAGGCCGAACCAGCTGCTGCTGTAGACCAGCAGGCCGTGGCGCATGCGCAGCTCGCGCGCCACGATGTCCATCACGCTGACCTGTCCGCCATGGCCGTTGAGCAGCAGCAGCCGGCGCACGCCGGCCCGCGCCACGCAGGCGCCCAGCTCGGTCCACAGCGCGATCACCGTGGCGGGCGACAGCGTCAGCGTGCCGGCAAACGATTGGTGCTCCACGCTGAAGCCGATGTTCTGCGGAGGAAGAAAGAGCACGGGCAGGTCGGCCGGCAGCAGCGGCAGGGCCGCATCGATCACGCCCTGCAGCAGGCGGGCATCGACGGACAGCGGCAGGTGCGGCCCATGCTGCTCCACGGCGGCCACGGGCAGCACCGCCACGGTTTCCGCGGCAAGCCCCGCCTGGGCCAGCGCGAAATCGCGCGCCGATACTTCGGCCCACCAGCGCGATGGCCAGGTACCGAGGGACGTGTGTGGAGGCGGGGAGCTTGGCATGGCCATGATCTTAGCCCCCGCCCCGCGTCTCATTCGACCTTGAAGTTGGATTCCCTGACGATGCGCTTCCAGCGCTCGTTGTCGGATTCGATCAGCCGCGCGAACTCCTCGGGCGTGCCCCGGCGCGGCACATAGCTGTAGCTGCGCAGCTTGGCCAGCACGTCGGGCATCTGCATGACCTTGTCCATCTGCTGCGCGAGCTGGGCCACGATGTCGCGGGGCGTGCCCTTGGGCGCGAGCAGGCCCGACCAGGAGCTGAAGCCCATGCCGTCCACGCCGGCCTCCTTGATGGTGGGTACCTGGGGAAAGACTTCGGCGCGCTGGGGCAGCAGCACGGCCAGGGCCTTGACCTTGCCCGTGCGGATCATCTCCACCGAGGTGAAGGAGTCGAACGAGAAATCCACCTCGCCCGCCACCACGGCCTGCATCTGCGGCGCCGTGCCCTTGTACTGGGCGTTGACGATGCCCGGCGCGCCAATCACCTTCTTGAACTGCTCGGTGATCAGCGAAATCATGCTGCTGCCCGAGGACACGCTCAGCGGCTTGCCCTGTTTGGCCATGTCAACCAGCTCCTGCAGGCTGTTCACGGGCAGGTCCTTGCGTGCGATAAGGACGAATCCCACGTCGCACAGATGGCTGATGGGCTCGAAGCTGGACAGCGCCTCGTAGCTGGTCTTGTAGAGCACAGGGCTCAGCGTCTGCGCGCCGGCCGTGTTCATCAGCAGGGTGTAGCCGTCAGGCGTGGCGCGGGCGGCCAGTTCCGTGCCGATGACGCCGTTGGCACCGCCCTTGTTGTCCACCACGAAGGACTGGCCGGTCAGCTCCCCGAGCTTTTGCATGGCCAGCCGCGCCACCACGTCGGTGGTGCCACCGGCGGGAAAGGGCACGATCACGCGCACGGACTTGTCGGGATAGGCGGCTGCTGCGCGCGCGTGCTGCGGCAGTCCCCAGGCTGCGGCCGCTGCCGCGCCGGCGGCCAGGAAGTGGCGGCGAGATGTCTCCTGCATGGCTTGTCTCCTTGTGTTGCTCTATCCCGGATGGGTGGCCGGTCCATGATGGGCAACGGACATATCGCCTGTCCAATACCAAGCGCCTATGCAACGATATCTTTTGCCAATCGTCCTGCAGCAGGCCACAGGCGATCTCTCTGGACGGCCCGCTACCATCGCAGCCTGCAGCCGGGGGAACCAAAGACCATGCCCCTGGCTCCCACAGTCCGCCATGCCGCACCAACCACCTCTTCGCCACACTGCCCCCCAGCACCTCGCCTTCTGGCTCCTCGCCTTTTTCCTTGCCGCCGCCAGCCTGCTTGCCACCCCTGCCGGCGCGCAGCTGCGCCTGAAGACCGGCAGCGGGGCGGCCGCGGCCGTGGACACGCCACGCGTGCGGGCCGAGCTTGTGGCCCAGGCACCCGAAGGCGTTCAGCCCGGCCAGACGCTGTGGCTGGGCCTGCTGATCACCCACCAGCCCGAATGGCATACCTATTGGAAGAACGCCGGTGACTCCGGCCTGGCCACCGAGCTGAACTGGCAGCTGCCTGCAGGCCTGACGGCTGGCGAGATCCAGTGGCCCGTGCCCGAGGCGCTGCGCGTGGGCCCGCTGCTCAACTACGGCTATGAGGGCCAGGTGCTGCTGCCCGTGCCCGTGCAGGTGGCCGCCGACTTCAAGCCGCCCGCGTCCGGCATGCTGGACCTGCGCCTGCATGCGAATTGGCTGGTCTGCCGCGTGGAGTGCATTCCCGAGGAAGGCGATTTCCAGCTGCAGCTGCCCGTGCAGGGCAGCACGGCAGGCCAGGGTCAGGCCTTCACCCAGGCCTGGGCGCTCAAGCCCCAGGCGCTGTCCGCGCCAGCCCAGGCCAAGGTGGTGCCGGCCAGCCAGCCTGCCGCACAAGGCAGGACGCCCGACGAGCGCGTGCAGCTGCGCATCGAGGGCCTGCCGGAATCCCTGCAGGGCCGCACGCTGGACTTCTATCCCGAATCTTCCGACACCTTCCACCACGCGGCCGAACTGGGCAAGGACTGGCAGCAGCATTGGGACGGCACAGCCTGGGTGGCCGAACTGCCGCTGTCCGACATGCGCGGCGACACTCCGGCCAAGCTGCCCGTGGTCCTGGCCCTGCCGCCCGCCGAGCGCGCCGCAGCGCTGGAGCAGGGCCAGCCCGTGGCCTGGCGCGCCGAGGCCCCGGTCGAGGGCCGCTGGACGGCTGCCGCCATGGCCAGCGTCTCGCCCGCACTGGCTGCGGCCCTGGCGGCCAACCAGGCCGCTGCGCCTGCTGCCAGCGCCGTCAGCGCCACCAGCCTGTGGATGGCCCTGCTCGGTGGCCTGGTGGGTGGACTGATCCTCAACCTCATGCCCTGCGTCTTCCCGGTGCTGGCCATCAAGATCCTGGGCTTTGCACGCCATGGACAGGACCGCCGCGCCCAGCGCCTGGGCGGGCTGGCCTATACGGCCGGCGTGGTGCTGTCCTTCCTGGCCCTGGGCGGGCTGCTGCTGGCGCTGCGCGCGGCAGGCGAGCAGCTGGGCTGGGGGTTTCAGCTGCAGTCGCCGGCCATCGTGGCCCTGCTGGCAGCCCTGTTCACGCTGCTGGGCCTGAACCTGGCCGGCCTGTTCGAGTTCGGCTCCATGCTGCCCGGGCGTTGGGCTGCGGCGCATGCGCGCCACCCGGTGGCCGATGCCTTTCTGTCCGGCGTGCTGGCCGTGGCCATTGCCTCGCCCTGCACGGCGCCGTTCATGGGCGCCTCGCTGGGCTTTGCCATCGACATGCCGGCCCTGCAGGCGCTGACGGTGTTCGCCGCCCTGGGCCTGGGCATGGCCCTGCCCTATCTGCTGGCCAGCTTCGTTCCCGCCGTAGTGCGCTGGCTGCCACGCCCTGGCGCCTGGATGGACACTTTCCGCCGTGCCATGGCCTTTCCCATGTTCGCCACCGTGGTCTGGCTGGTCTGGGTGCTGGGGCACCAGAGCGGCATCGACGCCGCCACTGCGCTGCTGGCCCTGCTGCTGGCATTCAGCGCCCTGGTCTGGACGCTGACGCTCAAGGGCCGCACGCGCGCCGTGCTGGCCACGCTGGCCGTGGTGCTGGGGGGCGCGCTGCTGGCCACCACCGCACCGCTGATCGCCACACCTGCCCAGGCGGAGGGCACGGGCATGGCGTCCGCTGCAGGCCAGCGCTGGCAGCCATGGTCGGCCGCCCGCGTGGCCGAGCTGCAGGCGGCGGGCAAGCCCGTGTTCGTGGACTACACGGCCGCCTGGTGCGTGACCTGCCAGGTCAACAAGCGCACCACGCTCAACCAGGAGGAGGTGCTGGCCGCCTTCGACAGGCACGGCGTGACCCTGCTGCGCGCCGACTGGACGCGCCGCGACCCGGCCATCACCGCCGCGCTGCAGCAGCTGGGCCGCAGCGGCGTGCCCGTCTATGTGCTGCATGCGCCGGGCAAGCCGCCGGTGGTGCTCAGCGAACTGCTGTCCAAGGGCGAGGTGCTGGGGGCGCTGGCCGCGCTTTGACGGCACCCCCTCCTGGGACAAACCCCGATTTTGGGTAGGTGCAAGACCTACATCTGTTGCAGTGCACGCCGTCCTAGACTGGATCCATCCGGGGAATACCGCAATCCGAACGCTAGGCGCCGCGGCTGCCGCCCGACTCCGGACCCGCCCGCACGGCAACTGCCCGCCCTGCACGACACAGGAGGTGGACCATGCATGCACTGATCACCCATTCGCACCCTTCGGGGGTGCACCATCGTTCACGCGGCAAGGGATTGCTGCTGGCGCTGGGACTGGCCAGCCTGGCTGTGGCGGGGATCGTCCTGCCCTTTGTGTGGGATCTGCTGGGCTTCGTCAACGGATTGCCCAAGATGGAGTGGCTGCAGTCCATCCTGGCGGTCTCGCCGGTGTTCAGCTGGCTGATGATGTTCGCCTGGGGCCTGGCCGTTCCCGTGGCGCTGATCTATGCGCTCTACCACCCGCAGACCCATCCCTGGGCCAACGCCGCCATGGTGGCGGGCGCCATGCTGGTGGCCATCACCTGGTACGTGCACATGCCGGCCGCATCGCAATGCACGGCCATGTATCCGCAGACCGGCATGGCCTGCTCGGTGCTGCAATGGGGCTTCAGCATGAGCCTGGGCGTGGCTACGGCGGCCTATGTGTTCCTGGTCTTCATGATTGCGCTGTCCTCGCTGGGGCTGCTGGCCGAATGCGTCTCGCGCAATGAGCCGCCCAGGCCCTGAATCCGCAGGGTCTTGCGCAAGAGTCCCGGCCGCCGATTTTTTGCCGCCGGGCCGCCCCAAGGCAAAAAGCGGCCCCCTCGGGGGGCAGCGGACCTTGCGCAGCAAAGGGGGCGTGGGGGCTTCTTTTATAATGGCGGCTGGGTGTCCAGACCGCATGGGGCGGCAGGACAGGTGTTGATAGCGCAGGTCGGGCCGCCTGCGCACCGGGGCCGCAAGGCCCCTTTGCTGCTTTGCACATGAACACCTACACGACCCCGCGGCCGTCCGGCCCGCGCATGCCCCTTTTCCTGTCTTTCGCCGATCGCGTCGGCGCCTTCCTGTCCCGCTGGTCCCATGCCGAGGCCGCGGGCGGCATCGTGCTGCTGCTGGCAGCGGCCGCCGCCCTGCTCTGGGCGAACTCCGGCTGGGCCGGCTCCTACGAGGCGCTGTGGCACACGCCGCTGAGCGTGGGCCTGGGCCCGTGGCAGCTGTCGCAATCCCTGCATTTCTGGGTCAACGATGCGCTGATGAGCGTGTTCTTTCTCGTGGTCGGCATGGAGATACGCCGCGAGATGCATTCCGGCGCACTGGCCCAGCCGCGCCAGGCGTTGCTGCCCGTGATGGCCGCGCTGGGCGGCGTGGTGGCGCCGGCGCTGATCTTCCTGGCCTTCAACGCCGCGCCGCCGCTGCGCAACGGCTGGGCCGTGCCCACGGCCACCGACATCGCCTTTGCCATGGGCGTGCTGGCCCTGCTGGGCCGGGGCCTGCCGCCCGCGCTGCGCGTGTTCCTGCTGGCGCTGGCCATCATCGACGACCTGGTGGCCGTGCTCATCATTGCGCTGTTCTATTCGGGCGGGCTGCAATGGAGCCAGCTGCTGGTGGCCGCCGCCGGCCTGGCCGGCGTGTTCCTGCTGCAGTCGCTGGGCGTGCGCCGCGCCTGGGCCTATGTGCTGCCGGGCGCCGTGCTCTGGTGGGGCATCTGGCAGACCGGCGCCCATCCCACGCTGGCCGGCGTGGTGCTGGGCCTGGTGACGCCCGTGCATGCGCTGGCCGGCCGCGAAAGCGCCGCGCCCGTGGAGCGCGTGCAGGCGGACCTGCATCCCTGGGTGGCCTTTGGCGTGATGCCGCTGTTTGCGCTGGCCAATGCCGGCGTGCCGCTGCAGGGGGCGGGCACCGCTGGCATCGATGCGGCGGGCACCTCGGCCGTGATGTGGGGCGTGGCCCTGGCCCTGGTGCTGGGCAAGCCGCTGGGCGTGCTGATCAGCTGCTGGCTGGCCGTGCGCCTGCGACTGTGCGCGCTGCCGCCAGGCATGGGCTGGGGCGACACGCTGCTGGCAGGCCTGCTGGCAGGCATTGGCTTCACCATGGCCATCTTCATCGCCACGCTGGCCTTTGACAGCGAGGCCCTGCTCAATGCCGCCAAGCTGGGCGTGCTGTTGGCCTCGGCCACGGCCGCCGTGCTGGGGCTGGGCTGGGGGATGGTGCTGCGCCGGCGCCATGCTGCGGACGCGACAGCCCTGCCCGCCTGAACGGCAGGCGCTGCGTACACTGCGGCGCATGAGCGACACAGCAACAGACTCCCGCCTGCGCGACATCCTCGTGCAGTGCCGCACCCTGGCCGTGGTCGGCCTGTCGCCGCAGCCCGAGCGGCCCAGCCACCAGGCCTCGCAGTACATGCAGCGTCATGGCTACCGCATCGTTCCCGTCAACCCCGTGGTGGCACGCGAAGGCGGCCTCATCCTGGGCGAGCCCGCGCATGCCAGCCTGGCCGACGCTGCGGCCGCGCTGGCCGCACAGGGCCTGCGCATCGACATGGTCGATTGCTTCCGAAAGAGCGAAGACATCCCGCCGCTGGCCGCCGAGGCCGTTGCCGTCGGCGCGCGCTGCCTGTGGCTGCAATTGGGCGTGGTCAACGACAAGGCCCTGGAACTGGCCCGCGCTGCGGGCCTGTGGACCGTGCAGGACCGCTGCGTGAAGATCGAACACCAGCGCCTTCTGGCCGATGCCCCGCCCACTGCCCGGTAACTCAGGAATTGCCCATGAAAAAGGCCGCAGCCCCGAAGAGGCTGCGGCCTGCAATTGGCGTGGACCAAGGCCCGGTCAGTCCGGTGCAGGTTACCTGCCTCCGTCCGGGTGTCTGCTTCAGCCCACATCCAGCATCATGCACGGTCTTTGTGACAGCCCTGTGATGCACATCACGGTCCGGCCCATTGCACAAGAAGCCGGCTCCGCCCTCTCTTTCCGAAAATTCCCAATTTCCCCAAAACGCTGCGACGGCCTCAGCCGCGCCGCGTGAACAGGCGCAGGTAGCGCGAAGGCAGGTCCTGCATGCGCATCATGATGGGCAGGTCGGCCGTGTTGAAGTCGCTGTCCCAGGCCGGCGCGCCCAGCACCTTGGCCCCCGTGCGCAGATAGCCCTGGATCAGCGCAGGCGGCTCCACGCTCATGCCGCTGGTGCTGACGGATGCCAGCTCCTCGGGCAGGGCTACGCGGGGACGCACCTGCAGCTCGGGCTCGGCCAGATGGGTCTGGCGCAGTTGCTGCCAGACGCGCGCCGGGCCCTCGCCATGGGCCAGCCCCGGGTACTGCATGGGGATGCTGGCGCAGCCGACCATGGCGTCGAGCCGGTTGCGCTGCATGAATTCGGCCAGCGCGCCCCACAGCGCCAGGATCACGCCGCCCTGGCGGTGCGATGCATGCACGCAGCTGCGGCCCAGTTCCACCATGCGCGGGCGCCAGGCGTGCAGCGGGGCGAGGTCGAATTCCTGGTCGGAGTACAGGCCCCCGGCGCGCAGCGCCTGGGTGGGAGTGAGCAGGCGGTAGGTGCCGATGACCACGCCCTTGTCGGCATCGCAGACCATGAGGTGCTCGCAGAAGTCGTCGAAGGCGTCGATGTCGTGTCCGGCCAGCGGCGTCTGCAGCACGGCGCCCATCTCGGCGGCGAACACCGCGTGGCGCAGGCGCTGCACCTGGCGCACCTCGTCGAGATGGCGGGCCCAGCGCACATCCAGCCGCAGCGGTTTGTCCGCGGCCTGGGGTGGCTGGAGAAGCGCGGAAAGCGGGGGCTTGGCGATCTCGATCGCCGCGTTGCGAAGGGTGTCCAGAACGTCCATATGCCCGCCTTCCTCGTCATGTTGGACGCAGTCGGTGACCTGCCTGTGCCACTCGGTTTGCCTGCGTGCCGCCATTGTGGAAAGCGGCCATGAAAGTCCCGCGACGGTTGCGTTACAGCAACATGTCACACCGCACTGCAATGGTGCACTGCAGCAAATGCCTCTATGACAGGTGCTGCGCGCAAGTTGGTGCACGCCACCACAGGGTTGGCATGTCGTCAAAAATGAAACAAATTGTGCGTTAATGACAGGGCCGCATGCCCGGCCATTGCGGCTTGCGGAGTCCTCAGTCTTCCCTTGCCGCGCCATGCTCCAGACCCTTCGCTCCAAGATCCTTGCCATCAGCACAGCCACCGTGGTCGGCGCCCTTGCCATCACGGGGGCTGCCACGTACCACATCGTTCGCGGCAGCACTTTCCACACCATTGAACAGGACCTGGACGCCATCACCGCCGGCAACACCATGGCCATCGACCAGTGGGTGGCCTCCAAGGCACGCGCCGTCAGCGCCGCCGCCGCCGTGATCGAGCACGGCGACCCGCAGGGCTTTGCCGCCCACATGGGCCAGGCCAGCGGCTTTCCCATCACCACGGTGGGCTGGGAAGACAAGACCTACAAGTCCACCACCAGCACTCCGCCCGACTACGACCCCACGGCCCGCCCCTGGTACAAGAGCGCCGTGCAGGCCGGCAAGCTGGCCCTGACCAAGCCCTATGGCGACTCCACCACGGGCGTGCCCTATGTGGCCTTCGTGGCGCCCATGCTGCGCGGCGGCGCGCTGCAGGGCGTGATCAGCGGCGCCGTGCCGCTGGAGGGCGTGCGCGAGGTGGTCTCCGCCATCCGCCCCACGCCCGGCAGCCTGGGCTTCGTGGTCAGCCGTGACGGCCAGGTGCTGGCGCATGCCGATGCCAAGCTGCTGCTCAAGCCCACCTCCGACCTGTCCGAGCTGCTGACGCCGGCTGCGCTGACCGCGCTGGCCAGCGCCACGGCGCCGCTGGAAGTGAACCTGGGCGGCAGCGCCAAGCTGCTCAAGGCCCGCCCGGTGCAGGGCACGGACTGGCTGCTGGTGGTGGCGCTGGACAAGGCCGAGGCCACGACCGGCCTGCAAAGCGTGCTCAAGACGCTGGCCATCGCCATCGTGCTGCTGGCCTGCCTGGCCACGGCCGTGGCGGCGGCGCTGACGGCCCAGTCCTTCCGGCGCCTGTCCCAGGTGCGCGACGCCATGGACAAGATCGGCTCGGGCGGCGGCGACCTGACGCAGCGCCTGCCGGTGTCGGGCAATGACGAAGTGGCGCAGATCGCCTCGTCCTTCAACGGCTTCGTCGAGCAGATCGGCACCGTGCTCAAGGATGTGCGCAACGGCGTGGAGTCCATGAAGACCGCCACCGACGAGATCAAGCTGGGCAACCTGGACCTGTCCAACCGCACCGAATCCTCGGCCAGCAGCCTGCAGGAGACCTCGGCCTCGCTGTCGCAGCTGACGGCCAATGTGCGCCAGTCGGCCGAGGCGGCCGCCATGGCCACGCGCCTGGCCCAGTCGGCCAGCAGCTCGGCCACCAAGGGTGGCGACGTGGTGGGCAGCGCCGTGAGCACCATGGACGACATCTCCAAGGCCTCGTCCAAAATCGGCGAGATCATCGGCGTCATCGACGCCATCGCCTTCCAGACCAACATCCTGGCGCTCAATGCCGCCGTCGAGGCCGCCCGCGCCGGTGAGCAGGGCCGGGGCTTTGCCGTGGTGGCGGCAGAAGTGCGCAGCCTGGCCCACCGCAGCGCGGCGGCCGCCAAGGAGATCAAGACCCTGATCGACGCCTCCGGCGCCAGCGTGGCCATGGGCACGGAGCGCGTGCGCGCGGCCGGCCAGACCATGGGCGAGATCGTGGACGGCATCCAGCGCGTCTCCCAGATCATTGTCGAGATCAACGGCGCCATGACCGAGCAGAGCGTGGGCATCGGCCAGATCAACCAGGCCGTGGCCGACATGGACCGCGCCACGCAGCAGAACGCCGCGCTGGTGGAGGAGTCCACCGCCGCATCGTCCGTGCTCAACGAGCAGGCTCACCACCTGTCGCGCACGGTGGCCGGCTTCACGCTGGAAGGGCGTGCGCCTGCCCGGGACCAGTTGCTGCTCACGCACTGAGCCTTGACCAAGCGCCACTGAACCCCACCGGGGGCTGCGCGCTCAGGCCTGGGCCGGCGCTCCCAGGCGCTGGGACAGGCTGCGCGCCTGGGCCTGCAGCAGCCGGGCCGGCCGGCCCTGGGGGTCCAGATCCAGCGTGGCCGAGGGGCCGATGGCGGCAATGGCCAGCACCAGCTGGCCAAAGCCGTCGAACACCGGCACGGCCAGCGCGCTCACGCCTGACAGCAGCTGGTTCTCGACCCGGCTCAGGCGGCTGGCGCGGATGGCGGCCAACTCCTTTGCAAAGGCGGGCTCCTCCAGGCTGTGGCCTTCCGCGTCCAGCAGGGGCGCAATGCGCCCGGGCTCGCCAAAGGCCGCAAAGATCTTGCCCGTGGCCGTGTGGCGCAGCGATGCGGGCGTGCCGTGGCGCATGGCCACATAGACATGGGTGGGCCCCTCTTCCACGCGGATGATGGTCGGCCCCTGGCCGCTCCACATGGCAATCGACACCGTGCTGCCCACCTCCTGCGCCAGCGCGGGCAGCTCGGCAATCGCCAGGCGCACGGGATCGGCCTGCTGCAGGCTGATCAGCCCCATCTGTATGGCCAGCGGCCCCAGGCCGTAGTGGCCGCTGGCACGGTCCTGCTCCATCAGGCCCAGTTTGCAAAAGCTCACCAGGTAGGGGTGGGCCTTGGCCGCCGTCATCTCGGCCTCGCGCGCCAGATCCTTGAGCGCCATGCGCCGGCCCGTGCGTGCCAGTGCCTTGAGCAACTGGCCGCCGACTTCCACGCTCTGGATGCCGCGCGGGCCGCGCGCGGGCTCGTCATCGCTGCTGTCAGGAAGGAAGACGGGGCTGGTCGGGGAAGAGGCGGCATCGGACATGGCAGGCATTGTGAAGGCTGGAACCCGGAGTTTGCGGCTCCGAGGGTTTTTCACTATGCCAAACGAATTGTTCAATGTTGAATTTTTCCCTAGCATTCAGGCATTCGATAAAAACAAATGCGTTTGTCCATTTCAAAAGCAGGATGCCCATGACCACCAAGACCTTTGCCTCCGCCGCCGACCTCGAAATCAAGCAGGTCAGCTTCGACAAGCTCTCCGAGCACGCCTACGCCTACACGGCCGAGGGCGACCCCAACACCGGCATCATCATTGGCGACGACGCCGTGATGGTGATCGACACCCAGGCCACGCCCGTCATGGCGCAGGACGTGATCCGCCGCATCCGCGAGATCACCGACAAGCCCATCAAGTACGTCACGCTGTCGCACTACCACGCGGTGCGCGTGCTGGGCGCCTCGGCCTTCTTCGCGGAAGGCGCCGAGCACATCATTGCCAGCCAGGACACCTATGACCTGATCGTGGAGCGCGGCGAGCAGGACAAGGCCAGCGAGATCGGCCGCTTTCCGCGCCTGTTCCAGAACGTGGAAAGCGTGCCCGACGGCATGACCTGGCCCACCCTGACCTTCACCGGCAAGATGACGCTGTGGCTGGGCAAGCTGGAAGTGCAGATCCTGCAGCTGGGCCGCGGCCACACCAAGGGCGACACCGTGGTCTGGCTGCCCCAGGACAAGGTGCTGTTCAGCGGCGACCTGGTGGAGTTCGGCGCCACGCCCTATGCGGGCGATGCCTACTTCCAGGACTGGCCGCACACGCTGGACGCCATTGCCGCCCTGCAGCCCGAAAAGCTGGTGCCCGGCCGGGGCGCCGCGCTGCAGACGCCGGCCGAGGTGCAGGCCGGCCTGGCCGGCACGCGCGACTTCATCAGCGACCTGTGGACCGAGGTCAAGGCCGGCGCCGACGCCCAGCAGGACCTGCGCAAGGTCTACGAGGCCGCCTTCGCCAAGCTGCAGCCCAAGTACGGCCAGTGGGTGATCTTCAACCACTGCATGCCCTTCGATGTGACCCGCGCCTACGACGAGGCCTCGGGCCATGCCGACCCGCGCATCTGGACCGCCGAGCGCGACCGCCAGATGTGGGAAGCGCTCGAAGGCTGATCCACGGCGGCGTGCCGGTCCTGAGCACCGGCACGCCTGCCCATCGCACCCGCCCGCGCACCGGCATTCCCTGATGCCGGCGGGGATGGCTGCGCCTTTTCTCTCTCATACGCCCACGACAGAGGACGAACCCCATGTCCCACCCCGCCATCTCCCTGCAAGCGCTGCGCGGCAGCGGCGCAGACATACAGGCCATCCACATCCCCTACGAGCGCCATGCCGACCAGGACGCCGGTGCGGACACGCCCGCCCGGCATCCCGTGGTCATCGTCGGCGCCGGCCCCGTAGGCCTGTCGCTGGCCATCGACCTGGCCCAGCGCGGCCAGCGCGTGGTGCTGCTGGACAACGACTGCCGGCTGTCCACGGGCTCGCGCGCCATCTGCTTTTCCAAGCGCACGCTGGAGATCTGGGACCGCCTGGGCGTGGGCCAGCCCATGGTGGACAAGGGCGTGTCCTGGAACCTGGGCAAGGTCTTCTTCAAGGACCAGCCGCTGTACCGCTTCGACCTGCTGCCCGAGGACGGCCACGAGCGCCCGGCCTTCATCAACCTGCAGCAGTACTACGCCGAGGCCTACCTGGTCGAGCGCGCACTGCAGCTGCCGCTGATCGACCTGCGCTGGCACAGCAAGGTCACGGCGCTCGAACCGCAGGCCGAGGGTGCGCTGCTGACCGTGGAGACACCTGACGGCAGCTACCGCATCGATGCGCAATGGGTCCTGGCCTGCGACGGCTCGCGCTCGCCGCTGCGCGGCCTGCTGGGCCAGGAAAGCCATGGCCGCATCTTCCGCGACCGCTTCCTGATCGCCGACGTGAAGATGCACGCCGAATTCCCCACCGAGCGCTGGTTCTGGTTCGACCCGCCCTTCCACCCGGGCCAGAGCGTGCTGCTGCACCGCCAGCCCGACGATGTCTGGCGCATCGACTTCCAGCTGGGCTGGGACGCCGATCCCGAGGAAGAGAAAAAGCCCGAGAACATCATTCCCCGCATCCGCGCCCTGCTGGGCAAGGACGCGCCGTTCGAGCTGGAATGGGCCAGCGTCTACACCTTCGCCTGCCTGCGCATGGACCGCTTCGTCCATGGCCGCGTGGTCTTCGCGGGCGACAGCGCCCACGGCGTCTCGCCGTTTGGCGCACGCGGCGCCAACAGCGGCGTGCAGGATGCCGAGAACCTGGCCTGGAAGCTGGACCGCGTGCTGCGCGGCCAGGCCGATGCCTCGCTGATCGCCACCTATGGCGCCGAGCGCGAATACGCGGCCGACGAGAACATCCGCAACTCCACGCGCGCCACCGACTTCATCACGCCCAAGAGCGAGATCAGCCGCCTGTTCCGCGACGCCGTGCTCGACCTGGCGCGCGACCATGAATTCGCGCGCCGCATCGTCAACAGCGGGCGGCTGTCCGTGCCGGCCACGCTGCATGGCTCGGCGCTCAACACGCCCGACACCGACACCTTCGACGGAACGCAGCTGCCCGGCGCCGTGCTGGCCGATGCGCCCATGCGCCGGCCCGGCGCAGACGGCACGGCCTGGCTGCTGCGCGCACTGGGACCGGACTTCACGCTGCTGCACTTCGGCCCCACGCCGGCCTGGGCGCAGGCGCTGCCCGGCGTGCTCAACCTGTCCATCGCGGCCGAGGGAGAGGCCCATGCACCAGACGCCGACCTCATCGATGCGCGCGGCCTGGCGGCCAGACGCCTGGATGCGCGCCCCGGCACCAGCTACCTGCTGCGGCCCGACCAGCATGTCTGCGCGCGCTGGCGCCGCCCCGACGAGGCCGGCGTGCGCGCCGCTCTCCAAAGAGCCTGCGGCGCCGCCGCCACGGCCTGAACCTCTTACGCCCCATCCACAGGAGACCGCCATGCTGCTGTCCACCCACCCCAACCTGCAGGCCTGCGACGATTTCTACGAAGCCCTGATCGCCACCCACCAGGGGCTCGACACCGCGCAAAGCCATGCCCTCAATGCCCGCCTCGTGCTGCTGCTGGCCAACCACATCGGCCACCAGGGCACCTTGCTGCATGCGCTCGAACTGGCCCGCGCCAGCGCAGGACTTGCCCCTGCCGGCGCGGACCCCGCCGAGCGCGGCGCCGTGACACCGGTCGCCCCGGTGCACGCGGCCGCCTGAAGCCGCGCGCCGCCGCCCGTGCGGCGGCCTGCCATCCCCACAAAGGCGCCCGCCTCACACCTTGGACATCTCACAAGGGCGCCGCATACAACATGGAGACAAGGATGCAACGCAAGCAGTTTCTGGCCGCACTGGCCTGCTCGGGCCTGGCCCTGGCCGCAGGGCCTGCCGCCCTGGCACAGGACAAGCCCCTGGAATGGGTCGTCGGCTATGCGGCCGGCGGCGGCTCGGACGTGGTCGCCCGCGTCATCGCCGAGGCCATGGGCCGCAACCTGGAGCGGGTCATCGTCATCAACAACAAGCCCGGCGCAGGCACCAACATCGCGGCCGAGTACAGCGCCCGCTCGCGCGACCACGGCAACCTCATGTTCACGGCCGACTTCGCCACGCTGGCGGCCAACCCCTTCCTGTTCAGCAAGCTCAACTACAACGCCGAGCGCGACTTCAAGCCCGTGGGCATGCTAGTGCGCTTTCCCATGCTGCTGGTGGTCAACAACGAGGTGCCCGCCACCAACCTCGCCGAATTCCTGGCCTGGGCCAAACAGCAAAAGACCGGCGTGAGCTGGGGCTCGGCCGGCCTGGGCAGCCCCCACCATCTGGTGGGCGAGCTGTTCCGGGAGCAGGCGGGCCTCACCAACATGACCCATGTGCCCTACCGCGGAGCGGCCCCTGCCGTGCAGGACGTGGTCGGCGGCCAGATTCCCGCCATGTGGGCCGACAGCGCCACCATCATTCCCTTCCTGAGCGAGAAAAAGCTCAAGGCCATCGGCGTGGCCAGCCCTGCGCGCGTGGACGTGCTGCCCCAGGTCGCCACGCTGCAGGAGCAGGGTCTGAAAGGTTTCGAGGGCTATGCCTGGCAGGGCATCGTCGTGCCCACGGGCAGCTCGGCCGAGGTGGTCAAGAAGTTCAGCCAGTCGCTGCAGCAGGCCCTGGCCGACACCCGCACCAAGGCACGCCTGGCCGCCATGGGCGTGGAGCCCATGCCCGGCAGCGCCGAGCAGATGGGCCAGTTCGTGCGCGCCGAGCGCGGCAAGTGGGGTCGGGTGATCGCGGCCAACAACATCAAGCTGGATTGAGCGGACATATGTTCTAGCTCTTGAGTCCGCCCTGTAAATTCACTTCTTCATTCAGGCAATCATCGATGTCTGAACACGCAGACGCTGGAGCAGCGGGGCAAGGACGGTAGTCAGCCTTGAGCAACAGCTGGCGCAATAGAACCTTGCGCCTTGTGTCATACATCACGGCCTGGATACCATCGCCAAGCGATCCAGCATTTCAGCTAACTACGGCCATCATATGGGTGCCCGGCATTGTGAGCGCATGCCCATTGCCTGGCTTTCCTTCAACGTGGTGGCGATTCTCACCTTCGCTTCCAATTCGTGCGATGTCCTGGCTTTTCCCTTTGAGGTGCACTCCACTCGCGCATGCTGGGAATACAGCTAGTTCTCTTTTTTAGGGAACTGGCGGAAGGTGCGGTCCGTGTACTGCGGCAGTGGAGCCGAGCATGCTCGGGCACT
Organism: Delftia sp. DT-2; assembly: GCF_028401915.1. NCBI lineage: Bacteria > Pseudomonadati > Pseudomonadota > Betaproteobacteria > Burkholderiales > Comamonadaceae > Delftia > Delftia sp. DT-2. Next base: position 84,041 of record NZ_JAQOTI010000021.1, read on the forward strand.
CAATCAATCTGGGACCGCACGACCCATGCACACTTTCCAAGCTCGAGCGCCGGGTACACGGCCAAGCGCATGCTATTGAATTGCCTGGGATGGGCATACCTGCCGATTTGCGCGGCCGGCCAGAGCGCGACACATTTGCGCTGCTAGCGAAGGCGTAGACCGTATTGCTAGGCGGCTTGCCCAAGTATTGCCGGGTCTTGTCCATTAGGTGGCCCTCAATGGGACGCACCACCACTTTGGATAACACGCGTCGGCATCCACACCCGCTACACGCAGGCCTTGTTGATGAGTCCAAGGCCCTGAACGCTCACCAGCGTTAACGGGCAGCAGCAACACATCAACATCTTGCCCGCCGGTATGCTAGTAATTGGCCAAAGGACCCATGAAGGCCTGTCGCCAATTGAAGTTCAGCGCAGATACGCATGTTGTATGGACCTGTCATGCAGGCGGATTTCTATACGTTCTCTAGTTCAAAGCGAAGAACTCACATCCAAGCAAAACTCTCCGTTGAGTCACACTTCCACCATTCGGAAGTCCTTGAATTTCTTGTTCAACCATCTTCTAGGACTAATCTGAGCAACCACGTCGTAAATAAGATTAATCCTACTCTTTACAGGTACATTTTAAGAATCTTCCCTATTTATTTTTTGGCAAAAAAATATTTCAATTTAATCTTCTCAGAAGTCACGGATTTTGAAAAATAAGTCTTAACAAAATTCCTTTACACGATCTTCCCTCGTCAGAAGGACCTATATTTATTAAGTAAAAAATATTACTACCGTCAATACATATCGCATAAAGCAAATTAATTTTAATTACTGAAATTGCTCTAAGATTTAGCATATTTACGAACCATGAACATAGGCATTACCAGAGAAGAATTTATTAAAAATTATTTTGAGCAGAATTTCCTTTTTTGCCATAATGCACTATATCCACATAAAATTGATTGGAATCATATAAATGAGGTGCTATTCTCATCAGATCCTAGTGATGGGATGCTAAGCATTTTCAAAGATGGACTAATTCCGATCGAAAAATATACTGAAAACTTTATAGATTTCAATATAAGAAAAACCCGCATCACAAAGAGTTTATTCAATGAATATATGCGCAATGGTGCGACGCTGGTAATTAACCGAATAGAAACCAAATCCTCTCTGATCAACGAAATTACACGAAGATTCGGCAAATTCATTGGAGAGAGGACTGTCGCAAACGGTTACGCTGCATTCGGCGGAGAAGGAACATTCTCCAAACATTGGGATACTCATGATGTATTTGCTGTTCAACTAATTGGACAGAAACGATGGAAAATCTTTGAGCCAACATTTCCACTGCCACTCCCTCATCAGAGAAGCAAGAATTTCAAGCATGAATGCCCTGAAACACCTGTTTTTGACCGTGTGCTAAACGAGGGCGATGTACTCTATATCCCAAGAGGCTGGTGGCATGAAGCGGCTCCTATAAAAGATAGGGAGACTTTTCACATTGCAGTTGGAGTTCACACACTTCACATAGTTGACTACATACTATGGTCCTGCATTAATACATTTTCAGAAATCCCCGCATTAAGAAAGACAATCAAACACGAAGACTATTCCACAAATGTAATAGAGAAATCAATTCACTTCATTAAAGACATATTAATCAAGCAAGACAACTTAGAAGAATTCAAAAACCATCAGATTAGCCAGGAGAGAATTCCCTCAGAATTCAATATCCAAGATACTTTCAAGAAAAAACTGTCATCTCAATATTTAACCAGATCAATTAAATTTAACTCCTCGCTATATTCACCACACAGCAAAAAGATACACGCAAACGGAATAGCAATCTCCTCCGACGAGATATCCAAATCAATATTTTTACAAATTTTAAACAACCCTGGAGATAGCATAGAAAAAATCATCAGAAATATTGATCCAAATTTTCAAGAAAGAGCACTATCCCTAATAAAAAATTTAATAGAAAACGACATAATTTATTTAGATTAGCCAGAAACAAAATTCACAGCAACGATATCGGAGAGTTAAATGCGCGAACTAGTAATTTCAGAGATGGAAGTCGTAAATGGCGGAACAGACTGGGGGGAAGTAGGGACGGGACTTGCTGGTGTTGGTTTAGGCATCGCAATAGTCTCTACTCCCGTTGGAATAATCGGACTCCTCGGAGCGGGATTGGTAAGTTATTGGGGAGGAGTAGCGATCGGCGACGGCCTCATCGATGGGAAAGCCTTTGATTTTGACGGTGATGCATAGTAAATAAAAAATGGCCAATCAACTCACTGATTGGCCATTAATTTACCGCAAAAATCATCCAACACAACATGACCGAAACTCAGAAATTACTCGCAATCATAAACTTAATAGTTTTCATCGTAATAGCAATAATATACGCAGCAACAAACAAGAATTTACTTAGCAGAAAAATCACCAATAACCGCAAAATATTTATACTAGCCATATTTATAACTATTTTCACACCAATAATCATAACATTTCTTGTAAAGAAATAAATTAATATTCATAAATTTGATTACATCTAAAATAATGAAGGCAAAATAATCTCAGATGCCATTATTCCGAAAAGAATCCCTTGATTCCAAGAGATTTAAACTGGACGGCCATGTCTTGATGATTCGTCCATTTTCCTTCGCAGTTTTAACGACATTCTCCATTACAGCCTTCCTATCGATAGCAATAATTCTTTTATTTTCAACCTATTCCAGACACTCAACAGTTAAAGGTCAACTCCTTCCAGCTACGGGGCAGATCAGAGTTTTTTCTCAACAGCCAGGTGTTGTTATTGCAAAGTATGCAAAGGAGGGGCAATACGTCGAGAAAGGCGATATTCTTTATAAAATCTCCAGTGAGCGTTTTGGTGAAGATGCGGTAGCAGTTTTTTCTCAAATCACCCGAAGCCTGGAACAAAGGCGAGAATCGCTCATTGACGAGCATACGAAATTTCTGCAGCTGCATCTCGCGGAGCGGCAAACATTGAATAGAAAAATTGCAAGCATTCGCGTAGAACTGTCAGTGCTAGCGGAGCAGGTTAAAAGCCAGCGGAATCTACTTGCCCTAGCAGACAACGCCATTCAGAGATACCAAGGATTGTTGGACAAAGGCTATATCTCAAAGGATCAGTTTCAGCAACGTCAGGCGGAGCAACTAGGTCAAATACAGGTGCTTCAGCGCTTACGTCGTGAACAGACAAGCTTGGAGCAGCAGGCGGTAGAGCGCACCAATGAACTCGCAGGGCTTGACAGTCGACAGAAGAATCAACTAGCACAGATCAACCGACAACTTTCGATGCTCACACAGGAACTCACGGAGAGCGAAGCGAGGCGAGCCTTCGTCATTACCGCACCAGAGGCAGGCACGGCAACCGCGGTATTCGCTGAAGTTGGCCATAGCATTGATGCACGCCTGCTCCTGATGCTTATTGTTCCAACGGACTCATACCTTGTGGCAGAGCTCTATGCACCAAGTAAAGCCATTGGTTTTATAAAACTAGGCGACCCCGTTAATATTCGCTACCAAGCCTATCCATATCAAAAATTCGGAATCCACCGGGGTAGGTTGGCTTCTATCTCTCGTACGAGCCTTTCACCTTTCGATTTTTCCAATACTGTCAACCTGCTCCCAGGTTCTGGAGAAGTAGCGGAGCCACTGTATCGGCTACGAGTAGAACTTGATAGTCAAGCCGTCACTGCGTATGGGAAGGCGCAGGAACTTCAGAGCGGCATGCTGCTTGAAGCAGATATTCTTCAAGAGTCTCGCCGTCTCTACGAGTGGATTCTGGAGCCGATTTACAGCATTTCAGGAAAATTTCCAAAATAACCATGATTTCTTTAGATAGGCTAGCACTGCGCTTCGGAAAGCACTTGCCGATTATCTTGCAGACAGAAGCCGCTGAGTGCGGTCTGACTTGTCTGGCAATGATCACAAGCTATCATGGACACAGCGTAAATTTAAGGGAAATGCGCCAGCGTTTCAGCATTTCACTCAAGGGAATGAGCCTTGCCCACGTGGTTCAGGCTGCGCATCGCTTTCGCTTGGGCACCCGGGCTGTGCGCTTGGAGCTGAATGAGCTTTCAAAACTGATCGTGCCCTGTGTACTGCATTGGAACATCGATCATTTTGTGGTTTTGAAATCCGTTAGCGCCCGAGGCGCGGTAATACACGATCCTTCAATCGGAGCTCGCCAAGTCAGCCTCGAAGAGTTGTCGCATAAATTCACTGGAGTTGCTCTGGAACTTTGGCCGAATAAAGATTTCGAGCAAAAGAAAGAAAAGCCAAAGGTCAAGCTACTTAGTTTGATTGGGGAAATCAGCGGATTACGCCGCTCACTGCTGCAAGTGTTAGTGATGGGCGTGGCACTGCAGATGATCGCGCTCATCAGTCCGTTCCTGCTTCAATGGACCATAGACAATGCGATTGTCGGTGACGATCGACATCTGCTGGCCACCCTGATTCTGGGTTTTTCGATTGTCTTGCTGATACAGGTTTTTATTAGCACCGCCCGGGCCTGGGCACTTATATACCTGGGCACGCTATTCAGCCTGCAATGGCGGAGCAACGTGCTCAGCCATATGCTGCGCCTGCCCAGTCAATTCTTCGAGAAGCGCCACCTTGGTGATGTAGTCTCACGATTTGGATCCGTCGATCAGATACAGCAAACCCTGACCGCAAGCTTTTTCTCGATCATTCTTGATGGGATGATGGCACTTTCCACCTTGGTGTTGATGCTTATATACAGCCACCAGTTGGCGGCAGTGGTCTTCTGCACCATAGTGCTCTATGGACTGATTCGCTGGGCGTGGTACTACCCGCTGCGAAACGCCACCGAGGAACAGATCGTTCATGGGGCCCGCCAGCAAAGCCACTTCCTCGAATCAGTGCGAGGTATTCAGGCATTGAAGCTATTTCAGAAGCTTGATATACGCAGGTCGATATGGCTGAGCCTCTTCGTAGAGCAGATCAACGCGGGCCTGAAGTCTCAGAAGCTACAACTTTTTTATGGGCAAGCCAACGCATTGCTATTTGGTGCCGAGAACCTGCTGGTCGTTTGGCTAGGCGCAACCATGGTGATGGATGGACAATTCAGCGTAGGCATGTTGATGGCCTTCTATTCCTACAAGTCTCAGTTCGGCAGTCGAGTCGGCAGCCTGATTGATCAACTCTTCGAGCTGCGCATGTTGCAGCTACATAGCGAGAGGCTGGCCGATATTGTTCTTCACCCGCCCGAAGAAGAGGCTTGCGCACTCGTCACCAAGGAACGCAACAATCGGGCAGATATTGAAGTTCGAGCTGTGGGTTATCGCTATGGTGACCAAGAACCCTGGATCCTGGATGACGTTAACTTCAGCATCGCTGCAGGCGAAGCCGTGGCAATCATTGGTCCATCAGGCTGTGGCAAAAGTACGTTGTTCAAGGTGCTGTTGGGTATGCTGCCAGCGGCAAGAGGGAGCATTCGCGTTGCTGGCCATGAGCTCGACGGACAGAACCTATCTGTGCTTCGGAGCCTATCCGGTTGCGTGATGCAAGACGACGCGCTTTTTGCGGGAAGCCTTGCAGAGAATATCTGCTTCTTCGATCCTCAACCAGACTCGCAATGGATGCGACAGTGCGCGCGCACCGCAGGAATCCATGGCGACATCGAACACATGCCCATGGGCTACAACACCTTGGTTGGAGACATGGGCACAGTGCTTTCCGGCGGACAAAAACAGCGAATACTGCTGGCGCGCGCGCTGTACAAGAAGCCCCGAATTCTGTTCCTCGATGAGGCAACCAGCCATCTAGACGTGGCAGCCGAACGGCAGGTCAACGCCGCGATCCAAGCACTCGATATCACTCGGATCGTGATTGCCCACCGTCCAGAGACAATTGCCTGCGCAGACAGAGTCATCGAATTGGGCCATGGCAGGGTGATCAACGATGTGCGAGTACGAGCAATACAGCACAGGCACCAGCAGGGGGAGTGACTGTGCACCAGCTGCGCCTTCTTGTCTTCGTTGCCGGTGTAGTGCTGCTCAATTCTGTGTACGCCATGTCTTCATATGATGCGTTCTCCACGGAAGGCCTCGCAATGTCTCCACCAATGGCCTCAGCAGCAAGAGTGGGCATCTGCCCTATCGGCAAATTGCCGGAACAGCTGACCGTGCATGAAGCAATCACACGAATCCTGTGCCAGGACCCGGCCATTCGGCAAGCTTGGTCAACAGCCCGAATGCGAGCAGCCCAACTAGGTTTGCGCAAGTCCGAATATTTACCGCGTCTGGATGCACGGCTGAGCCGCTCAGCAAACCGCAGCTACGATGGCTATGCGGAAGCGATACACAGCAACAACAGTACGGGCAACTTCAGCCTGAGTTGGGTTCTATTCGATTTTGGACGCCGGGACGCGGCACTGGCTTCTGCTCATCAATTGCTGTCAGCAGCTAACGCCGATCAGAACGCGGCCATCCAGAACGCATTTCTAGGTGCCGCTCAGCTGTATTTTGCGGCGCAGGCAAGCAACCAGCGGCTTGCTGCTGCTCAGCAGGTAATGGATTTGGCCAAAGACACTTATATTGCCGCAGCAGAGAAGTACAAAGCCGGTGCGGCAGCCCTGTCCGATCGCTTGCGAGCCAAGACGGCCTACACTCAGGCCAGTTTGCATGTATCCCAGGAAAGAGGCGCGCTGTCCAGTTCTTTGGGCACTATGGCGCTTCGCATGGGTCTGCCTGCGCATACTCTCGTACGCCTAGATGAGCATGTCGAAGCTTTGCCTTCATTGGACTTAATTATTGAGGTCGACGAACTCATCCGCCTTGCGGGCCAGCAGCATCCCCGCCTTGTTGCGGTCGAAGCTCGCACAAAAGCCGCCCAAGCTGCAGTACAAGAAGCCAGCGCGATGGCTAGGCCAAAGATTGCTCTGACCAGCAGTTTTGGGGTCACTGATTACTCCGTGCATGGTCGCGGCAGTCGGCGCAAGGATATGAACATAGGCCTGCAACTGAGCATTCCATTGTTTTCCGGATTCGAGCAGACTTATCAGATCCGGGCGGCTAAGGCTCAGGCAGCCACTTATGCTGAAGAGGCAGAGGTTGCGCGCTTGCGATTGTCAGTGGATGTCTGGACTCAACACAACGGTCTCCGCACGGAAGCAGAAAACCTTGTACACACCTCAGACCTTGTCAATCAATCCAAGCAGGCTATGGACATCGTGCAAGGCCGTTATCAGTCTGGTGTAGGCAGCATGACCGAAGTTCTGAACGCCATGGAGACCTATGCCAAAGCGCAGGAACAACATATCAGTGCGATGGCAAACTGGCGGGCATTGCGCTTGTCACTGGCAGCTCAATTGGGGCGTTTGGGGTTCTGGGACCTTGACTAGAGGCGAGACCCCTTTAACTCAGGCCGCCGCACTGCGCCCCATCCCCAGATAGGTATCGATGATGCGCCGGTCGTGCAGCAGATCCCTGGCCGCGCCGCTGAGGGCCACGGCGCCCATCTCCAGCACGTAGGCACGGTCGGCCACCTTGAGGGCGGCGCGCGCGTTCTGCTCGACCAGCAGCACCGAGACGCCGTGGTCGCGCAGGCCGGCCACGACCTGCAGCACCTCGCGCACGATCAGCGGCGCCAGGCCCAGCGAGGGCTCGTCCAGCAGCAGCAGGCGCGGGCGCGCCATCAGCGCGCGGCCGATGGCCAGCATCTGGCGCTCGCCGCCCGACAGGGTGGAGGCCATCTGCGGGCGCCGCTCCCTCAGGCGCGGGAAGATGGCGAAGACCTCGTCCATGCGCTGCGCCTGGTCGCGCAGGCCCCGGCGCCAGCGCGAGAAGCCGCCCAGCAGCAGGTTGTCCTCCACCGACATCTCGCCGAACAGCTCGCGCTTTTCGGGCACCAGGGCCACGCCGTTGGCCACCATGACCTCGACGCCGGGGCGTGCGATGCGCTTGCCGTCCAGATGGATCTCGCCGCGCGAGGGCAGCAGGCCCATGGCGGCCGACAGCAGCGTGGTCTTGCCCGCGCCGTTGGGGCCGATGACGGTGACGATCTCGCCGCTGCGCACATCCAGATCCACCTGGTGCACCGCCTCCACGGGACCGTAGGACACGCTCAGGCCCTTGAGCTGCAAAAGGGTGTCGCTCATGCCGTCTCTCCGGTTGCCTCGTCGTCGTCGCCGCCGCCCAGGTAGGCATCCAGCACGCGCTGGTTGACCTGGATCTGGGCCGGCGTGCCTTCGGCGATCACGGTGCCGAACTCCAGCACCGTGATGCGGTCCGCAAGATTCATGACGAACTCCATGTCGTGCTCCACGACGAGAATGCCCAGCCCCTCGGCGCGCAGCTGGCGCAGCAGGTCGGCCAGGGCCTGTTTTTCCAGGTGGCGCAGGCCGGCTGCCGGCTCGTCCAGCAGCAGGGCCGCAGGCTGTCCGGCCAGGGCGCGTGCGATCTCCACGATGCGCTGCTGGCCCAGGGCCAGCGAGGCGGCCGGCACATCGGCGAAGGCGCCCAGGCCGCAGCGCTCGATCTGGCGGCGCGCCTCGGCCAGCACCGAGGCCTCCTCGGCCCGGTCCAGGCGCAGCATGGAGGCCAGCCAGCCCCGGTGCGCACGCCGGTGCGCGCCCACGGCCACGTTCTCCAGCACGCTGCGCTGGCCCAGCAGGCGCACATGCTGGAAGGTGCGGCCCAGGCCCAGGGCGGCAAAGCGGCGCGAGGGCGCATCGTTCATGGCCTGGTCCATGAAGCGCACCTGGCCCTCGGTGGGCGAGTCCACGCCCGAGATCATGTTGAAGAAAGTGCTCTTGCCCGCGCCGTTGGGGCCGATCAGCGCATGCACCTCGCCGGCCCTGAGCGTCATGGCCACATCGTTGTTGGCCACCAGGCCGCCAAAGCGCTTGGTCACATGCTCGGCCGCCAGCAGCACCTGGCCCGCCGCGGGCAGCGCGCGCTGCGCCAGCGGCGCAGCGTCCGCCAGCTTGAGATCAGACACGGGCCGGCGCACCCAGCGCGCCGTGAGCGCCTGCAGCGTGGGCCACAGGCCTTCTGCAAAGCGCTGCAGCACCAGCACCATAAGCAGGCCGAAGACGATGACCTCGAAGTTGCCGCTGGTGCCCAGCAGGGCCGGCAATATGTCCTGCAGCTTTTGCTTGATCAGCGTGATCAGCGTGGCGCCCAGCACCGCGCCCCACAGGTGGCCGGCGCCGCCGACCACGGCCATGAACAGGTACTCGATGCCCACGTTCAGGTTGAAGGGCGCCGGGCTCACGAAGCGCTGCATGTGGGCGTAGAGCCAGCCCGACAGCGTGGCCAGCAGGGCCGCCAACACGAAGAGCTTGACGCGGTAGTGCGCCGTGTCGATGCCCATGGACTCGGCCATGACGCGGCCGCCGCGCAGCGCGCGGATGGCCCGACCCTCGCGCGAGTCCAGCAGGTTGTGCAGCAGCCACAGCGCCACCAGCAGCACGGCCCAGATCACCACGCCCATGGCGCGCGGCGAGGCCAGCGAGACGCCGCCGATCACCAGCGGCGCAATGCCCGTGATGCCGGTCTGCCCGCCCAGGAACTCCATGTTGCCGAACAGGTAGTACAGGCTCAGCCCCCAGGCGATGGTGCACAGCGGCAGGTAGTGGCCCTGCAGCTTGACCGTGACCGCGCCCAGCAGCCAGGCCACGACGAAGGTGATGAGCAGGCCCAGCGCCAGGCCCACCCAGGGCAGGCCCGCCGCGCCCACCAGCCCGCCCAGCGCGGCCACCGAGGCCGGTGCCGTGCAGACCCAGGCCGTGGCATAGGCGCCGATGCCCACGAAGGCCGCCTGGCCGAACGAGGTCATGCCGCCCACGCCGGTCAGCATCACCAGGCCTGCGGCCACCATGGCGAACAGGCCGATGTAGCTGAGGATGACGACGGTGAAATCGGGCAGAAAGCCCCAGGACGCGGCCAGCAGCGCAATGGCGGCCACCGTGAGCACGCGCGTGCTGATGCCGCCCGAGGCGGCCTTGGCAGGCGCCGCGGCCTGCGAGGAAACGGGGGCGCTCATTCTTCTTCCTCCACATGGTGGCTATTGCGCGATCGCCACCACAGCACCGGGATGATCAGCGTGAACACCAGCACCTCCTTGTAGGCACTGGCCCAGAACGACGAGAAGGCCTCCAGCAGCCCGACCAGCAGCGCGCCGGCCAGGGCCAGCGGGTAGCTGGCCAGCCCGCCCACGATGGCGGCCACGAAGCCCTTGAGGCCGATCAGAAAGCCGGTGTCGTAGTACACCGTGGTCAGCGGCGCGATCAGCAGGCCCGAGATGGCGCCGATCAGCGCGGCCAGCGCAAAGCTCACGTCGCCGGCCATGGCCGTGGGAATGCCCATGAGGCGTGCACCCACGCGGTTGATGGCCGTGGCGCGCAGCGCCTTGCCGATCATGGAGCGCTCGAAGAACACGAACAGCAGGGCCACCAGCACCAGGGTCACGCCCACCACCACCAGGGACTGGCCCGAGATCGTGATGTCGCCCAGGCGCAGCTGCGCCTCGGAAAACGCGGGGGTGCGCGAGCCTTCGGCACCGAAGAACAGCAGCCCCAGGCCGACCAGCACGCCGTGCATGGCCACCGAGACGATGAGCAGCATCAGCACCGAGGCATGGGCCAGCGGCCGGTAGGCCAGGCGGTACAGCAGCGGCCCCATGGGCGTGATCAGCACCAGGGTGGCCAGCGCCTGCAGCATCAGCGAGGACGGGCGCAGCCCCCAGGCCAGGGCCACGGCAATGGCCGGCAGCGCCAGGCACCACAGGAAGGTGGCGGGCCAGCTCACCTGGCTGCCCGCGCGCCAGCGCAGCAGGTCCACCACCAGCACGGCGGCGGCCAGGGCCAGCAGCAGCCACAGCGTGGTGGGCACGCGTCCGGCCTGCATCATGGCCAGGGTGAGCGCGCCGAAGGCGACGAACTCCCCCTGCGGGATGAAGATGATGCGGGTGACCGAGAACACCAGCACCAGGGCCAGCGCCATCAGGCCGTAGACGGCGCCGTTGACGATGCCGTCCTGCCCCAGCAGCAGGGCGATTTGCAGATCCATGATCGACTTTCGAGCAGACGCGGCCAAGCGCCACAGCGGCCGCCGCCAGGCGCGGCAGCCGCTGCGGCCTCAGGCCTGCAGGTTCAGGGCTGGTACTTCCAGGTACCGTTCTCGATCTTGACCATGACGGCCGCGCGCTGGTCCAGGCCCAGGTGGTCGGTGGGCGTCATGTTGAAGATGCCGTGGGCGCCGGCCACGTCCTTGGTCTGCTCCAGCGCATCGCGCAGCGCGGCGCGGAACTCGGCCGTGCCGGGCTGGGCCTTCTTGAGCGCGGCGGGAATCGCCGCTTCGAGCACGCGGCCCGCATCCCAGGAATGCGCGCCAAAGGTCGAAGCCGTGCCCTTGCCGTTGGCGGCCTCGTAGGCCTCCACATAGGAGACGGCGGACTTCTTGACCGGGTTGCTGTCGGGCAGCTGGTGGGCCACCAGCACGGGGCCGGCGGGCAGCAGCGTGCCTTCCACATCCTTGCCGCCCACGCGCAGGAAGTCGGCATTGGCCACGCCGTGGGTCTGGTAGATCTTGCCCTGGTAGCCGCGCTCCTTGAGCGATTTCTGCGGCAGCGCGGCCGGCGTGCCCGAGCCTGCGATCAGCACCGCATCGGGCTTGGCGGACATGAGCTTGAGCGTCTGGCCCGTGACCGAGGTATCGCTGCGCGAATAGGCCTCGGTGGCGGTGAGCTTGAGGCCCTTGGCCTCGGCCACCTTGCGGAACTCCTGCAGCCAGCTTTCGCCATAGGCGTCGTTGAAGCCGATGTAGCCCACGGTCTTGATGCCGGCCTTGGCCATGTGCTCGCCGATGGCGGCGGCCATCATGGCGTCGTGCTGGGGCGTCTTGAAGACCCAGAACTTCTTGGCATCCACGGGTTCGACGATCTTGGCCGAGGCGGCCAGCGTGATCATGGGCGTCTTGGCCTCGGAGACCACGTCCACCATGGCCAGCGAGTTGGGCGTGATGCTGGAGCCCAGGATCACGTCGACCTTGCTCTCGCTGATCAGCTTGCGCGTGTTGGCCACGGCCGCCGTGGTGTCGGAGGCGTCGTCCAGGATGATGTAGTTGACCTTCTGGCCCGCCACCGTGCGCGGCATCAGCGCCACCGTGTTCTTTTCGGGAATGCCCAGCGACGCGGCCGGACCGGTGGCCGAGACCACCACGCCCACGTTGATGTCGGCCAGGGCCGAGCCCCACACCGTGGCCAGGGTTGCGGCCAGCAGGCCCAGTTTTGTCATGCGCTTCATGTCTGTCTCCTTTGTGTTGGATGGGGCGCGGTGCCGTCAGGCGCCACAATTTACCGTGGTAACTATTTTTTTGCCAGCGGTTTGATGCACGGGTTTGCCTGGGGTCTGCACGGCCGGCAAGCCTCCGAGGAACAGGTCGGCCACCACGGGGGCCATGGCCTCGTGGTCCAGCGTTCCGTCGGGCCGCAGCCAGGTGAACATCCAGTTCATCATCCCGAACAGCAGCATGGCCAGCGCCTTGGACAGGCCCGCGCCGTCGGCGTCCGGCCGCAGCTGGGCCACCGCCTGGGCAAAGGCCTCGACCACGGCGCGCTCCTTGCCCACCACGCGCTGGCGGTCCTCGTCCTGCAGGAAGCGCACGTCCTCGGTCAGCACGCGGTGGGCATGGCGGGCATGGGCGTACTCCTGCACGAAGCGTTCGATCAGCATGCGCAGCCGCGGCTCGGGCGGCAGGCCCATGGCCTGCACCTCGTCCACCAGGGCCTGCAGCCGCGTCATGTGGCCATCGGTGATGTCCACCAGCAGCGCGTACTTGTCGCGGAAGTAGTGGTAGATGGTGGGCTTGGACAGGCCGCAGGCCTGGGCCACCTCGTTCATCGAAGTGCCGGGGTAGCCGCTGCGCGCGAACAGCGCGGCGGCATGGCCCAGGATCAGTTCGCGCTGGTCGTCGTATCCGGAAGATCGGCCTCGGGCCATGGGACTCCTGTGCGTGCTCAGCGGCTGCGGTGGTCGATCACGCGGCGGGCCTTGCCCACCAGGGTGCGCTCTATGGAATCGGGCCGTAGCACCTCGACCTCGGCGCTCACGCCGACCAGGGTCTTGATGCGCTGCTGCACCCACAGTGCCAGCGCCTCGGTGTCGCCCTGCGTGCCCGGCTGCATCTCGCAGCGCACGGCCAGCCGGTCCAGGTTGCCCTCGCGCGTGACCACCAACTGGTACTGGCCCGACAGCTGGGCGTTCTGCAGCACGATCTCCTCGATCTGGGTCGGAAAGACGTTGACGCCGCGGATGATCATCATGTCGTCGCTGCGCCCCACGATCTTGCCCAT